>CAZPZU010000114.1:4340-8036 GCA_964591135.1 uncultured Gemmatimonadaceae bacterium | reverse complement strand
CCGGATGGGGATGCCCGGCGGCTGCGGCGTCGATCCGGGTCTCGAGCGTCGTGGCGAGGGCGTCGAGGATCGCCGGATCCGGCCGCTTGGCGCCGCTCGGGGGCATCATGCCGGCCAGCAGCTTGTGGATGATCTTCACAGCGAATGAGGACCTTCGCGCGGCCGGAATCCCCGGTGCTCCCCCCCTCTTTCCCCACCCGGTTTGGACAGGTCCGGTGCGCGACGTGCCCGAATAAGACCGATTCCGGTTGTTTGGCCAGATCGGCGTCGGGGACGGTAGGGAATCTCCCCACTCCGTCGCCGCTACAATCCCCACCGGAGCGGCCCTTTTCCTCCCGACACCCCTTCAAAAGGCCGCTTGGTAGCTTCTCGTTGGGCCATCGGTATGGTGATGAAGCTCCGGCCGCCGGCGCCTCGCGTGGGAGCGCGTGCGCGGGCGGATCCGCATCTGTGCGGACCAAGGGAGATGGACGTGCTCAACCTCTTCGGCGTGACTTTCCGGCACGGCGTTCACCCGCCTGACTCCAAGAGTCTGACGGAGCATCTGCCGATCCGCCGGATGCCGTTCCCCGACCGCATCGCGCTTCCCCTCCGCCAGCACGCCGGCAAGCCGGCCCGCTGCCTGGTGGAGAAGGGCGACCGTGTGGAGCGGGGTGACAAGATCGCTGAGGCGGACGGTTACGTGTCGGTGCCGATCCACGCTTCGGCCGCCGGGACGGTGGCGGACATCGGCTGGTGGCCGCATCCGGACGGGTCGATGGCCGAGACCGTGGTGATCGACGTGCAGCGCCACAGCCCGCAGATCCCCCGGCCCCGCCTGGTGCCGAGCTGGGAGGGCCTCACCCCGGACGAGGTGCGCCGGGCCGTGCAGGACGGCGGCGTGGTGGGCCTGGGCGGCGCGGCATTCCCCACGCACGTGAAGCTGTCGCCCCCGAAGGACCTCCCCATCGAGTGGCTGCTGGTGAACGGCGCCGAATGTGAGCCGTACCTCACCACCGACCACCGCACGATGGTCGAGTACCCGGAGCGCGTGCACTTCGGCATCCGCATCATGATGCAGTGCCTGGGTGTGAAGCGCGCGGTGATCGGCGTGGAGATGAACAAGCCCGACGCCATCGCGGCGCTCGAGCGCACGCGCCCGACGGACATCGACGTCACCGTACAGCCCCTGATCGTGAAGTATCCGCAGGGCGCCGAGAAGATGCTCATCAACGTGGTCACCGGCCGCGAGGTGCCTTCCGGCAAGCTCCCCATGCACGTGGGCACGGTGGTGCAGAACGTGGGCTCCATCGCCACCATCGCCGAGATCTTCGAGACGGGCCTCCCGCTGATCGAGCGGGTGGTCACCGTGACGGGTCCCGGCGTGAGGCGCCCGTCGAACCTCATCGTCCCGGTGGGCACCATGCTGGGCGACGTGCTGGAGTTCTGCGGCGGCATCACGGACGACGCCGCGGAGATCGTGTTCGGCGGACCGATGATGGGCTCCTCGCAGCCCGACATGCGCACGCCGATCACCAAGGGAACCACCGGCATAACCGTGCTCACGACGCGCGAGGTGAAGCCGAAGAAGACGTACCCCTGCATCAAGTGTGGCCACTGCCTCGACGCGTGCCCGGTCTTCCTCAACCCGTCCCAGCTCGGGCTCCTCGCCCAGGCCGGCCGCTACGACGAGATGCAGGACTACTATCTGCAGGACTGCATGTTGTGCGGGTCATGCTCGTACGTGTGCCCGTCCAACATCCCCCTGTCGCAGATGTTCGCCCTGAGCAAGACGGCGCTGCGCAAACAACAGCAGGCCGCCGCGGCGCAGGCGAGCGCTCAAAAGAGCGACGCCGAGAAGGAAGGGGAGAAGGTCGCCTGATGGAAACGCCGCGCTTCGAGCTCACGGCCGCACCCCACATCAAAGGACCGGACAGCACCCCCCGCATCATGTGGACGGTGGTGGGGACTCTGGTCCCGGTGATCCTGGCCGCCATCTGGTACTGGGGACCCAGCGCGGTCCTGGTCATCGGCGCCTCCACCATCGGCTGCGTCGCAACCGAGCGCCTGTTCGGTCCCGGGGGGTCGCTGCGCGACGGCTCCGCCGCCATCACCGGCCTCCTCCTCGGACTCACGCTGCCCCCAGGCCTCCCGATCTGGATGGCGTTCCTCGGGGGGGCCTTCGCCATCGGCTTCGGGAAGCTCCTCTTCGGCGGCCTGGGCCAGAATATCTTCAACCCGGCCCTGCTGGGGCGGGCTTTCCTCCAGGCGGCCTTCCCCGAGGACCTCACGACGTGGCCGGACCTGTCGGGCCCGTGGCACGCGCTGCGGGGCGACAACTTCGCGTTCCCGCTCATGGGCGCGAACCCGGTGGACACGGTCACCGGCGCGACCCCCCTCGGACTCATGAAGTTCGAGGGGACGCACACCGAGCTGGGTCGCCTGATCTTCGGCGCCACCGGGGGCTCGCTGGGCGAGACCGCGGCGGTGGTCATCCTCCTGGCCGGAGGGTACCTGGCGCTGAAGAAGTACCTCGATTGGCGGATCCCGGCCTCGATCTTCGTGACCGTCGCCGTCCTGTCGCAGATCATCCACTTCTTCAACCCCGCCAAGCCCGACGCCCTCTTCATGCTCTTCAGCGGCGGCCTCATGCTCGGCGCCGTGTTCATGGCCACCGACATGGTGACGTCCCCGACCACGACGAAGGGGGCCTGGATCTACGGGGCGGGGATCGGCGCGATGGTGGTGCTGATCCGCCTGTGGGGCGGCCTGCCCGAAGGGGTCATGTACGGGATCCTCTTCATGAACGCCTTCGTGCCGTTCATCAACCGCGCCACCCAGCCCAGGCTGTTCGGGACGGGGAAGGAGGCCATGGTCCAGTGAGCGAGCAGAAGCTCCCCATGGCCGACAGCGGGAACGGTGGCGCGCCACCCCCGCCGCCCATGCCCATCCAGGTATCCGCTTCGTCGGCGCGCCTCATCGCGACGCTGGCCACCGCCGGCGCCCTCGCCGGCCTCGCCATCGTCATGGCCTTCCAGTGGGCCAACCCGCGCATCGAGGCCTACAAGGCCAAGGTGCTGGCCGAGTCGATCACCGAGGTGCTCGGCGGGCCGGACCACTACGAGACGGTGTACGTCGAGAACGGCGCCCTGACCACGCAACCCTTGGACACGACGGGGCTGGACCGTGTGTACGTCGGGTACGACGAGAACGGGAAGCCCATGGGCGTAGCCCTCGAGGCGGCCGAGGCCGGCTTCCAGGACATCATCACGTTGATCTTCGGCTACGACCCGGCCAGCGGCGACCTCATGGGCATGAAGGTGCTCGACAGCAAGGAGACGCCCGGGCTCGGCGACAAGATCGTGAAGGACACCGCGTTCATCGACGGGTTCGAGAACGTGGGCACGCCGTTGGTGGGCGTGAAGAAGGGGCAGGGCTCGGGAGGCCACGACGAGGTGGTCATGATCACCGGGGCCACGATCTCGTCCCGGGCCGTCATCGGCATCATCAACCACCGACTGGAGGCGCTGAAGGCTCCCGTGGACACGTACTGGTCGGCGACGCTGACGGCGGGAGGAGTCTCGTCGGACCGCGCGGCGGACGTCGGTGCCCCCGCGACGGCGGGAGGTGGGTCATGAGGCAGACCACGCAGCAGGAGGACCTCCTCCGGGGGATGTGGAAGGAGAACCCGGTGCTCGTCCAGCTCCTGGGGTTGTG
>CAZPZU010000114.1:0-4240 GCA_964591135.1 uncultured Gemmatimonadaceae bacterium | reverse complement strand
TTCGAGCCGTGGGTGATCATGATCCTGCCGCCCGGTGGCTTCTTCACGCTGGGCGTCATCCTCCTGGTCCTGGCGTGGTGGAAGGAGCGCCACCACGTGCCGGTCCGTCCCCGGCGCTGGCCGCACGGCGTGACGACCGCGGTGGAGGCTGAGCCGGTGGGCGTGGGCGCGAGCGAGGGAGGCGCATGATGGGCGAGCTGTTCTGGATCCTGATCAGCGCCATGCTGGTGAACAACTTCACCCTGGTGCTCTTCCTCGGTCTGTGTCCCTTCCTGGGGGTGTCGGGCCGCGTGTCGACGGCGCTGCGCATGGGGATGGCCAACATCTTCGTGCTCGTGATCACGTCGATGGTGGCTTCGCTCCTCAACGCCTACGTCCTCCCGTACGCGCCGTACCTGCGGCTGATCTCCTTCATCGTGGTGATCGCCTCGCTGGTGCAGATCGTGGAGATGGCGATCAAGAAGCTGTCACCGACGCTCTTCCGGGAGCTGGGGATCTTCCTCCCGCTCATCACGACGAACTGTGCGATCCTCGGCCTGGCCATCTTCCAGACCAACCGCGGCTACGGCTTTGTGGAGGGGCTGTTCTTCGCGGTCGGCGGTGGGCTCGGGCTGACGCTGGCGCTCGTCCTCATGGCCTCCATCCGCGAGACGGTGGAGATCGCCGACGTGCCCGCGATGGCCCGCAACATGGGCCTGGTGCTGATCCTGGCGGGGAGCCTGTCGCTGGCCTTCATGGGCTTCGCGGGGCTGTTCAGCTCATGATCGGCGCGCTGTCAATCCTGGTGATGGCCATGCTGTTCGTGGTCTTCGGCCTCCTCCGCCTGGGGTCGTCGGGCGGATGCGGCGGCGACCACTGCGATTCCTGCTCACATGATTGTGATCTCGATATCGAAGCCGATGGGAGGCTTCCATGAACGTCGATCGCCGTGAATTCCTGGCCCTGGGGGTGGGTGCGCTCGCCGTGGCCTCGCTGCCGCGGGCGCTGCGCCGCCGGGACCACCTGGTGCGCCGCCAGATCCCCGTGATGGGGACCATCGCGGAGATCGCCGTACGCCACCGCGACGAGCGCTGGGCGCAGCGCGCGATCGACGGCGCGCTCGCCGAGCTGCGCCGGGTGGACCGCACCATGACGCGCTTCAGTGCGGACTCCGAGGTGGGGAGGACGAACGCCGCGGCGGGGCGCTCGGCCGTCGCGATCTCGGACGACACCGCGACGGTCCTCGTGGCCGCGCTCGCGTGGGCGAGGGCCAGCGAGGGGCGCTTCGACCCCTGCCTCGGGCGCGTCTCGGAGCTCTGGCACGTCGGCACCCGGCATCGCCCGCCCTCGGTGGCGGAGCTGAAGTCGGCCGCGCCTGGCAACCACTACCGCTCCCTCGACGTGGAGCGCACGGGCTCGGTGGCCCGCGCCGCCCTCGATCGGGACAACGTCGCGGTGGATCTGGGCGGGATCGCGAAGGGCTACGGCGTCGACCTGGCCGCGCAGGCGCTCCGGGACCAGGGCGTCTTCCACGGGCTGGTGAACGTGGGGGGGGACCTGGTGGCCATGGGCGTGGACGAGAACGACGAGCCGTGGCGGGTCGGCGTGCGTTCGCCCGACCACCTCGACGAGATCGTCCAGGTCCTGCGCGTGAGTGACCGCGCCGTGGCCACCTCCGGCGACTACCTCCAGTACTTCCAGTTCGGGGGGCACCGCTACCATCACCTGATGGACCCGAGCACCGGCGAGCCCCGGAATACGGGGATGCGCTCGATCACGATCGAGGCCGGCTCGTGCATCACCGCCGACGCGGCGGCGACCGCACTCTTCGGCGCTTCCGACGCGACCGCCCGGGAGATCCTGCAGCGCGCCGCGCCCGACGCACGCGTCGTGAATCACATCTAGGAGGAGCCCCATGGAAGCCCGCATCGCATACTGCGCCACCTGTGACCGGCCGGTCCGGGTGCTCGTGAAGAAGGCGGCTCCGGCCTGGCCCAGTCCCCACGACCTGGAGCCCAGCGACATCGTGTGCCTGGAGCACGGGGAGACGTGCAGCGTCGGCACCGTCTGCCCGATCTTCGAGGTGCCGAGCGAGCAGATGCATGAGAACCTGGAGGAGTACCGCCGGCAGGCGGACCCCGGATCCGAGGAGGGCTGATCCGATGAAGACCGAGATTGCGTTCTGCTCGGGCTGCGGACATCAGGTTCGCCTGGTCTTCACGGATGCGCCCCCGCACGACGGGCAGGCCAACCTGAAGGACGGCGCCGAGATCGTGTGCCTCGATTACAAGGAGGGCTGCTCCGCCGGGAAGTGCCCGACCACCGGCAAGCCGGGCATCGTCATGGGCGTGCGCCTGGCCAAGAGCCACCTGAACGACGACACGTTCAAGACCATCCACGCCCGCTGCGAGGGGTGCGGGCAGGTCTCGGACCTCGAGGTGCTGGACGAGACGTTCGCGCTGTGCACGCTGTGCAACACGACGAACAAGTGGGTGACGCTGAGCCTCCCGGACGGGAGCAGGGTGGCGCTCACGGGACGGTAGCGCCCGGAGGCGAACGCCATCGTCGTCGCCCACGCGACGAGTCCGAAGCCGGACCGTCGGCTCATGACAGGTCGTGCGCCACGAGTGCGATGAGCACGACGTAGGCGAGTCCCAGGGCGCCGGTCCCCAGCAGCGCCGGTACACTGCCCAGCCCCACGCCCACCGAGAACGCCTGCTGGAATCCGCCCGGATCACTGCTGCCGTTCAGGATATAGTCCCGCCTGGGGAGGGCCACGCCGTCCCAGCGCACGTAGAACGATCCCTGGTCGCGGATGTTGAGCCGGACATCCGCCGTGCCGCCCGTCACCGCCGGATAAAGGACGTGGCCGGCGTTCGTGCGCATCAGGCCGCCCTCGAGCTCAACACTCGCATCCGGCGACAACCATCTGCGGGCCCGCAGCTTCACCCCGGTCAGCGGATCGTCGCTGCCCGATCCCGCCGTGATCACGCCACCGAGGGCGAAGGACGGCCCGATGTTGACCATGTGGCCGAGGTTCCACTCCAGCACGTGCTCGAACGATTGCGTCGGGTAGGAGGCGCCGCCGGCGACGCGGGTCAGGTCCCGCCGCGTCTGCGCGAGCGGCGTGCTCCCCTGCATCTCCACGATCCAGAAGCTCCTGCACGCCGGGAGTGGCCGTCCCCGGAAGCACCCGACCTTCGGCTCGCCCCCGTCGTTCGTCTGCGCCGCCACGCGGGCGTGCGCCAGCCCGATCGTCCCTGTCGTCAGGAGCCCTCCCACCATCGCCACGCCCCGCCTCGTCCACGTCGTCCTCACCGCACACCTCCCATGTCGAAGAGGGGGTCCAGGAAGCGGAAGGTCCGGTACAGCTCGTCGCCTTCGAGCGGAGGGTCGAGGTGCTGGGCACCCACGAAGGCGAGCTGGAAGACCCGGGCCAGGCGCTTGGCCGCCTCGCCCTCCCCCATGCGTTCGGCGCACAGCTCCTCCAGGAACGCGAGTCGGCGCCGATCGACCCGGTCCTGTACCTCACGCGCTTCGGGCTCCCGCGCGGCCCAACCGCGGATGGCACGCTCCAGCCCTGCGTTCCTCAGCTCCGAGGCCTGGCGGTTCACCGCCCGCAGCCGGTCCTCGACCGGGGCGTCGGCGTGCCCCGTCTCGATCAGCCGATCCGTAGCCTCCCGCTCCCATGCGTCCAGGAGCGCGCGCACGTATCCTGGCCGTCCGTCGAAGTGGTGGTAGAAGGAGCCCTTGGAGCGCTCGAGCCTCTCGCACAGGGCGTCCACGGTGAGCGAGCCATCGCCATCTTCCGCGAGGATCCGGAAGCCCTGCTGGATCCAGTCGTCCCGGGTGACGCGGGTCATCGAGGCCCCTCGCCTCTGTCCGGCCCTGCGTTCCGCACCGCCGAACGGAGGGAGAACGCGCTCGCGCACGCACCTTGTCCGAGTGAGAACCCCACGCTGTAGCCGAGCGCCTCTCCGGAGCCTGCCGTCGCCTGTTCGAATAGCCAGACCGTGGCCAACCCCGCGCCGACGCCGAGCAAGCTGCCGACCAGAGCCCAGGGCAGCGGGACCTGCCTCCCTGAAGCGATCTCGATGCCCAGCGTCGTTCCGACGACGCTTCCCGCCGCGATGAGAAGGACGGCTCCCGGTCCCCCGTGGTCAGGACCTTCGAGGATGAAAGGCATGGCCGCGAAGAAACCGCCCCACAACCCGGCGAATGACCCGAGCCCCGCACCCGCGAAGACGGCACCGGGGTGCAG
>CAZPZU010000113.1:0-14524 GCA_964591135.1 uncultured Gemmatimonadaceae bacterium | reverse complement strand
AATCCGAAACCCTTCTGGTCGTTGAACCACTTCACGGTTCCTACGGTACGCATCCGTACTCCTCCGTAGTGCGTCGTTCGTCGGAGTCCGGACGATCCGTACTTACCGACTACTGACAGCTGCGCAGCATTGCGACCCCTGCGCCGGGTCCAATGGCACTCGAGCCATCGCCGGTGAAATTCGTTCAAGAAGTCGCTCCGGTCAAGCATTTTCGAGCCCGGACATCGGGTGAAAATGCTTGATTCGTCAGGGGTCTTGTCGCCCCGGGGGCACCTGCCGTTGCCGGGTGGGCGGGAGCGTGGCAGTGTGGAGGCCCCGAGTCGACCTGCTACCGGAGAGATGCCCTCCGTGATCGATCTTCGAAGTGACACCGTGACGCTGCCTACACCTGCGATGCGCGAGGCCATGGCGCGCGCCCCGGTGGGTGACGACGTATACGGGGAAGACCCGACCGTGAAGGACCTGGAACACCGTGTGGCCGAGCTCCTGGGCAAGGAGGACGCGGTGTACGTTCCATCGGGCACCATGTCCAACCAGGTGGCCCTGCGCACCCACACGGAGCCGGGCGACATGGCGATCATGGACGCGGCGGCCCACATGGTCATCAACGAGGGTGGCGGCGCGGCGGCCCTCTCGGGCGTCACGGTGTGGCGGGTGAGGAGGGGTGGCACCTTCACGGGCGAGGACGTCGAGGCCGCGCTCGAGGTGCCGCATCCGTTCAACCCCCCCAACCACGCGCCCCGTGCCCGCCTGGTGTGCGTCGAGCAGACGCACAACGGCGCGGGCGGCGTGGTGTGGCCCCTGGCCGCGCTCCGCTCGGTGACCGATGTCGCGCGTCGCCACGGGCTGGCGCTGCACATGGACGGCGCACGCCTGTGGCACGCCACCGCCGCCTCCGGCGTGGCCGAGCGCGACTTCGCCGAGCCCTTCGACACGGTAAGCGTCTGCTTCAGCAAGGGGCTCGGCGCGCCCGTGGGATCAGCGCTGGTGGGGACACGCGCGCTCGTGACGCGCGCGCGCCGCTTCAAGCAGATGTACGGCGGGGGTTTTCGCCAGGCGGGCATCCTCGCCGCGGGCGCGCTGCACGCGTTGGAGCACCACCGTGCCCGTCTCGCCGACGACGTCCGGCGCGCCCGCCGCCTGGCCGAAGCACTCGCCGCGATGGAGGGCATCGCCCTCGACCTGACCCGGGTCCAGAGCAACATCGTGCGCTTCGAGGTCCCCGGCATGGGGGCGGGGGCGTTCGTCGACGCCTGCCACGCGCGCGGCGTTCACATGCTCCCGGGCGGCCACGTCGGCGTGAGAGCGGTCGCGCACCTCGGCATCGACGACGCCGACGTGGACACGGCGCTCGAGACCATCATGGCCGTGCTGGCGGGAGCGGGCGCGGCGTGAGGGCGGTCGTCCACCCGGACGCGTCCGCCTTTCTCGACCGGGCGCGGCACTGGCTCGAAGAGCGCGAGGACGAGAACAACCTCGTGCTGAGCATCGCGGCGGCGCACGCCGCCGCGCCTCCGGTGGCCGACGACGACGCACCCCTCTTCGCCACGGTCGAAGACGGGGGCAGGGTGGTCGGGTGCTTCATGAGAACGCCGCCCCACAAGCTCGTGCTCACGAGGATGCCGGTCGCTGCGGTCGACCCGGTGGTCGACGCGGCCGCGAGCCGATGGGCCTCGATCCCCGCCGTGCTCGGCCCGGCCGACTTGGCGCGACCGGCCGGCGAGGCGTGGGTGGCCCGCCGTGGGGGACGGGCCAGGCCCGGAATGCGGCAACGCATCTACCGACTGGACGAGGTCCGTGCCCCTGCGGGTGTGCCGGGGAGGATGCGTGCCGCGCTGCCGGACGACATGCCGCTGGTGGAGGTCTGGGAGGAGGGATTCGCCGCCGACGCAGGCCACCAGTTCCACACGACCGCGGCCGTGCGCGAGGCGTGGGTCCGGGACGGCCGCCTCGTCCTCTGGGAGGACGGCGCGCCGGTGGCGATGGCGGTCGCGGGTGGGGAGACGCGGCACGGGACACGCGTAGGGTACGTCTACACACCCCCAGAGCGTCGCCGGCGCGGCTACGCTTCGGCGCTCGTGGCCCGGTTGAGCCAGAAGGTGCTGGACGACGGCTTCGAGTTCTGCGTGTTGTACACGGACCTGGCCAACCCGACGTCCAACGCGATCTACGCCCGGATCGGGTACCGCCCGGTGTGCGACGTCGAGGACGTCGTCATCGAGCCCCGAGCGTAGTCGGCCGGCTGCCAGGCTCTACCGGGGCGCCGCCGGGTTCCCCCCAGGCCACCAGCGCGGGATGTAGCGCGGCACGCGAGCCCGGTAGTCCGCGTATTCCGCGCCGAAGCGCTCCGCGAGCTCGCGCTCCTCGAGGACGACCACGCCGTGAAGCGCCGGGAGGCAGAGGAGCACGACGAGGTAGACGCCGGCGTAGTTGGCCACCATCGCGTAGCCGAGCATCCCGATGACCACCTCCACGTAACGCGGGTGACGGACGTGGGCGTACGGGCCTTCGGTGAGGAGATGACCTCGGTCGCGCTCGCTGAGCTCGGGGACGCCTGCCAGGATGCGCAGCGTGAGGTAGCGCTTGCGCTTCACGCCGAGGTAACCGGACACGACCATCAGCCCGAAGCCCAGTCCGGCGAGCGTCCAATCCGTCCCGAGGTCGCGGCCCACGAGGGGGCCGCGGACGAACCACAGCCCCACCATGGCGGCCACCATCAGGACTCCTACCGTCCAGATCGTGCCGCGGGCGCCTATGCGGCGCCAGAAGTCCACGAACGGGTGGACCAGGTACCACCACGCGATCGCGGGTGGCAGGCCCACCACCGTGAGAACAGCGAAGACGTAGCGTACCGTCGCCAAGGAGCCTCCCAAGATTTTTAGGACAAACTAAAGTACGTGCCGACATTCCCGATGGCAACGTCTTGTGCGCGGGCCCCCGAGCGGTGACGATGGTGCGACTCGACCGCTGTCGGCACTCCGCACCGGAGCTCTCCCATGCGCATCCCCGCCGCCCTCCTGCTCACGGCTCTCGTCGCCGTTCCCCTCTCGGCCCAGGAGACCGCCCGCCGCCCGATGACCACCGACGACGCGCTGGACATGGTGGCGGTGGGGGGCGCGGCGATCGCCCCCGACGGGACGTGGGTGCTGTTCTCGAAGTCGGAGCTCGACTGGAAGGAGAACAAGCGGAAGACGACGTGGTGGCGGGTGGACGCGGGCGGCGGCGAGCCGTACCGGTGGATCGGCGAGGACGGCGCGAGCTCGCCCGCGTTCTCTCCGGACGGCAGCCGCCTCGGGTTCACGCGTCCGGTGAACGACACGGCCCAGATCTTCGTGATGCGCACGACCGGTGGCGAGGCGGTGAAGCTCACCGCGCACGCCACCGCCGTGGGCCGGTTCGAGTGGGCGGGCGACGGCGCGTCGATCGTGTTCGTGGCAGACGAGGCGCGCACGGACGAGGAGGAAAAGGCGCGCAAGGGAGGCGACGACGCGGTCTTCGTCGACGAGGGAGCCAACGGGCAGGAGGCCGACTCCTGGAGCAACCTCTGGCGCGTGGACGTGGCATCCGGCGACGAGAGGCGCCTGACCGAGGGCGACCGGCTGGTGGGCTCGTTCGCCGTGACGCCCGACGGCACGAAGGTCGCCTTCGCCGCGCGCACGGAGAACCGGAGGAACCAGGGCAACCTCTCCGAGATCTACCTCCTGGACGTGGCTTCCGGGGACATCCGCAGGCTGACCGAGAACGAGGCGCCCGAGGGTAACCTGCAGTGGGCGCCGGACGGACGCCGCCTCGCCTACGACGCGCCGGGCGACGCGGGGTGGGAGCTGCGTCTTGAGAAGATCTGGGTCATGGACACGTCCACGGGCGAGCATCACATGCTCTCGGGCGGCTTCGACGGGAACATCGGGACGCGGGCTTGGACGCCCGACGGCACCGGTCTGCTCTTCGGGGGCCTGCAGCACACGAGCTCGAACCTCTACCGGGTGGACGTGGCGACGGGAAAGGTCACGCAGCTGACGCACGCCGAGGGCACCCTTTCGCCGGCGTCGTTCTCCCGCGACCGCACGCGCATGGCGTACGAGCTTTCCGACCTCGACACGCCGGCAGACGTCTGGGCGGGCTCGACGGACGGGTCGCCGGGACGCAAGCTCACCGACGCGAATCCCTGGATCGCCACCGACATCGCACTGGCGAAGGGCGAGGTGGTGCGCTGGAAGAGTGCCGACGGGACGGAGATCGAGGGCATCCTGATCCTGCCGGAAGGACGGACCGCGGCGGAGAAGCTACCGCTCCTGCTCCATATCCACGGCGGGCCCGCCGGGGTGTTCACGAACCGATTCAGCGCGACCTACCACGTGTGGGCCGGGCTCGGCTACGCCCAGCTGCTCCCCAACGTGCGCGGGAGCTCGGGCTACACCGACGCGCTCCTGCGCGGCAACATCCACGACATCGGGGGCGGCGACTTCCAGGACCTGATGACCGGCGTCGACTACGTCGTCGATCGGGGCGTCGTGTCCCCCGATTCGCTGGCGGTGCGCGGGTGGAGCTACGGGGGGATCCTGGGCGGGTGGACGGTCACGCAGACCGACCGCTTCAAGGCCGCGTCGCTGGGCGCCATGGTCACGGACTGGACTTCGGAGTACGGGCCCGGCTTCAACTACGACGTGCGCCGGTGGTACATCGGCGGCACGCCGTGGGACAACGGGGACGCGTACCGGATGAAGTCGTCGCTCACGCACGTGGCGAGCGTCACGACCCCGACGCTGCTGCTGCACGGCATGAGCGACCGGACCGACACCGAGCCGCAGAGCATGATGTTCTTCCAGGCGCTGAAGGATCAGGGCAAGACCGCGCGCTACATCCGCTTCCCCCGCGAGCCGCACGGCTTCCGCGAGCCGCACCACCAGCGCATCCGCGACATCGAGGAGATCCGTTGGATCCAGAAGTACGTGCGCGGGCTGGAGTGGACGCCGTGGGAGCGGAAGGAGGAGAAGAAGGAGGACGCGAAGGTCGTCTCGTAGCGCTGAGGAAACGCGCCGAGGTCGACGCGCGTCTCACGGGCATGGACCTGCGGAACAAATACACGCTGACGGCCGCCCTCGCCCTCGCGGTGGCGGCGTGCCGGGAGGTCGCCGCCCCGCCCGCCGCTTCGGTGGCCCGGGACTCCGCCGGCGTCCGGGTCGTGGAGAACGCGCGCGCCGCCGACGAGACCGGTGCGGCGTGGTCCCTCGGGGAAGCTGTCGTCGACGTGGGCGGAGGGCCGGAAGGCGACTTCTTCAACGTGGTAGGCGGGGCCCTACTGCCCGACGGGGGGTTCGCTGTCGGGGTGGGTGGTCTGGCCCAAGTACGCTTCTACGACGCCCCGGGCGGCCTGCGGGCGACCCTCGGTGGCCCGGGGGACGGCCCCGAGGAGTTCCGGCTCATGGGCGCTCTCGGAGGCGTGGGTGGAGACACGGTGTGGGTCTACGACTACGGGGCCGCCCGCCTGAGCCTGCTGACGCCCGCCGACGGCTTCGTGCGCTCGGTCACGCTCACACCTCCCCTCGGGGCGGGGATGGTGCTGGGCAAGCGGGCCGACGGGTCCGTGATCGTGGCCCAGATGTGGGGCACCCCGGGCGGCACGGAAGCCGAGGGGTTGGTGAGGGACCCGGCCGTCTACGCCCGATACGGGCCCGACGGGGTGCTGCTCGACACGATCGGCCTCTTCCCCGGCCGCGAGGTGCTGCACCGCCTCGAGGACGGGCGCATGACGATGGTGGCGGTGCCGTTCGCGCGGGTGGCGAGCCATGCCCTGCTCGGCGACGACCTGGTGGTGGGTGACCAGGTCCGCCGCGAGATCGCGATCGTCGCCGTAGACGGGGCCAACACCACCCTCATCCGGTGGGCCGGGCCGTCCCTGGGGATTACCGCCCACGACGTGGAGGCGTGGAAGGAGGGGGTGCTCACTTCGGCGGCCGAGTCCGAGCGGCCGTCGCTGCGTGCCTACCTGTCCGAGATCCCCTTCCCGGACGTGCGTCCCGCCTACGGCCGGATCCTGACCGACGCCGAGGGTGCGATCTGGGTGGCCGACCCTACCTTCCCCGGCGAGGACGCGCGCGCCTGGCAGGTCTTCGATGCCGGCGGTCGCTGGCTCGGCGCCGTGCGGGTGCCGGAACGGTTCCGCCTCCTGGACGTGGGGAGGGACCGCGTCCTGGGCGTGGCCAGGGACGAACTCGACGTCGAGCGCATCGAGGTCAGGCGGCTCGAGCGTCCGGTGGCCTGATCGGGGGCGGGCGCGCAGGCCCGACCGCGGGAACGGCGGGGCAGAGCCGGGTGTTGAGTCCCCCGAGGTCGAACCCGAGCCGGAGGCGACGATGAGCGGAGCGCGCACGGAGCTGGCCACCCTGGGTGGGGGGTGCTTCTGGTGCCTGGAAGCCGTGTACCTGCGGGTCGAGGGCGTCCGGAGCGTCCGCTCGGGCTACGCCGGCGGGGCGCGGCCCAACCCGACGTACGCGCAGGTCTGCTCGGGCGCTACCGGGCACGCCGAAGTCGTGGAGGTGGCTTTCGACCCGGACGTGATCTCGTACGAGGAGATCCTGGAGATCTTCTTCGCGATCCACGACCCGACCACGCTCGACCGGCAGGGTGCCGACGTGGGCACGCAGTACCGCTCGGTGATCTTCCACCACTCGGAGGAGCAGCGGGAGACGGCGGAGCGGCTCGTGCGCGAGCTGGACGCCCAGGGCATCTGGGACGCTCCCATCGTGACCGGGATCGAGCCGCTCGACACCTTCTGGCCGGCCGAGGACTACCACCAGGACTACTTCCGGCGGAACCCCGCGCAACCCTACTGCCGGGTGGTGGTGGCGCCGAAGGTCGCGAAGTTCCGCCAGCGCTTCGCCCATCGCCTGCGCGAAGAGGACTAGCCGGTCACCGAAGAGAGGGAGGGCCCCGCGCCGGTTGAGGGCGGGCTCACCCGCCGTCCGGATTCTCGAGCTCGGCCAGGCGGGCCTCGATGTCCTCGCCCCGCTCGGCCGCCTCCGGGAAGCCGACCAGCATGCCGCCCCGCGGCGCCACGAGCGCGTAGAGCATCCGGGCCTTGGCCAGGCTCTCCCTCGCGTCTTCCGCCCGTCCCTCCACCTGTGCCTGGAGCCCGTCGAGGTAGAGGAGCTCCGCGATGAGCCAGCAGCGGCCCGGCTCGACCTCCCCCGTGGGCGACACCAGCATGTGCAGCGTCTCCCCCGAGAAGCCTCGCAGGAGCTCCATGTCGAGGCCGCCCTGTCCGGCGAGGGTCGACAGCTCCTGGCCGATGCGGGTCGGGTCGGTGCGGCGCCCCAGGATGCGGTTCCTGAGCGCCACGAGGGCCGCCCCCACCTGCTCGATCAGCCTGAGGATGTAGTCCCGCTGCTCCATGTGCCCTCCACGACGGCGTGCCGGACGGTATTCATCCCGGGCCGCGTTGCGCAAACGGTGTGGCACCGGTCGTGCATAGGCACCGAGGATGCGCACCCGAGGCGGCGGAGCGGGGTAACCGCCATGCAGCTGGACGTTCCGCGAGCGTCGCCAACCGGGCGCTCGGGACGGCCTGGGGGGGTCCGCGTGGGGGGCGGAACTTCTGGGCGAGCGGCGGGATAGACCCGCATACCATAGACGCGAACCACCCCCCCAACGGAAGGTGATCCTATGCCCAAGCCCCCGGGCAACCTCGTCCTGAAATGGCGAGAACTGGCCGAAGAGGGCTACCTGTACGCCGAGATCGCCCGGATGTACCCGGGGTACTCGGTCGACCAGGTCCGGCACTATTGCCTCGGCCACACGGGCCGAGGCCTTCCCGGGCCGGTCCAGCGGGTGGACCGCTGGTACGGGTCGAACGTGTGGCTACGGGGATCGAACTCTCCGCACGCGGAGTTGACGGAAGCCCAGGCCCGCAAGGTACTGGACGACTGGGACGAGGAGGCGGACCGCTGGAAGACGCCCGGAGCCGAGTGGGCCCGGCGTCTCAAGGTCTCGCCGTCCACGATCTACATGCTGCGCCGCGGCGAGACGTGGTCCCATCTGGAGCATCCGAACCAGGGCCGCAAGCCCAAGAAGCGGAGGAAGAAGCGGAAGCGGTCGTGATGCCGGTCCGCTGAAGGGACGGAGCGAGCCGCCCCGGTCCCCCTCGTGGGATCGGGGCGTCGCGCGTATTGTCCGGGAAATCCGAGTCGATGCCCGGAGGCTCCTCGATGTCCCGCCAAGCCCCGATCGTTCCCGCGCTGTTCCTTCTCGCCCTCCTTCCCTCGTCCTGTGCGGAAGCGCCGGGCGGCCTCGCCGACGTGCTCCTGCTGGGGGGCTCCGTGCTGGACGGCACCGGAGGCGAGGCGTCCGCACGCGACGTCGGCGTGACCGGGGACCGGATCACGTTCGTGGGTGACGCCGCCGCGGCCGGCGTCCAGGCGCGCGACACCGTCGACGTGGCCGGCCTGCTCGTGACGCCGGGCTTCATCGACATGCACTCCCACGCGGAGCTCGACGAGCCGTGGGGCCGGGCGGGCAAGGCCTTCCTCTTCCAGGGGATCACCACGGTGGCGAAGGGCGTGGACGGCGACGGGGAACCCGACGTCGCCGACCGGATGGCCGCCTGGACAAGGGACGGCATCGGGGTGAACGCGTTCACCTACGTGGGCCACAACACCGTGCGGGAGACGGTCATGGGGATGGCCGACCGGGCGCCGACGCCAGCGGAGATGGAGGCCATGAAGGCGCTCGTCCGGCAGGGGATGGAGGAGGGCGCCCAGGGGCTGTCGTCGGGCCTCTTCTACCTTCCGGGCAACTTCGCCACCACCGAGGAGGTGATCGAGCTCGATCGGGTGACCGCCGCCTATCCGGGCGCGATCTACGACACGCACGACCGGGACCTGGGCGCGGCGTATCCCTCCTTCGGCTACCTGAACTCCGTGGCCGAGGGCATCCGCATCGGGGAGGAGGCGGGCACCAAGGTCATCTTCAGCCACTTCAACCCGCAGGGCGCCCAGAACTACGGGCGAGCGCCGGAGGGTGCGGCGCTGATCGAAGCGGCGCAGGCGCGCGGCGTCGACGTCCAGGCCGCCCAGCACGTCTACACCGCCACGCAGTCGAACCTGCGCTCCTACACGGTGCCGGGGTGGGCGGCGGCGGGCGGCGACAGCGCCATGGTGCGCCGCTTCGACCATCCGGACACGCTGGCGATCATCGATGGCCAGACGCGGGAGATGCTGGCCATCCGGGGCGGGGCGGAGAAGCTCCTGTTCGCGGATCCCCGGCCGGAGCTGAACGGGCGGACGCTCGCCGATGTCGCCCAGACGTGGGGCCTGACGGCGCCGGAGGCCGCGCGGCGCATCCTCCGGGAGCGCAACGCGGCGGTGATGAACCTCGACCTGTACGACGTCGAGAACACCCGCTACCTGGCAAAGAAGACCTGGATGATGACCTGCACGGACGGCCGCGACCCCGGTCCCGGACAGGCGGTCACGCACCCTCGCGTCTTCGGCGCCTTCAGCAAGAAGCTGCGCGACTTCGCGCTCGACGACACGCTCGTCTCGCTCCCCTTCGCCGCCCGGTCCATGACCGGACTGGCCGCGGATTTCCTGGGGTGGACGGACCGGGGCTACGTGCGGAAGGGATACGCCGCGGACCTGACCGTCCTGGACCCGGCGCGGGTGCGCGACCGTGCCACCTACGAGAAGCCGCAGCAGTACGCGGAGGGGACCGTGCACGTGCTGGTCAACGGCGTGTTCGCCATCCGGGACGGGGAGGCGACGGACGCCCTTGCGGGCCGTCCGATCCTCCGGGGTGGGGCGGTGTTCGGGGCCGCGCGCTGACGGGACTTTCCCCCACAGCCGGTTCAGCCGATTCCCGATGGCTCGATACCCGCCCCGCTCGGCAGAGTGAGGTACTGCCTGCCACTTCGAGCAGGAGGTGCGTCATGCCGGTCGACCGACTGAAGAAGTACCTCGAGGAGAACCACGTCAGGTACGTGACCGTATCGCACTCGCCGGCCTTCACCGCCCAGGAGATCGCCGCCTCGGCCCACGTGCCGGGGAAGGACCTCGCCAAGACGGTCATGGTCAAGCTGGACGGACGGATGGCCATGGTGGTGCTGCCGGCCCCGGACAAGGTGAGCGCGGCTCGCCTGAAGGAGATCACCGGAGCCCTGGATGTGGAGCTCGCCACGGAGCGGGAGTTCGCGGAGCTGTTCCCGAGATGCGAGGTCGGGGCCATGCCCCCCTTCGGGAACCTCTGGGGGATGGAGGTCTTCGCCGACAGCCGCCTGTGCGACGACGAGACGATCATCTTCAATGCCGGCAGCCACACGGAGCTCGTGAAGCTCGCGTACGCGGACTACGAGCGTCTCGTGCATCCGAAGATCGCGGCGCTGTCGACGCGGAACTGACGGTTCGGCGGAAGGGCGTCGGGGGGGGCGTGGCCTTCGTCCTGTTGCCAGGGGCGGAGGTCCACGCCCCGTCACGCTCAGCTTCCCGGGTCGTCTCCGTCCTGCGGCGGGAGGCGCTTCGGCGGGTGGCCGGTGGGCGTCGCGCCGCCGAGGAGCTGTTCCTGGAAGTCGAGGCGCGCGTCCAGGTTCTCGAGGCGGCGCGCCATCTCGTCCATCTCTCCCCGTAGCGCGCCGACCTCCCGCTCCTCCAGAGAGGCACTCCGGGGAAGGTCGTCGGTGCCGAGCTTTCGCACGATCCACTGCGCCAGCAGCGTGCCCGCGGCGCCCACGGCTCCGCCGGACACGAAGACAGCCGCGAGCCCGACCCAGAACTCCGGACCCATAGTGCTCCACTCCTCTCCCGGGAGCCGGGCGCAGGCCCGGCGTCCCTTCCAAGGACGAGGGCGGGGTGGCGGAGGTTTCGGCGCCTACCGCCCGACCCGCTCCAGGAACGCCGGCTCGGCGGAGCTCCAGATGGCCCGGAGGCGCGCGTCGGCGTCGGTCGCGACCTCGTCGTCGCCCGCCTCGCCGGCCGCGATGGCGAGGCCCATCAGGGCGAGCGTGCGCCCCGGAGTGAGCTCCAGCGCGCGACGGAAGGCGGCCACGGCCTCGACGGTCCGTCCCTCCTCCAGGAGCACCTCGCCCAGGAGCTCGTGTGGGGGTTCGAGGCTCGCCGGCGGTCCGAACTCGAAGGGAAGCGTCTCCTCCAGCGCTGCGGCGTCCCGGAGCAGTGCCACGGCCTGCTCGCCCTGGCCGTCCTCGACGTCGAGGAGCGCCCGGATCTCCATCTCGCGGATGCGCGCCCGGGGGGCGTCGTCCCCGGACGAATCCCTCAGGGAGGTCATCTTCGACAGGAGCCGCGCTGCCCCCTCCCGGTCTCCCCGCTTCACCGCGGCGTACGCGGTGACGAAGTCGTAGGCGTGGAGGGCGGGGGACCCTTCCGGCAGGTCGGCGGCGAAGCGATCCGCGAGCTCCCAATCCTGCGTGTCGAGGACGTGGCGCGCCCGCATGTCCACGAAGTAGGCGATCTCGTCGGGGCGTGCGCCCGCACGCACCCGCTCCAGGCACGCCTCCATCCCCTTGGCGGCCGTGAGGGGACGGCCCTGCATGAGCCAACCGTAGTGCAGCCACGACGTGTAGTGGCCGCACACGTTCGGGGCCCGGCCCAGCTCGGCGAGGCGCGCGTTCTGGACGTCGCGGGCGCGAACGTTGGCGGCGACCACGTCGTCCCACATGCCGAGCGCGACGAAGATGTGCGACGTCATGTGCTGGGCGTGCGCGGCGTCCGGGGCGATCTCGGCGTACGCGCGCGCGGCCTTCAGGCCGAGGGGCGCGTGGACGGGGTCGTCGAAGGAGTGGATGAGGTAGTGCGCGGCTCCGGGATGCCTCGGGTTGGCGTCGAAGACGGTCTGGGCGACGGCGGCGGCCCGCATGTACGTGGCGAAGTCGCGCTCCCCGTCGCGGGTGCCGAGGATCGACAGCGCGTAGAAGGCCCGCGCCTCCAGGTCGTCCGGGAAGGCATCGGAGAGGCGCCGCATCGCCTCCATGTAGCGTCGGTCGCGCTCCGTCTTGTCGCCCGGTCCGTAGAGGGCGTCGACGGCCTCGATGTAGCCGCGCTCCCGCTCCGTGGGCGCCCGGGACGCGCGCGCCTCCGGCGTCGGGGCGTAGCGGGCCAGCGCCGCCCGCGCCGCGTCGCCGTCCTGCTCCCGCCAGAGGGGGTGGTTGTACGTCATCGCCTCGCCCCAGTACGCGAGCGCGAAGGACGGGTCGGCCTTCTGGGCGGCGCGGAACTCCGTGGCGGCGTCCTCGAACTCGAAGGAGTGGAGGAGCAGCACGCCCTGGATGAACGCGTGCTGGGCGGTCGGGGCACCCGAGCTCGGGAAGTCGATGCTGCCGAGCCGGCGCTCCTGGGCGGCCGCGGGCGCCGCCGCGAGGACGGCGGCGAGGACGGCGGCGGAGAAGAGGGCGCGTGGGCGACCGAGCGATGGTACGGACATGGCGGCTCCTGGGCAGTCCGGGCGGCGCGGGAGGAGCCACCCGTCCCCCTCGGGTAAGTCCCGGGCGAGCGCGCCGCAAGGACGGTGGGCCGCCATCGGGCGCACCGGATGCTGGCGCCGAGGCCCGCCCTGCTTTTCCTTGGAGGTTCGCAAACGGAGACGGGAGGGGCGCGTGGAGCTTCACGTCGGAACCAGCGGGTACAGCTACAAGGCGTGGAAGGGGATCTTCTACCCGGAGGATCTGTCGGCCGGCGACATGCTGCGCTACTACGCCGGCCGCCTGGGCAGCGTGGAGATCAACAACACCTTCTACCGCATGCCCACCGTCTCCGTGCTGGAGTCGTGGGCCGGGCAGGTGGGCGACGGCTTCCGCTTCTCCATCAAGGCGTCGCAGAAGATCACGCACCGCAAGCGCCTGAAGGAGGCCGGGGACGAGACGGACTACCTGGTGCGCACGGTGCGCGCGCTCGGCTCCCGGCTGGGCGTGCTCCTCTTCCAGCTTCCGCCCAACCTCAAGAAGGACGTCGAGCGCCTGACGCGCTTCCTCGAGCTGCTGCCGGCGGACCTCCCGGTGGCCTTCGAGTTCCGCCACGACAGCTGGAGGGACGACGAGGTCCACGAGGCGCTACGGGCCCACGGCGCCGCGCTCTGCTGCGCCGACAGCGAGGACTCCGAGGAGGACGAGCCCATCGTGAGCACCGCGCCCTTCGGCTACCTGCGCCTGCGCCGTCCCGGATACGCGCCGGAGGACCTGGCGCGCTGGGCCGAGCGGGTGCAAGCGCAGCCGTGGGAGCGGGCCTTCGTGTTCTTCAAGCACGAGGACGAGGGGGCGGGCCCACGGATGGCGATGGAGTTCGGTGGCCTGTTTCCCGAATGAAGCGGCGACAGGGATTGCCCCCGGAGGCCGATGTGACAGGATGGAGGAGGTTCGTGCGGGCCAGTGGCGTGTCCCGGGCCCGGTCCGGGAGTCGATAGAGGCTACCCTGGCATCCAGCCGCGCGGAAGGCGCCTGAACGCCGGAGAGGCCCGGAGGTGCTCGATCACCCGTCGATTGCCCGCCGCCAAGGCCCGTTCCGGCACAGGATCGCGGCAGACCCTCGCGGGGCTGACGATGAAGCGGGCGTAGGCTTCCACGGCGCGTCGCGTCAGCCGGTCGCCGGCCCCGCATGTGGGCCTGACACCGACGAAGTCCTGCTCACGCGCCCTCGGTGCCTTTAAGCCCAGCTTGATGTCCACACTGTGTCCCACTTCGTGCATGACGGTGTACTCGAGGTCGGGCAGAGCGTTTCTCCAGCGATCCCTGGGGATCCCGATGAGGCCGAGGCCGGGGGTCATCACGAGACGGTTCACGTCTGCGTCGGGGGCGCCCGTGTTGTGCTCGTGACCCGCAAACATGCTGGCGACTTCGTGGGCTGTCCACGTGCCCCCGCCCGGACCCCGTGCCGGCTTGTGCTCGATGATGAAGATCGGGAAGACGACCGCCAGATGATGCTGCGGCATGCGGCCGAAGACCCTGGCCAATCCCCGCGCCTTCGCTTCCCAGCCGGGCGAGGCTATGAAGTTGTAGAAATCGATGGCGTGTCCGCGAACCGGCAATCTCAGATGCTCGACCATGTCGCCTCCTGCTTCCGGGGCAGAGCGGAAAGGCGCCGGCCGCAGGGGACCTGGGCTGCGCCTGGGGGCGTTCAAAGGCCCTGAAGGGGCCAGGCGCACCGTAGGATGGTGGCGGCGAGAGAGCAAGGGGAAGGCGCGAGGTGGGGTGGGGCCGGCCGCTGTTTGTCGGCCGGACAGAGGTTTCCACCGGTCTGGTCCTCGGCTCCTCGTCATCCTACCTTGCGGCCGAGGCGTGGCCGCGGTCGCGCCCCATGGTCGGCCCCCACCGACCCCACCTTGCTCCCACGCCCCTCCCCCCCGGGCACTGCGCGGGTGGTATCGCTGGGCCTACCGGCCGCGCAGACCAACAATCAAGAGCTGTTTTTCCCGAACATGTTCGCCAAACCCCGGCGTAGAGTGGACCTAGCGAACCCGGGATAACGGCGAATCAACGTTATCCCACATCGGCTAGAACGATTGGGCGCGATTCGTTGCGCGGCTGGGA
>CAZPZU010000112.1:0-14664 GCA_964591135.1 uncultured Gemmatimonadaceae bacterium | reverse complement strand
CGCGGCGATGAACGAGCACGACGCCGACCGGGTCCTCGACCACTACCTCCAGTCCGACGAGCTCCTGTACGTCGGCGTGAGCGAGTCCATCCAGGGGTGGGCGGCGTATTCCACGCTGACGAGGCCGTGGTACCAGAGCCACGCGGACGTCACCTTCAAGCACCAGATCCTGCACGTCCAGGTGCTGGCGCCGGACGTGGCGACCGTGACCGCACGCGGCAGCTCGACGGATGCGCCCTACCTGATGTGGACCCGTACGCTGGTGCTCCGTGACGCACGGTGGCTGGTCGCGCTCGAGCACGAGTCGTGGCCCGGCGCCAACGAGCCGACGGGCGAGCATCCCACGATGTAGCGCGGGGGCCGCTGACCGGGCGGTGCTTGCGCCGCCCGCCATGGGCCGCCGATCATCGGGGCCATGGAATCTTCGTCCAAAGTGCGTCGTCCGGCTCTCTGGCTCGCCGTGGCCGCGGTCGTCGCCGGCAGCACCGCCCTGTGGAGCTTCCCGCGGGCGATGCCGATCCTGGCGCTCGGCCAGCGCCTCACTCGCCAGGCGGCCCTGCAGCGGGCCGACTCGTTCTTCCAGGCCCACGACCTGGCGCCCGAGGGCGCCCGCAAGGCCGTGCGCTTCCGGTCGAACGACTCGCTCAGCACGTACATCGATCTCGCCGGGGGCGGATTCGACAGCCTGAACGCGGCGCTGCGCGGGCGCGACGTGACGCTGTACACCTGGAGCGTCCGCGCCTTCCTCCCCCTCGACCCCCACGAGGCACGGGTGGATTTCGCGCCCGACGGGCGCATCGTCGGCTTCCGACGCGTGCTCGCCGAGGCCGACCAGCGCCCCGAGCTGAGCGCCGAGGAGGGCCAGCGCCTCGCGGAGAACGTCCTCGCATCGTGGATCGGTGACGACCCGGCCCGCTGGCGGCTGGCCACGTCTTCGTACGAGACCCGCAAGGCGAGCGGGCGCGTGGACCGCACGTACACGTTCGAGCGCACGGACCGCCGCATCGTCGACGCGCCGATCCGCCTGGACATCGTGATCGCCGGGGACATCCCCGCGGGGGCGCGTCCCTACGCGGTCATCCCCGAGTCCTTCCAGCGGCGCTACGGGGAGATGCGCTCCGCCAACGATCTGATCGCGCTCATCGCCCAGGCGATGATGTTCGGCCTGCTGATCCTCGGCGTGGTCGTGTTGCGCCGCTACGCCGTCCGACACGAGGTGCGGTGGAAGCCCGCCCTGATCCTGGGTGGCGTGATCGGCGCGCTCGTGTTCGCCGCCGGTCTCAACGGGCTGCCGGGAAGCTGGTTCGGCTACGACACGGCCACCTCTCCCGGGACGTTCCTCGCCACCCAGGCCATCGAAGCCCTGGTGGGCGGGATCGGCCTCGCCCTCCTGGTCGGGCTGACCGTCGCGGCCGCGGAGGCGGGCGCTCGCCACGGCCTGCCCCGTCACGTCGACTGGTGGAAGGTGTGGGAGCGGCGCGGCACGCGGGAAGTGGCCGGCAGGGTCGCGACCGGCTACGTGGCCGCCCTGGTGAGCATGGCCTACGTGGGGCTGTTCTACCTCGTGACCCGCGACCTGCTGGGGTGGTGGGTCCCCTCGGAGCTGCTCGACGACCCGAACCTGGTCTCGACGCCCATGCCCTGGCTGTCGGGGATCGCCCTGTCCCTCCAGGCCGGCGTGTGGGAGGAGTCGCTCTTCCGGGCCCTTCCCCTCTCCCTCCTCGCGATCTGGGTGCGCGACCGCGAGCACCGACGGTGGTGGCTCGCGGCCGGCGTCGTGGCGACGGCGCTCGTCTTCGGGTTCGCCCACGCGAACTACCCGTCCTGGCCTCCCTATTCCCGGGGCGTGGAGATCTTCCTCTCCGCCTGCTTCTGGGCCGTCCTCTTCCTGTGGCTCGGCCTCCTGGTCACGGTGATCGCCCATTTCACCTACGACCTGATCCTCTTCGGCCTCTTCGCCGCGTCGGGGAGCGCGCCCGCCTACCGCGTCTCGGCCGCGGTCATCCTCCTGGTGCTGCTCCTCCCCGCACTGGCCGTGGCATGGCGGTGGCTCCGCCAGCGCCGTCTCGAGGCGCTCCCCGCCCAGGGACGCTTCGGCGCCTGGCAGGCGGCCCCTGCGGCCCCCGCCGGGCCCGTCGTGACCCCCCCCACCCGGCCCAGCTCGCTCACGCCGCGTGCCCGCCAGGCGGCCGTGGCGGTGGCGGTGGCGGCGCTGCTCCTGGAGATCTTCGTCCCCTCGCCGGTCACGCTCGGGAGGCCCTTCACGGCCGGACGCGGCCGGGTGCTGGCTACCGCCGACTCCGTGGCCCGGGCCCGGGGTGTCGACCCGGCGCGGTGGAAGCGGCTGGCCTCCACCACCAGCGGCGCGCAGGAGGGGTGGGTGCGCTTCCTCGTCGACGAAGACGCCGTGGACCTGGCCGACACCCTCGCGGCCACCTACAGCCCACCGGCATGGTGGACCGTGCGGTACGTGCACACGGAGGGCACCGCCGCGGAGCGCGCGGAGGAGTGGCGGATCCGGCTCTGGCCGGACGGGTCCCCCCTGGACGTCCATCACGTGGTCCCCGACTCGGCCCGGGGCGACTCCCTGAGCGCCGACCAGGCGCGACGCGTCGCGCGCTCGGCGATTGTCGCGGCCGGCATCGACACGCTATCGCTCCGCGAAACCGACCTCGAGGCCACGGACCGTCCCGCGCGGCGGGACGTCACGGTGACCTATACCGACACGACGATGGCCGTCCCCGACGACGCCGCGGCCAGGGTGCGGGTGACGCTGGCCGGCTCCGAGCCCCTGGTCGTTCGCCGCTCCCTCGAGCTTCCGGAGGCCTTCACGCGAGCACAGCGGGAACGGCAGAGCACGCGGCTGATCGTCGCGCTCGTGGGCGGGCTCCTCTTCCTCGCCATGGTGGTCGGCGGAGGGGTCCTGGTCATCCGCCTGCGCCCGCTCCTGCTGGACGACGAGGCCATCGGCCGGAGGACGAGCCTGGCCGTCGTGGGCTTCCTCACGGTGGTGGCGGCCGGCGCGGCGCTGGACGCGCTTCCCTCGCGGCTGTTCGCGTACGACACGGCGATGCCCTGGTCGAACTGGCTGGCCATCAACCTGGTGGCGGCGATCGGTGCGGTGGTGCCGGCCTTGATCATCCTCGGCCTCTGGCTCGCGCTCAGCGCGCTTCGGCGGCGGGTCGGCGTCCCCCTCCTCCCCTCGGGACCGAACCAGCGACGGGACGTCCTGCTCGCCGGCCTGGGCACGGGGGCCATGTTCACGCTCCTGCGCATGGCGTTCGCGGCGTCGCGACGCTCGGTCGTCCCGGGTGCGCCGGAGACGAGCCTCGGGCAGGCCGTCCCCCTCCTCACCCACGCCCTCTCCGTGCCCACGGACGTCGCCTTCGCCGTCACGTGCGTGGCCATCCCCGCCCTCGTCGTCGCCGGGATCGGTCGGGGACGCGTGAGCCGCGCGGCTGCGGCCGCGGCGCTCCTCGCACCGCTGCTCGCCCTCGCGCTGGCGGTCGCCCCCATCGGCGCGAGCGCGGTGGGCCGTACGGCGGAGATGACGGCCGCGCTCCTCGTCGCGGCCGCCATCTCGGTCTGGCTGTGGGCGCCCTACAGCACCTGGGCGTGGCTCCTCGCCGGCCTCGCCGAGGCCGGCTTCGGCGCGGTTCGGATCGCGGTCCACGCGCCGACCGGCGTGGAGCGCGCCGCCGGGATGCTCGCCCTGGCCGCGGTGGCCGGCCTCGCGATCCTCGTCTGGAGGCTGCGGCACCTGGCCGGCCCGCCGAAGCCGACTCCGGTCGAGGGGGAGTCCGCCTCGTGAGACCTCGCCGCCACCGGGCCGGTCGTGCGGCCCGTGCGTTGGACCTGGCCCTCCTCGGTGCCGCCGTCGTCTGTCTGTCCGCCCCCGTGGCGCGCCCCGCGGCCGGCAGCGGGGCCGGACCCGACCGGGCCACCGGTGCCCCACCCGACGCCACCCGGGCGGTGGACGTCCACGACGGCGCCTCCGACCCTGCCGTCGCACCCGACGGCCGCCGTGTGGCCCTTTGCATCCTCGGAAAGATCTGGACGGTTCCCCTGGCCGGGGGAAACGCCGAGCAACTCTCGTACGGCCCGGGCTGGGACGCCGCCCCGGCGTGGTCGCCCGACGGTCGCTTTCTCGCGTACGCCACCAGCCTGCCGGGGGGCACGGACCTGCTCGTGCGGGATCTGGCGACGGGGACGTCGGCGGTGGTCACGCATGTGGAGGGTACCATCCCCGTGGTCGCGTTCGCGCCCGACGGTGCCGCGCTCTACTACGTGGACCAGCGTGGCCAGTACGAGGCCCACGTGTGGCGGATCGGCGTCGACGGTGAGGGCGCCCGTCAGCTCACGTTCACCTCGGGGTGGCACGAATGGGCATTCGCCCTGGATCCCCGGGGTAAGCGCATGGTCCTCACGTCGGGGCGCTACGGTGGGTCGGACCTCTACCTCCTGGATACGGACAGCCTGCGCGCGACGCGCCTCACCGAGACGCCCGCCGCCGCCGAGTCGGCCGTCGCGTGGAGTCCGGACGGCGCGACGTGGGTGTTCGTGCGCACCGAGAACGGGGTGGACGAGGTCGTCACCCGCCCCGTCGCGGAGGGCCCGGAGCGGGTGGTGGCCTCCACCCCCTTCGACCAGAAGCAGCTCTCGCTGACGCCCGACGGAAGGGCGGCGGCGTTGACCGCCGCGCGCAAGCTGTGGCGCCTGGACCTGGCCACGGGGGCGATGTCGCCCATCGCCTTCACCGCCCGCTTCCAGCTCCCGGAGCGGGCGCCCGCGGACCTCGCCGTGGTCCACGCCCGGCTGTGGGACGGAACGGGCGCCGACGTGATTCCCGACGCCACGCTCGTGGTGCGCGACGGTCGCATCACGGCCGTCGGCCCTTCGGCCGACGTGCCTGTCCCGGAAGGCCTCGACGTGCTGGACGCGCACGGCCGCACGCTTCTGCCCGGCCTGGTGGACAACCACTACCACTTCTGGTCGCCGTGGCAGGGCCCGCCGCTGTTGGCGCGCGGCGTCACCGCGGTGCGCGATCCGGGCGCCCCCGTGTCCACCAGCCTGAGCTACAAGCAGGCCATCGAGCTGGGCATCGTGGCCGGGCCGCACATCTACACGGCCGGCCCGCTCATCGACGGCGTCGGGGGCTACCACCCCTGGGTGGATGTGGAGCTGCGCGATTCCGCCGCGGCCGCGCCGCTCGTCGACGCCCTCGCGGCCCAGGGCGTCGACCTCCTCAAGGTCTACTTCCAGCTCGATCCGCCCATCCTCCGGTCCGTCATCCGCGAAGCCCATCGGGTCGGGCTGCGCGTGACCGGCCACATCGGCGTGCGCACGAGCCTCGTCGCGGCCATGGACGGTGGCATCGACGGGCTCAACCACGTGCGCGTGTGGCGGGACCTCCCCCCGGACCATGCCCAGCCCGACGGACGTGACGAGAGCCTCGACGGCTCCGTGCACCCGGTGGAGCGGATGCAGGCCGACTGGACCGGGATCGACCTCGACGGCCCCGAAGCCCGGGCCCTCCTGAAGCGCATGGCCGACACGCACACCGCCCTGGACCCCACGCTCAGCGTTCAGCGCATCCCCGACGGAATGCGCCGGAGCCTCGGCCTCGAGGCCTTCCGCCGGGCGCGGGAAAGCGCGCGCGGGATGGGCCGTTTCGTCCACGACGCATGGCAGGCGGGCGTGCCCATCCTCGCCGGCACGGACGACGGCAACCTGTTCGACGAGATGGACGACTACGCCGCGGCCGGCCTCCCCACCGAAGCCATCCTGGCCGCCGCGACGGCCAACGGCGCGGCGTGGCTCGGCCACGAAGACGACTTCGGCACGCTGGAGGTCGGCCGGCGCGCCGACTTCGTCCTGGTGGACGGCGATCCGCTCGACGACATCACGAACACCCGGAAGGTCCGGGTCGTGGTCCAGGATGGACGGGTGGCATTCGAACTCTCACGCGAGGATCCCCGGTGAACGCTGCGCACCTGCCCCCCAACGCCCCGGAGCCGTCCAGGGCGACCCTGGTACGCGTGATCTCCCGATGGGAGATCGTGGGCCTGTCCATCAACGACGTGGTCGGCAGCGGCGTCTACCTCCTCCCGGCGGCGGCGGCTGCGCTGCTGGGCGCGACCAGCGTGTGGGCCGTGATCCTCGCAGGGCTGGCCGTCTTCCTCCTCGTGCTCTGCTTCGCGGAGGCCGCGACCCACTTCGACCAGCCGGGCGGCGGCTACCTGTACACGCGCGAAGCCTTCGGCAGCTTCATCGGCTTCGAGGTCGGTTGGATGACATGGCTCGCGCGCATCGCCTCGGTGGCGTCCCTGTCCAACGGGCTCGCGCTGGCGATCGGCTACCTGTGGCCGGCCGCGGAGACGCGGTGGGGAACCGCGCTCGTGATCGTCGTCTCGCTCGCGCTGCTGACCTGGATCAACGTGCGCGGCGTGAAGGCGGGTGCCGACACCGCGGTGACCCTCGTGATCGCCAAGATGCTCCCCCTGGTGCTCTTCGTGGTGGTCGGCCTCTTCTTCGTCGACTGGTCGCTGGTTACCGCTTTCGAGGCGCCCCCGAGCGGCACGCTGGCGCAGGCGGCGCTGCTCCTCCTGTTCGCGTACGCCGGATTCGAGAACACCCCGGCGGCGGCCGGGGAATACAAGAACCCCCAGCGCGACGTCCCCTTCGCGCTGCTGACCATGATCCTGATCGTCACGCTGAGCTACACGACCGTTCAGGTCGTCGCCCTGGGCACCCTTCCCGGCCTCGCCCAGTCCGAGTCGCCCCTGGCGGAGGCGGCGGGCCTGTTCATGGGCGGATGGGGGGCGCTCATCCTGACCGTGGGCGCGATCGTGTCGATCGTAGGCAACGTAGGCAACACCATCCTCATGGGTCCCCGCTACGTGTTCGCGCTCGCCGCGGACGGCTACGGTCCACGCGCGCTCGCCCGCGTCCATCCCCGCTTCCGGACGCCGGCGAACGCCATCGTCACGCAGACCGCGATCGCGCTGGTCCTCGCGCTGTCCGGCACGTTCGTACAGCTCGCGATGCTCTCGGTGATCGCTCGGCTGGCGACGTACATCGGCACGGCGGCCGCGGTCCCGGTGCTGCGACGCAGGTTCGGCCCCCGTCCGGGAGCGTTCCGTCTGCCGGGAGGGCCGGTGATTCCCGTCGCGGCCCTCGTGCTTACGCTATCGCTGCTCGCCAGCGCCGGATGGGAGAACCTGGTCGCGGGCGCGATCGCCCTCGTGGTGGGAGCCGTGATCTACCGCTTCCGCAGGAGGCCGGTGGACGGGGGCGTCGACGCTACCGTGACCTGAGCCGGTCCGAAACAAGTGTTTGCTTGACGAGGGCGGACCGCCGCGCTAGGGAGCGGCACCAATTCCCCTCCCCACAGGAGTCGACCATGGCCACCTATGCCACCCTGTACCGCTTCACAGATCAGGGCATCCAGAACGTGAAGGAATCGCCGGACCGCCTGGCCGGGGCGATCAAGCAGGGAAAGAAGTTCGGGGTGAAGGTGCTCAGCGCGCATTACCTGCAGGGCTCCTACGACCTCGTGGTGATCTCGGAGGCCAAGGACGACGACATGGCCGCCGCGTTCGCGCTGGCGATCGCCGCCCAGGGGAACGTGCAGAGCACCACCATGCGGGCGTGGTCCGCGGAGGACTTCAAGAAGGTCGTGGCCAAGATGCCGTAGTTGCGGCACGGACCCGCCGGGAGCGTCCCGGCGGGTCCGTGGATGAGGCCGACCCGGCGCCGGTCGTCAGCCGTCGAGGCGTAGCTCCCGGAAGTCCTCCCAGCGCACCTTCCGGACGCCGTCGCCGGTGTCCACCACGATGCCCCGGTTCTCGTCGTTCACGTCGTTGGAGCCGGAGAGCTCGAAGGATCGTCCGTCCTTCAACGTCACCAGGGCCCCGCGGCCGCTCTTCTCGATCCGGGCGATCTGGGCGAACTCGATCTCGAAGTCGACGCCGTGGGACTGCCCGTTGAGCATCTCCCAACTGGACGCCTCGTCGTTGTCCCAGCGGACCGTGCCGGTGAGGCTCTCGCCGCTCTCCGTCACCACGGTGCCGGCGATGGACCCGCCCCCGTCGAAGAGCACCCGGTCCGCGTCCGGCGGCGCGTTGGTGAACGTCACGTCGCCGAAGTCGTCCCACCCCACCTTCACCTGCCCCAGAGACGGGTCCGACACCGAGATGCCGCTGTTTTCGTCGTTCACGTCGTTCGTGCCGGAGAGGATCAACTCCTCGCCGGAGGTCAGCACGACGCGCGCCGAGCCGGATCCGTGTCGCTCGATGCGCTCGATGGCCCCGAAGGGGATCTTGAGTCGGCGACCGTCGCGATCACCGTCCAGGATGTCGGTGGTGTAGATCTCGTCCACGTCCCAGGCGATGCGCCCCGTGAAGCTCTCCCCCGAGCGCGTCGTGAGGGTGCCGTAGAGCCGGGACTCCGCGGGGCGGTCCCCGTCGGGGGCGGCAAGGAACTCGACCACGTCGAGGTCGTCCCAGCTCAACTCCGACGGGCCCTGGCCGGGTTCGCCGATGATGAAGGCGCGCAATCCCTCACCCAGGTCGGTGGCCCGCGCCGACATCTCGACCTGCTCTCCCGAGCGGAGGGTGAGGAGGGCATGGTCGGACCCCTCGACCTGGATCCGCTGGATCTGGCCGAAGCGGATCCCCGACTGCGTCTCCCGTCCCCCGGCCACCTTGTCGGCGTCCAGGACGTCCGTCCAACTCCCCTCGTTCCGGTCCCAGCGGATGAAGCCCTCGAGCTCTTGGCCGTCCACCGTCCGTGCCCGGCCGTACAGCCGGTCGCTCCCGCTCAGGGGAGCCGTCGCCTCGAAGCGGTACGTCGCCACCTCGGCCCTCACCGGCCCCGGAGGACGCACGTACCTGTGTGCCAGGATGCTCCCCGCGGTCAGGATCCCACCGGTGGCGAGCGCGCCCACCATCGCCGCCACGCCGATCAGCGTCAGATTCCTCGCGTCTTCCCTACGCTCCCACCTGCCCATGCCCCACCTCCCTGCGTTGACGTCGCCGATCCAGTCTCTACCAATGCGGGGGCGATTTCGGTCCCCACCAGGCTGAGGTCTCTCCTCCTGGGTACGCGGCACCCGGTCCCTCTCTTCGACGCCGCCCACGCCGCGATCGTTGTAGCGCGTGGAACCTCCGGACCGTCGACTACCCCTGCACGACCTCGAGCAGCAGGGTGTCGAACGCGAGCCCGTCGGCGCCGAAGTCCAGGACGAGCTCCGCCTGGTAGATGCCGGGCTCGGCGGGAAGCGTCCAACGCACGGCCGATCCGCGCTCGGCGTCGAGAACCCCGTGGCTCACCGACCAGGACGCAAGGCGTTCCCCGTCGTAGGCCGTTTTCGCCTCCAGGCGCACGATCCGTCCCTCCTGCCACGCGAACGCGATCTCGGCGTGTTGGCGCGCAGGCAGGGGAAGCGTGTCGGCGTCGCGCAGGCTCACCTGCACTCCGTCGCCCGAGAGGGTGATGTGGAAGGTGCGTGTGACGGCGCAGCTCTCGCCGGAGTAGCCGGTGAGCGTCGCCGCGACCGCGAAGGCGATCTGCGTGGTGTTTTCGTCGGCGATGCGCAGCCTCACGATGAGTGAGTCGGTGGCGTTCTCCGGCAGGTGGACGGAGAGGAGGGTCGCGCCCGACACGTCCGAGACCGCGTCGACGCGCCAGTTCCCGTAGCCGAGCACGTTGCGCACCGTCACCTCGACGGTGTCGGCGTCGAGCGTCGCGTTCGCGGTCAGCGACTGGCCGGTGTCCACCGTATTGCACTGCAGCGGCGGCGGGGGCGGATCGACCGCACCGTTGTCGTGGCAGTTGCTGAGCCCGCTGGTAGCGAGCGCCACGCTCGCACCGGCCGCGATGCGCTTCGCCTGGTCCTTGATGCCCATGTCGCGATTCCTCTCAGCGCGGGAGCCGGCGAGGCTCCGGCAATGCTTCGGTCGACAGCTCCGAGCCGGTGGAGTCACCGAGACGGAGGGACTCGGCGGCCCACGGCGGCGTGCCGCGATTCCAGGTGGTTCCGTGCGCGGCGTCCGCTCGAGGCGGGAGCACGCGGGCTTCGAGCTCGCGTCGCAGCGCCTTGCACTCCCTCACGAAGCCCAGGTCGGCGCGGGCCACGCGCCGCGCGAGCTCCAGCGTGAACGACTTCACCAACGCCGCATCGCGGACGTCCGCACCGCTCACGAACGCCACCGCGTCGCGCATGCGCGCGACGGAGTCGGCTCCCACGCGCCGGGAGAAGTCCACCAGCCGGCTCTGCCAAGCGTCGTCGACGAATTCGGGATGGAACCAGCGGACCACTTCGTTGTCGAAGCGGATGCCCAGGTTGAGGTTGGCGACACCGTCGTGCTTGAAGTTGCGCGAGCCGAAGGCCGTCACGGCGATCCGGAACAGCATCTCGACGCGAGGGTCGCCGATCTGGTAGCCCCAGGCGAAGTAGTCGCCACGCAGCCGGCCCTGCCGTTCCAGGATCAGCTTGAGCGGCGTGCCCGCGTAGACCTCCGCGCGACAGAAGTTGAAGGGCACGTCGCCGAACTCCTCCATGAAGTCGAGATTGCGACCGACGCCCTCGAGCGTCGCCTCGGGGTCGAAGATGAGCACGTTGTACGAGTGGTAGACGTCGAGCTCGCGCAGGACCGCCATCGCGCGGCGATTGTCGTCGGGGCTGATACGGCGGTTCAGCGAGACGATGCCCTCGTCCGAGTTCGTCTCGATTCCGACGTACGCGCGGATCATCCCCATGCTCTTGAGCAGGCGGAACAGGTCGGGATCGACGTCGTTGGGCCGGCACTTGATCACGAGCGCGATGTCGGTCATGCCGAAGTCCTCGAGGAGGGACCTCAGCCGCGCATAGCGGGCGATGTTCAGCTTCGCCGACGGCACGAAGAAGTTGTCGTCGTGGAAGATGAACAGCCGGACCCCGCGCCGCTCGTACTCCTGCCGCATCTCCTCGGCGACGCTCTCCGGCGAGCGGCGCCGGTAGCGCGCGCCGTCGGCGTTCTCGGCGTAGGCGTAGATGCAGCAGAACGCGCAGTCGGCGTAGCAGCCACGGCTGCCGACGATCGGCGAGGCCGGGATCCCCATCACCCGGTGGGGCGCTCCCCGCCGGTCCGGGAACGGCAGCTCGTCGAGGGGGGGAAGACGGCGCGTGCCCCCATCCACGATGCCGTCGGAGCGGCGCGTCACCGTACCGCGGACACCGACGACGGAGTCTCCGTCGCGGAGGCGCGCGCACAGATCGCGTAGCGGCAGCTCGCCCTCGTGTCGCACGACCGAGTCGACGGCCGGATAGTCCCGCAGGATGTTCGCGTACTCGAAGGTGGCGAAGTGGCCTCCGACCACGATGTGCGCCCGGACGCCGACCGCTCGGAGCGCGCCGGCGAGATCGAGACACGCGCGGGCACGCATCTGGAACGGCACGGACAGGCCGACCACCAGGGGATCGAGCCGTTGGATGCGCGCGACCACGTCGTCGATCTCCGCCGCCTCCGCGAAGGGGATCAGCGCCGCCTCGAATCCATCCCGCTCGACCGCGGCCGCGAGATAGCGGAGCGAGAGGTTCTCCTCGAACTCCGCGCCGACCAGCACGACGGTGTGGTTCATGCAGACCTCCAACGAGGAGTACGAGCGGGAGGGGCGGCACGTGACGAGGTCGGATTCCCGAAACCCGGCCGGCGTCCGCTCGGATGCTCGGAGTCCTGTGCGCCCGTCGCAACCCCGGGCGGGCGCCCGCCGTCCGACGTAGCGGGCAACCACGACCTTGTCGCGGTTGGATGGGCGCACCCTGGCGATCTGCGGCGCGTAGAGGAGCGTCCAGCTTGCGATCCATGGAGGTGCTTTCCTAACGTGCCCGAGCCCCCCCTGCCCTTCACATTCGGAGGCACCAATGACTCGACGCGGCACCACGGCGCTCTGCGTGGCGCTGGCCATCCTCGGCGTCGCTACCCGCCCGCTTGCGGCTCAGCAGCGACGGTACGTCGATCCAACGATGGCGAGTGACACTACCACGTTCCCCTACAGCGAGGGCGTCGTCGTCGGCAGTACGCTCTACTTGAGCGGCACGATCGGCCTATTGCCGGGCAACAAGGTGCCCGACTCGGCCGCGGAGGAAGCGCGGCTCGTGCTCGAAAACGTGAAGGGGATCCTGGCGGGTGCGGACATGACCATGGACGATCTGGTGTTCGTGCAGGTATTCTGCTCCGACCTGTCGACCTACGCCGAGTTCAACAAGGTCTACAGCACCTACTTCACCAAGGAATACCCGGCGCGCGCGTTCCTCGGCGTCGCACACGTACTGTACGGGGCGAGGTTCGAGGTCCAGTCCATTGCCGTGAAGCGGTGAGGGCAATCGTGTCTCGCCTCACGAGGTGTTGGCTGGTCGCTGCCCTGCCGCCAGCCTGGCCCCCACCATTAAAACCACCTCTCCTAGCCGCGTTCAGGCGGATCCTCGAGAAGCCGGCCGAACCTGAAGGCACTGTAGATGGCTGTCGAGGACATGGGTACGCGCTGTGCGAGGCACCTGGCGTCGGCAGGCGAGATATCGGGGATGGCGAGGCCCGAACGGCTCATGTAATCCACAGCGGCCACCGCGTCGGGCGCATGTCCCATGGCCAGCTGCAACTCCACCACGGCCACGAAGAACGCCTCGATATCGGCCCAGGGAGCTGGGTGGACCTCGGTCACTGGATCGTTGAGAATCGGCCGGAGGAGCCGCTGCTCGAACCGCTGCGCAAGCGCCGAGGCCTCGGCCGGCGACACGCCACGATCCTCGATCTCTCGACGATATGCGGCAATGATCCTCGCAGTCTCGCGAGCCAGGTGCTGGATGGAAATGAGCAAAGGTCAGGGGCCTGATGACCACGCCGTGCCGTGGAACGGCGCATAGATATGACGGATGGATGCGTAAAGAATAGATGGTGGCTCGCCGGAATGCCAACCTTTTCTCAGGCCTTCACAGGGTTCCGGCGCCCCGCCACCGGGCTCCGGGGAGCTCACGTCTTCATGGCGAACCACGCCGGACGGTACTAGACTGCGCTCAACATGCGAACCGGCCCCCCCTGGCTTCTCTCCTCCCGGGGAGCATGCAACGATGAAGAAGGCATGGCACGAGAGCCCCATGTCGGTGATGCCGTCCATCGAGCACCAGCTCGCGACGGACATCGACTGGAGCTGGCCCGGCGCCGCGATCAAGCACAGCACAGCGCTCGACGATGGCCATCTATTCTGGATTCGGGCGTACGGGCGGGACTACCGGCTCCACGTCGGCCACCGGGCGCGATGGCACGCCGAGATGCGCGACGACGCGGCCGGGTTGGTGGACTCGCTTCGGGCGCAGCGTTGGATCGAATTCCTCCTCGAGCATGGCTGCGCGTACGTGGCGTTGGAAGACAACGCCTACGTCCTCCGGCCGTGCCCGTGAGGCCTCGCACTGTGTCCTCTTGTGCAGGCGTGGCTCAGCCGTCACCCCGGGTGCTCCGACATCGTGGTGTGGCCCCGCCTCTGAGTAACCGTGATCCGACAACATTCGCGCTCGCGCGGCTCCTCGACACAGATTGGGATTTCTATTCCGCTCCTTTGGCGGGAGGCGCGAAATGAAGATCGACGAAATCCTGCGACAGAAGGGCCACCACGTCCTCACCATCACCGAAGAGCGGTCCGTCCTCGCGGCGGCGAAAATGCTCACGGAACACAACGTCGGCAGCCTCGTGGTCGCTCGGTCAGGCGAGGTCGTCGGAATCATCACGGAGCGAGATATCCTCCGGCTGACGGCGAGCGCGCCGGGCAAGCTCCACCGCATGCCGGTGGGAGACAACATGACGCGCGACCCTGTGATCGCCGGATCGGACGACGACCTCCGGAAGGCCATGGCCGTCATGACCGAGCACAGGATCCGCCATCTCCCAGTGCAGGAGCGCGGACAGCTCGTGGGGCTCGTGTCCATCGGCGACCTGATCAAGGCGTGCCTCGACCTCGCCGAGGACGAGATTGTCCACCTGCGCCAGTACATACACGGGGGCGGGGCGTGGTGAGGGAAGCCCGCATCGACACGACGAAGTGACACATGGCAATCGGGAAGCCCCGCCCGGTCTCGGAGCTTGCGTGAGACCAAGCGGGGCTTCGCTTTCTCAGGCCTAGTCCGAGCCTTCCCTCGCCAGTTCAACCGTCGGCCTTCGAGCCGGAGGCTCTTCCCACGGCACGGCGAACGACGCCAGGACGGTGTCGACGAATGCGCCCGATCGATCCGTGGCCACCCGCACACCGTATCATCGCTCGCGGCCACGCCGCAGCATTCGAAGGGGTACAACGCGGTCATCCGGACCAAGGCATTGCGAACCGGGACACCCTCGGGCGTTCGGACGGTGCCGATGACCCGCGCGCTGAGCCCGCAGATGTCGCCCGAGTGTTCTTCATCGTCTCCGCAACCCACCGCCACATCAGCACTGCGACGCCAACGAGATGAGGAATCGTGCCCATCGACTTGACATTCGGACCCGAATGGCCCAGTCCCGGTTATCCCCGGACTCCAACGAGTAGTTGGCCCGCCGCCAGACTTCACGGCAACCCGGTGGCAACCTCATGGCGACTTCAAGTGGGCGCTGACGGATTCGAACCGCCGACCCCCTGCTTGTAAGGCAGGTGCTCTGG
>CAZPZU010000111.1:0-14773 GCA_964591135.1 uncultured Gemmatimonadaceae bacterium | reverse complement strand
GCGCCGTCCGCGTCCTTGTGCATGGCTCCGAGCATGCAGGCGCTCACGCACGCCGGCTCGACGCAGTGCATGCACTGCACCTTCCGGAAGAGGTCCCCCCCGTCGTGGTGGTAGCGTCGAATGACGGTCAACGACGCGTAGGTGAGCTTCGGATCCTCGGACAGCGCGAGGGCAGGATCCCACCCGTTGGCCTCCGCGCACCCGACCGCGCACTGGCGACACCCGATGCAACGCGTCGCGTCGTAGAGGATGGCTCTGTCGTCGGGATTCGCCCCCTTCGCCCGGGCGGCTCGGAGCCGCCGGGGGAGAGCGACGGTCGCGCCGGCTGTCGCCAGGATCTGCAGCGCCGCGCGTCTCGAGATGGTCATGGTCGTCGAGCCCTGCGATCTATGTAGAACGTGACTGTCACCGCCCGTTCCGTCGCGGACGGTCCCCCCGACGGCGGGTCGTCAGTGGCGCGGCATTCGCCAGGCCTCGTTCAGCCACGCGCGGTAGCGCGGCGGCACGAACAGGGTCAGGAGCGCCATCACCACGACGCCGACGACCAGGAGAGGAATCAGGAAGGTCCGCACGATGAGGACGGCGACGGCCATGAGCGGGAGGCTCACCAACGCCAGAACGAACGCGGTGCCCCATCCGACCTCATCGTGGGTCCTGCCGAACGCGGATTTCATCTGTCCTCCACGGGTGCGTTTGCGTGTTCCACGTGCTTTTCGAGCAAGTCCCACACCACCCCGTCACCCGAGGCCAAATGCGCACGTAACTCCATATTCAATATTGCTTTACATGAACACATGAACCGAAGATCCTGGTACGCTGGGCCCTGGATGTGTAGAGATTTTCAACGGACGAGTTGAAAACGTCAGCAGCGCGAACCGGGGGGTGGAGAGAGCGAGGGGACGGGACTCAGTGGACGAACCCGGCCACGAGCTCGAGGTAGCCGACGGGACCGAGCATCTGACGAAGGTCCGTGAGGCACTGGCCCAGGCCGAGCCAGCCCAGCTCGCCGGCGCCGAGATCGGCGAAGAGGTGCAGGGCCACGGCCCTGCGGAACCGGGTGAGGTCGGCGCGTGTGCGCTCGCAGGCGGCTTCCGAGGCGGCGAGCCCCCGCAGTTCCAGCTCCCGGACATCCGCCAGCTCCGCGATCCAGCCAACGCCGTACGGCTCACGCACGACCTCGTCCGGACGATCCCGCAGGCGAGGGTTGAGCCTCACGAGTCGCCCGTTGACCGGTGCACCGAGGCTCAACAGCCCGAGCCCGATGTCCAGGTCGCACAGGAGGTCTCCGCACTCCAGCACCCGGTCGGTCCCGGCGGCGCGCAGCCCGATTGTGGTCCCGATGATCGCCGCCGCGAACGCGTCGAGACCCAGGCGGCAGAATGTGCCGTCACGGGCACCCATCTCCTGCACCCACGTGTGTCCCTCGGCGTAGCGCCGGTCCGGCGGCACGGCCGTGGCGGTCTCCGCCGCGCTCACGTAGGGCCGCGGGTGGCTGCGCCTGGCGGGGGCATGGAGCGCCGCGTCCAGGGGGCAGCTCTCGCAGTCGTAGGCGCGATCGCAGAGCCTGTAGCTGATCAGGCCCGCGCGCATCCACACGCAGGGATGGGGTTCCGTGCCGACGAGTACCTGCGAGGACATCGCTCGTGCTCCCCCCCGGTCGGGGCGCGCCCGGCGGATCGCCGTCCGGCTCGTGCCGAAGCGCCCGCCGCGACTCTTTCTTGCAAGGGCGGTACCACGTCCCCCGCGCCCCGAAACGCTACTCCGCCACCGGGCCGTCCCGGAATCCGAGAGGCCCGTCCGTTGAGATCCGCAACGCGCTGTGTGATTTTTCAGCAGTCGCCCTGCCCGCGTTCCACCACCCCCCGGAAGCAGGGGCTGCGGCCCCCGCGAGCGACGCTGGCCATGACCGCGCAGCTCAAAGCGCTCCTCTCCTCCCTCGCCGCAAGACTGCTCGTTCCCCTCTTCCTGACCGTCGGCGTGGTGCTCCTCGTCCACGCCCTGGTCAGCTTCGGCTCCATCAAGGACCACTTCCTGGCCCTGGTGGGGAGCGAGGCCCAGCGATCGAGCAGCCTGATCCGCAGGGCCACGCACGACGGGATGCTCCTCAACCGCCTCGACGAGGTGCAGACGACCATCGAGCGGCTCGCGGAAGGGCCCGAAGTGGCCGCCATCCGCGTCTACGACAAGAAGGGGGAGGTCGTGCTGTCGAGCGACACCAGCGAGATCGGCGTCCACATCCCCGTGGATTCGGAGCCGTGCACGCGGTGCCACCAGGAGGGCACGCCATCCGACTCGGTGGGAACGGAGGCGGCGGAGGTCATCCAGGCGGCCGAGGGCGAGGTCCTGCGCAGGCTCACCGTGATCGAGAACGAGCCGGCGTGCTCGGCCGGGGGCTGCCATACGGAGGCGGCCGGACATCCGGTGCTGGGCGTGCTGGACGTCGAGATGTCGACGCTCCCGGTGCAGGGAGCGGTGCGCAGCGCCCGGCTGCACATCGTGTGGACGACGCTCGTGCTCATCCTGGTCATCGGGATCGTCGCCGCCGTCATGTTCCGGCGACTCATCCTCCAACCGGTGGGGAGGCTCCAGGAGGGTACGCGCCGGATCGCCGGGGGCGACCTGGAAACACGCATCGACGTGCGCGGGGGACACGAGCTGGCCCGATTGGCCGGGGACTTCAACCGGATGGCCGAAGACCTGAGCCGGGCACAGAACGAGGTCACCCAGTGGTCGCAGAACCTCGAGGACAAGGTGGCCGAGAAGACCGAGGAGCTGCGCAAAGCGCAGCGCCAGGTGCTCCACATGGAGAAGATGGCATCCCTCGGGAAGCTGTCGGCCACGGTCGCCCACGAGCTGAACAACCCCATCAGCGGCATGCTGACCTACGCGCGCCTGGTGGAGCGGGAGCTCGCGGAGCAGCCCCTCGATCCCGCCGTCCGGGAGGAGCTCGAGCGCTATCTGCGTCTCGTGCAGCAGGAGTGCACGCGCTGCGGCGCGATCGTGAAGAACCTCCTCGTATTCGCCAGACGCACAGGCGCGGCGATGGCCTCCGTCGACCTCAACGAGATCGTCGACCGGAGCCTGATGCTGGTCCGACACCGCCTTGACATGAGCGGCACGGAGCTACGCACCACCTTCCTGCAGGGGGACACGAACGTCGTCGCCGACCCCGGCCAGGTCCAGCAGGCCCTCGTGGCCCTTCTGGTGAACGCGGTGGAGGCGATGGGCGAGGGCGGAACCCTGAGCGTGGTGCTCGTGGGCGACGCCGAGGGCGTTCGCATCGGTGTCGCGGATACCGGCCCGGGGATCCCACCCGGCGTCCTCCCGCTCATCTTCGAGCCCTTCTTCTCGACCAAGGACAGCGAGAGCGGCGTGGGCCTCGGCCTCGCCGTGGTCTACGGGATCGTCCACCGGCATGGGGGCACGATCGAGGTCGAGTCGGAGGTGGGGACAGGCACCACGTTCCATCTGCGGCTCCCCCGCATTCCACCGGCAGCGCGCCCGGATGGAACCACGATCGAGGCCGCCTCGGTCGAGGTGTCACCCTCACCCGCCCACGTTTGAGGAGCCGACCAACATGACGCAGAGGGAGACCAGCATCCTGGTCGTCGACGACGAGTACTCCGTGCGCGATTCACTGCAGAGTTGGTTCCGCAAGGACGGCTACCAGGTACGCACCGCCGAGAACGCCGACGAGGCGCTCCAGGCGATGGAGGGCGGGAGCTTCGACGTCGCCGTGATCGACGTTCGCATGCCGGGCATGGACGGCGTCCAACTGCAGGACCACCTCCGCCAGCTCGACGTGCGGATGGAAGTCATCATGATCACGGCCTTCGCGTCCGTGGAGACGGCGGTCCGCAGTCTGAAGCAGGGTGCCTTCGACTACGTCTCCAAGCCCATCGACCCCGACGAGCTGAGCCACCTGGTTCGCAGGGCGCTCGAGCGGCGGCGCCTGCGCGAGGAGAACCTCCAGCTGCGCGGGACCATCGACGAGTTCGTGGCCGGGGACACCATCGTGGGCGAGAGCCCGCCCATGAAGAAGGTGATGGAGCTGGCCGAGCACGTCGCGAAGACCGACGCGACGGTCCTCATCCGCGGGGAGAGCGGCACGGGGAAGGAGCTGATCGCGCGGGCGATCCACGCCAACAGCCGAAGGCGCTACGCGCCCATCATTCCGGTCAACTGCGGAGCGCTGCCTGAGACCCTTCTGGAGAGCGAGCTGTTCGGCCACGAGAAGGGGGCGTTCACCGGCGCCCAGTATCGCCGCAAAGGGCGGCTGGAGATGGCGGACGGCGGCACGCTTTTTCTGGACGAGGTGGGCTCGATCAGCGCGAAGACGCAGGTGGACCTCCTCCGGGTCCTCGAGACCAAGGAGTTCACGCGCATCGGGGGCACCCGGTCCGTCCAGGTCGATTTCCGGGTCATCTGCGCCACCAACGAGAATCTGGAGAAGGAGGTGGAGGAAGGGCGCTTTCGCGAGGACTTCTACTACCGTATCAACGTCTTCACGATCGAGGCCCCGCCCCTGCGCGCCCGGCGCTCGGACATCCCGCTCCTGGCCAACCACATCCTGCAACGCTTCGCCCGTCAGATGGACACCCGCGTCCGCGAGGTCAGCCCGGCGGCCATGGCCGTCCTCACGGCGTGGGACTGGCCAGGAAACGTGCGCGAGCTGTCCAACGCCATCGAGCGCGCCATGGTCGTCGGCAGGGAGGAGGCGATCCAGCCGGAAGACCTGCCGATCCGCATCGGTGCGCGCCGGGCGGCGAACGGTCAGCCGGACTCCCTCGCCGAGGTCGAGCGACGCCACATCAATGCCGTGCTCGACCGGACCGACTGGAACATCACCCGGTCGGCCGAGATCCTCGGGATCGACCGGGTGACCGTCTACAACAAGATCAAGAAGTACGGCCTCAGCCGCTGACGCCTCACACGCGCTCGCGCGCCTCCCGGTGGATTCCGGTCCAGCGCAGAATGTCTTCCATCAGGCACCACTTCGTCAGCGACGACTGGACGAGGTTGAGCCCCACGAAGGCGGTGAAGAGGAGCCACCACGGGCTCACCCACCAGCCCAGAGCGAGGGAGACGAGGACGAACGTGCCGGCGATCAGCCGGATCTTGCGATGCATGCTCATTCGATGTCTCCGAGGGAGTCAGGCGTTGGCGTTGTTCATGGGCAGCCCGGACGTGACGACCTTCTCGACGTCGACCTGCCAGGCGTGGATCGGATGGGTGGGGTCCTTGCACCCCGTGCACGTCGCGACCGCGGCGGTGAGCTCGTCCGCCTTCGCGGCGGCCAGGAAGGCCAGGAGCATGCGCGAGCGGTACGGCGCCACCTTCCCGTACCATCCGGCCGTGCCCAGGCCGTGGCCCTCCACGGAGAGCTCGCTGTAGGCTGCCACCTCGTGCGCGGCCAGGAGGCCTTCCACGCACGTCGAGTCTTCTTCCAGGTACATGAGGATCACGAGCTTCATGCTTCACCTCGGCGCTTCATGAGGAAGTAGATTCCCGGCACCACGACCAGGGAGAGGATGGTGGAGGCCACGGACCCGGCGATCAGGGCGACGGCCAGGCCCTGGAAGATCGGATCGAAGAGGATCACCACCGCGCCGATGACCACCGCGCCCGCGGTGATCACGATCGGGCGCGTCCGCACCGCCCCGGCCTCGATGATCGCCTCCTTCAGCGGAAGCCCGTCGGCCAGACGCGCCTCGAGGTAGTCGATGAGCAGGATGCCGTTGCGCACCATGATTCCGGCCAGCGCGATCATCCCGATCATCGAGGTCGCCGTGAAGAACGCGCCCGCCAGGAGGTGTCCGGGCGCGATGCCGATGAGCGTGAGGGGGATCGCCGCCATCATCACCAGGGGCGTGGTGAACGAGCCGAACCATGCGACGATGAGGACGTAGATCAGCACGAGCGCCCCGGCGAAGGCCATCCCAAGGTCGCGGAAGACCTCGTAGGTGATCTGCCACTCCCCGTCCCACTTCATCACGGGCCGCTCGGTCGCCGTGGGCTGGCGCGCGAACAGCCTGCCCAGCGGGGCGTCTCCCGCCACCCGGATCGAGTCGAGCTGCTTCTCCATGTCGAGGATCGCGTACACCGGGCTCTCCTCCTCCCCGGCGACCTCGGCCATCACGTACACGACCCGCTCGCCGTTCTTGCGATCGATCACCTGCGGGCGCGTCGTCTCCGTCGTGCGCACCAGCTCGCCGACGGGCACCATGGTTCCGGTCATCGACCCGACGGGCGTGCGCCCCAGCCGGTCGATGCCCGATCGGTCGGCCTCGCCGAGCTGCACGCGCACCGGCACCGGGGTACGGGACTCGGGCGCCGACAGGTGGGTGACCACCTGGCCTGCGAGCGCCAGGCGGAGCGCGCCCACCGCCTGCTCTTTGGCCACGCCGGAGAGCGCGGCCTTCTCGGCGTCCACCTCCATGCGCAGCTCGGGCTGAGGCGCGGCCAGCGACCAGTCCACGTCGACGACGCTCTCCTGCGCCTCGAAGCGGTCCATCACCTCGCGCGCCACACGCTCCCGCTCCACCCGGTCGTCACCGTAGATCTCCGCCACCAGCGTGGCCAGCACCGGCGGTCCGGGCGGAACCTCGACCACCTTGGCGCGCGCGCCGGTTCCCGAGGAGGCGACGATCTCGTCCACGATCGGACGCAGAGCCCGCGCCACGTCGTGGCTCTGGGCGGCCCGCTCGCCCTTGTCCACCAGGTTCACCTGCAGGTCGGCCACGTTCGAGCCCTGCCGCAGGTAGTAGTGGCGGATCATTCCGTTGAAGTTGAACGGAGCCGCCACGCCCGCGTACATCTGGACGTCGGCCACCTCGTCGACACCCCCCACCGCCCGGCCCACGTCTTCGGCGAGCGCGAGCGTGGCCTCGAGGGGCGTTCCCTCCGGAAGGTCCAGGATGACCTGCACCTCGTTCTTGTCGTCGAAGGGCAGCATCTTCACCTGGACCCAACGGGTCAGGAACATGCCGCCCGCCCCCAACAGCAGCACAGTGACCGTCGCGAGCGCCCCCCACATCGCGGCGGGGCGCGCGAGCAGCGGTCGCATGAGCGAGGCGTACAACCGGTAGATCTTCGTCTTCTCGAGCGCGTACGCCTCGCCTTCCCCATGGGCGTGGGCGCCGCCCAGCAGCCTGTACGCGAGCCAGGGCGTGATCGTGAGCGCGACGGCCAGCGAGAACAGCATGGCCACCGTGGCGCCGACCGGCATGGGGCTCATGTACGGCCCCATGAGGCCGCGTACGAACAGCATGGGCAGCACCGCGGCGATCACCGTCAGCGTGGCCAGGATCGTGGGGTTGCCGACCTCGTCCACGGCTGCCCTCGCCGCCGCGAGAAGCGGCCGATCCCGCATGCTGAAGTGCCGCTCCATGTTCTCGGCGACGATGATCGAGTCGTCCACCACGATGCCGGTGACGAAGATCAGGGCGAACAGCGTGACCCGGTTCAGCGTGTAACCCAGGATCTGGTAGACGAACAGGGTGAGGGCGAAGGTGAGCGGCACCGATACCATCACCACCACCGCGCTGCGCCACCCCATCGTCAGCAGGATGATCAGCCCGACCGACAGGACCGCCAGCCCCAGGTGCTCCTGCAATGTCAGGACCTTGTGGTGCGCGGTCTCGCCGTAGTTGCGCGTCACCTCCATCGTGACGTCCTCGGGCACCAGGCGACCGTGGGCCTCCTCGAGGCGTGCCTCGAGCGCTCGGCCCAGCTCGGTCGCGTCCGCGCCCGGACGCTTGGAGACCGCAACGGAGACCATCGGCGTCCAGCCGCCCGCGCCGGTGGACTGGAAGGTGTAGTGGCTCACCTCGGCAGGGCCGTCCACCACGGTGGCCACGTCCCGCACCTGGACCAGCGCGCCGTCCCGCACGTCGAGCACGACGCGTCCGACCTCGTCGGCATCTTTCAGGAAGGATCCGGCCACTACGCGCACGACGCGATCGTCGTGCGTGAACGCGCCGGCCTCGGTCTCGACGTTCTCGCCTCCCAACCGCTGGGCGACCCGCAGGGGATCGATTCCGTACGCGGCCAAGCGGTCCGGGTCCAGCTCGACGCGTACCTCGCGCGGATAGCCCCCGACCACCTGCACGTCGCGCACGTCCGGCACCGACTCCAGCTCGACCCGTACCTCGTCGGCGAGACGTCGGAGCGAAGCCCCGTCCAACCCGCCGCCGAAGAGCGTCGCGGTGAAGAACGGGACGTCGTCGATGGTCACGGTCTTCACGAGGGGAAACTGCAGCCCGGGGGGCATGCGGTCCGCGTGCTTCATGAGCGTGCTGTAGAGCTGGACCAGGCTCGCCTCCATGTCGCGGCCCACCTCGTAGCGCACGGTCACGAGCCCGAAGCCCGGCTCCGCGTGGCTGTACACGTACTCCACGCCCTCGATGCCCGAGAGCACGTTCTCGAGGGGGACCAGCGCCCGGTTCTCCACCTCCTCCGGCGTAGCGCCCGGAAGCGGGAGGTAGAGGTCCGCGAGGGGCACGATGATCTGGGGTTCCTCCTCGCTCGGCATGGTGGACACCGTCCACGCCCCCACGCCCAGGGCCGCCACCATGAGGAGCGGCGTGAGCTTGGACTCGAGGAAGATGCCTGCCAGGCGGCCCGCGAGGTTCTCCCTCACCGGTCCACCTCCCCGCCGCGCGCGGCGCCTTCACCCGGCATCGTCCACGGCTCCTCCGCGGCCGACGAGACGGGCTGGCCGTCGACGAGCTCCGGAGCGGGCCGTCGCACCACGACGTTCATCCCGGCCGGTCCGGCCAGCAGCTCGACCCCGCCTTCTCGACGCTGTCCGAGACGCACCCAACGCAGCCGGACCGTGTCGGCCTCCACGGCCCAGACGCCCGTGAGCTGTCCCCGGTCCACGACCGCGTCGGCCGGAACCCAACGCGGACCCTCACCGTCCCGCTTGACCTCCAGGCGCGCGTATGTCCCGGGAATCAGGCCGGTCGGCGCATGCTCGAACGCCGCCTCGACCCGGTAGGTCCGACTTCCACTGCCCAGGGCGGGGACGACCCGGGTGACGCGAACGGGGTAGGTTGTGCCTTCGGCCTGCACCGTCACGACGCGGCCGGGCTCCAGCGAGCCCGCACGGGCGGCGGGAAGGTCGGCCACCACCTTGAGTGCGCCGGTGGAGACGAGGGTCAGAAGAGGCCGACCCGGGACCGCGAGACCACCGGGGTCGGCCATGCGCCGCGTGACCACGCCGTCGAAGGGCGCACGCACGACCGCGTACGCCTGCTGGGCTTCGGCCTCCGTCCGCTGTCCGCGCGCGGCCTCGAGGGCCGCCGTCGCCTGGTCGAGCTCCTGCTGCGACGCGGCCCCGTCGCGCTGGAGGTTCTGGATGCGCTGGAACGTCCGGCTGGCCAGATCCTCCTGGGCCTTCGCCGCGGACACGCGTGCCTCGACGTCGCTCGCGTCGACCGCAACCAGCGCGTCTCCCGCGCGGACGCGTGCACCCACGTCGACGAGCATGCGCTCGACGGTACCGCTCATGCGCGTGGCGATGTCCGCCGTCCACTCGGACGCCACGACCGCGGGAAAGCTCTCTACCGTCGGCGCCCTGCGCACGGCGGACACCGTCACGGCCACCGGTTGGGTGACCATCGGCAGCCGTCCGGGCTCGTCGGCCCCGCAGGCCGTCAGCACCGCCACCGTGGTGAGAATCGGGATGACTCGCTTCATCGGTCCATGCCCTCGTCGAGGTCGTGGGTCGTCGTATCGGTGAGGAACTTCAGGCGTGCCAGGGCCATGTCGAGCGCCAGGCGTGCGTTCACGGCCTGGGTGGTCAGATCCGCCGACCTCGCCTCCGCGGCCAGGAGCTCGGAGGTCGTCAGGAGGCCCTCCTCGAAGCGCCTGCGCATGAGTCGGGCGGCCTCGGTCGCGGCGGTGGCCGCCGCCTGCGCGGCTGCGGAGCCCTGCCGGGCTGCGTCGACGCCGCGGCGGACCTCTTCGAGCTCCGCCTCGGCCTCCCGCACGCGCTGGTCGTGCTCGCTGCGTGCCGCGTCCCGGAGGGAGGCGGCCGCCCGTTCGCGCGCCGTGAGGGCGAAGCCGGTGAAGAGGGGGACGCGAACTTGAAAGCCGACCGTCCAGTCGTTCTCGGCGCCGGAGAAAGCGGACGCGGAGTGCGACTCGAGGCGGGCGAAGCCCTCCACGCGCGGGAGTCTCGAGCGACGGACCTGCGTCAGCCGGGCTTCGGTCGCCCGCACCCCCGCCTCGGACGCCCGCAGATCGGGGCGCCCGGAGAGGTCCCCCTCCGGTGTGGGGCCCGCAGCGAAGATCGTGTCGGTGGGAACCGGCACCGCGTCGGCGGGCCAGCCCATGGCCACTGCCAGACGTCCCCGTGCGTCCGCGACGAGGCGCCCGGCATCGATGCGTCGGGCCCGGGCGCCCTCGAGGGCGGCGTGGGCCTGTAAGACGTCGGCGTCGGTCAGGAGGCCCTGGCCACGCCGGTGCGTCGTCACCTGCTCGTTGGCCCGGGCGGCCTCCAGAGCCGCATCGGCCGCACCGAGACGGTGCTGGGCACCCACCGCCTCGAGGTAGCGCACCTCGGCGCGGAAGGCGGCCGCCTTCACGGCCCACTCCGCACCCGATCCGGCGGCTTCGGCGTCGGCCTGGGCGGCTCGATACCCGGCGTCCGCGGCGAAATCCACCGGCGCCCAGGCGGCACCCACGGCGCCGCTCCAGTCGGTGAGAGGATCGGGGTGGTTGAGGGCGGAGGGGTCGAAATCCTGCTGCGTGAACCGTCCCTGCCGCAGACGTCCGCCGAATGCCGCGACCGGGTCGTCGGAGCGGACCATTCCGGCCTCCGCGCCGATCGTCGGCCAGAGGAAGGACGCCGCTGCGCGCCCGCCTTGGCGGGCCGCCTCGGCCCGGGCCCGCGCCGCTTGTGCGTCGGGGCTGGAGGTCGCTTCGGCCATGGCCTCGGTGAGCGTGACGGGACGCTCCTGGGCCCACGCCGGTGCCGCGTTCACCGCAGCCAGGCACAGCACGCTCATTGACATTAGTTTATACATATCTTCATATGTGTTGGATGCTAGAAAAACCGCCCTTACCGGCGGCCTCTTACGGGTTCCTCAGCAGTTCGCCTGGCGCACGCAGGCCAGCACCTTCAGCGCCCGCTCGTCCCCGATGCTGTAGTAGACGTGCACGCCGTCCTTGCGCCGCTGCAGGATGCCCTTGTCCCACATCGTGGTGAGATGCTGCGAGGCCACTGCCTGCTCCACACCCAGCGCCTCGTAGATCTCGGTCACCGTCGCCTCGCCACCCCTCTCCAGAACGTCCAGGATGCGGAGACGAAGCGGGTGGCCCAGGCAACGAAGGACGTGCGCGGTATCCTCGACGTCGCCCTCCGTCAGCAGCCTTTCCGTTTCGGTCGCCATGGGTCCTCCCCCAGTCAATGAGATAGAGATATTACTATATCTCCATCAGGAGTCAAGGGGGAGGTGGCGCTGGGGCCGCTCAGTTGGCGCGGTGGCGCTTGGACACCTCGTCCAGCAGCCGGAGCTCCTCGGGCGTGAGCGAGGCCATCCCCTCCGCGGAGATCTTGTCCAGCACCTTGTCGACCGCGTCGTAGAGGGCCTTCTCCTCCTTCCGGGCCCGGTCGGTCGAGGCTCCGGCTCCGACGCTCTCGTCACGATCCTCGCGGGGAACGATCGCGAGGCGCCGGGCCCTCACCGCCTTGGCGACGTGTTTCACGCGCTGCCCACCCCGCCAGTCGCTCTTGAGGTAGATGAACCCCGTCACGATGCCGCCGAGGTGCGCCAGGTGCGCGATCCCGCCCCCGGCACCCGGCTCCAGGGAGTAGAACAGGCTCATGGCGAAGAAGAAGGCCACCAGCCACTTGGCCTTCACCGGGAAGATCCCCCACACGTAGATGGGGGCGTTCGGCCAGTTCATGGCGAACGCCAGCATGACGCCGTAGATGGCGGCGGACGCGCCGATCACGGCCGCGGGGAGGAAGAAGTAGCTGAGCGCCACCCCGCCGAGCCCACAGATCACGTAGTACTTGAAGAACTCCCGCCCGCCCCACCGGCTCTCCAGGGGAGGGCCGAAGAAGAACAGCACGAGCATGTTCAGGGCCACGTGCCAGAAGCCGCCGTGGATGAACATGTAGGTGAACACGCCCCAGGGCCGGATGAAGACCCGGGTTGGCTGGAAGGCGAACCAGTCGATGGCGACGCGGTTGACGCCGGGCACCAGCATCACGGCGAACACCGCCACGTTCGCGATCAGCAGCCGCTTCACCACAGGGGTGAGCATACCGCCGAACCCGAAGCTCCTGGTCGAATAGGCCATCGCCGAACCGTGTCTTCCTTGCCTCTGGAGGTGGTCTGTCAAAACCCCTGCTCACCCGGCAGGTTCCGGGCCCCGCCGCCGCCGGCCGACAGGGCCCCCGCCACCACCCATCCCTACGAAAGTGGTCCCTTCTTCCTTGCCGAAGCCAGGGCGGCGAGGCGGTCGCACAGCGCCGGGAACCCGATCCCGGCGGCGCGGGCGGCCTTGGGCACCAGGCTGTTGGCGGTCATCCCCGGAAGCGCGTTTGCCTCGAGGCACCAGGGCGTCCCCGCCTCGTCGAGCACGAAGTCCACGCGCGAGAAGTCGCGCATCCTCAGTGCCCGATGCGCCCGCAGCGCGAGCTCCTGCAACCGGCGCGCCACGTCGGCGGGGAGATCGGCCGGGAAGATCTCCTGGGCGAGGCCGGGCTGGTACTTGCACGCATAGTCGAACAGCTCGTGCGCCGGGATGATCTCGCCGACCGGAAGCGCTTGGTCGCCGAGGATCCCGACCGTCAGCTCACGGCCCTTCACGTATCGCTCGAACAGCACCACGTCGTTCCAACCGCGGCTGGCCTGGATCGCCTCGCTCAGCTCCACCCGGTCGTGGGCGAGGACGAGGCGCAGGGACGACCCTCCCCCGGCGGCCTTCACGATCACCGGGAGGCCCAGGGCGTCCATCACGTCGTCCGCGGCGGGATCGCCGGTCATCCAGTCGGGCGTGGGCACCCCGGCGTCGCGCAGGAGCCGCTTCGTGACCTCCTTGTCCATGGCGAGGGAGCAGCCCAGCCGATCACTCCCCGTATACGCGACGCCCGCCACGTCCAAGAGCGCCTGGATCGTCCCGTCTTCTCCCGATCCCCCGTGGAGCGCCAGGAAGAACACGTCCACGTCGCCGACGTCGGGGTCGCGGGTCAGGGCCACGGTGTGTCCCTCGTCGAGGCGCTCGAGGTCGGAAGGGAGGGGTGGGGCCGCGCGCACCCCCTCGGTCAGCAGGCGGCGCTCCTCCGCCGGGGGAATCACGCCGCGCACGGTGTCCACGGCGACCACCTCGTGGCCCGCTTCGCGGAGCGCGTGGGCCACCTGGGCGCCGGAGGAGAGGGAGACCTCGCGCTCGTCGGACGTGCCCCCCATGAGGACCGCGATCCTCACGGGGCACCCCCGCAGCCCGGGTGTCGCACGCCGGACCTCAAGGCCCCGCGCCGGTCAGGGCACGAACGACGTCGTAGCGGGTCACGATGCCCTCGAGGGCTCCGTTCTCCCGAACCAGGCAGGCCGCATTGCCCCGCTGCAGCAGCCGCGTCACCTCGTCGGCGTCGACGAGTCCGTCCACGACCGGGTAGGGTGCGTCCATCACCGACTCGACGGACGCGTCCAGTAGCTCGGGCCGGGCGATCACCCGCGCCATCAGGTCGCCCTCCGCCAGGGAGCCCACGCACTCGCCGTCGCGCACGACCGGCAACTGGCCGATGTCGTGCGTCGTGATCGTACCGAGGGCGACCCGCACCGGAGTCGAGGGCTCCACCGTGATCACGCCCGCGTCGCCCTCCTTGGCCCGGAGCATCTCACGCGCGCTCCGGTGCTTCGCGCGCTGAAGGAAGCCGTTCTCCCTCATCCACTCGTCGTCGAAGGCCTTGCTCAGGTAGTGCTCCCCCCAGTCGCACAGCACCGCCACCACGAAGGCGTCGGGATCGTCGAGCTCCCGGGCCATCCGGACGGCGGCGTGGACGATCAGCCCGGACGAGCCCCCGACGAACAGGCCCTCCTCCCGGATCAGGCGTCGGGCCATCACGAAGGAGTCGCGGTCGCTCACGGTCACGTAGTCGTCGACCAGCTCGAGATCCAGCGTGCCGGGGATCTTGTCGTTCCCCAGCCCCTCGACCTTGTAGGGGTGTCCCTCGATCTTCTCGCCCGTCCTGAAGTAGGGCGCGATCATCGATCCCTCGGGGTCCACGCCGACGATGCGCACGGCGGGGTTCTTCTCCTTGAGGAAGCGCGCCGTCCCCGTGATCGTGCCCCCGGTCCCCGCGCCCGCGAAGAAGTGCGTGATCCTGCCTTCGCTCTGCTGCCACAGCTCCGGCCCGGTGGTGCGGTAGTGGGCCTCCGGATTGGCCGGGTTGTAGAACTGGTTGGCCAGGATCGCGCCGGGGGTGTCCGCCGCGATCGCCTTGGCCTTCATGACGTAGTTCTCCGGATGGTCCGGCGAAACCGCGGTCGGGGTGATCACCACCTCCGCGCCGAAGGCGCGCAGCAGCTTCACCTTCTCCTGGCTCATCTTGTCCGGCATCGTGAAGACGCACCGATACCCCTTGATGGCCGCCGCCATGGCCAGCGCAAGGCCGGTATTGCCGCTGGTCCCCTCGACGATCGTGCCCCCCGGCCGCAGGCTCCCGTCGGCCTCTGCCCCCTCGATCATCGCCATGCCGATCCGGTCCTTCACGGAGCCGCCCGGGTTCATGAACTCGGCCTTGCCGTACACG
>CAZPZU010000110.1:0-14821 GCA_964591135.1 uncultured Gemmatimonadaceae bacterium | reverse complement strand
TTGGGCCGGGCATGAGAAGGCCCTCGAGGGACTCGCCTCGAGGGCCTCTTCTCGTTCTCCCCACAGGGATGCCGGAGGAGGGACTCGAACCCCCGACACGCGGATTGCTTCCCGCTGGCCCCGACGGGCGTGGAGTGTGGCGGTGCGGTGGGCGTGGTAGTACGCGGGTCGTAGGGGCGCACGGCACTTGACGAAACCGAGTGCGCGGGCAAGAATGGAAGTATATCTTCCATAAAACAGAAGGTAAACTTCCATGAATACCGACCTCCACGCCGAAGAGCTGGAAGCCGCACTCCGAGCGCTGGGCGAGCTCCTGGCCGTGGCCGACGAGCCGGCGGCTGTCGTCGTGGTCGGCGGGGCGACGCTGAATCTCCTGGGTGTGGTGCGGCGAGCCACGAACGACGTGGACGTCATCGCCCGCGCCTCTCGCGACGCGACTGGAACGCTCCGGCTGGAGCGCGCCGAGCCCTTCCCGCCGGGTCTGACCCGTGGAATACGGACGGTGGCACGGGACTTCGGCTTGAGCGAGGACTGGATGAACGCGGCCGTCGAAGCTCAGTGGGCGACCGGGCTTCCCCCCGGCTTGCTTGAGGACACCACGTGGCGGAACTACGGCGGAGGGCTGGACCTGGGCCTCGTAGGGCGGCGGACGCTGATCGCGCTGAAGCTCTTCACCGCGGCGGATGGCGGTCGCCTGAGCGTGCATCTCCAGGATCTCAGGGCGCTCTCGCCCACCTCCTCGGAGCTGGAGTCGGCGGCCGTGTGGGTTCGCGCCCAGGATGCGGCACCCGAGTGGACTTCCATCGTCCAGGACGTGAGCCGCCATGTCAAGCGAGACCGTTTCTAGCCTCCGGAAAGTGGCCGAGGCCACCCTCGTCGAGGCAGCGTGGGCGCAGTGGTCGGCGCTGACGGCCACGGCCGTGCCTGCCGAGGGTCGCCGCGCCAGGACCCTCGTGGACCCCGAGGCGCTGGTCCTCGCCTCGCTCGCCGTGGGGCACCGCGAGCGCCGCCTGGACGACGTGGTCGCCTCGTGGGCCACGGACGCCTCGCACCTGATGAGCCTGCAGCGGATGCGGACGTTGGCGTCCCGATTCCCGGGACCCGTCCAGGATCGGATCGGCGTTTTCTCCCGCCCCGCCACCGCCAGCGGGGACAAGCGGTGGAAGCGCCTGGGGGCGGCCCCCATGGCCGGCGGATACACACCGCGGATCAAGCCCATCGGCGAGCTCCGGCTCGTCGAGGGACCCGCGTTGACGCTGCGGCTCCGCGCGGGGTTCGGCGTCAACGCGAAGGCCGACCTGCTGTCCCTCCTCATCGGTCTTGCGGGCACGCCGGCCGACCTGAAGGTGATCGCCGCCGCGACGGCCTATACCGAACGCGCGCTGCGGACCGCCACGGAGGAGATGACCCTGGCGGGCTTCATCCACGAGATCGAGGGCCGTCCGTCGTCGTTCTACGCGGAGCCGGAGGCATGGGCCCGGGTGCTGCACACGCCCCGGACGGACCACGAGGCCCAAGCGGCGGCGCAGTCCCTTCCGCCGTGGCGGTTCTGGGCGGCCGTGTTCGCCCTCCTCGCCCACGTGGTGGAATGGGCGGACGCAGCCGAGCGGGAAGGCTGGAGCGACTACGTGGCGAGCAGCCGCGCCCGCGACATCCTCGACGGCGCTCGCCGGCGGCTCCGCCAGGCGCAGGTGCGTCTTCGTTCAGGTGCTTCCTCCCTCGGCGCGGAGTTCCTGGGGGACTTCGAGGCGGTCGTGCGCGACGTCGGAGTCTGGGTGAGCGAGGGCCTGTACGGCTCAGCTTAGGAGTCCTTTCTGCTCCATGTGCGGACCCAAGTTCTGCTCGATGAAGATCACCGAGGACGTGCGCCGGTTCGCCCGAGAGAAGGGGTCGGAGCGCCGTCGAGGCCATCAAGGCGGGGATGCACGAGAAGGCCGAGGAATTCCGGGAAGCGGGCGGGGAGCTGTACGTGCCGTTCGTCGTGCAACTCACGACCTCGCATCGGCACCATGCTCCCGCAAAGTGCCAAGTCGATAGCTTGCTGCGCCCGCGTTCGGTTGAGTCAATCGGTGCCTCGCCAGGCGCCACTCGTTACCTTTTCCTTGTGCGGCTGCGATCTTCTGGTCCTGCTCCCGGCCGCACATGGACCGCGCCAGATCGCCTCAGTGGAGGCCAGGAGCAGGCATAATGCGATCTTCCTCGAGGAGCAGCGGCACCTTACCGCTGGGCGTTGCGATCACCGCTTTGATGATCGTCGCGGCATGTGCCGAGACTTTGGCGCCAGAGCCCGTCGTAGTCCAGTTAGCGGCCGGCGCGGACCAAGAAGCCGAGGCTGGATCCCAGCTGCCAGATCCGCTCGCTGTGTCCGTCCTGGGTTTAGACAGCCTTCCTCGCCGAGGCGTCTTGGTGGAATGGGACGTCGTGCAAGGTGAAGGCTCCGTCGTACCCGCAACCAGTCTCACCGGCGTGGACGGCCGTGCCGAGGCCACTTGGACCTTCGGAATGGCGCTGGGCGATCAGGCTGTGCGGGCGACCGCCGGCGGCGAGGTCGTCGTCTTCCACGGCTGGGCCACGCCCGCTCTACCGTCGGACTGGGCGGATGTCCTCGATATCCGACCCACAACGCAGGTCGACAGCCATACGCTCCACGCAAGCATCTGGATGGTCAATCACTGGCCGGGAACGGTCCGCCTCGGGACGCCCCATAGCTGTCTTGCCGAAGGTTATCCTGCCCTCTACTCGGCGGGTGGCGCACGGGTAGCGGGCCCAACCACCGGCTGCTGGACCGTACCGGCAACTTGGCCGATCGCTCCGGCCGACTCGATGCATGCAGAATGGGATCTGGACATCACGCCGTTGTCGCCCGGGCAATACACGTTGGTGCTCAGGCTCGCGGTGGCCGAGATCAATGACGAGCCGGCGACGTTGCCGCGCGTGGAGACGACGGTCACGATCGGGAACTGACTGCCGAGCTCGTACCAGCTCTTCGGCGACGCGGCGGGCTGATCGGTCACCGTGACCCCCGACCGTCACAGGGAAGGTCACAGCTACCGTCACAGCAAAGGACAGCGGAGTCGGTCACCCGTGACCTACTCCGCTCAAGAATGGCGCCATTTCTGATGCCGGAGGAGGGACTCGAACCCCCGACACGCGGATTATGATTCCGCTGCTCTAACCGACTGAGCTACTCCGGCTCGGGCCGGAAAGCTCATCCGCGGCGTTGGCGATGTCAACTCGCGGAGGGCCGCCGACCACCGTCGCGGATCGACCGGTCCCGAACCCCGGCTCCGGGGTGGCGTCGACGGGCCGAAAGAGCTTGCGCGGGGCGCCCCATCGCGCGACGCTCAGGGTGTAGCGAATCGACTGCGACGCCCGGAGGAATCCATGGATCTCAGCGCCTTGCTCGTCCCGGCCGCGGTCGTCGGCGGGCTCGGGCTTCTCACCAGCCTGCGCATCCTCTTCGAGTACGAGCGCGGCGTCATCTTCCGCCTCGGGAAGCTGACGCGTGCGAAGGGGCCGGGGTTGATCTTCCTCGTGCCTTTCGGCGTGGAGCGCATGCGCAAGATGGACCTGCGCATCGTCGCGCTCGACATCGCGCCGCAGGACACGATCACCAAGGACAACGTCAGCGTCCGGGTCAACGCGGTCGTCTACTTCCGCGTGGCCGACCCCACCAAGGCGGTCATCGAGATCGAGGACTACTACTTCGCCACCAGCCAGCTCGCGCAGACCACGCTCCGCTCGGTCATCGGACAGTCGGAGCTGGACGAGTTGCTCGCCGAGCGCGAGCGCATCAACGAAGTGGTACGCGAGATCATCGACGAGGGCACGGACCAGTGGGGCATCGAGGTCACTGGCGTCGAGATCAAGGACATCGACCTGCCGCAGGAGATGAAGCGGGCCATGGCCCGCCAGGCCGAGGCCGAGCGCGAGCGGCGCGGGAAGGTCATTGCCGCCGAGGGCGAATATCAGGCCTCCATGAAGCTGGTGGCGGCGGCCGAGATCATGGAGCGGTTTCCCGTGGCGCTGCAGCTTCGTTTCCTGCAGACCGTCGTCGAGATTGCAGCGGAGAACAACTCCACCACGATCTTCCCGATCCCTATCGAGCTGTTCCGACCCATCCTGGAGCGGGACGCCGGCTCAACGGACCGGAAGGCCACGGCGCGCGCGTTGAAGTTCGCGGCGGAGAGCATGGTCGAAGCGCTGCCCGAGGGTGGGGACCGCGCGGCGATCGAAGCCGCGGCGCGCAAGATGATCGGGATGTCCGCGTCCGCGACGGAAGAGCAGAAGGAAGCCGTCCCGGCCAAACAGCCCGAAGAGCGCGACGACGAGCGCTGAAGCAGTTCGTGAGCGACGACGGCGTCCCTTCCCTGCCGGCCGGTCCGGGAAGCGGCGAGGGGGCCACCGTGCCGGCTCGCCGCCTCAGCGAGGACGAGGTCTCCGCCATCCTCCGGCGCGCTGCCGACGTGGACGCGCGCGCCGACCTTCCCTCAGGACGGGACTCAACGCTCGAGGACTTGATGCGGGCCGCCGAGGAGGTTGGACTGGATCCGGCGGAGGTCCGTCGCGCCGCGGCGGTCCTGCCGCCCTCCACCGGTGGCGTCGCGGCCGCCGTCTTCGGGGCCCCCGACCGGCGTGAGGTGCGCTCGTTCCTCCAGGGCGCCCGCCTTCCGGAGGCGCGCCAGGACCTCGTGCGCGCGTCCGAGAGTGCGATGGGACGTGCGGGCGAGGTCGTCGACAGCGACCCTCGGCGATTCCTCTGGCAGGAGACACACCTGGGCGGACGCACCCGCGTGGAGCTCGTGGAGACCGACGCGGGAACCGAGATCCGTGTGTCCTCGGACCGGGCCGGTCACTACCTCGGCCGCTGGTTCTCCGCCTTCATGGCGTGGGCGGCGCTGTCCGCGCTCACGCCCCTCGGATCGCTGGGCCCGGCGGTCGCGGTGCTGGGCTTTCTGATCGCGCCGATCGTGCTGGCGCGTCCGTTCTGGAAGCGCGCTGACGCCGTCACGCGGCGGCGCCTGGACCGCGTGGTGATGGACGCGATGCGCGTGGTGGACGCGGGCGCCGGCGGGCGTTAGCGCCCGCGCGGCGCGACGCTGTCCTGCTCCGTCGAATCGGGGGGCTCGGCGAACTGGTACAGCGTCTCGCCCGGGCGGATCATCCCGAAGCGCTCGCGCGCCAGCCGCTCCAGCGTGGCCGGATCGAGCTCCAGCGAGTCCGCCCACGCGCGCAGCGAGTCGATCTGGGCCCGCCGCTCAGCCAGGACGGCCTGCTCCCGGGCGACCTGTTTACGCGTGCGCCGCAGCGCGAAGTACGAATACTCCCCCCCGAAGACCGCGTAGTACATGGCCAAGAGGAGGAGCCCTGGGAGCACGAGGCGCTTGAGCTTCCGCACGGGCGTGGCCTCCCGCTCAGCCCCAGAGCCCCCTGCCCGGGTAGCGCGACTTCGCGCCCAGCTCCTCCTCGATGCGTAGAAGCTGGTTGTACTTGGAGATCCGGTCGGTGCGGCTGGCGCTCCCCGTCTTGATCTGACCGGCCGAGGTGGCGACGGCCAGGTCGGCGATGAAGGTGTCCTCGGTCTCTCCGGAGCGGTGCGACACCACGTTCTTGAACCCGGCCTGCGTGGCCAGGCGCATCGTCGCGAGCGTCTCCGTGAGCGTGCCGATCTGGTTCAGCTTGATGAGGATCGCGTTCGCCGTCCCGTCCCGGATGCCCTGGTCGAGGCGCTCGCTGTTGGTCACGAAGATGTCGTCCCCGACGACCTGCACGCGCTCGCCCAGCGCGGAGGTGAGGGCCTTCCACCCGTTCCAGTCGTTCTCATCGAGCGGGTCCTCGAGCGACACGATCGGGTAGCGATCCAGCCACTCCTTGAAGAACTCGATCATCCCCGCCGCGTCGCGGTGCTCGCCACTGGACCAGCGGAAGACGTACTCGCCGTCCTGGAAGAACTCCGAGGCCGCGGCGTCGATGGCGAGCGACACCTCCTCCCCCGGCCGGTACCCGGCGGCCTCGATGGCCTGCAGCACCACCTCGACCGCCTCCTCGTTGCTCTTCAGGTCCGGTGCGAAGCCGCCCTCGTCGCCCACCGCGGTGTTCTTCCCCTGGCTGGAGAGGACCTTCTTGAGGTGGTGGAAGACCTCCACGCCCATGCGCAGCCCCTCGGCGAAGGACTCGGCGCCGAGCGGCATGATCATGAACTCCTGGATGTCGACGTTGTTGGGCGCGTGCGCGCCGCCGTTCAGGATGTTCATCATCGGCACGGGCAGGAGCCCGGCCTTCCCCTCGTCGGCCAGGTAGCGCCACAGGGGCATGTGGTTCTCCGCCGCCGCCGCGCGCGCACACGCCATCGATACCGACAGGATCGCGTTGGCGCCCAGCTTGCGCTTGTTGGGGGTCCCGTCCAGGTCGATCATCGTGCGATCGATGTCGAGCTGCTCGCGCGCCTCGAAGCCCCGCAGCGCCTGCGCGATGACGGTGCCTACGTTCTCCACCGCCTTGCGCACGCCCTTGCCCAGGTAGCGCTCCCGGTCTCCGTCCCGGAGCTCCACGGCCTCGTGGGCCCCGGTGGACGCCCCGGACGGCACCGCGGCCCTCCCGCGGGTGCCCGTCTCGAGGATGACTTCCGCCTCGACCGTCGGGTTGCCCCTCGAGTCCAGGATCTCCCGCGCGCGCACATCGACGATGGCCGACACTCGGTCTCCTTGTTCGCTCTATTTGGATGTCACCGTCCGCCGGGAACGGGACCCGCCGCCAGGAGAGCGGCGACGGCGTCGCGCGACCGATGCATCAGGCCGTCCCGGTCCTCCATGCGAAGACCCTCGACGGGGATCGGTGTGCCGAAGCGCACCCTGATCGTGCGACCCGTGCTGATCCGCCACGATCCCTTCGCCATGACTTCGCGGCTGCCCAGGATCGCGGCCGGCACGACCTCGACGCCCGCCTGGATCGCAAGGACGAACGCGCCTTTCTTGAACGCGCGCAACTCCCCCGTCGGAGAGCGCGTGCCTTCCGCGAAGAGGATCACGGTGGGGCGGTCCTCCTCGAGACGCTTGCCGGCCACCTCCAGCGACGCGATGGCGCTGCCGCGGTCCTGGCGGTCGATGGAGATGTGACCGCAGGCGAGCCAGGCCGGACCGAAGAGCGGGATCTTCTCCAGCTCCTTCTTCGCGACGAAGCTGAACGGACCGGGAGTGTACGCGGCCAGGACGAGCACGTCGAACCACGACACATGGTTGGCCACGAGCACCTGAGGTCGGTCGGGGTCGATCACCTCCGGGTTCTCGAGCTCCACACGGACGCGCGCCGCGCGCAGGATGCGGCGCGCCCACGTCCTCGCGACCTCCTCGCACAGGCAAGGCATCCCGTCGCGCTTCCGCCGGGACGCCCACACAACCTTGCCGGCGTACCAGATCGTGGCCGGAACGGCCACGAGCGCGACCCATAGGAAGCCGATCACCGCGGTCCTCGGACCCCGTGGTCGAAGCCGCCCCGCTCGAGCGGGCGAACCCATCCGTCCGGGGACTCGAGCCAGACGTCCGCTCCCTCCTCCACGCGGCCCACCCGGGTCAGGCCGACGCCCAGGCGGTCTGCCAGGACGAGCCCGTCCAACGCGCCGGCCTCGGCCGCGAAGCAGAGCTCGTAGTCCTCGCCGCCGTGGAGGGCGCACGTCAGCGCCTCGACCTCCCCCAGCGCCGTCCGGGCCGCCGCGGCTACCGGGACACGCACGACCTCCAGCACGATGCGCACCCCCGCGGCTGCGGCGAGGTGGCCGGCATCGCCCGCCAGGCCGTCCGACAGGTCTACGAGGGCGTGCAGCACACCGGCCCCCGCCAGCGTGGACGCCGCCCGTACCCGGGGGGTCGGGCGCGCGAACGCCCGCCTGAGCGACGCCGACGGAGCCTCGCCCCGTTCCAGGAGGCGCACGGCGGCCGCGCTCGCCCCAAGCTCGCCCGTGACCCACAGCTCGTCGCCCGGCAGCGCACCCGTGCGCAGGCACGGCTCGTCGGTCCTCCCCACAACCACGACGTCCAGGACCAGCGGCCCCGGCGAGGTCGAAACGTCGCCGCCGAGGAGGGCGGCACCGACCGACGAGGCCGCCTCACGGACGCCCGCGTGGACCTCCTCGGCATCCACGTCGGAGGCCGGGGGCAATCCCATGGAGACGAGGACGCCGACGGGTACGGCCGCCATGGCCGCCAGGTCGGAGAGGGCCGCGGCGGTGGCGCGATAGCCGATCTCGCGGTCGGCGAGCCAGGCACGCCGGAAGTGCACGTCCTCGATCGACAGGTCGGTGCTCAGCACCCATCCACCCTCGAGCACCGTGGCGTCGTCCCCCGGTCCCACGCGCACCCCGGCCGGCAGCGCGCCTCCCCCGCCCGCGAGGAAGCGGCGGATGAGGTCGAATTCGCCGCCACGCCCGAGTGCCACCGAGCGCACGGGGAGGCGCTCCGCCATCGCTATCGTGCCGGATCGAGGTCGAGCGTCACGAACGGCATGCCGAGCCGGTCCTCGCCCGGGCCGTGCTCGGCGAGTGCCTCGGGGAGCCACCGCACGACGTCGGTGGGGGTCAGGCTGTGGCCACGTCCCGCGAGGTTCGCGGCTCGCCCGCTCAGGTACAGCGCCAGCGCTGCGGCGTCCCTCGGCTCCACCCCCTGGGCGAGCAGCCCACCGCACACGCCGGTGAGCACGTCCCCCAACCCCGCGGACGCCAGGTCGGAGGAACCCTGCACGTCCACGAGGACCGGCGCACCGGCCGCGGCAACGAGCGACGGCGCGCCTTTGAGGAGCACGGCACACCCGAAGTCCTCGGCCGCCCGTCGTGCCACGCCGACTCGGTCGGCCTGGATCTCTTCGGGGGTCAGGTCCCTCAGCCTCCCCATCTCTCCTGGATGCGGGGTCAGCAGCAATGGCCGGCGCTGGGCGACTTCCTTCGCGGAGCCCCCGCGCGACTGCGCCAGGAGGTTGAGCCCGTCCGCGTCGACGACCACCGGAGCGCTCCCCACGAGGAGCGCCCGGGCCAGGAGCGCCTCGCTCCGGGAGCCCGTGCCCAGGCCCGGTCCCACGGCGACGGCGGACGCCCTGTCCAGCGCCTGGTCGAGCGCGTCGGTGTCGCCGGCGTCCACGAAGATCGCCTCCGGAGCGGCCGCCTGCAGTACCTCGCGGTTCTCGGGCGGCGAGCACACCTGCACCAGCCCGGCGCCGGCCCGCAAGCCCGCGCGCACGCACAGGAGCGCGGCCCCCGCCATCCCCGGCTGCCCCGCGACGACCACCAGCCGGCCCACCTCGTTCTTGTGGGTGTCCAGCCCCCGGACGGGGACCCGGGCCTGTGCCCAGGCCGGCGTCGTCACGTACGCGGACGCCGCCTCGGGAGGCATCGGGGGAAAGCCGATCTCCACTGCGATCAGACGGCCGGCCAGACCCCGACCCGGATGGAGGAGGCAGCCGAGCTTGGGCGCCCCGAAGCTCACGGTCACGTCGGCGCGCACCGCCGCGCCGGCCGCGGCCCCCGTGGCCGCGTCCACGCCCGAGGGGATGTCGATGGCCAGGACCGGCCGTCGGGCCCCGGCGAGCATGCGGATGGCCCGCGCCTGTCGATCCCTGGGCGCCCCCTGGACACCGGTCCCCAGGATGCCGTCCACGACGACCGCGGCGGAGCCGAGGACGTCCCTCCACGCTTCGGCGTCCCCACCCAGCTCGGCGTCCCCGACCAGGGGGACGTTCCAGGCGTGGAGCACCGCTTCGGGGCCCTCACGATCCGCGACCACGACGGCGCGCACCTCCCGTCCCCATGCCGCCAGCGTGCGCAACGCCACCAGCGCGTCCCCCCCGTTGTTGCCCGCCCCCACCAACGCCACCACCGGCCCACCCGGGTAGAGACGATCCAGGATCGTCGCCGCTGCCCTCCCGGCGTTCTCCATCAGGACGGGCTGGGGAACGGCGAGCTCCTCGATGGCGTGGTGGTCGAAGGCCGCGGACTCGCGCCCGGTGGGCGCCGGCACGTCGACGCGCCCGAAAGGACGCAGAGGAGGATGCAGAGCGCTCACGGACGCCTCCGGACCTCGGGCAGGCTCACCAGCGGGCGCGTGGCGGCCTCTCGCCGGAGCGCGCGCCCTTGGGCGGGCGCACGGCAGCAGCCGGGAGCGGAATGTCCGCCGCCGGCGATGGCAAACCGCGCTGTGAGGGTCACGGGGGGACCGAGCCCCTCGAAGGGGAAGGTCCCGGGAGGGGCTACTTGTAGCTCTGGCCGATGGTGCGACCGAACGTCACTTCGCCGTTGTCGATCCGGATATTGAATCCGCACTCCGGGTTGGAGCAGACCCATGCCTTGTAGCGGATCGGCGCGCCGTCTCTCCCGTAGTCGGAGAGCGGAATCAGGATTCCGACCTCGCATTTCAGACATTGCGGATAACCGCGGTCTTCCACCATGTGCAGCCCCTCCCATCGGCGTGGCGACGATCAGCGTCGCGAGCGTACCCGGACGAGCCGGGCAGGTTCTTGCTTGGCATCCGGGCACCGCCCGAACGCGGGTCGTCAGGATCGAGCTTCCCAGGGATAGTTGAGCTCGAACACTTCCTCGAAGTCGAATACGTCGGCGAAGTCCTCGAGCCGGTCCCCGTCCTGCTTGACGAGGATCCCCTGCTCCACCAACGCGAAGACCACACATCCCACATCCTCTGTGGCGTGGATTCCCCAGTGCTCGAGCACCGTTCTCGCCATGGGCCCGAAACGCTCCAGGGCCAGCTCGCGGATCCCCTCGACCAGCTCCCGCCCCGTGATGTGCCGGGGCTCGTCCAGCTTCTGGATGATGGAATGCAGCGCCGCCAAGACGAAGAAATACGCCTTCGCGTGGAAGCGCGGGTTCCGCTCCTGGAGCTGGTCCAGGATCTCCTCGGCGAACTGGAGGTCGGTCATGGGGCCAAATGTGTACGGAGGGCCACGAGAACGCCAGGGGAGGCGGCATCGTTCTCCCCTCGGGAGCGGATGCGGCCGACATCGACGCGTGACCGATCCTCTATGACAGCTCCGCCAACTCGCGGTATAGCGGGAACGCCGCGCACAGCTCGCGAACCTCCTTCCGGACTCCGGCGATGCGTTTCTGGTCGTCCGGCGCCTCCAGGACGTGAGCGATCCAGCCCGCGATCCGCTCCATCTCTTCTTCCTTCATACCCCGCGTCGTGAGTGCCGGGGTCCCGATGCGCAGCCCCGATGTGACGAACGGCGAGCGTGTCTCGCCGGGCACGGTGTTCTTGTTCACGGTGATCCCCGCGGCCTCCAGCGCGGCCTCCGCGGCCTTCCCGGTGAGCTCCTCGTGGCTCGGGCGCAGGTCCACGAGCATGAGGTGGTTGTCCGTGCCCCCGCTCACGAGGTGGAACCCGCGCGAGGTCAGCCCGTTGCCCAGCGCCCGGGCGTTCGCGATGACCTGTGCGGAGTAGTCCTTGAACTCGGGCTTCAGCGCCTCGAGCAACGCCACCGCCTTGGCGGCGATGACGTGCATGAGCGGCCCTCCTTGCGTGAAGGGGAACACCGCCTTGTCGATCGCCTTCGCGTGTTCCTCGGGGCACAGCACGAGGCCGCCACGGGGCCCACGCAGCGTCTTGTGCGTGGTCGTGGTCACGACGTCCGAGTGCGGCACCGGCGACGGGTGGTGTCCGGTCGCCACCAGCCCCGCGATGTGCGCCATGTCCACCAGCAACTTGGCGCCCACCTCACGCGCGATGGCGCCGAAGGCCTCGAAGTCGATGATGCGCGGGTACGCGCTCGCCCCCGCGACGATCATCTTCGGGCGCTCGGCCCTCGCCTGGTCGCGTACGGCGTCGTAGTCGATGAGGCCGTCGTCATCTCCGACCCCGTAGCTGACCACCTGAAAGAGACGGCCGCTGAAGTTGACCGGAGACCCGTGCGTGAGATGACCGCCGTGGCTCAGGCTCATCCCCAGGATCTTGTCTCCCGGCTCAAGGAAAGCGAAGTACGCGGCCATGTTGGCCTGCGCCCCCGAATGCGGCTGCACGTTCGCGTGATCCGCGGAGAACAGCTCCTTCGCACGCTCGCGCGCCAGGTCCTCGGCCACGTCGACGAACTCGCAGCCCCCGTAGTAGCGCTTCGAGGGCAGCCCCTCGGCGTACTTGTTCGTCATGACCGTGCCCATCGCCTCGAGCACGGCCCGCGACACGAAGTTCTCCGAAGCGATCAGCTCGAGGCCATCGGACTGGCGCCGGGCCTCGTCGACGATCGCCCCGAAGACCTTCGGATCCGTCTCCTTCAGGTGGTCCATCATGGCAGGCGACTCCCCGCTACAGGTACGTCCGCTGGAGCTGGCGGGCCTCCATGATCCGGCTCTCCGCGACGCGGTCGGCCGCGACGCTGGTCGGGATCCCGTCGGCCTTCGCCCGCTCGAAGATCCGCAGCAGCGTATTGTAGATGTCGCCGGCCTTACGCTTGCTGCGCTCCGCGCTCCACTTGTTGATCTCGCCGTAAACGTTGATCAGTCCCCCGGCGTTGATCACGTAGTCGGGCGCGTATAGGATGTCCTTCTTCTCCAGCGCGTCCCCGTGGTGCGAGCGCTCGAGCTGGTTGTTCGCCGCGCCGGCCACGATGTCGAACTTGAAGCCGGCGAGCGTCTTGTCGTTCACCACGGCGCCCAGCGCGCACGGCGCGAATACGTCCGCGTCCACCTCGTAGATCGCGTCGTGCTCGACCGCGGTGGCTCCGAAGTCCTCGACCACGCGCTGGACCCGGTCCTTGTCGAGGTCGGTGACCGTCAGCTTGGCGCCCTCCGCGGCGAGGTCCTCGCACAGGTAGTACCCCACGTGACCGACACCCTGGACGGCGACGTGCTTGCCCGCGAGGGAGTCGCCGCCGTAACGGAAGGCCGCGCAGGCCTTAATGCCCCGGTAGACGCCGTAGGCCGTGACCGGGGAGGGGTCGCCCGAACCGCCCAGCACGCCGACCACGTGCTCGGTCTCCATGTGCACGAACTCCATGTCCTCGGGCGAGGTACCGACGTCCTCGGCGGTAATGTAGCGCCCCTTCAGCGAGTCGACCGCCCGGCCGTGGGCCCGGAAGATCATCTCCCGGTCCTTCGCCTTGTTGTCGCCGATGATGACGGACTTGCCACCGCCCAGGTTGAGCCCCGTGATCGCTGCCTTGTACGTCATCCCGCGCGAAAGGCGCAGCGCGTCGACGACAGCATCGGCCTCGCTCTCGTAGTTCCAGAAGCGAGTGCCGCCCAGGGCGGGGCCCATGGTGGTGTCATGGATCGCGATGATCCCCTTGTAGCCGAACATCGGCTCGCTCCAGAACACGAGCTGTTCGTGCTTTCTCTCGGACATCAGCTCGAAGATTTCCATGTCGCTCACGCTCCGCACCTTTCTCTAGTGTCGTGACGTGACTCCCGGTGCCAGCCAGTGGTGGGCTAGGCCTCGCGGGCGGCCCGCAGGATCTCGCGGGCGATCACGTGTCTCATGATCTCGTTGGTTCCTTCGTAGATCTCCGTGCCCTTCGCGTCACGGAGGAGCTTCTCCACGGGATAGTCCCGCATGTACCCGTAGCCTCCGAAGATCTGGACGGCCTCGTCGGCCACCCAGGTGGCGGCCTCGCTGGCCGCTAGCTTGGCCACCGCCGCCCGGGCGGTGAGCCCGTCCGGTCCGGTACGGCCGAAGGAGCCGTTCCGGACCGCATCCACGGCGGCCCCAGCATGGTGGGTCACCGCCCGCGCGCCCGTAACGAGCCTGTGCATCTCGGCGAGCTTCGCCTGCGTCGCTCCGAAGTCGGCCAGGGCGCTCCCGAACTGGTGGCGCTCCAGCGCGTAGGCCGTGGCGTGCTCGAACGCCGCACGCCCGATGCCCACGGCCTGTGCGGCGATTCCGACCCGTCCTTCATCGAGCGCCTCGAGGGCGTATGCGATGCCCTTGCCCTCCTCTCCCAGAAGGCCGTCTGCGCCGACCCGCACCCCGTCCAACTCCACGGTCACCGTCTGTGAGCCCCGCAGCCCCATCGTGCGCTCGACCTCGCCGGTACGGTACCCGGGCACTCCCGGCGTGACCAGGAACGTACTGACACCGCGCTCCGTGCGCCCGAACACCAGGACCACGCCGGCCCGGGCGCCGTTGGTCACCCACCGCTTCACGCCCGAGATGCGCCACCCGTCGCCGTCCGGCTCCGCCTGCGTCGTCAGCGCCGATATGTCGCTTCCCGCGTCCGGCTCCGAGAGGGCGAACGCGCCGAGCGCGTCGCCGGACGCCAGGCGCGGAAGCCAGCCTGTCCTCTGCGCTTGCGACCCGTGGCGCAGGATCAGGCCGCACACGGGTCCGCTGTGGATCGCCACGGAGAGCGCCACGGCCGCGTCGCCCCGGGCGAGCTCCTCGAGCACCAGGAGGTACGTCGCCGTGTCGAAGCCTAGCCCTCCGTGCGCCTCCGGCACGCGCATCCCGAGAAACCCCAGCTCCGCGAGCTTGCCGAACACCGCGTCGTCCATGGCGCGCGCCGCATCCCAGGCCGCGGCGCGGGGGCGCAGCTCGCCCTCGGCGAAGTCCCTCGCCAGAGCCTGGATCTCGAGCTGCTCGGGAGACGGCTGCATGCGCTCCGGTCCTTACTTGTACGTGTAGAAGCCGCGGCCGCTCTTGCGGCCGAGCCACCCCGCCGCGACGTACTTCCGCAGGAGAGGAGAGGGGCGGTAGCGATCGTCGCCGAGCTCGCGATGCAGGACTTCGAGGATGTTCAGGCAGGTGTCGAGGCCGATCAGGTCCGCGAGCGCCAGGGGGCCCATCGGGTGGTTCATCCCGAGCTTCATCACCGTGTCGATGGCCTCCGCCTCGGCCAC
>CAZPZU010000109.1:0-14879 GCA_964591135.1 uncultured Gemmatimonadaceae bacterium | reverse complement strand
CCCGAGTACGTGGCCGACGGCGCCGCGGAGGTGGGGATCACCGGCGCGGACCTGGTGGCCGAGAGCGGCCGAGACGTGGCCCAGGTGCTCGACCTCGGCTTCGGGTACTGCCGCCTGTGCGTCGCGGTCCGCGACGATTCGCCGGCCACGTCGCCGACTGACATCCCGGCGGGGACCAGGGTGGCCACGTCGTTCCCCCGCATCGCGCGCCGCCACTTCGAGGCGCTGGGCGTCCCCATCGAGATCGCGCCGGTTACCGGCGCCACCGAGATCGCCCCCCACCTGGGCGTGGCCGAGGTGATCGTCGACCTCGTGTCCACCGGCTCCACGCTGCGCATGAACAAGCTGCGGGAGATCGCCACGATCATGACGTCCACGGCCCGCCTGGTCGCCAACCCGGGCGCCCTCGAGGACCCGCACGTCGGGCCCGCCGTCCTCGAGCTGGGCACCGCACTCGAGTCGGTGCTGCGCGCCGAGGCCAAGCGCTACCTGATGGCCAACGTGCCCCGCGGCAGGCTGGCGGAGGTACGCGAGGTGATTCCCGGGATCAACGGCCCCACGATCGTCGAGGTGCTGGACGGTGACGGCTGGGTGGCCGCGCACGCGGTGGTGGACGCGGACCACGTCTACCAGACCATCGCACGGCTCAAGGCGCTGGGCGCCGAGGGCATCCTCGTGACGCGCATCGAGAGGCTCATGCCATGAGCGGCTCCGATCCGCTGCGCCTCTTCGCCGAGGGTCGCCTGGCCGACCTCGCGCCCGACGCGCGCCGACACCTCCTCGAGCGCGCCCCCGCGGACGAGCCGGACCTCACCGCCGCCGTGAGGACGCTCCTCACGGAGGTGCAGGGACGCGGCGACGAAGCGCTGATCGAGATGGCCGAGCGCTTCGACGGCGTCCGCCTCACGTCTCTGGAGGTGCCGCGCGCCCGTTGGGAGGAAGCCACGGCCGGGCTGGACCCCGCGGTGCGCGCGGCGCTCGAGCGTGCCGCCGCGAACATCCGCCGGTTCCACGAGGTCCAGCTCCCCGAGGACGTGACGCTCGACGTGGAGCCGGGGGTGCGCGTGACGCGCAGGTGGGCCCCCCTCGACACCGTGGGCGTGTATGCCCCGGGCGGCCGCGCCGCGTATCCGTCCTCGGTGCTCATGGGCGTCGTGCCCGCGCGCGCCGCCGGCGTCCGCCAGGTGATCGTGTGCTCCCCCCCGGGCGCCTCCGGCGAGCCGTCGGCGGAGGTGCTCGCCGCGTGCGCCATCGGTGGGGCCGACCGGCTCTTCGCGGCGGGTGGCGCGGGCGCCGTGGCCGCGATGGCGTGGGGGACCCGCACGATCCCGGCGGCGGACGCGGTAGTGGGGCCCGGCAACCGCTGGGTCACCGAGGCGAAGCGGCAGGTGGCGGGCCGCGTGCTCATCGACGCACCGGCCGGGCCGTCCGAGGTGCTCGTGGTCGCTGACGCTACCGCCGACGCCGACCTGGTCGCCTGTGAGCTACTGGCCCAGGCGGAGCACGACCCGGAGGCCGCGTGCGTGCTCCTGGCGACCGCTCCCGCCGTCGCCGACGCCGTGCGGAAGGCGCTGGCCTCGCGGCTCGAGGCGGCACCCCGCCGGGAGGTCGCGGCCGCCGCGCTGGCAGCCTCGGGCGCGCTCCTCGTGGCGGACTCAATGGAGGATGCCGTCGTCTTCGCGGAGGCGTACGCCCCCGAGCACCTCTCGCTCATGATCTCCGACGGCGAGACGCTGGCCTCGCGCATCCGGACGGCGGGCACCACGTTCGTGGGCCCGTGGGCCTCGGTGGCCTTCGGGGACTACATGACCGGCGCCAACCACGTGCTGCCCACGGCGGGCCGGGCGCGCAGCTTCTCCGGGCTGTCCACGCAGCACTACCTGAGGTCGTACACGGTTCAGGAGATCACCGAGCGGGGCGCGGCCGCGTTGGCCGGGGACGTCGCCCTGCTCGCCGAGGCGGAGGGGCTGCCCGCCCACGCGGCGGCCGCCCGAGCACGACAGGCTCCGAGGAGAAGCCCATGAGCCCGTTCCCCCGCGAGGACTACCGGGAGCTGAAGCGCTACCACTTCGACCGCACGCCGGTGGCGCTCGACCTGAGCGACAACACCAACCAGTGGGGCACGCACCCCGCCGCCCTCGAGGTGCTCCGCCGAGCGGACGACGACGCCCTCGCCCGCTACCCCGACCTTTATGCGGACAACCTGCGTGCCGCGGCCGCGGCTCGGGCGGGCGTCGCCGAGGAATGCATTGCGACCGGGTGCGGCTCGGACGACGTGCTCGACTGCACGTATCGCGCCTCGGGCGGAGGCTCCGGGGACTTCGTCTCCATCGCGGCGCCGACCTTCTCGATGGCGACGCCGCTGGCACGCATGAACGGGATGCGTGCGCGCCTCACCCCATGGGCCGAGGCCCTGGACGACCCGGAGCGTCTGCTCTCGGGCGACCCCGCCCTCGTCTACGTGTGCCGCCCGAACAACCCCACCGGACACGTCGCGCCGCGCGCCTGGATCGACGCGCTGCTCGATGCGGCCGGGGAGAACGGCCCACTCGTGCTGCTCGACGAGGCCTACGTCGACTTCGGCGGGGATCCGCTCGCCACACACGCGGCCGAGCATCCGCGGCTCCTGGTGTCGCGCACGCTCTCGAAGGCGTTCGGCCTCGCCGGCCTGCGCGTCGGCTATGCGGTGGCGGCGCCACCCACGGTGCTCGAGGTCGAGAAGGCGCGGGGGCCGTATAAGGTCGGGCGCCTGTCGGCGCAGGCGGGGGCCGCCGCCCTCGCCGACGAGGAGGGGTGGGTGTCCCGCACGGTCGCCGAGTGCGTGGCGAACCGCGCCCGGGCGGAGGAGACGCTCGCGGCGCGTGGCCTCGAGCCGCTTCCCTCCTCCGCGAACTTCATCCTCTTCCGTGCCCCTTCCGGGGATGGGCCACGGGATGCCCTCGCCATCCGCGCCCGGGGCGTGGCGGTCCGGCCGTTTCCGGGCGACATGCCCGACGGCGGCGACGCGCTCCGCCTCACCGTCGCGCCGTGGCCGCTGGTGGAGCGGTTCTTCGAGGCACTGGACGCGTACACGGCCGAGCGATGAACGTCGCCCTCTTCGACTACGGCGCGGGCAACCTGCACTCCCTCGGCAAGGCGCTGGAGCGCGCGGGCGCCATGGTACGCGTCACACCCGACTGGGACGACGCGCTCGGGCAGGACGCGCTCGTCCTTCCCGGCGTGGGGGCGTTCGGAGCCGCCGCCGCCGCGCTGCCGCCGGACCGGGCGCCGCTGCGACGGGCGCTCGCGGAGGGGCTTCCCTGCCTCGGCATCTGCCTCGGGATGCAGCTGCTGTTCGAAGACAGCGAGGAGTCGGCCGGATCGGGCATCGGGCTCGTGCCCGGTCGCGTGGTACGGTTGCGCGCCTCCGTGGTCCCGCAGATGGGGTGGAACGACGTGGAGACGACGGACGACCCGATCTTCAGGGGCGCGTCGCCCCTGGTGGCGTACTACGCCAACTCGTTCGTGTGCGAGCCGGCCGACACCGGCGACGCGATCGCCTGGAGCGACTACGAGGGCGTGCGCTTCGCGGCCGCGGTGCGCCGCGCGCGCACCTGGGGCGTGCAGTTCCACCCCGAGAAGAGCTCGGCGCGGGGACGTACGCTCCTGGACAACTGGGTCGCGCTGGCCGGAGCGGACCGATGATCGTGGCGCCTGCGATCGACCTGAAGGGAGGCCGCTGCGTGCAGCTGGTCGGCGGCCGCCCCGGGGACGAGCGCGTCTCCCTCCCCGACGCGGTCGCGGTCGCGGAGCGCTGGTGGCATGTGGGCTTTCGCACGCTCCACCTGGTGGATCTCGACGCCGCGCTGGGTACCGGAGACAACCTGGCGCTGATGCGCGAGGTGCTCGGCGCCACGCCGGCGGCCACACAGGTGGGCGGGGGGATCCGCGACGACCAGAAGGTGGACGTGCTGCTCGAGGCCGGAGCCGATCGCGTGGTGGTGGGCACCCGCGCGCTGGACGATCCGGAGTGGCTCGCGGCCCTCGCCGCTCGTCACCCGGGCCGGGTCATCGTCGCCGCCGACACACGCGACGGCATGGTGTTGCGCAAGGGTTGGACCGAGCGCTCGAGCCTGAGCGTGGCCGACTTCCTGCAACGTCTGGAAGGGCTGCCGCTGGCCGGCGTCCTCGCCACCGACGTGGGCCGCGAGGGCCGGCTCGAGGGGATCGACCGTGACGCGGTCGCGTATACGTTGCGTTCGAGCCCGCATCCGGTGTGGGTGTCGGGCGGCGTCACCACCGAGGACGAGCTGGCCTGGCTGGACGGACAGGGCGCGGCCGGGGCGGTGCTCGGGATGGCGCTTTACACGGGGGCGCTGAAGCCTGACCACCTCGCCGAACGCTGGGGCGCCGGTGGTGGAGAATCCTTCGACGACGACGAGCAGGTGGGAGACGACACGTGAGCAAGCTGCAGAGGGAGACCCGCGAGACCCAGATCCTGTGCCAGGTACGCCGCGGCACCGGTGAGGCCCGCGTGCAGATCGCCGACCGCTTCCTGAGCCACATGGTCGAGACGCTGGCGCGCTACGCGGCGCTGGACATCATGATCGAGGCGGTCGGCGACCTGCGTCACCACCTGGTCGAGGACGTCGCGATCAGCCTCGGCCTCGCCCTGAAGGACGAGATCCCCGAGAAGGCGGGGCGCTACGGGTGGGCGCAGGTGCCGATGGACGAGGCTCTCGCCGAGGCGGCGATCGACCTCGGGGGCCGGCCGTACTACGTGGGCCGGCTGCCCTCCAAGCTGTACACGCACTTCCTGCACTCTTTCGCCACCAACCTGGGGGCCACGCTGCACGTGCGGGTGCTCCGCGGCGAGGACCGCCACCACCAGGTCGAGGCGGCGGTGAAGGCAGTGGGCCTCGCGCTGAGCCAGGCGATGGTGGAGGGGGACAGCGTGTTCAGCACCAAGGGTGCCGTGCACACGAAGCGGCTCGACTGATGCTCCGCCCCCGGGTGATCGTGTGCCTCGACGTGAAGGGCGGCCGCGTGGTGAAGGGCACCCGATTCGAGGGACTGCGCGACGTCGGCGATCCCGTCGAGCTCGCGGCACGCTACGAGGCCGAGGGAGCCGACGAGATCGTCTACCTCGACGTGTCGGCATCTCGCGAGGGACGCGGGACGTTGCTCGACACGGTGCGCCGTACCGCCGAGACGCTCTTCATTCCACTGACCGTCGGCGGCGGGGTGCGCTCGGTCGAGGACGTCGGTCCGCTGCTGCGCGCGGGTGCGGACAAGGTCAGCGTGAACACCGCGGCCGTGCGTGAGCCCGAGCTCCTGTCGCTGGGGGCGGCGCGTTTCGGAAGCCAGTGCATGGTCGCGAGCATCGACGCGGCCCGCGAGGGCGCCGGCTGGCGATGCTACACGCACGGAGGGTCGCGGCCGACGGATCTGGACGCGGTCGCGTGGGCCGCAGCATGCAAGGAGCGCGGCGCCGGCGAGATCCTCCTCACCTCCATCGACCGCGACGGGGCGCGCACCGGCTACGACCTGGCGCTCACCCGGGCGGTGACCGACGCGGTCCCCGTGCCGGTGATCGCGTCCGGGGGCGCCGGGACTGCGGATCACCTCCGCGATGCCTTCACCGAGGGGCGGGCCTCGGCGGCGCTGGTAGCGGGGATTCTCCACGACGGTCTCACCACCGTGGGCGCGCTCAAGGCCGCCCTCGCCGGGTGGGGCATCGCCGTGCGCAGCGCAGGCGACGAAGAAGGAGCGGCGGCATGACCGACCGGAAGCTGGGCAACGCCGACGATCTCGCAGGACTGTCGTACGGGGAGGACGGCCTCGTGCTCGTCGTGGCGCAGGACGTCGCCGACGGGCGGGTGCTCATGGTGGCCTGGGCCGACCGCCACGCCCTGGAGCGGAGCCTGGCGACGCGCGAGATGCATTTCTGGTCGCGCTCGCGCGGCAGGCTCTGGAAGAAGGGCGAGACCAGCGGGAACGTCCTCGAGGTGGTGTCGCTGCACGCCGACTGCGACGGCGACGCGGTGCTCGCCCGCGTGCACCCCACCGGACCCGCGTGCCACACGGGCGAGCCCACGTGCTTCGGCGACGGCGCCCACCCCGAGGGTCTGGGGGCCGTGCTCGCGGCGCTGGACGAAACGATGGCGCACCGGGCCGACGCACGACCCGAAGGCAGCTACACCGTCCGCCTCCTCGACGACGAGAACCTCCGCCTCAAGAAGCTCGGCGAGGAGATGGCCGAGCTGGTCGCGGCCCTGGCCCGGGGCGACGGGGAGCGCACGAGGGAGGAGGCCGCCGACCTCCTCTATCACCTCCTCGCCGCGCTGCGCGCCGAGGGCGTGCGCCTCGATGACGTAGCCGCGGTGCTGGCGGACCGCAGGAGCTGAGCCTGCCCCCACCCGCACACTGCGCCGCCTCGGGGGTAGAAACAGAGGTCGACGCGGTGCCGGTTGCCGCTCGACAGCGTCCCGGGAAAGGAGGGCAGCATGGTCCAGATCGATCTCTCACCCAGGGAAGCCGAGACCCTCCGGAAGGCCCTCGAGAGCTATCTCTCGGAGCTCCGGACGGAGATCGCCCACACCGACTCCGCGACGTACCGCGAAGGCCTCCTCGAGCGGCAGGAGCTCCTTCAGAGAGTGACCGAGCAGTTGGCGGAAGAGGTCGGGGCGGTCACCGGCTAAGCGCGCCGCGGCACTCGTGCCGTGACGCGCAGGGAAGAAGAGGGGGAGGCCCCCGTGTGTCGCTCCGGGGGCCTCCGGCCTTCGGGGGAACGGCCGCCTACTCCGGGCCGAGCGACCGTACGGGATCGGTGCGTACGGCCTCCCTCGCCGGCAGCCAGCTCGCCGCCAGCGCCACAGCCAGCAGGAGGGCCGCCACGACGGAGATGGTCGCCGGATCCGTGGGACTCACACCCCACACCATGCTCGCCACCAGCCGGGACAGCGCCAGGGATCCTCCCGCCCCCACCATCAGGCCGACGGCCACGGGTACGAGGCCCTGGAGTGCCACCATACGTGAGACCGCCGGCCCACCTGCGCCCAAAGCCATGCGGATCCCGATCTCCTGGCGGCGGCGGCGTACGGTGTAGGCGAGCACCCCGTAGATGCCGAACGCGGTGAGCACGAGGGCCAGCCCCGCGAAGGTGGAGAGGAGCGTCGCCCCGAAGCGCTCGCGCGTGAGCGACTCGGACACCACGCCGCTCAGCGGCAGCACCTCCGGCACGGGCAGACCGGGATCGAGCGAGCGCAGCGCGTCGCGCAGCACGCGCTCCGCGCTCCCGCCCCCGGGCGCGGTGCGAGCGATGAAGACCGGCATCCCGCCGAGCGCGTCGGCCAGCATGGTCGCTGCCTGGGCGGCCGGCTGGTAGACCGTCCGCCGCGGCTCCACGCGGAGGGACACCTCGCGGACATCGGCCACCACACCCACGATCTCGGCGCCCGGGCCCTCCAGCGACGGATCGATGAACGCACCCCGGTAGCGCCCTATGTCGACCCGCTGCCCCAGCGGGCTCCCGTCCGGGAAGTAGCGGCGGGCGAACGCCTCGTTCACGATCACCACGGGGAGCCCGCCCTCCTCGTCGGCCTCCGAGAAGGAACGGCCGGCCAGCAGCTCGATGCCGAGGGTCGAAAAGTAGCCCGGCGTCACAGCCCGCCATTCCACCGCGCCCTCGAAGTCGTCGGGGCGGCCTCCGATCGACATGGGCAAATTCAGGCCGCGCTCGAGGGGAAGGTTCGAGGCGCCGGCGAGCGCCGCGATGCCGGGCGCCCGCCCCGCCTCCTCCACCATCCGGCGCTCGAGCTCCCACATGGCGTGCGCGGTGCCGTATCCGGCCGGCTTGAAGGGGAAGCGCACCGCCACCAGCCCTTCGACCTCGAAGCCGGGGTCCACACTGCGCAGGCTCAGCAGGGTGGCGACGAGCAGGCCCGCCCCCACCAGGAGCACCATCGACAGCGCCGCCTGCCCGGCCAGCAGCACCTGGCGACCCCGGCCACGCCCCGAGCTCCCCCGCGCGCCTTCCTTGAGCACGTCGGACAGTCGCGTGCGAGCGGCGGGCAATGCGGCAGCGGCGCCGAACAGCAGCCCGGTGGCCAAAGCCGCCAGGAAGGTGAAGAGCACGACCCGCCAGTCCACCCCGATGGACTCCATGCGTGGCAGCTCGGCGGGCGACAGCGCCACCAGGGCGCCCAGGCCCCATCGGGCCAGGAGGAGGCCGACTCCGCCGGCGAGGAGCGCGAGCACGACGCTCTCCGTGAGGACGAAGCGCACGACGCGGCCACGGGAGGCGCCGAGGGCCGCGCGCAACGCGACCTCCCCCCGGCGGCTCACCGCCCGTGCCAGGAAGAGGTTGGCGACGTTGGCGCAGGCGATCAGCAGCACCAGGCCGACGGCGCCCATGACCACCCAGAGGGCCGTCGCGACGTCGCCCACGTAGAGCTCCTCGAAGGTCGCGAGCTTCATGCCCCCGTCGTGGTCGTAGACCTGGTTGGGGTACTGCTCCGCGAAGGACGCGTCCAGCCGGGCGACGTCGGCCGCGGCGGCGTCCCTGTCCACGCCGTCCCGCAGGCGGGCGATGATGGGATAGTTCGCTCCCTCGTCCTTCGGGTCCACGCGCAGCCCGAGCGGCACGATCACGTCGATCCGCTCCGACACCTGGGGGAAGGCGAACGCGTCCGGCAGCACACCCACCACCGTGTAGGACTCCTCGTCGATACGGAGCGTGCTGCCGACCGCGTCGCGCGCGCCTCCGAACCGGTCCTCCCACAGGCGGTGGCTGATGAGGGCGACCCGCGGCCCGTCCGGCACGTCCTCCGCGTCCGTGAAGCCGCGCCCGAGGCGGGGCTCGTAGCCGACCACCCGCAGGAAGTCGCGGCTCACCCGCAGGGCGGGGACGCCGGTGACACCGTCGCCCACGTCGAGACGCGCGAGGAACGAGTGCCAGGTCGCCATGCCCCGGAACGAACGGGTGTTGTCGTGCCAGTACTCGAACTTGACCGGGCTCATCCCTCCCTGGCGCCAGCCCCCCCGATCCCACGCCAGGTGCACGACGCGGTCCGCCTCCGGGAAGGGGAGACGTTGCAGCACCACGGCGTCCACGACGCTGAAGATCGCGCTGTTCGCCCCGATCCCGAGCGCGAGGGTGAGCACGACCGCGGCCGCGAAGCGTGGCGCCCTCACCAACGACCGGAAGACCTGAGCCACGTCCTGTCGAAGCGTATCCATCATTCCCTCAAGCTGCGATTGGCGTTCGGGCGTGCCGCCCGTCGACGCGAGCGCGCCACTCCCCCGCGCCCGCCACCGCTCGTAGAGCCCGCGGCGGACGACGTCCCATATCCCCAGCCACCCCGATGCCATGCCGCGCAGCCTGCCCGCGCGGTACGCCCGCTGAAGCTCGTGGGTGTACAGCGCCTCCATGGCCAAGCCGTGCTTACGGCGGAGCCCCGCGGGCATCAGCCACAAGGCCGACCGATAGAGACGTTTCCAGATCATGCCCGCGCCCGCCGGCCCCCGAGCCGCGCCCTGGCCGTGTCGGCCAACGCTTCCATCCGCGCAACCTCCTCCTCCAGGGCGTCGCGCCCCCGGGGCGTCAGGCGATAGAAGCGTTCGCGCCCTGCGATGCCTCTCGGGCGCTCGTCTCCTTCCATCTCCTCTAGCCAGCCGGTGGAGGTCAGCTCCTCGAGTGATCCGTAGAGCGTGGCGGGCCACAGCCGGACCTTCCCGTCGCTGAGGGCCCGCACGTCGTCCTGGATCGCGCTGCCGTAGCGGGGTGACGCGGAGACGGACAGGAGGATGTAGAACCAATGGGGCTTCACGGCGGGCCTCGGCTTCGCTGAACATGGGTGTCCCGACAAACTACTACGGAATAGTATCCCAGGGTAGTTTCAGTCCGCGGCGCGGCCTACGGCCCGCCGAAGTGCACCATCGTGAGGCCTCCCTACGCGAGCACCGGCCCGGCCGTGTCACACCCCGCGGAACGGCGGCCGCGCACGCCGGGTACCCTTTCGCCGCCCGAGCCGGGCCATTCCCCGCGACACCGTACCCTCCCATCCGAGGCCATGGCCGACACCGGCATCCACGTCGAGGAAGAAGCGCTGGGCAAGGCGTACGACGCACGCCTCATGCGCCGGCTGCTCCGATATCTCCGGCCCTACGAGCTTCCGGTGGTCGCGGCGGTCGGGCTCCTCATGCTCGGCTCCGCCATGGAGGTCGTCGGACCATGGCTGACCCAGATCGTGATCGACCGGGCGATCCCCGCCGGCGACTACGCGCTTCTGGCCAAGCTCGCCGTCGCCTACATGGGCGCCGTGGTGATCGGCGCCGCCCTCCAGTACGGGCAGGGCATCCTGACCACGTGGCTGGGGCAGAGCGTCATGTACGACCTGCGCACCGAGATCTTCGAGCGCTTCCAGCGCCTCGACCTCCGGTTCTTCGACCGGAACCCGGTGGGTCGGCTCATGACGCGCATCACCAACGACGTCGAGACGCTGAACGAGCTGTTCAGCTCGGGTGTGGTGTCGGTCTTCGGCGACGTGTTCACGCTCCTGTTCATCGTGGTCGCGATGCTGCGCATGGACTGGCGCCTCGCCCTCGTCGCGTTCAGCGTCCTCCCCCTGGTGTTCATCGCGGCCTTCGTGTTCCGGGCCAGGATCCGCGACGCGTACCGCGACATCCGTGTGCGCCTGGCGCGGCTCAACGCCTTCTTGCACGAGCGCTTCACGGGCATCCGGGTGGTGCAGCTCTTCAACCGGGAAGAGGCGGACGCGCGCCGCCACGAGGAGCTGAACGCCCACTACCTCGAGGCGCATCTCCGCTCGATCACCTACTACGCGCTCTTCTTTCCCGTCATCGAGTTCTTCACGGCGATCGCGCTCGCGCTCATCCTCTGGTACGGCGGCGTGCAGATCCTCGCCGGTGGCGTGACCGTCGGGGTCGTGGCCGCCTTCCTCCAGTACGCACGCCGCTTCTTCCGCCCCATCCAGGACCTGTCGGAGAAGTACAACCTCTTGCAGGGCGCGATGGCGTCGTCCGAGCGCGTCTTCAAGCTCCTCGACAGGGAGATCGCGATCGTCGACCCGCCCGACCCCCTCGAGCTCACCGACCCCGTGCGGGGCGCGATCGAGTTCCGCGACGTCTGGTTCGCATACGGAGCGCGTGAGGACGGCGAGCCCGACTGGGTCCTCAAAGGGGTCAGCTTCCGCGTGGCGCCGGGCGAAAAGATGGCGATCGTCGGGCACACGGGCGCGGGCAAGACGACGGTTATCAACCTCCTCATGCGCTTCTACGACGTGGAGCGCGGGCAGATCCTGCTGGACGGCGTGCCCATCGGCCGGCTCCGCCTCACCGACCTGCGCACGCGCATCGGCCTGGTGCTCCAGGACGTGTTCCTCTTCAGCCAGGACGTCGCGTACAACATCCGCCTCGGTTCACCGGACATCGATGACGCGCGCGTGCGCCGGGCCGCCGAGCGCCTGGGCGCCGCGCCGTTCATCGAGCGCCTGGAAGAGGGCTACGCGCAGTCGCTGGGGGAGCGCGGATCCACGCTGTCGGTCGGCGAGCGCCAGCTGGTCAGCTTCGCCCGGGCCCTCGCGTTCGATCCGGAGATCCTCATCCTGGACGAGGCGACCAGCTCGGTGGATTCGGAGATCGAGGAGAAGATCGAGCGGGCGACCGACGAGCTGCTGAAGGGGCGTACATCGCTCGTGATCGCCCATCGCCTGTCGACCGTGCAGAACGCCGACCGCATCCTGGTGCTGCACCATGGCGAGCTGCGCGAGGAGGGCACGCACGAGGAACTGCTCGAACACGGCGGGCTGTACGCGCGCCTGCACGAGCTGCAGTTCGCCTCCGCGGTGGGGTGACGGCGCGCTCCCGCGCGCGCGCCGATTGAGACCGTTGAAACCTTTCGCTTCTTGCGCCCATCCAACCCGACGAGAGGGTCCGGGTGCCGGCGAGCGGAGGGGACGATGCGAGGGTTCGTGCGGATGGGGGTCGGGGTGGCGTTACTCGTACCCGCCGGCGTGGCGGGGCAGCCCGTCCTGCGGCAGCCGGGTCCGGGGCCCGTCCGGACCGCGCTGGCGGCCCGGACGCCCACGGAGATCCGCGTGGACGGACTGGCCGACGACATGGTCTGGGCCGACGCGACCCCGATCCGGGATTTCCGGCAGTACGACCCCGACCCGGACGCCGACCCGACGCTGCGGACCGAGTTCCGGGTGGCCTACGACGAGCACGACCTGTTCGTCTTCGTGCGCGCGTACGACCCGCACCCCGACAGCATCATGCGTGCGCTCAGCCGGAGGGACGTGCGCAGCCCGTCCGACCAGATCGGCATCTACGTGGACTCGTACCGTGATCGGCGGACCGGCTTCGCCTTCTACGTGAACCCGGACGGGGTGAAGCGGGACTTCGCCGTCAGCGACGACTCGAACGAGGACTCGTCCTGGAACGGGGTCTGGGACGTCGCCACGCGTGTCGACTCGCTGGGGTGGACCGCCGAGTTCCGCATCCCGCTCTCGCAGCTCCGCTACACTGACGCGGAGGAGCACACATTCGGGTTCGGGATGCGGCGCACCGTCGAGCGCTACCCGGAGTCGGTCGCATGGCCGGCGTACAGCCGGACGACGCCGGGGCTCATGTCGCAGCTGGGCGAGCTGGGCGGGCTCGAGGGCCTGGGCTCGGCGGATCGGGTCGAGCTATCGCCCTACGCGGTGGCGAAGAACGTGACGAGGGCGGCCGCCGGCGGGGCGTACGAGCATCCGCAGGAGACGGCCGTCGGCGCCGACCTGAAGATCGGCATCACGCCCAACGTCACGCTGAACGCGACCGTGAATCCGGACTTCGGACAGGTGGAGGCGGATCCGGCGGTGCTGAACCTGAGCGCGTTCGAGACCTTCTTCTCCGAGCGCCGCCCCTTCTTCGTCGAGGGCACGGGCCTCTACGCCTTCCCGCTCAACTGCTACATCGTGGTGGACTGCTCGACCCACGAGGGGCTCTTCTATTCGCGGCGCATCGGGCGGAGCCCGTCCCTCTCCGGAGAATACGGCGACGCGAGCACGCCCACTGCCACGCCGATCCGCGCGGCCGCGAAGATGACCGGGCGCAGCGCCGGTGGTCTCTCGTTCGGGGCCCTGGATGCCGTAACCGGCGGCGTGACCGGAACGGATGACCGTACCGTAGAGCCGCGCGCGAACTATGCGGTGCTGCGCGCGCAGCAGGACCTGCGCGACGGGGACGCGGGCCTCGGGGTGATCGTCACCGGCGTGAACCGGGCCACCGACACGTGGTCGGCGCCCTGGATGCTTCGAAGCGCGTACGTCGCGGGAGTGAGCTTCCGCAATCGATTCGGCGACAGGAACTACCAGGTGTCCGGCTCGTTCGCGCTGTCACGGGTCGCGGGAACGCCCGAGGCCATCACCCGCACGCAGCGCGGCTCGGTGCACTACTACCAGCAGCCGGGGGACGCCCTCGCGGTGGACTCGACGGCGACATCGCTGGGGGGATACGCGGCACAGATCAAGGTCGGGAAGTACGGCGGCGGCATCACCCGCATCGAGTCGAGCCTGGTGCGCATGTCGAGCGGCTTCGAGGTGAACGACCTGGGCTACCTGCGTCGGGCGGACATCACGGACTGGAGCACCTGGGCGGCGCTCTCGTTCCAGACGCCCACCAAGCTGTACCGCTGGGCCCAGATCAACGGTAACACCTGGCATCATTGGAACACGTCCGGGGCGCACATCGAGAGCGCGGTCAACCTGAACGGCCACATGGGGCTGCACAACAACTGGGACGTGCACCTGGGCGGGACCGTCAACCGGCTCGGCGGGGCCATGTGCGATCGCTGCACCCGCGGAGGACCGCTGCTTCGCAGGGACCCCGGCATCTACCCGTGGGGCGGCGTGAACGCGGACAGCCGCCGCGCGCTGGTCCCGGGCATCTGGGCGAACCTCGGCTTCTGGGACGGAGGCAGGAGCTCGTCGGTGGGGCTCGATCCCTACCTCCAGCTCCGGCTCTCCACGCGCCTGGCCGCAAGGATCGGCGCAAGCGTATACGACGCGAGCGACAACACCCAGTGGTTCGGGAACTACACGGAGGACGGCGCCACGCGCTACACCTTCGCGCACCTCGACCAGACGACGGTCTCGCTGAACCTCCGGGTCAACTACACGCTCACGCCGGACCTGACGTTCGAGCTCTATGGCGAGCCGTTCACCAGCTCGGGCACGTACACGGACATGCGCGAAGTGGGCCCGACCCCGGATGCGGCCCGCTACGACGACCGGTTCCTCCCGTATCCGACGCCGGCCGACGCAGCGACGTCGTTCTCCTTCAGCCAGCTGCGGACGAACGCCGTCGTGCGCTGGGAGTACCGGCCCGGGTCGACGCTCTTCGTCGTGTGGGCGCACGGACGCGAGGGATCCGCCGAGGACGGCCGCCGCCAGTCGTGGCACGCGGACTTCCGCGACCTCTTCGACCGTCACCCCGACAACACCTTCCTTGTGAAGGTGGCCTACTGGTTCAACCGTTAGGCAACGGAGCGCTCAGCCCTTCTCGGCCGGCTCCCCAAGGTCGCCCGCCTTCGCGCTCAGTCGGGACGTCGCGCCCCGCAGGACCGACTGGATGTCCACTCCCACCGCGGACGAGATGGCCTCCACGGTCCCGAGCGCTCCGTGCACCCTCTGGTTCACCGCGTTGCTCACGCCCGTGCCGGTACCTCCGTCGATCACCACGACCTTGTCGATGTCCACGCCTTCGACCGCCTGCACGGAGGTGGCCAGCAGTTGGGGCAGCTTCTCCGCGAGCAGCACCGCGAACGCCTGATCGCCTCCGGCCTTCACCTGCTCGTAGAGCATCTGGAGCACCTGCGCGCTGGCCCGACCCTGCTC
>CAZPZU010000108.1:0-15023 GCA_964591135.1 uncultured Gemmatimonadaceae bacterium | reverse complement strand
TCGAGCGGCGCAACCTCCAGGCGATCTTCGTCTACCGGTACGCGCCGCCCTTCGGAACAGTACAGGTAGCTTTCCAGCGAGGCACGGCCGCCTTCGGCGAGGTGTCCGAGCAGGGGAACACACTGTTCCTCAAGGTGACGCGCGTGTTCTGACAGACCCTGCGGTGTCGGGGCATGCATGTTGCGCGCGCAGCTTCGAACCACCTCGCCTTCATCAGCCCAACGCACGCACCAACGCCTCCGCGGATTCCTCGAAGGTCTCCTCACGCACGTTCAGCGGAGTCCCGAACTCCACGCGAATACGGGCGAAGGGGAGCGGGTGCATCTTCCTGTCCCACGCCCAGGATCGAACGCACCGCGACGCCGTCACCCGCATGGGCATGATGGCAACGCCGCTCTGCGCGGCCAGGTGGAGCACGCCCTTCTTCAATACCCGAGCCGGGCCTCTTGGGCCATCAGGCGACACGGCCGTCGAGTACCCGCGTTTGAGGTAGGACACTACTTCGTCCGCCGCATCCCGTCCGCCGTGTCCCGTAGATCCGAGAATGAGCCGTTCGACTCCCATCCGCCGTACGACTACACGAATCGGACTCACCCCCCACGATGGGTGTTGCATCCACACGTGTGGTCGATGCAAGAGACAAGGATGGAGCCGGGGAGCCGATGCCTGAAATGTGAGGGGAAGCAACTCGTGCCAGTGGCAGAAGATGTAGTTCACATGGGGCGACAACCTCTCGACGCCCACGTAATCCACCTTCACGCTCACACGCTGCACAACGAGATACGCGTACCACAGGCTGCCCACGAGCCATCCGTACGCAGCGATGGCAAGGCGGGCGACCAGGGGAGCACGTCCGATTCGAGGGGGAGTACTCAAGGCACCTTACGCTCGAGGCAGCAACGATCCCGATGTCTCACCGGACCGGCGAGCGATTCAGAGACTCCGGGGAGCCGCGCACCACCATGCCCGGCCGGAGCGGGAGCCGCAAGGCGAGTGTTTTCACGCTTGGATCGGCGTCCGACACCTTGACTGTGGCCATGCCCTGCGCGTGGGCCGTGGACACCGCCGGGTCTTGCGACGTCCCGGGGGGCGATGGGTGTCGTCGGCTCAGTGGGGCACCCGAGCCTTCTACGACCCGGTCACAATCATGGACATCGACGTGCCCACGGCGACACGCCAGGACGCCCCGACCGGATCAGAACTCCTTCAACAGCTTCTTGGCCTTCTTGGGGTCGTCGCAGACGAGCGCGACCTCCACGAGGTCGTCGGTGATCCCCGTGGTATAGAGTGCTTCGAGGTTGATTCCTGAGTCACCGAGGCGGTTGGCGACGGCGGCGAGGACGCCGGGCTCGTTCTCGAGCAGGACCACGTGCACTTCCCCCTCTTCGAATCGGATGTTCGCGGCCTCGAAGGCGCTGCGCGCCCCCCGGATGTCGTCGGGAAGGATGCGAACGATCCCGTGGCCGTCGATGCTGAGAGCCGCGAGCGCCTTGATGTTCACGCCGCGGTGCGCGAGCGCCTCGGCGACACGGGCGAAATCGCCCGGACGATGCGTGAGCTGGATCGAGCAGTCCTTCATGGTCCCCTCCTCGAAGCCAGGGCAGCCCTGTGCCGGAGTGTGCGAGCAGGGTGGCGGGAAGGCAAGGAATGCCCTGGGGACAGTGTAGCGTTGCAGCGGTTCGGGGGGTGCGAGGTCACTGTCGACGAGCGAGCGCCGATACCGGGATGCCGCGAGGCGTCAGGGACGTGTGGCAGGTGGAGCACTCCCGCAACTCCGGCCGGTGCTGCTTCTCCGCCTCTTCCTCGTGGCACGCCAAGCACGTTCCGTGCAGGGCCTCCAGGTAGCTCGTCGCACGCGCCAGGTCCTTGCTCCCGTCGTCGCACACCTCCCTCCACTCCCCGTGGCACTCCACGCATGGCGTGGCCGTGGCGGCGGTCTTCGCCGACCCCGCCGCGTGACACGACACGCAGGAGTGGTTCGACGCATGGAGCCCCTCCAGGCCCAGGCTGTCCGCCACGGCCTGGATATGATAGGCGTGGTCGAAGATCAGTGTCTGCGCGGTCATGTGGCGATGGCACCGGGTACACGGCGTCGTAGTGTCACCCGGGAGCGACATGTGGTGGCACGATTCGCACGAGGATTCGCCGCCCAACCGCTCCTGGCAAGCGGCGTGTGGAAACTCGGTGAGTACTCCCTCTCGGTTTCCGTCGAGCCGCAGGCGGTCGGCGGTTACGTCCATCCTCGACGCCTCGCGAACCTCGGCCGGATGGGTCCTGGAGTAGGGGGGGTACATGCAGGCCCAAGCCAACGGCACGACCAGGACCGCGATGAGCGTCGCCCTCTCCGGGCCACTGCTCAGGGCCCTGTGCCATACCCCGGAGAGGGAGTCGAACGAGACCTTGAACGCCGGTCTCTCCGTTCTCGTCTTCGGTGGAGGTGCGAAGATGGGCGTGTGCTCCACGAACGCGAGGAACACCAACGCGGCCGCTGCTACCACCCCCAGGGAAAGGGCCCACTCGGCGAGAGAGGGGAAGTACACCTCGCCGGCGCTGCGGATATACCCGAAGATTCCGACGTCCACCCGGTTCAGCAGAAGTCCGGCCGAGGCGGAGAGAGCCGCAACGGTCGAGGCTGCCGGAGAAGAGCGGGCGGCCGGTAGCCAGACGAGCAGGATGGGAAGGACCGCAGTGACCAGGAGCTCGGCTCCGAAAAGCCAGCTCTCCCACGTACCCGCCACCAGGGCCCTCCAGGGCTCGGCGTGGCTCAGGTGGTAGATCTCGAGAGCGAGATAGACCGCGAGGATCCCTGTGGCGATGGTCGCCACCCCGGTGAGCATCGGCATGTCCCGACCGACCTCCCGGGCCCTGGCGTGGTCGCCCCGGGTTGCGGACCTGATCAGGATCAGCTCGCGCTCCACCTGCGTCGGTCCGAACACCGCCTTCCGGTCGTACCAGTGCGCATGGAGGATCCGTACCAGGACCAGGAACATGAGCCCTCCCCCCATGGCCGACAGGATGAAGAGGAGAGGCAGCAGGGGAGAATACCACAGGGGATGCAGGCGGTGGGGGGTCACCAGGAAGAGGGAGCCCAGGGACGAGTGATGCAGGGAGGAGAGGGAGATCCCGACGACGACCACCCAGAACGCAATGCGGTGCAAGATCCTGGCGGCCTTCTCGGCGTTCAGCTTCTCGAAGATCGTGGGCGCCAGCTCGATGGCCGTGACCGTGAAGTAGAGGGCGACGCACCAGAACACCTCGAAGAGGAACGAGTGCTCGTTCCACATGAGGAAGGGGTGCCAGAACCGCCACGGCAGCCCTATGTCGAAGAGAAGGGCCAGACAGGAGCACCCGTAGCCGAGGAACGCCACGAGGATGGCGGGCTTCACGAGCGGTCGATAGCGCTCCAACCCGAGGACGTAGACCAGGAAGCCCATGGTGAAGCCGCTCGTCGAGATCGCCACCCCGGCCACCATGTTCAAGATCTTCCAGAGTCCCCAGGGGACGGCGTCGCTGAGGTTGGTCGTGGCTCCCAGGCCGAACCACAGCCGGAAGGTCCCCGCCACGAGGCCGGCCAGCGCGAGGACCCACAGGACGTCCTTCAGGGCGCGGGTGCGACCATTCACCGGTTCTCCTCCGCATTCGACATTCCGTCGTCACCGACGCCGATCGGCTCCTGGCCGTCCGCGCCGGCCGAGGCCTCTCCCGCCAGCCTCATGCGTCTGCGGATGACCCAGTGGATCCCCAGGAGGCCGGCGGCGACGCTCAGTCCGATGAAGGGGGTCTTGGCTATGAGGGGCTCGGTGAGCGAAGGAATGGGCGCCGTGCGCGGTCCGGGCCATCCCATGGCACCCAGGTCCACGTCCGAGATGTACAGGACCGACGTGCCCCCGAGCTCGTGCTCTCCCCAGACCCTGGGCAGATACGCTCCATGGCCGTGGGCGATGAGCTCGTGTGCCTCCCTCAGCAGGGCGTCCCTGTCCCCGAACTGGAGGGCCTCGTGGGGGCAGGCCTCGACACACGCCGGCGCGAGTCCGTGGGTTTGCCGGTCTGCGCACATGTCGCATTTCACCATGAACGGGATCGTCTCACCCCACTCGTACCGGGGGATGTGGAAGGGACAGGCGAGCATGCAGTACCGGCAGCCGATGCACTTCTCGGGATCGTAGACGACCGGCCCATCCGGGGTCTTCGTGATACCTCCCACCAGGCAAGCCGAAACGCAGCTCGGCTCCAGACAGTGCATGCAGCTCATCCGGGCGAACCTGCCGGTGGCGACCTGAGGGACACTCAGGAGGCGGTTCTTCGACAGGCCGTCTCCGCTGATCAGCCGGTCGAGCTGCACCTTCAGCGGGTCGATGCCTTTCGTCTCGGCGCAGGCGTCCACGCACCGCTCACATCCGGTGCACCGGGTCACGTCCACCAGGATCGCCCGCATCAGATCCTCGCCTCCTTCCCGTAGAGCGCCTCCGCCACCCTGTCTCCCGCCCCGGGCCTGAGCTGCCAGTGGACCGCCGATATCCGGTCGAAGAAGAACAGGACCACGTGGGCCAGCTTGGTGAACGGCGTCACCACGAAGAGGAGCTCCGCGCTCAACAGGTGCGTGAGCATCATCACGTTCCACGGGCATGGGTTCACGGCGGGATGTGAGGCCAGGTATCCCGAGAGGAACGGCAGCAGGACCAGCAGCAAGAGGACGTAGTCCGACGGACGGCTCACGAGTCGGTGCCGGGCCCTGAAGATCCGGAGCCCCAGCAGGAGGAGGCCGCACGCGATCGTGAGCAGGGTCAGGACGTCGGCCGCGCCCTTTCCGATGGAGGGCAGGCCGACGCCCAGGAAGCTCTCCCAGAGGACCACGTGATCGATGAGGAAAACGGGCACGATCAGGAGCCCGACGTGCATGAGGTACGACGCGGTCGAAAAGAGGCCCGTGCCGGCCTCGATGTGCCGGACTGGCACCGCCCAGCCCAGGGTTTCCCGTGTCACGGCCTTCCATGGGACGCGCTTCAGGCGGCGGCCCTTCTTCACTCCGAGGAAGTAGAGCTGGAGCACGATCTGCCGCCCCAGGCCGAGGACCATGATCAGGAAGGTGATGGCGAAGAGAGGACCCTCGGCGAACTCGATCCACTCGTCGATGCTCATGCCGTTTGCCTCCCTCCCGGATGCCTGCCTCGCAATCAGATGGCGAAGAGTGCCGCCTCTTCCTTACGCTCCGCGGGGGACTTTCCGCCGGGGATCTCGATGGCCTTCAGCACTAGGTCGTGAAGGCCCATGACCGTGCAGGGAAGCTCGTAGTGCTCCACGAGTTCCTTGAGCTGCTTCTTGCAGTTGGCGCAGGGGGCCACCACGATGTCGGCTCCGGTGCGGGCGATCTGTTCGGCCTTGATCTTGCCGGCGATTTCCATTCGGAAGTCGTGCAGCTCGTCGATGGAGACGAGCCCACCGCCCCCTCCGCAGCAGTAGTTGTCGGCGCCTTTCGGGGTCATGTCCACGTAGTCGCGCACGAAGCTCCGGAGGATCTCCCGCGGCTGCTCGACGATCCAGCCCGAGCGGGCGAGGTTGCACGGATCGTGGTAGGTCACCCGCTCGGTGATGACGTCCGGATCGAGGGAGATCTTCCCCGTCCGGAGGCAGTCGAGCGTGTACTCCATGAAGTTCATCACCGTCGGGGCCCGCTTGCCCATGAAGGTCGGGATGAAGTCGTGGGCCGCCCTGGAGGCGTGACCGCACTCCCCGATGAGGATGTTCCGCCCCCGGAGCCGCTCCACCTCGGATATGAGCTGCTTGATGATGTTCTCCAGGTGCCAGTCACTGTAGAAGAGCCCGTAGTTGATCCCGTCGTAGTTGCACAGGCCGATGGTCCAGCGGTCCCAGTCGCCGGCCGCGTACAGGACGGCCGCGTTGCCCATCAGGGTGTCGGGCTCCATCAGGTAGTCGCTCACGGCGCAGAAGAACACGTACTCCCGGTCCATCCTGTCGGTGGGAAACTCCAGCTCCACGCCCAGGCTCTCCTCCATCTCCTCCGAGAGGAACGAGAGCACGTCCAGAAGCCCGGCCCGAGACACCTTCGACGTGTTGTGGGTTTCCCCTCGAAGCTGCTCGTCGACGCTGACCTGGAGGGCTTTGGGCACGATCCCCACGAGACTCAGCAGATAGCGTCCGAGACGGGTGATGAGTCCGTGGTCGAAGCCGAGTGGGCACGAGCGCGTGCAGCGGCGACATACCGTGCATCGATAGAATACGTCCCCCATCTCGTCGATCACGTCCTCCGTCAGCTCGAAAGGCCTCGTGAATCGCGACCGGACCCAACCGTCCAGCGTGAAATAGCGCCTGTAGGTGTCGAGGAGGAGGTTCGTCCGGTAGCACGGGATGTCCCGTGGATCGCCGGACGCCAGGAGGATGGGGCAGGCCACGGCGCACCGGTTGCACTTCGCGGTGGACCTGCAGTAGGTGTCCAGGAGCGGCTTGTAGTCGGTGTGCTCCAGCACCTGCGCGAACGCCTCCAGGAAGCGGTCCACCAGGTTGTCGTCCGGCCGCTCCAGGAGGTGGTATGGAAAGACCCGGCGGGCCGGGGGCTCGGCGGGCGCATGGTCCATCGGTACCATCGTCGTAGGCATTCCTTAGAGCCTCGTTGGAGCCTCTCGCCGTTCCACCGGGAGCAAGCGGCATACCAGGACGTCGGGACGCCTTCCCGCGCGGCCGACGTTCGTTCAGAGCGCCCTCCCGAAGTCGCTGTCGCTGAGCCCCCGGGCGACGTGCCCGGGCGTCGTCAAGACGACTCATGGCTCGGCCGGCCAACCACCGTTGCGTGCACGGCGGGCGTCGCAGGTGTTGCAACCTCGGGTTGCAATGCGACTCCGAATGCGACATCGGAACGCTCTCTTCCGCCGGGGAGGGGGGCGCATGGCCCATTCGGAGCCCCGGCATGGGAGTTGCTCTTTCGGAGGCCGAAACCATGAGCCCCTGGTTGAGACCATGCGCTTCGGAATCCCGCTCCTGGATCAGAGGGTAGCCCCTCGATGCACAATCGCGGATAGGGTGCTCCTGATCACGGTGAAGCATCGGAGAATCCTGGAGCAGTCTGCGGTGCGTCTCGACCGGGCCACGTGGATGGATCTGGCCCGGATCCTCGCGGACGAGCAGGTGGACGCGCTCGTTTGCGGGGGCATCAGCCGGTCGACCCGCGAGACCGTGGAGTCCCAGGCGGTGGACGTCATCGACAACGTGGCCGGCACGGCCGAGGAGGTGGTGGACGCCCTGAGGCGTGGAGGCCTCCACCCCGGGTTCGGCCTCGCCTCCGAGGGTGGTCCCCCCGAGGCGGAGGAAGGCACGGAGGAGAAGGCTCGCACGTCGAAGCTCGCCGAAGGACGGCCTCGCCCCCTGGACTGTCTCGCCTGTCGCGACCGGGTATGTCTCCGGGCCGAACCGTGCCCCTGGTTCTCGACCTCGTTCCCGGCTGCGACCACCGGTTTCGAGAAGATGCTGGAGTCAGCCTGGGACGTTGCGTGCGAGGAGGAGCGGACGCTGTGCCGTCTGGCCGAGCTCGTCTACTTCGCCCTGGAGATGGGGTACACGAAACTGGGCGTCGCCTTCTGTGTGGACCTCCTGGAGCCCACCTCCGTGCTCACGGGGGTCCTGCGCCGGTTCTTCGAGGTAGTCCCCGTATGCTGCAAGGTGCGAGGGATCCGGGGCTGGGAGTCAGGGTCCCCAGGGCCTCAGCAGACCCGTTCCGCGAGCGAGGGCAGCGTGGCGGCCTGCGATCCGGTGGGCCAGGCCGCGGCGCTGAACGCGGCGGCGACGGACCTGAACGTGCTCGTGGGCCTGTGCGTCGGTGCGGACAGTGTCATGAGCAAGGAGAGCCGGGCCCCGGTGACCACCATCTTCGTGAAGGACAAGTCTCTGGCGAATAACCCCATAGGGGCCGTGTACTCGCATTACCACCTGGAGGACATCTGAGGCCGGCGCGCGCTCACGCGCAGCGGGCCGAGAGGAGGAGGTGCGCCATGACCATCCCGACGCTGAACGCGGTCGGTTTCTGCGCCCACTATTCGGAGCAGGGCGACTGGGCGTTCGACTACGCGCTCGAGCTCTCGCGCATGCATGGGATCCAACTGAACGTGTTCCACTTCCTGGCCGATCCCTACGACCCCGACGCCAGGCCTCCCATCGGGCTTTCCCGAGAGGAGCTGGCGGAGCTGGTGGTGCAGAAGGAGCGAGAGCTCCGCCTGTACTACGACGAGCGGGCGGGAGACTATCTGGAGGTGGGGTTCAGGCTCTGTGAGGACAATAGCTGGCGGGAGCTGCATCGGTGCCTGGTCAAGCGGGAGTTCCAGGTCCTCGTCCTCGGATACCCTGCGTCCAACGCCCGCTTCGGTCGAAAGCCCCTAGAGGAATTCGCGGACGGTTTTGCCTGTCCGGTGGTCCTTGTCGGGCCACACAACTCCCGGCAACTTCATATCAACGCGACAGCTGCCCTCATCAGCACAAAGCTGGGACTTCCCGACGGGGCCTGGGAGCAGATCGAGCTGGTGGCTCGCTGAGACGCGGAGTCACGCCCGATGGACGCCAGGCAGGGACCCAAGGGCATGAAGGACATCGGCGAGCTGATTTTCCAGAGCATCAGCGACGGCGTCTTCACGGTCGATGAGAAACGGATCATCACCGCGTTCAACAGAGCCGCGGAAGAAATCACGGGCTTCGAGTCGCAGGAGGCGGTGGGGAAGCACTGCTTCGACATCTTTCGCACGGAGTTCTGCCACTCCCGCTGTCCGCTCAAGGACACCCTCCAGCGCCACGACGCCGTGGAGAACGCGCGCGTCTCCATCCTGACGAAGGAGGGCTGTGAGCTGCCGGTCAGCGTCACGACGGCGCTCCTGCGAAACGAAGCAGGGAGTGCCGTGGGGGCCGTGGAGTTCTTCCGGGATCTCTCCGATCTCGAGGACCTTCACCGGAGGCTGGATGAGCGGAAAGCCCTGGCCGATATCGTGAGCGTGAACCAGGAGATGCAGCAGCTCGTGCAGCTTCTTCCCGACATCGCCAAGTCGGAGTGCAACGTCCTGATCGAGGGTCCGTCGGGCTCGGGGAAGGAGCTCGTCGCCCAGGTCATCCACAATCTCAGTCCCCGCAACTACGGCCCGTATATCCGGATCAACTGTGGTGCGCTGCCTGCCAGCCTCCTGGAATCGGAGCTGTTCGGGTACGAGAAGGGCGCGTTCACCGATGCCAAGCGAGACAAGCCCGGCAAGTTCTGCCTGGCGAACGGGGGAACGCTGCTTCTGGACGAGATCAGCGAGATGGATCCCGCCCTGCAGGTCAAGCTCCTGCGCGTCCTCAACGACGGGGAGTACCAGCCTCTGGGCTCCACAAGGACGATGCACACGGACGCACGCATTCTCGCCGCCACGAATGCCGACCTTGCGAAGCGAATCGAGGCGGGGAGCTTCCGGGAGGATCTCTACTTCAGGATCAACGTGGTGGAGGTCCGGATCCCGCCCCTTCGGGAAAGACCCGAGGACATCCCGCTCCTCGCCGACTATTTCCTGAAGAAGTTCAGAAGGAAGACGCGCAAGTCCATCGACCGGATCTCCCCCGAGACCCTTGCCGCGCTTCGGAGATACTCCTTCCCGGGGAACGTCAGGGAGCTGGAGAACGCCATCGAGCACGCCTTCGTCATGTGCCACTCGGACGAGATCCAACCTGCCCATCTTCCCGGGAGCATCATGAGGTCGGTCGCCGCCGTGAATGGCGTGTCGCTGGGCAGGCGGAACGAGAAGGAGGTGATCGCGGAGGCTCTCCGGCGGAACGACGGGAACCGCTCGCGGACAGCCAGGGAGTTGGGCATGCACCGGTCGACGCTCTGGAGGAAGGTGAGGATGTACGGGTTGGGCCAATGAACGGGCTTCGTTCCCGCGGATGGGTCCGGGGAAGGGGACGGGACGACATGGCCAAGCGACCGCAGCCTCCGACCGCTCGGGATTCGAGGGCGGAAGGGGACGCGAGCCATCGGGAGGCAATCCCGCCGGTGGAGATCTCGCCGGAGCGGTTCGAGGCCGTCGTGCACAGCATCTCCGACGGAGTTCTCACGGAGTCGATCCGTGCTTCGATCGGCCGTCGGTGGGCCGACGCCGCCATGCGTGTGACCACGCTCTTCCTCGACCTCGACCACACGCTTTTCGATCCAGCGTCCATCCCCCGTGAGGTCATGGAGCCTTTCTTCGCGGAGCTCCGGTTGGCTCACGCACGCATCGGCGGAGTCAGCCGGGAGTCGCTGGAGTCATCCATCCCCGAGCTCATGCGTAGCCCGATCACCCTGGTCGCCCGGAGGTATGGGTGGCCGGAGGAGCTCCGCCGAGCGTGCCTGCAGGCCTCCGCAGGCGTCGTGCTCCCCGCCCGTCTCCCTCTGTTTCCGGACGTCGTCGATCTGATCCACCTGTCGCAGCGCAAGATCCTGGTAACCACCGGGGTCCGGTCCGTACAAGCGCAGAAGATCGATGCGCTCGGCTTGAGAGCCTGGCTCGAGGCCGTGTACGTCGACGATGCGCTAGCGGTGCCGCGCAGGGGTAAGAAGGCACTGTTCCGGGCTATCCTGGATGAGCGGTGCCTCGCTCCCGAGGAGGTCGTGGTCGTCGGCGACAGCCTGGAATCGGAGGTCGCGGCGGGCGCCGAGCTGGGCATGCGCACCGTGCACGTCGCACGATGGGGCTGCACGCCGCAATGTCCAGCGACGTACTGCGTGCCGGACCTGCGCGGGCTCGCGGCAGTCCTGTAGTGGAGGATCCGGCGGTCCCCGCGGGGCCGACGACGCCCGAGCCGGTCAAGCCACGGAGGTGCTTTCGATCGGCAGGCTCATCGTGATCGCTTGGAGCTTGCGCATCGTCTCGATGTAGCGGCCGAAGTAGATTGCAGAGATCCGCGCCTGCAGCGCGTAACCCATCGCCATGTCCCGGTCCATCAGGCGCTTCAGCGCGCCGCTCTCGATCCTGAGAAGCTCGGAGTCTCTCGTACACTGGGCCGTCAGCGCGTAGGCATCGCTCTGAAAGCAGACGCACGAGCCGAACATGTCCCCCGGTCCCAGTTGATCGATGACGACGCTGAGCCCCCCCTTGGCGGGCAGACGCAGCGTGACCTCACCGTCGAGGACGGTGTAGACGTGATCGGGGTTGGCGCCTCGCTCGTACACTGTGGCGCCGGCGGCGAGACGCACCCGCTCGGCCCGCTCGCTGATCGCGTCCACCTGCTCCGGACGCAAGAAACGGAATACGTCCTGGGCAACCAGTCGTTCCGCCATGGTGTTCCTCCGTGGAAGCACGCGCCGGAGGCGCACGCACCTCTCAAAGGCTCCGCGTTGGCTTCATCGTACGCAGGACCGCCTCGGGCTCAGGCGTGAGCCGTGGTCCCGTGTCGGAGCGACTGCATCGCCCACAACGCGTCGGCACCGACCAGCACGCCGATGACGATGTGGTTCCACATCGCCCCCACTTCGGTGTTGAAGCTCAAAGCGAACGGGGCGACGATGAGCCACAGGCCGAAAACGGCGTTGACCCACTCCTCCCACTTCTGCGGCAGCGACAGCGCGGCGATCGCGAACACCGCGATGAGAGCTCCGAAGATCCAGGAGTTCCAGGCGGCGCCTTGTGCCTCGCCGAGACCGAACCACGGTGACAGGAACAGCCAGATTCCCAGCACCAGGTTGACCCAATCCGGCCAGAGCTTCCGCTTCATTTCGACCCTCCTTGTCGGCATTCGCGCCGACCGAGTCAGAGACCTGAAAGGCTTCAGGGACGCGGAGCTCCTGCAGTCGTTGAATCCACGGGGCGCGCTCCCGGTTCCCGAAGCGCACCCTCTCGCTCGCAATTCCGTGGGGGGCCTCACCCAGCCTGCGGTTCTTGTACGGGGAGGATGATCCGGCCACCTTTCGGTAGAGTTGCGCACCGATGCCGGCAAGAGTCGGAAGGGGGTCGGCATGGAAACGGTGAAGAAGCGAGAGGACGGAAACGGGGGCGGGGCCAAGGTCCCCGTAGAGCTCTCCGCGGAGCGGTTTCAGGCCGTCGTACAGAGCATCTCCGACGGCGTCATGACCGTGAATCGGGAATGGCGCATCACCTGCTTCAACCGAGCCGCCGAAGAGATCACCGGGTACCGCCGTCCCGACGTGCTGGGTCGGCTCTGTTATGAAGTGCTCCGCTCCGATCTCTGTCGGGACGCCTGCCCCGTCCAACGAACGCTCGAAAGCGGAGCCCCGGTGGCGGGCCTGGTCGTGTACATCACCGACGCGGAGGGACGGAAGGTACCCGTGAGCGTATCGACGGCCCTCTACCGGGACCCCTCGGGGCGCCTCATGGGGGGTGTGGAGACCTTCCGGGATCTTCGCCAGATCCGCACCCTGCAGAAGGAGGTGGAGAAGAGCTACGGCTTCTCCGACATCATCAGCAGGAACCCGCAGGTCTGGGCACTCCTGGATACGCTGCCCGTCATCGCCGAGAGCGGCAGCACGGTTCTCATCCGGGGAGAGACGGGTACCGGTAAAGAGCTGCTCGCCCGCGCGGTCCACAACCACAGCGACCGCAAGGACGGCCCGTTCATACCCGTCAACTGCTCCTGTTTTCCCGATACCCTCGTGGAATCCGAGCTTTTCGGGTACGAGAAGGGCGCGTTCACCGGGGCGGACCGGGCGAAGCTCGGACGGTTCGCCAGGGCCGAGGATGGCACCCTCTTCCTGGACGAGATCGGCAGCCTGCCCCTGCCGGTCCAGGGCAAGCTCCTGAGGGTCCTGCAGCAGAAGACGTACGAGCCGCTGGGAGGTACCAAGGTCTTGCGGACCAACGCCAGGATCGTGACGGCGACGAACCAGGACCTGGAGGCCATGGTAGAGGAGGGGACCTTTCGGCGGGACCTCTACTATCGGCTCAACGTCATCGAACTCCACCTTCCCCCGCTTCGGGATCGTCCGGAAGACTTCCTTCCCCTCATCCGGCACTTCCTCCAGAAGCTCAAGTTCGTCCACGAGAAGCCCGTGCAGGGGTTCACCCCCGAGGCCCTCCGGGTCCTCATTGCCCACCGGTATCCGGGCAACGTCCGGGAGCTGGAGAACGTGGTGGAGCATGCCTACGTCCTGGCCACCGGCCCCCTCATCGGAGTGGAGCATCTCCCCGCGTGGCTGCAGGAGGCCCATGCCGAGTCGAGGGCCCCGGAGGGTCTGGAGGACTGCGAGCGGAGAGTGATCCGACTGACCCTCGAGCGGTGCGGTGGGGACGTAAAGGACACGGCGGCGGAGCTGGGGGTCCACAAATCCACGCTCTACCGCAAGATGAAACGGCTCGGACTCACGCATCCGGGCGGCGACTAGAAGGGTGATCGGCGATCACCCTTCTAGTCGCTCCAGACGACGAGAACCTCCGCCCCGTCCCGGCTGCTGAACGGGCCGTGGTTCTGATGTGCCGGGATGCACTGATACGTTCCGACCCCGTGCTCCGCCCCGTCGACTTCGTACTCCCCCCGAAGCACGAAGTGCTGCTCGCAGCAGGTATGCGCATGGGCTCCCATACGGAAACCCGCCGGAAGCTTCAGCAGGATGGAGCGGGCCTCTCCCTCCTCCCTCAGCGTCTTGACCATCGTGCCCGCGGGATAGGTCGCGCTTTCTTCCCACGGCATCTTCTCGGTCTCCAGCGTGATCTCGGTCATCTCCTCATCTCCTTCGGTCCGCCGGGAAGTGCCGGCACCGGGAGGATAGCCCCCGTTCCGGCTACCGACTCCGACCAGCCACCTGCATGCAGCTCGTGCAAGGGCAGGGCCAGTCGGGGACCCCCCACGATCGCCGATTTCCACCCTCCGGTCTGTCCCGTTGGTTGCGGAGATGCGACGGGCCCGGGCCACGAGTCGCGGTTCTGCGCCCCGTTCCGCAGTGGGGCCGACGACCCTTCCCCCACAAGCGGCGCTGCGACTGGGTTTCGAGCCATTCCGTCACCAGAAGCGCCCGTGGCATGTGAGGTGCACTGTCTAGCGGTAGACGTAGCGGTAGACGAGCGTCGAAGGGCCCGCACCAAAGGAGGCGGCCATGGACATCAAGAAGGGCCTCATGCCCGAGTATCCCGAGTACTACGAGCCCGAGTATCCGGGGCGTCCTCTCGAGTACGTCCGGGACAAGGAGGGCGACGGGTGGCTCTGTGACAAGGGCGTCAACAAGAACGGGGATCTCCGGGCGCAGGGATGTTGGCGTTGCGACGACGTGACCTTCCCCGACGGTGGGCGGTGATCCCACGGGCCTGCCTCGGCCCCGGTGCCGAGGCAGGCCGAACGGGACAGGTACCAAGGGTCAACGCACGAGGCGGATGCAGATATGCACAGACGGGATCTTCTGAAGACGGTTTGTGTGGCCGGCGCCTCCGCCTTGGTGGGAAGAAACCTGTGTGCCCAGGACGGGGAGCCCGTCGGCGGTGGCAGCGAGGCCATGGGCGTCCTGGTGGACACCACGATGTGCCTTGGATGCCGGGCGTGCGAGCAAGCCTGTGCGGAGGCCAATGGTATGCCGCCGCCCGAGGACGAGGTCGATCTGTTCGAGGAGCGGACGACCTCGCCGAGTCGCCTCACGGTGGTGAATGCATACCAGACCGAAAAGGGGCGGGTGACGGTCAAGAGGCAGTGCATGCATTGTCTGCAACCGGCCTGTGGAGCGGCTTGCCTGACCGCGGCGATGAAGAAGACGCCGGGCGGGGCGGTGATCTGGCGCGAGGACAAATGCATGGGATGCCGGTTCTGCATGATCTCGTGCCCGTTCGACGTGCCGAAGTTCGAATTCGACAGTCCCAACCCGCAGATCCGGAAGTGCGACATGTGCTTCGGACGGCTCCAGGAGGGCGAGGAGCCGGCGTGCGTGGCCAACTGCCCGACGGGCGCCCTGACGTTCGGACGTCGAACAGATCTGCTGGAGGAGGCGCGGCGGCGCATCTATGCCGAACCTGACCGCTACGTCCACCACATCTACGGTGAGCACGAGGCGGGTGGCACCAGCTTCCTGTATCTGGCTCCCG
>CAZPZU010000107.1:0-15045 GCA_964591135.1 uncultured Gemmatimonadaceae bacterium | reverse complement strand
ATGCGCCGCGCGGCGATCATGTACAAGACGCCGTACCTCACGACGATGTCCGCCACCTCGGCCGCCTGCGACGCGCTCATCGCGCTCAAGTCGCGCGCCCATTCGGTGCGCTCGCTGCAGGAGCGCATCGCGTCCGTCGCCGCGGTCCCCGGCGCCTGAGTCGATCCAGAGCCCAGCGTGCCCGCACCCACTGGCTTCTACCTCCACCCCGCCTCGGCCCTGCACGACACCGGCTGGGGCCACCCCGAGCACCAGGGGAGGCTGCGGGCCCTCGCCTCGACGGTAGGGAAGGACATGCTCACGCTGCATGGCCACGTCGAGCAGCAGGAGGCGCCTGGGGCCACCGTGGAGGACCTCCTGCTCGTGCACACCGAGGCGCAGATCGCGTACGTGCGCGACATGTGCCATCGGGCCGACCTGCAGCAGAAGGTGCTTCCCCTCGATCCGGACACACGGGTGTCCCCGGCTTCGTGGGAGGCCGCCCTCGGCAGTGCCGGTGCGTCGATCGCGGCGGTGGACGCCGTCGCCGACGGGCGCCTGGCCACCGCCTTCGTCGCGACGCGGCCGCCCGGACACCATGCCACGCCCAACCACGCGATGGGCTTCTGTCTGTTCAACAACGTGGCCGTCGCGGCGCGCCACCTCCAGGCGACGGGAAGGGCCGAGCGTGTGCTGATCGTGGACTGGGACGTGCACCACGGCAACGGCACGCAGGACGCATTCTACGACGATCCCACCGTCTTCTACCTCTCCCTCCACCAGGCCCCCTGGTACCCGGGGACCGGGGACGCGGACGAGCGAGGCGCGGGGAAGGGGACCGGCGCGACGCTCAACGTGCCCCTCGCCGCCCACACGCCCCGCCGGGAGTACGTACGCATCTTCGGCCTCGCCCTCGAGCAGGCCGCCGATGCGATCCGGCCCGACTTCGTGCTGATCTCCGCGGGCTTCGACGCCCTGTCGGGGGATCCTCTGGGCGGCCAGATGCTGGAGCCGGAGGACTTCCACACCATGGGTGTGGAGGTCGTCGCCCTCGCCGCGGACCGATGCGAAGGGAAGGTCGTCGCGCTGCTCGAAGGCGGCTACGAGCCGCACCGCGTGGGGCTGGCCGCCGTGGAGACCATCCGGGCCCTCGCCGGTCTGGCGGTGTAACACGGCTCCATGCACAGTCGCACATCTCGCCGGTCGATGCTCGTCCTCCTGCTCCTGTCCTTCGTGGCCTCGGGCGCTCGCCCCGATGTGCTCCGGGCTCAGTCGCTCCTGGACCTCCTCCGGAGCATCGAGCGGGGCGGAGGATGGGTGACCATCCCGATCGAGAAGGGGAAGGGGACGCTGGTGTCCGACCCGCTCCCCACGGGGGGGCTGACGCTCAGCGGGTGCCTGCAGGTGTACGCAGGGACGTCGGGTCGGTGGGAGCTGCGCGCGAAGGACACGCTCGGAGAGGGACACCTGGAGGCTACGGTCGGGGGGGGCGAGACGGTCCCCTTCCGGTATCGGACCGGGTCGCGGGCCCAGATCCGGGTCGAGGCGCGTTGGAGCGAGCCGCGCGACACCACGCTCTTCGTGTGGGTCGGCCTCGAGACCGCGCGGCGGGACGGTCGTGATCCGTGCACGCCCGTGTACGGGGGTGGATAGCGTCCCAACGGGCGCCTACGTAGCAGCAGGGAGGGCGTCTACGTCATCGTACGTATGCCCTCCGCCCGCCTTCCGGGCCCATCGTACGTGCGTGCCACGGCACGAGCTACGACGACCCCGAGCGGGAGCCTCTTCCGATGCGCGCCTCTCCCACCGTCCTCTCGCCTCCACCCGCTCCCGTGAGCGGAAAGCGCCCTGCCCCCGTCCCCTCCGTCGAGCGCCTCGGCGGACGATGGTCCTGCAGCATCACCGCGAACGAGGCGCGTCCGCGCACGATCGCCACGGGGATCTTCGATCTCCTGCACGCCGGCTCCTACCTGGTAGGAAGCGGGTGGACGCACGGGGTTCCCCTCGGGCGCCCCAGGCTGGTGGAGGACGCGCCCGCGCCGTCGGCCGTCTTCGAGGGCTCCGTCTTCGGCGCGGCGCGCGACGAGGAGATCGTCTTCTGGATCACGAACCGGCTCGGCACCGCGCTGTGGGTCCTGCGGGGACGGCTGGACGCGTCCGGCGACGTGGTCGGCGGGTCGGCGACGTACACCGATGCGGATCACGCCTCGGAACCGCCGTACGAGGCGAGCTTCGTGCTGACGCGTCGGTGACCGTGGCTACGGTGGGGCCCGCACCCGCGGGCTTCCTGTGGGCCGCGGCCCGCCAGAGATATCTTCCCTTCCCGGAGGAAGACTGAAGTCGACGCCCGCACGGCCCCTCCGACGTCGGGCCGCATGCGACGCGATGACCACGCTCTCGACTCAGCTCGACCGGAGCCGACTCCCGACGCGGGGCGCCTACCTCCTGGTCCTGCTCCTCGCCACGCTTTCCTCCCTCCACCCCGACCTGACGGGCGCCGAGGCGCTCGCCGCGTTCCGCCGGATGCTGCATCCGTCGCTGTCCGCACGGGACGTGGTGGACGCGGCGCGCAACCTGGTGCTCTTCGCGGGCTGGGGCATGGTCTGGATGATCACGGCGCCCGCTGGCCGGACGCTGGCCTCGCTGCGCAACGCTGTCCTCGCCGGGGCCTGCGTGAGCGCCCTCGTGGAGGGGGCGCAGCTCTTCTCCACGACGCGCATCGCGAGCCTGGTGGACGTCACGACGAACACGCTGGGTGCCTTCGTCGGGGGTGCGGCCCTCGTCGCGCTGGTCATCGCCGTGTCGCGCCGCCGGGGGCGACGGTCCTTCGTGGGCCTGCCCGCGCTGGTGCTCGCGGGGTCGTACACGATCTCCGTGCTCGCCGAGGCCTTCGTCCCCCTCTTCCGGCAGCAGGCGTTCCCGAATGCGTACGGGGGGCCGCTCGGCCGTTTCCGCCTCGCGGTCGGGATGTTCGAGTGGAGCTCCCTCGCACACGTGCCGCTGACGGACGTCCTCCTGTTCGCTCCCGCCGGCGCCTTCGCCGTGGCGGCGCTGGTCGAGGCGGGCCGCGGCTACCGAGGAAGCGCCTGGGCGGTGGTGGCCGCCGGCGGCCTGCTGGCGGTGCTCGCCGAGGTCGGCCACGCCACCCTGGGCCTTCCCATCGAGGCCGGTGCCGTCCTTGCCCACGCAGTGGGCGTGGCGGCGGGCGCCGTGACGACGGCCACGGGCCTGCCGCGCCTCACCCGCATGCTCCACGGGCGGAGCCGACCCCGGGCGCTCCTGGTCGCGTACGGGGGCGTGCTCCTCCTGTGGGCCCTCCGCCCCTTCTCGCCGGAGTTGTCGCTCGGGGCCATCGTGGGGAAGCTGACGAACGAGTGGTGGATCCCCCTCCGCTTCCTGGGCCAACGCGTGGACATGTTCAGCGTGGTGGACGTCGTGTCGCCCTTCTTCCTGTACCTCCCGCTGGGTGCGTTGCTGGCCGTCTGGCCGCTGGCCCGACGGGGGGCGCTGTCGCTCTTCTGGCCGGCGGCGTACCTCGGGGCGGCCACGGAGCTCGCCCAGGTGCTGGTCCAGGGGCGACTCCTCGACTCGACGGACCTCCTGGTGCAGGTGGCGGGCGCCGTCGTGGGGTGGGCGGTGATGCGCCGCGCGGGATTCCGGCCACACGGCACCTTGCTCGGCCGATAGAGGCCCGCCGTCCGGCGCACGCGGACGCCCGACCGGGACCGCGAGCACACGCCCTGTCGGCCTTGGCGGGGCGGCGTCCCGCCGACCGGGAACCCAGGGGCGTCGAGCGTGGTCTCAGGAGACGGGTGTACCCCCGGGCTACATCCGACACCGGGACCAGCCGCCCCACCCGATCCGGACGCGTGGCCGGAGAGGAGACAGCGTGGACCGTTCGAACCTGAAGCTCATCCTCGGAGCCCTTCCCGCTTTCGCCCTGACTGCGGCTCTCTCCTCCTGCTCGGACACACCTGCGGACGTGGACGAGGACCGGGAGCTCACCGAAGCGGAGGCGATCGCCCTCGCGGGCGAGCTCGGGCTCGAATCCCTCGCCTTCGGATGGGGCCGGAGCGGCGTCGCGGCACCCGACGGCGCCGCGACGCGGACGGCGGAGGTCGTGTCGGTCACCTACAGCCTCACGCGCCCGTGTATCCTCGGGGGCTCGGTCGATTCGTCGGGCACGATCACCGTCGAGACGGACGCCCAGGTCGGTCTGTCGATCATCGACATCGCCGCGACGGACGTGCACCACGCCTGTGTCTTCCTGGCGAATGGCACGCGGGTGGCGATCACGGGCGATCCAGACGTCACGACCACCGTCCACGCGGCCTCGCTCGCCGGCGAGCCCCAGGGGACGCAGTCGGTCGGCGTGCTGGGCGGGCTGCTCTTCGAGACGAGCGACGGCCGGAGCGGGCGCTGTGTTGTCGACGTCCTGGTGGAGGTGGACCCGGCCAGTGCCTACCAGTCCACGCGCGGACGCATCTGCGGGTTCACCTTCGACGTGACCGTCCAGGGCTGAACGGGCAAATGCCCGGGCCCGCGCCACGGCCCGGTCCGGAGGGGTAGGCGCTCTTCCGACGCCTGCACGATGGGGTGCCGTTGCGGGACCCGGGCAAGAACGATCTCAGCCTCCCGTTCCCCTCCTGGTCCGCGTCATCGGCTCCGACCCGGGCGCGACCGGGGGGATGACGCCGCCGCCCCGGCCACGTTGCAGCGCGCGACGCACCTGCTCCACCGCGTCCTCCGCCGACCGCCCCTGGCGCATGAGCCGGCGCACCTGGGCGGGCATGTCCAGCATCTGCTGCTCGCGGGCGCGGCGCTGCATCGCCTCGCGCACGAGGGAGAGTGCGCGCTCGTCGCCGATCCCGGTCTCGACCAGGTCGGCGAGCACCAGCACTGCCATCGGCGAGCGATCCCTGCCCTGTCCGAGGCCGCGCAGGAGGTTCGCCCCCACCCCCCGCTGGAGCGCGTCCGCGCCGGCGACCAGGAGCGGCCCTCCGGCGTCGGGACCGAAGGCCGTTCGTGCCTCGCGGAGCCGGACCCCGTAGGACTGCACGGCCGGCACCAGTCGATCTGCGGGGACGCTCTTCGCGGCGCCTTCGAGCGCCTTGTTGAAGAGGATGTCCCCGGGGATGCCGTCCTGCTCGGCGCTGCGCGCCGCCACGTCCACCTGCGCGAACACGTCGGCGGGCAGCACGCTCTGGGCACGGGCGCGCGGCGTCTCCTGCGCGACGGCGGGGCGCATCCCGGTCGCCACCATGAAGGCCAACGCGATCATCGGCATGTGCGGTCTCATCGTTCTCCAGCTCCTTTCGGGTCCGGCGCGGCGGCTCACGACCCGCCCTCACCTTCGACGACCATCGTCGCGCTGCGCCGTCCCCATTCGTCGGGGACCGCGTCGGGCGCGTCGTCCGGCAGGTACCATGCTCCGTCCACGAGGAACCCGAAGTGGTGTGTCCCTGCGGGGACGTCCAGGTCCACGGTCCAGAGGCCCCCACGCGCTTGCATGGACACCGGCTCCCACACCGTGAAGTCCCCTAGAACCTGCACGCGCTCCGCTCCCGGTGGGGCCTCCACGTGGATACGGACGCGGGCGCCCGCCGGGGAATCGTCCCGCACCTCGTAGAGCGCCGACGGGTCGGCCTCCGTCGGTCCGCGTCCCACGATCCTTCTCCCCAGCAGCACACCCCCCGCCCCCCGGCCCGGCTCGGCGAGGAGGAGCGGGTCCGGCTCGGGCCTGCCCACCACGCCGCGAGCGCTCCATCCACCCCAGGGGACGTAGAAGGCGATACCGCCGGTCGTCTCGTTTCCGTCCGGCGTGCGCCATGCGTCGAGCCGGGCTTCCAGCGCACCGTGCCCCGCTCCCACCACGAGACGGAGACCGGCGGATCGGTACGTCCCGCCCGCCGAGCGGTGCGCCCCGCCGGCGACCCCCGCGGCCACGGCGCCGCGACCGGCCAGCAGCTCGGCCGTGCCGCCCCAGCGCCACAGGTCGTCCTCCAGGACCTCGACGACAAGGGCACGCCGCCGCATACGCTGCACCTCGGTCGAGATCGTGACCCTGGACCGTCCGACGCCGCCGGTTCCGGCCAGGCGTCCGCTCAGCACGCTGCCCCGGTAGCGGAGCACGGCCGATCCCTCCACCGCGCCGGCCGCATAGGCGAACGGATCCCGCACACCGAAGCCGAACGCCCTCCCCTCCAGGCCGGTGGACCACCCGCCACCAAGCCGGCGCCAGGCGGCGCCGCCCACTTCCCCGGAGACGAAGTCGCCACCGGTGGCGGCGTCCAGGGCCCGGCCCAACAGCAGGGAGGCGTGGCCGCCGGAGCCGCCCGCGGTGTACCGGCTTCCACGGAGTCCCGCCACGAGGAACCCGGCCGCGTCTCCCTCCACCTCGGCCGGAGGAACGACGCGAGAGCCTCCGACCTCCACGCTCAGGTCGGCGGTCTGGGCGCGGAGAGGGCGGTCACCCGTGCCCGCACAGGTCAGGAGGAACATCGCGGCGCCGGTCATGGTTCTCATGTCGCCGGCGCCGCCACGGCGAGGACCGCGTTGCGATTCCCGAAGCCGTCGTCGGCGTAATGGTTCGCCTCGGGGTCCGTGACCCAGTCGGATCCGTCCACGAGGAACATGTACGCGTGGAGCCCGGGCTGGACCGCCACGCGTCCGGTCCAGACGCCGTCTCCGTCCGGATCCTCCAGCGCGTTCGTTCCGCTCCAGCCGTCGAAGTCACCCCCCACGGCCACGGACCGGGCGCCGGGCGCCTTCAGCTCGAACTGGACGTAGACCACCGTGGGCGAGCCTTCGGGCACGTCGGTGGGCGTCGGTCCTCGCCCGGACCAGAGGAGCACTGCGGCCACCGCCGCGACCGCGACCCCCGCGGCGAGCGGGGGGACGCGGATCGACAGCGGACGCACCAGCCAGCCGAGGGCGCGTGCCAGGGCGCGGGGCTCGGGGAGCCCACGGATCTCGGCCATGACCCGTTCCTCGAGCCACGGCGGAGGCGGTGCATCGGCGGCCTCCGCCCGGAAGGCGGCCAGGAGGCGCTCCCACGCCTCGGCCTCGTCGCGGGCGTTCCCGCCCAGATCGTCCAGACCGATCTCGTCGTCGAGATACCGGCGGATGTCGTCGTTCATGCGAACTCCCTGAGCAAGCCCTGCAGCGCCTCGCGCGCCCGGTGGACCCGCATCTTTAACGCCGCCACAGACAGGTCCATCACGGCGGCGATCTCCTCGTAGGAGCGGCCCTCGACGTGCTTGAGCACGAAGGCCTCTTGTTGCTCCGGCGTGAGACGGTCGAGGGCGCGCCGGAGTCGCTGACGCACCTCGGCCCGCGCCGCCTCGTCCTCGGGACCATCGGGCGCCGCCGGGATCTCCGGAAGCGCCTGGAGAGAGATGTCCTTTCTGCGTGGGCTGCGGACGTGGTCGCGAGCCAGGTTCGCCAGGATGCGGAAGAGCCAGGCACCGACCCGTTCCGGGTCGCGGCAGGACGCGAGCTTGCGGTAGCCCTTGACGAAGGCCTGCTGCACCAGATCCCCCGCCTCGTCCTCGCTGCCGGCCATGCGGAGCGCGTGGGCATGGAGGACGCTTCCGTACCGCCGGACCAGCATGCGATAGGCGTCGCGGTCCCCGTCCAGCACGTCGCGGACAACCTGGGCGTCGGTACGTTCGGCCGGTGGCGCCATGCCCGGAACATAGGGGCTCTCCACGGTAGTGGGGGAGGTTGGAGGGGGTGGACCGCGCCCCCGAGATCGGGGGCGCGGCGCCGTCCCGCTCGTTTCGTCACCCGAGGATCCAGGTGCTGACCACTGCCGAGCGCCACAGCGCTGCCACACCCCGTGGGGCTGCGGTCTCGAGCATCGTCTTACCGGCGTCGAGGAGCGCGCGGGCCCTCAGGAGGAGCGTCGCGGCCACGCCCTCCGGCTCGGTCGCGGCCGCCGCCTCGTACTGCGTCTCGGCGAGATCCAGCATCGCCCGAGCCTCCTCTTCGGTGATCCCACCCGGGAGGACCACGGCCTTGAGCGACGTCCAGATCGCCAGGTTCGCGAGATGCGCGGCGCGACGGGGCGACCCGTCGGCCAGGGCGGCCTCGGCCTCGGCCTGGTACTCACCGGCCTGGTCGAGGAAGCGGAGCTGCTCTGCGTCGACCACGCTCTGCCCGTCGAGGAGGCGGGAGGCCAGCGACACCGCGGTGGCGCCGAGCTCGACGTAGACTTCCGCGCCGCCCGGCCGCAGGCCGGGGTCCCGGTACCCGTGACGGAAGCGCTGCTCGGCCATGATCGCGTGGGCGGCGGCGGAGATGCTGTCACCGCGGTGGATGCGCTCGCGCGCTTGGAGGGCGAGCCCGTTCAGCTCCCCCTGCAGTCCGTTCGCGTCGTTCCACGCGCCCGGTTCGGCCGCGACCTCGTCGCCGAGGGACTCTGCACGCTCCACCATGGCCATGAGCGCGCGTCCCCCGCCCGCCGCGAGCGCGGCCTGCGCCACGAGGCGGCGCCCCTCACGGGCGCGATCGGCTGCCCTCACGCGATCCCGCTGCTGCAGCGCGTCGTAGGCCTCCTGGAAGCGCAGGCGTGCCCGGGTCAGGTCTCCCTGCGCCGCGGACGGCGCGCCGTGGGCCATCCCGTGCCGTTGTGCGACGGCGACGGGCACGTCGGCCAGCGCGAGGGCGGCGTCGATGGTGCCGACGTCGGAAAGGACGTCGAGGGCGATCTCGTCCTCCTGCGCGAGGAAGGCGTCGTCCGTGAAGGGATCCGTGGGCTGGCCGGCGTCGCACGCGGCCAGCGTGAGCGCTCCCGCGAGCGGGAGCATCCGGAGGGCTCGCGACATCGTCATGGTTGGTCTCCGATGGGTGGGGGGTCCACGGCGCTCGTGGACCCGCGTCGAAGACAAGACGGGGGGAGTCGCCGAAAGGTAACGCGGCCGTCGGCCGCCCCTGCCGCGGGGAACCGGAGGGTCTCCGGAAGCGTTACCTTTCAGACGATCGGAGTTGTCCGAGCCGGCATCGCGCCGGCCCCGTGAACGATAGGACCATGACCACGAGATCCCTCGCGCCGCTCTTGGCGCTGGTGCTCGCCGCGACGCCGGTCGCGGCACAGAAACCCCCCTCCACGGGCGAGCCCCTGCAGATCGATCCCGAGGCGAAGGCGGCCATCGACCGCATCCGGTCGCCGTACTGCCCGGGCATGATGCTCGAGGTGTGCACTTCCGCGGGCGGAGCCATGCTGCGCGACTCCATCCAGAGGATGGCGGAGGCCGGCCTGAAGGCCGACTCGATCGTGGAGCTGATCGTGGCCGAGTACGGGGAGGAGTGGCGGGCCGAGCCACTCCGCTCCGGGACCGGCCTGTGGGCCTGGGTGCTCCCACCCGCGGTGCTGGTGCTCGGCCTGGGCGCCGTCGGCATCGTCCTGGCGCGTCGCAAAGCGCGCATCGCCGAGGGACCGCTTCCCGCCGACGTCAGCTCCGCCGACCAGGAGCGCCTGAAGGATGCGCTCCGGGAGCTGGACGAGGAGGAGGAGCCGGTCTTCTGAGGTGTGCGGGGGGCGGGGGATCGTTGCGACCCGCCTTCCGCCGCCTACCTTTCGTCCATGCCGCCGAATCTCCCCGGGACGGGGTCGGACACAGCTCCCGTCCCCTCCATGCTCGACCTCATCCGGTTGAGTCCCCGCCTGCTCTTTCCCCCGGGCGGAGTGGATCTCTATCGACAGATCGCGCTGCTCGCGGAGCTTTCCGAGGGCGACGAGGTCCTCGACGTGGCGTGTGGAAAGGGCGTGCCGATCGAGTACTTCGTCCGCGAGTATGGCGTACACGGCTCGGGCGTCGAGGCCGACGCGCGGCTCGTGGCCGAGGCCGAGGAGCGGTCCCGCGAAGAGGGGCTGTCCTCGAACCTTCAGTTCCAGACCGGGACGTACGACTCGCTCCCCTACCGCGACGAGATCTTCGACGTGGCCGTGGGTGAGCTGGGCATTGCCGCACACGCCGCACCGGCCGACGTCGTGCGCGAGCTGGTGCGTGTCACCAAGCCCGGCGGAGTGGTGGCCCTGGTCCAGCTCGTGTGGAAGGCGCCGGTGGACGAGACGCGCCAGCGCGTGCTGTCCGAGCATCTCGGCGCGCGCCCGCAGATGCTCGTGCAGTGGAAGCGCCTGCTGCGCGATTCGGGCGTGGTGGGTCTGCACACCGAGGACTGGTCCGACGAGGGGACGTCGTTCCGCCCGAAGGCGGTCAAGCCGTTCCCCGACTTCGCCGAGATCTTCACGCTCCTGGAGAAGATCGGGATCCTGCGCCGGGCCTGGGCTCGCTGGGGCCTGGGCGGCGTCCGCGCGGTGCTGTCCCGCGAGCGCGAGGTGCACCGGCTCCTGACCCGCGAGCGCATCCTCGGTCTCGACCTCATCAAGGGGCGGAAGGAGGGGGGTGAGGGGCCGCGGGACGAGGTCCCGGCCGCGACGGAGGCCGAGGCCGACGCGGCACCTGCGGAAGCTCCCCGCAAGGAGGCGGACGACGGGGATCCGGGGGAGTCTCCGGAGCGTGACCGGGAGACGGCGGGCCTTCCGCTTTTCGGTTCCGACGAACACCAATGATCATCCCAGAACGGAGAGGCGCAGGGAGATGAGCCAGTCCCTTCTTTGCACGGAAGACGGTATCCGCCAGGTCCAGGAGGCCCTGCGCGACCAGGAGCTGGACGGTTGGCTCCTGTACGAGTTCCGCGGGGCCAACCCCATTGCCAAGGCGATGCTCGACGTGGGCAAGACCACGCGGCGCGGCTTCTTCCTGATCCCGCGCGAGGGCGAGCCGCAGGCGCTGATCCACGCGATCGAAGGCTCGTCGTGGCGGCACTGGCCATGGCGGAAGCGCATGTACTCCGGCTGGCGTGAGATGGAGGAGGCGCTTGGCGAGCTGTTGGAGGGGCGGGGACGACTCGCCATGGAGGTCTCTCCGGGCGCCGCGGTGCCCACCCTCGACTACCTCCCGGCGGGGCTGGCCGAGGTGATCCTGCGCTCCGGGGTGGAGGCCGCCTCGTCGGGCGACCTGGTATCCCGCTTCTATTCCGTGTGGAGCCCCGAGCAGCTCCGCGACCACGAGGAGTCGGCGGAGATCCTCGTCGATGTCGCGCGCAGGGCGTTCGAGCGCGCCGCCGAGGCGATCCGCTCCGGCTCGCCCACCACGGAGGGCGCCCTGTCGGACTGGATCCGCGCCGAGCTCTCGGGCAACGGGCTCACCGAGCTGCCGGACTGCATCGTGGCCGTGGGGCGCACCGCCTCCGACCCGCACTACGCGCCGCCCGGAGCGGGGGAGACCATCGTGAAGGGCGAGCTCCTGCTCATCGACCTGTGGGCGGGCCGCCCCGGCTCGGTGCCCGCCGACCAGACGTGGATGGGCATGATGGGCGGCTCGGTGGACCCGCGCACGCAGGAGATCTGGGAGGCGGTGCGGGACGCGCGCGACGCGGCGGTGACCTTCCTGCGCGAGCGCTTCGACGCGGGCGAGGCCGTGCGCGGCTTCGAGGTGGACGACGTGGCGCGCGGCCTGATCGAGGAGCGCGGATACGGGAAGCACTTCGTGCACCGGACCGGGCACTCCATCGACACGGTGCTCCACGGCAGCGGGCCGAACCTCGACAACCTCGAGACCCGCGACGACCGGCTCATCATCCCGGGTGTCGGCTTCTCGGTGGAGCCGGGGATCTACCTTCTTGGTGACATCGGCGTGCGCAGCGAGATCAACGTGTACTGGGGTGGGGACGGTCCGCTCGTCACGCCCAGGGAGATCCAGCGGGAGATCTTCTTCTTCATCGACGATTGAGCCGCACCGCCCAACCGGATACACGGGTCGAGGTCGCGCTTCCCCTCCCGATCCACCGGACGTTCACCTACCGGGTGGAGGGGGCGCCTCCGGCGCCCGGGACGCGCGTGCTCGTGCCCTTCCGGCGCGACCAGCGGATCGGGTGGGTGGTGGGCCCGGGCGAAGCCGGCCCGATCCGTGGCCTCAAGTCCGTCCGGGACGTGCTCGACGACGAGCCGACCGTGACCCGCGACGTCCTGGGGCTGTGCCGCTGGATGGCGGAATACTACGTGGCACCGCTCGGTACCGCCCTGCGGGCCGCGCTGCCCGCCGTCCTCTCCGACCTGTCGCGGGACTACGTGGCGCTCGACGGCCCGCTGCCCGACGACCTGAAGCCGCGGGAGCGACGCCTGGCCGAGGCGCTGGCGGGACGGGACGCGCCCCAGCGCGTCAAGACGCTCACCCGCTCGTTGGGCATGGGCTCCATCTGGCCCGAGCTCCGATCGTTGAAGGAGCGGAGGATCCTCGCGCACCGGACGGTCCCCCCGGCGGAGCCGTCGGTGAAGAAGCGCCGGGTGGTGCGCCTCGCCCGCGAGCTCGGCACGCTCGCGGAGCGCGAGGAGTTGTTCGGGCGTGCGGGGCGGCAGCGCGAGGCGTATGAGCTGCTGGAGGCCTCGGGCGGGGCCACCGAGCTCGTGCAGCTCCTGGAGGACCACGGATTCAGCCGGGGGGTCGTCTCCCAGCTCCAGGCCAAGGGGCTCGTGGAGGTGGCCGACGAAGAGGTGCTGCGCGACCCGTTCGCGGACGAGCCTGTCCCGGCTCCGCCCCGACACACCCTCACGAGCCATCAACGGGTGGCGGTGGACGCCATGGCGGCCGCCCTCGACGAGAAGGCGCCGCCGCCATTCCTCCTTCAGGGGGTGACGGGATCGGGGAAGACGCTGGTCTACGTCGAGCTCCTGCGCCGGGCGCTGGCGCGGGGCCGGACGGCCATCGTGCTGGTTCCGGAGATATCCCTGACGCCGCAGACGGTCTCGCGCTTCCGGGCGCACTTCGGAGACGAGGTGGCCGTCCTGCACTCCGGCTTGTCCGACGGCGAGCGCTACGATGCCTGGCGGCAGCTGCGTGGGGGCGAGCGCCGCATCGCCGTGGGCGCGCGCTCCGCGCTGTTCGCGCCCCTCGAGAACCTCGGGGTCGTCGTTGTGGACGAGGAGCACGACGCCAGCTACAAGCAGTCGGAGGCCCCCCGCTACCAGGCGCGCGACCTCGCGGTGATGCGCGCACGCGCCCACGGCGCCGTGTGCGTGCTGGGCAGCGCCACGCCGTCCCTGGCGAGCTGGCACAACGCGCGCACCGGGAAGTTCCGCCGCCTGCTCCTGCCGGAGCGCGTCGGTGGTGCGCGGCTGCCGGCGGTTCGCGTCGTCGACCTGCGGGTCGAGCGGAAGCAACGCGCCGAGACCGGGGTGCGCGGCCCCGCGCGAGGAGCCGGCGTGCTGTCCCCGACGCTGGTGGAGGCCGTCGACACACGACTCCGCCGCAAGGAGCAGGTGATCCTCCTCCTCAACCGGCGCGGATACGCAGCGTTCGTCCAGTGCAGGGAGTGCGGCGACGTCGAGCGCTGCGAGAACTGCTCGATCTCTCTCACCTATCACAGGGTCGCGCAGCGGCTGGTGTGCCACCACTGCCGCTACGAGCAGCCGGCACCGACGCGTTGCGGGAGCTGCGGCTCGCAGGACCTCTCCTTTCGGGGGCTCGGCACCGAGCAGGTGGAGCGCATCGCCGTCGAGACGTTCGCGAACGCGCGAATCGCCCGAATGGACGTCGACACCACCTCGGGCAAGTGGGCGCACCAGCGGATCCTCGGGCGGGTGGAGCGGGGGGAGGTGGACATCCTGCTGGGCACGCAGATGATCGCGAAGGGGCTCGACTTCCCTCGCGTCACGCTCGTCGGTGTGGTGAACGCGGACGTCGGGATCCACCTGCCGGACTTCCGGGCGAGCGAGCGCACGTTCCAGCTCCTGAGCCAGGTCGCGGGGCGGGCGGGGCGGGGCGCGCTGGGAGGCGACGTGCTCATCCAGACCTCGCTCCCCGAACACTACGCGGTGCGTGCCGCCGTGGCCCACGACTTCGAGGGCTTCGCCGCGCGGGAGCTGGCAGAGCGCGAGGGACCGCGCTATCCGCCCTGGGTCCGCCTGGTGAACGTGGTGCTGAGCAGTCCCGACCAGGAGGCCGCGGCGCGCGCGGCCGAAGGTGCGGCCGCGTGGCTGCGCCAGCGTCTCGCGCGCTTCGCGCGGCGGGGTGACGATCCGGTCGAGCTGGTCGGGCCCGCGCCGTCGCCCATCGAGCGGCTCCACGGTCGGTGGCGGTGGCACCTCCTCCTGCGCAGCCGGTCGCCGGGCGCGCTCGGGGAGGCCGCGCGCCGCCTCGCCGAGGACTTCGCCCTTCCGGCAGGCGACCTCCGGCTTGCGCTGGACCGCGACCCCGTCGCGCTGCTGTAGCGGAGGCGCCACGGACGCGTATCGCGGGGGGGTGGAGGATTGCCGGTGCCCCCGCTGCCGGAGTATGTTCGGTCCGAGGACAGCGCACATTCACACAGGGAGGGGATCAGGAGGGCAAGCCGTGAGTTGCCTGGCGTTGAACGCCTCGTTCGAGCCGCTCACCATCGTGCCTCCCAAACGGGCTGTGCGGCTGGTCCTGGACGGGAAGGCGGAGGTGCTGGAGGTGGACGGAAGCAGACGCTTCCGTTCGGAGAGACGGGTCGTGCCCTGTCCCTCCGTCATCCGCCTCGTTCGCTTCGTCCACGTACCTCATCGCTTCCGCCGCCAGGTCACCAACACCTTTCTCTTCGCCCGCGACGACTATTCCTGCATGTACTGCGGGCGTCACCGCAGTGAGCTACGCGGACGCCAGTTCCTCACGCGCGACCACATCCTGCCCGCGTCGCGAGGCGGCACCAACGCGTGGACGAACGTCGTCACCAGCTGCTCGCCGTGTAACAACAGGAAGGGCAATCGCCTTCCCGAAGAGGCGGGGATGACGCTGCTCACCGAGCCGAGGGAGCCCAACTACGTGCACCTGGTGTGGGCCGTGCGCCGCGTCACGCCGATCCAGGCGAAGTACGTGCGCATGTTCTACGGGGAGGACGCGCTCGAGGCGCTGCGGGGCAGGCTGTCCTAGTGTGGTGCCGCAGGAATACGTCGGCCATTCGAGCGCCGATGCATCCGGCCCTGCCGCGTTGCTCCTCCTCGACGTAGCTACGGCTATGCCTTCGGAGGTCCGCCTACGATTC
>CAZPZU010000106.1:12519-15229 GCA_964591135.1 uncultured Gemmatimonadaceae bacterium | reverse complement strand
CACCCCGCCCCCGCGACCTCAGAAGTTGTACTGCACGCCCGCCGTCCACGACACGCCGCTGCGCAGACCACCCTGGTTGAGCGGCCAGATGGCGTTCGTGATCAGGAGGATTCCCGACGGGGTGAGGAACTTGAACCCGATCGACTGGTCCACGATGTCGTCACGCCTGTTGGGGATGTTCGTGGGATCGATGGTGCGATGGAACGGCGCCTCGATGGTGACCGTGCTCGGGAACACGAGCTTCTCGGCGCCCACCTGCCGCTGTGACAGGAAGTCCACGGCCAGCGACGCCCACGACGACAACGCCTGGTCGAAGCCGGCCGTCGCGACCAGCGCATTGTTCTGGAGGTCACCGCCCCGGTGGAGGTAGCCCGCGTTGAGGTGCGGCGAGAAGTTCCCGTAGTCCGCCGAAAGGATGCCCAGGCCGCTCACCGACAGCTTGCCGGAGCCTAGCAGATTCGCCTCGTCTCCCGTGGGCAGGCGGGCGTCCGCCATGATGCTGAACCGTGCGTTCTGACCTTCGGCCACGGCGACCTTGACCCTCGCGGCGATGTCTCCCAGGCCGGAGGCCGAGCCGTCCACCGTCCGCGACGCGAACAGGTCTGGGTTGTCCTGCGTCCCACCGAAGAAGTGGTTCGCCGGGGGTCCGAAGGGGACCACCTGCGCGTTGCTCACGCCGCGGAGGCTGGTCCGGATGATCGGGATCGCGACACCGACGTCGACCCGGTCGAACAACCCGTACGAGAATGCGAAGACGGTCGAGACCACATCGAGGTTGAGATCGAGGTCGAACGAGATGAAGTCGTTCTCGAAGGCAGGGATGCCGTAGATGGTGCAGTCCCCGCCGTAGATCTGATCGCAGTTCGGGAAGTCGGAATTCTGGTGCGTGAAGTTGAGGTGGATCTTGTCGAGGTCCACGCCCCGGAGGGTCTTGAAGTTGAAGACGTTGACGGCCGCGCTGGCCAGGAACCGGCCTCGTCCCAGAGTCTGCGCGCGTTCGGCGAAGATCGGACCGAGGGACGTCGAGGTCTGCTGTGGCACGCCACCCACGAGCCTGAACGTGACGCCCGCGCTGGTGGCGTTGATGGGCAGGTTCGTGATGTTGGTCCCGATGGCCCCGGTCAGGAAGTCGATGATCGTCCCATTGCCGGTCTGCGAAGCGGGGATGAAGTGATCTCCGTGGACCTGGACGCTCATCGGATTGTCGGGATCCGCCGACCCGGACAGGAACAGGGGATCTTCGCCGTTACCGAAGATGAACAGCTGCCCGATCTGGTCGCGCAGGTCCTGTGCCGCGGCGGGCTGAGCGATGCCCACGAACGCTGCGGACACGATCGCTACATACATCCAACGCTTCATGAATCCTCCTGGTGCGGAAGTCCGAGAAGAAACCGATATCCCTCAGTGGATCGCGGTGATCTGCCACTCCTCGCCACGCCGTGCCAGCGACGCGGTCACCGTCTGTTCCAGCGATTGCCGCGGGCCCCCCGACCGGTACGAGAGGCGTTGACGGAACGAAGCCTGCGCCTCGTCTCCCTCCACGGTGACGCTCACCTGGTCGAGCGTGACGCTCACCTCGGTGCTCGTCCCGAAGAAGCTGCTCCAACCGGTCGCCTGCTCTCGGGACAAGCCGGGGAAGACGCGGCGGATTCCCGCCAGGTCCTCCTCCTGGATCGCTTGGCCGTACGCCTGCACCACGCGCTCGATGGCGACGCGCGGCTCGACGGCCGGCGTCGGCGAGGACGCCGCCGGCGCAGAAACGGTGATGGTCGCGCTCCCACTCGCCGCTCCACTTGAAGCGGTGATGGTGGCGCTGCCGGGGCCGACGGCCGTGACCCGTCCGTCCGCGACCACGCGGGCCACGTCCTCGGCGCTCGAGGTCCAGCGCACGGGCCGGTTGGGCAGCGCCGCCCCGCCGGGATCGCGTGGCGTGGCGGACAGCTGTACAGATTCGCCCGTCTGTAGCGTCCGCGTCCCGGGCGAGACCTCGACCGAAGCGACCGGCACTGCGCGCACGGTGATCGACGCCATGCCGAGAAGCCCTTCGCTGCTGGCACGGATCACGGTTCCACCCTCGCCCACCGCGGTCACCACACCCTGGTCGGACACGGTGGCCACCTGCTGGTTGTCGGACGACCACGTCACCGGGCGGTCCGCGAGCTCGTCGCCCGCGTCGTCGGTCGCCGCCGCGCTCAGCTGCGCGGTCTCGCCCACGGTGAGCGTCCGCGCGGCGGGCGTGACCGCGACGGCCGCCACGGATGCCGGGGTGGACTCGCTTGGGCGGGCAGGTGCCGGAGACGTCGGCCGCGCCTCCACCACCACGACTGCGGCGGCCTCGGCCTCCCCGCTGATCGCTCGAACCTCCGCTCGACCCTCCCGGCGCCCGGTCACCCACCCCTCCGGTGACACCTCCGCGACGCCTGGCTCGCTGGACGTCCACGCGACCGGGGCCGTCGGCAAAGCGTCCCCGGCACCGTCTCGCACCTCCGCCCTGAGTTGGACCCTGTCCCCCACCCGGACCCGGGGGGTCGCTGGCAGGAGACTGAGGGTGGCCGCGATCGGCGCAGAGGGTTGCGGTGCCGGCTTTGCGGCCGTCGGGGGCTCGCTCTCGGCCTGGCTCGCGGGACTGCTGGCCCCGCTGGCCCACGGCCGCCACAAGGCGAGGCCGACTGCGGCGATGAGCACGGGGAGGGCCAGGAGGGCCACGCGT
>CAZPZU010000106.1:0-12419 GCA_964591135.1 uncultured Gemmatimonadaceae bacterium | reverse complement strand
ACGGCCATCGCGGACGAACCCTCGAACGGCTTCACCCCTGCCAGCATCAGGTAGGCCACCACGCCGAGCGAGTACTGGTCCGAGGCGCCCGTGACCGCCAGGCCCGAGCACTGCTCCGGGCTCATGTAGGTCGGCGTCCCCAGCGTCCCGCCCGTCTGTGTGAGGCCCTCCGCCGCAGCCACCTTGGCCACACCGAAATCCGTCACGACCGCCCACCCCTCTTCGTCCAGCATGATGTTGCCGGGCTTGATGTCCCGATGCACCACGCCGCGGCGATGGGCGTAGCCCAGCGCGCTTCCCACCTGGCCCAGTATGGTCTGCGCCATGGCGAAGGGCAGCCGGCCCAGATCCGAGATCACGGATCCCAGCGTTCGCCCCTGCACGAACTTCATGACGAAGTAGAGGAGGTCCTCGGACTCCCGCACGGCGTAGATGGGGATGATGTGCGGGTGGCTCAGCGCCGCCGCGGTACGTGCCTCGCGCTTGAAGCGCTCGGCCATCCCCTGGTCGTCCCAGAGCAGTCCGGGAGAGACGACCTTGATGGCGACCCGGCGGTCCAGCGAGAGGTCGTGTGCCAGGTACACGATGGCCATTCCGCCCCGCCCCACCTCGCCGAGCACCTCGTATTCGCCCAGCGTCGCCTGGCGCAGCCTCTCCATGAGGAGATTGGCGTTGCGCGTCCCCCCGACCGCGGTCGCACCCGGCGGCGGTACCGCGTCCAGCCTCGTCCCGCAGTGGACGCAGTACACGGCACCCGGACGGTTCTCGTTGCCGCAGCTGGCGCAGGTGGTCATGAATGCCTGCGAGGCTCGGGGGGGGGCAGCATGGTGTCTCGGTGGGCGTGGATGGGGGTCAGTGCTTGGACTGCATGTACGCGACCCCCCTGGCGATGGCTCTCCTCCACGCGCCTTCGATCTCGGGCGTGAAGGCGGTGTCGTACTCGGCGACGGTCTCGACCAGCGCATCGACGAAGTCGCCGTAAAGCTCCGGGGGCACGTCGAGATCGCTCCGGCTGTGGCGTTCGGCCACCCGGGTGAGGATCGTCGGCTCGGCGTCGGGCTGCGTGGGGAAGATGAGCAGGAGACCGATGGCGTGCCGCAGCAGCCGGATCTGCCGCTCGAAGTCCGTCTCCGCGAACATCGGCTCGGCTCGGGGACAAGCCGCGAAGAAGTTCTTGTAGAAGGAGCGGAAGAAGGCGTCCGAGTCCCGGCAACGCCCGTAGCTGGCCTTCGCGGCCTCCATGGCCAAGCGGTCCTCGGGCGTCCCGCCCCCGGCTTCGCTCATCGCCTTCCCATCGGGAGGAATAGGAATCGTTAGCGCCAGCTAGATCGAACCCACGGTAGAAGAGACGCGTCTGCTCTGCAAGCGTCCCGGGAGCGCCGACGCTGTGATGTGCCCCGGTTGGAGGGCCCATCCCCTCCCTTGGGACGCGCCTGGCGTGCCGGTATAATTACGGCTCGATCGCTTGAAAATGGCCGCCAGCGTCCGTCTGGAGAGGCCCATCGGACGCTACGGAGACGACATGGGAGACGAAGCGAAAGAGGGAGCCAACTCCCTCTCCATCCGGGACAACCGGACGGGACGCGATTACGAGGTCGACATCCTCGACGGGGATGTGATCCGCGCCATGGACCTGCGGAAGATCAAGGTCCAGGACGGCGACTTCGGAATGATGGCGTACGACCCCGCCTACACCAACACGGCTTCCACCCGAAGCACCATCACCTTCATCGACGGTGGGAAGGGGATTCTCCGGTACCGCGGGTATCCGATCGAGCAGCTCGCCGAGCGCAGCTCCTTCCTCGAGGTCGCCTACCTCATCCTGAAGGGTGAGCTGCCGACCCAGAGCGAGCTCGACGCCTTCGTGCACGACGTGACGTTCCACACGTACGTCCACGAGAACATGACCAAGCTCCTCGAGGCGTTCCGCTACGACGCGCACACCATGGGGATGATGATCAGCGCCGTTGCGGCGCTGTCGACGTTCTATCCCGAGGCGAAGAAGATCGAGGACCCGGCGGTGCGGTGGATCCAGATCACCCGGCTCGTGGCGAAGATGCCCACCCTGGCCGCCTTCGCCTACCGGCACCATCGCGGGCTGCCGTACGTCTACCCGGAGAACGAGTTCTCCTACACCGGCAACTTCCTGAACATGCTGTATCGCATCGGGCGCCGGGACTACAAGCCGAACCCCGTCCTGGAGCGGGCGCTCGACGTCCTGTTCATCCTGCACGCGGACCACGAGCAGAACTGCTCGACGACCGCGATGCGCGTCATCGGCTCGTCCCACGCCGATCCGTATTCCGCCCTTGCCGGCGCCATGGCCGCGCTCTACGGCCCGCTCCACGGCGGCGCCAACGAGGCGGTGCTGCGCATGCTGAGCCGGATCGGCACGGTGGACAACATCCCGGACTACATCACGAAGGTGAAGAACCGGGAGGAGAAGCTCATGGGCTTCGGGCACCGTGTGTACAAGGCTTACGATCCGCGCGCGAGCATCATCAAGCGGACCGCGGACGAGGTGTTCGAGGTCACGGGGCGCAATCCCCTCCTCGACATCGCGCTCGAGCTCGAGAGGATCGCCCTCAACGAGGACTATTTCGTCGAGCGCAACCTCTACCCGAACGTGGACTTCTACTCCGGGATCATCTATCAGGCGATGGGCTTCCCGGTGGAGATGTTCCCCGTCCTCTTCGCCATCCCGCGGACCGTCGGCTGGCTGACGCAGTGGGAGGAGTTGCTGATGGACGACGAGCAGAAGATCGCCCGTCCACGTAAGGTCTACGTGGGACCCGACACCCGCGACTTCGTCCCGATCGGGGATCGTTGAACCCGATCGTCACCGGCTTCGTTTGGGGGCGCTCCCGCGGGGGCGCCCCCTTCGTCTTCCCCCCTTCGGCACCGAGCATCGCCGCATGACCCACTGTCTCGACCTCCGGCACCTCGGCCTCGAGGGTGCGATCGCCGCCTACGTCCTCTTGGGGGACGAGCCGACGGTGATCGACCCGGGCCCGTCCACCACGCTCGAACGGCTCCGCGAGGGGCTGGAAGCCCTGGGGATCGGGCCGCGCGACCTGCGCCACGTCGTGCTTACGCACGTGCACCTGGACCACGCGGGTGCCACGGGGCACCTCGTGCGGTCCTACCCGGAGGCGAAGGTCCACGTCCATGTCGACGGTGCGCCGCACATGGTGGACCCGGCGCGCCTCGTGTCCAGCACGCGGCGCACGTTCGGGGAGGAGCACGACCGGCTGTGGGGTGACGTGCTTCCGGTTCCCAGCGACCGGATCCGTGCCTGGTCGCCGGGCGACGCGGGGCCGTGGAAGGGGCTGCGCCCCCTGCCGACGCCGGGTCACATCGCCCACCACCTGGCGTACCTGGACGAGCGCGACGGAACCCTCTTCGCCGGGGATTCCATGGGCATCGTGCTCTCCGACGAGGCGCCGACCCACCCGCCCACGCCCCCTCCGGCCGTGGACCTGCGCGCCTGGCAACGGACCCTGGAGGAGGTGTCGGTGGTAGCTCCTGAGCGCTTCGGCGCGACGCACTTCGGGATCCACCCGGATGCGCCCGCCCGGGCACGCCAGCTCGGCGAGCGACTCGCCGCGCTCGAACGGAGGGTGCGGAGGGCGATGGACCGGAACGATGTCGAGGACGCCGCGCGCTACGACCGGGAGGTGCGCGACGAGCTCGCGCCCTTCCTCGGCCGCGAGGAGGTGGAGCGGTACTTCGACCTGTTCACCGCCGCCACGGACTGGGCGGGGGTGCGGTTCTACCTGGAACGGAATCCGTAACGGAGACGAAAGGAATGACGACCGGTTCGGCTTGGGTTCGAAAGGGCGGGCTCGCCCTGGGGGTGGTGCTTCTGCTGCCCGTGGTGGCTCCTGCCTCGCTACACGCCCAGAGTGAAGACAGCCTCGCCGCCGTACCGGCGGCCGTGCACACCCCACGCTTCTTTGAAGCGGCCGTTCAGCGCAGCACCCGCACACGGACGGGGAGCCCGGGGCCGTCCTACTGGACCAACTGGGCCCGCTACGACATCCAGGCTTCCCTCGACCCCGCCACGGCGCTGCTGGAGGGCTCGGAGACGATCCAGTATCTGAACCGGGCGCCGGTCTCGCTGCGCATCCTGGTCGTGAACCTGTACCAGAACCTCCACAAGGAGGGCGTGGTGCGGAACGACGAGGCCGAGATCACCGGGGGCGTCCACCTCGGGAAGGTCGTCGTCGCGGGGCAGGAGCTGAGCGAGGGCGACCCCGCCCAGGGCCCGGCCTACCGCGTGGACGGAACGGTCATGACGATCCGTCCGCCGGCGCCGGTGGAGGCGGGTGACAGCGTCGGCCTCCAGTTCGACTGGAGCGTCACCCTGCCGCAGGACGGGGCGGGGCGCATGGGGTACTCGAAGAAGGAGGTGTACCTGGTCGCCTATTGGTTCCCCAAGATGGCGGTCTTCGACGATCTCCGGGGGTGGGATGCGCAGCCGTACATGTCCCAGGCGGAGTTCTACGAGGACTACGGCGAGTACCGGACGGCCCTCACCGTGCCCGCGGGGTGGACCCTGTGGGCCACCGGTGAGCTCCAGAACCCGACGGAGGTGTACACGCCCCGGACGCTGCAGCGGCTGGACTCCGCGCGGGTCACGGACGACAGGGTCGAGGTGGTGACCCCCGCCGACCGGCAGGCCGGTCGGGTGACCGTCGCCTCGGCGGGTGGCGGGCTGACCTACCGCTTCCACGCCGACTCGGTGCGGGACTTCACCTGGACGACGTCGAACGTCCAGCGCTGGGACGCGACCTCCGCGGTCGTGCCCGACCGGAACGGAGACGGGCAGGACGACCGCGTCCTGATCAACTCCTTCTGGCGCGAGGATCGGGCGCCCCTGTGGGAGAGCGAGTGGAAGTACGCCAAGCAGTCGATCGAGCACCACTCGCGCTACACCGGGTTCGCCTATCCGTGGTCGGCGATGACGTCCGTGGAGGGCGCCGACATCATCGGCGGCGGGATGGAGTTTCCGATGATGACGCTCATGGGACCGTACGTCGGGCGCAATCCGCAGAACCTCTTCAGCGTCACCTCCCACGAGCTCGGGCACGAGTGGATCCCGATGATCGTGGGGAGCAACGAGCGCAGGCACGCGTGGATCGACGAGGGCTCGACCGACTACCTCGACCTGCAGGCCGAGAAGGAGTACTGGCCGGGGATCGACCACGAGCGGCTCGAGGCTCGGGAGTACATGCAGGTGGCGAACGCGGGCCTGGAGCAGAGCATGATGCGCCACGGCGACTACTACGAGCCCGGCCCCGGCTATGGGATCGCGTCGTACAACAAGCCCGCCACGCTCATGGTGGCGCTGCGCGAGATGATGGGGGAACAGAAGTGGACGGAAGCCTACCGTGACTTCATCGCGGAGTGGGCCTACAAGCACCCGACGCCGTGGGACTTCTTCAACACCTTCGAGCGTTACGCCGGCGAGGACCTGGACTGGTTCTGGACGTCGTTCTACTACGAGACGTGGGTCGTGGACTTCGACGCCGTTTCGGTAGATCCGCACGCGGGCGGCGGGGGCACGATCCACATCGCCAACCGGGGCGACGCGCCGTACCCCGTGAAGGTGATCATCCAGACCACGAGCGCGGGAGAGGTCGAGCGCGAGATCCCGCTCGACGAGTGGCTGGAGGGTCGTCGCGAAGTCGATCTCCAGCTCTCCCCGGACGTCGGCTCGATCACCCGCGTCGAGATCGACCCGGACGGGGTCGTGCCGGATGTCGACCGGGCGAACAACTTCTGGCCCCGCGGATGAGGTGGTGGTCCCACCCGGTCGGGCTCCTGCTGTGCGCCGCGTTGACGGCATGCGGCGGCGAGACCCGCGCACCGGGCGGGACCGATGAGCCACCGGGCGCCGCAGCCGACGCCGGCCGCCTGGTCATCGTCGGGGGCGCTCTGGACGCCGACAACGCCGACGTCTACCGGGCGATCGTCGACGGGCGGAACGGCGTCGGGCCGCTTTGCGTGCTGCCCACCGCCAGCGGCGTCCCCGAAAGCTCGATGGCGTCGGCGGTGGCCACGTTGCGCCGCTACGTCGCCGATACCGCGGCGGTGGGGATCTTCCTGACCGAAGACAACGCAGGCGCCGCCATGGATCCGGACGTCGTACGGCGGATCGAAGCGTGCTCCGGCTATTTCTTCACGGGAGGCGACCAGTCGCGCGTGGTCGACACCTTCCTCCCCGCCGGCGACACCACCCCGGCGCTTCGGACGCTGGTGCGGCGGTGGAGGGAAGGGGCCGTCGTATCGGGCTCGAGCGCCGGAGCCGCGATGATGAGCGGCGTCATGATCGCGTCGGGCTCGAGCGACGGGGCGCTGCAGCACGGCGTGGTGTCGCGGGAGGAGGACGACGGCGTCTGGATCCGGCGGGGACTCGGCTTCTTCGATCGTGCGATCCTGGACCAGCACTTCCTGGCACGCGGTCGTGTGGGCCGCCTCATCGTGGCGGCGCTCCACACCGATTCCCTCCCCGTCGGCCTCGGGATCGACGAGAACACCGCGCTGGTCGTGGAGGGGGACCGGGCCCGGGTGGTCGGGGCCTCGGGCGTGGTCCTGGTGGACGCCAGGAACGCCCGGGTGGAGGGCGGCCGCTGGGCGAGCGGGGTCCGCCTCACGCTGGCGGGGTCGGGGGACGAGTTGGACTTGCGAACGTTCGAGGTTACCCGCGCTTCCGGGAAGGCGCCCCTCGGCATCTCCGAGGCCACGCCCAGCGTCCCGGCCGACCCCTTCGCGCGCTGGGCCTTCCTGCATCTCCTGTCCCGCCTCGCCGCCAACGGGGCCTCCGAGGCCGCCTTCGACGTGGATGGGGCATCGCTCGTCGTGCGGGCGGGAGACGGATTCAGTGCCGCCAGGGCCCCGGGCGAAGGCGTGCAGGGGGAGCCGGCCGGTCTGTCCGCCGGGCCGTTCGTGGTGGACCTTCGACCCGCCGTCGGCTCCGGAGGCTGAGGGCGAGGGGAGATGGTCGTCGTAGCCGGCGCTTGCCACCGCGTCGACACGACATTACGGTAACTGTAATATTACAGCCACCGTAACGATCTCCGACAACGTCACGGGGACGCCCATGCCGCCCGCACAGCCCTCCACCCAGCCGTTGACCCCCGTGGTCTTCCACGTCCTTCTCGCCCTCGCCGACGGCCCGCTCCACGGCTATGCCGTGATGAAGCGCGTAGAGGAGGACTCCGGCATTTCCATGGGCCCCGGGACCGTGTACGGCTCGCTCCAGCGGCTCGAGGACGCGGGCTGGATCGAGGAGCAGGACGCGGCGTCCGGAGACGCGCGACGCGGGAGCGTCTTCGCGCTCACCGACGCCGGCCGGGCCGCGCTCCGGTCGGAGGGCTCGCGCCTCGGACGGCTGGCGCGGCTCGTCGACCGCCTCGACCTCGACCAGGGTGGGGGCGCGGCGACCTCGTGAAGGGCGGACGTACGCATACGCTCCTCCTGCGACTCTCCGAGCGCCTCTACCGGATGGCGCTCCGTCGCTATCCCGTGCGACTTCGACGGCGGTACGGAGATCGCATGCTGGAGGACTTCCGCCGTCTGCTCGAGGACGAAGTGGGCAGGGACGGGCTGCGCGGATGGCTCGGCGCCTGTGCCCGGGTCGTCCGGGACCTCTGGCAGCCACTCCCCGGGCCGCTGGGGCAGGCGCGCACGCCCCGGGCTCCGGAACCGGGTGGACGGTGGGGAAGGCACATCCGGATGGCGGCGGAAGATCTGCGCTCGGCGTGGCGCTCCCTGCGCCGCCGGCCCGCCTTCACGTCGCTGGTGGTCGGGATCCTCGGCGCCGGCCTGGCCCTCAACACGTCCATGTTCGCCGTGGTCGACGCCTACCTCCTGCGTCCCCTCCCGTTCCCGGTCCCAGGCCGTCTGGTCGAGGTGCGTCCCGCCACCGCCGTCGTGGGTTGGCAAGACAGCGACGACGTCTTCGAGAAGGCCGTGTCCTGGAACCTGGACGCGTTCACGCTGGTGGGCGATCCCGCGCCGCAGATCGTGCTCGGCGCGCGCGTGAGCCCCGACTTCTTCGACGTGTACGGGGTCCGGCCCGCGCCCGGGCGTGCCTTCCGGGCCGAGGAGGCCGGGGAAGGCGGGGCGCCCGTCGCGGTGATCAGCCACCGGCTGTGGATGAGCCGGTTCGCGGGGGATCCGGCCGTCCTGGGCCGGACCGTGCGCGCCTACCGGGCCGACGAGGCCACGGGCCTCGAGAGCTTCACGATCGTGGGCGTGCTCCCGCGGGACTTCTGGTACCTGAACGGCTACACGGACCTGCTCACGCCCCTGGGCGGACCGGGGCCCGTGTACGTCGGTCGCCTGCGCACGGACGTGCCGCCCGCCCGGGGGGAGGCGATCCTCACCGCGCGTGCCCGGAAGGCCAGCGATCTCGACGCTGGAGAGGGCGGAATCCGCCTGCGGCCGCTGGGAGACGCCTACGCCGCCTCCGTGCGGCCGCAGCTCATCGCGTTACAGGTCGCGGCCCTCCTGGTGCTCCTCGCCGCGGCCGCGAGCGCGGGCCTCCTCGTTCTGGTGCGTGCGAACGGACGCGGACGGGAGATGGGCGTGCGCCGCGCGCTGGGTGCCGGGCGGGGCAGGCTCGCGACACAGCTCCTCGGGGAGGGGGCGTTGTTGGTCCTGATGGCCGGCGTCATGGGTGTGGGGGCCGGAGGCGCGGGACTGGGTGTCCTCGGCACCGTGATCCAAGCCCGCATAGGCCGTGCGGTCCCCGGAGGCCTCGCTTCGCTCCGGATGGACGGGACGGTCGTCGGCGCGGTGATGGCGCTCGGCATCCTCATGGCCTTCGTGCTCGGGGTCGTCCCGCTGTGGACCACGAGGGGGAGGAGCCTCGCTCGCACCACCGGAGGCGGCGGTCGCGGTGCCACGGAGGTCGCCGGCGCGGGCCGGCTGAGGGCCGTGCTGGTGACCGCTGAGGTGGCGCTGTCCCTCACCCTCTTGAGCGGCGGGGCGCTCCTGGTGCGGTCGGCGCTCCATCTCCAGGGGATGGACCTCGGCTTCGAGCCCGCCGGCCTCGAGACCTACACCGTCGGCCTGACGTCGGAGGGAGCGGAAGACCCCGTGCGCAGGGCCGCCTTCTTCGGCTCCCTCCTCCAGGCCGCGGCGACTCTCCCGGGGGTCGAGTCCGCGGGATTGGTCCGCTCGGCGCCGTTCGGGGGCCAGCTCGTCGCGCGCGGGATCGAGGTCGAGGGACGCGTGGGGGGCGCCGACCTTCCGGAGGTCGTGCCCCAGATCGTCTCGGATGGCTACTTCCGCACGCTCGGCGCCGCGACCGGAGAGGGCCGCTCGTTCACGCTGGACGACGCGCCCGGCGCGGCGCCCGTCGCCGTCGTGAGCGCATCGTTGGCGGGGAGCCTGGGTCCGGGGGGAAGCGAGGTCCTGGGTCGCCGGATCCGCTTCTCCGCCTGGACCATGCCCGACATGGAGGAGCGCACCGGACCGTGGCTCACGGTCGTCGGCGTCGTACCGGACCTGGCGGACGGTCTGTCGGGATCCCGCCCGACCGTGTACGTCCCCTACGCCCAGGCGCCGAGCGCCTGGATGGACCTGGTGATCCGCCGCCGGCCCGGCACGCCCGGGCTAGCCGAGGAGATTCGCGCGCTCGTGCGGGACCTGGATGAGAACACACCGGTCTACGAGGCGGCGGACATCCCCGCCGCCGTCGCACGGGCGCGGGCCCCGTCCCGCTTCTTCGCGGCGCTCCTGGGGGCCTTTTCGCTCTTCTCGCTGGCGCTGGCCGTGGTGGGCCTCTACGGGGTCGCCGCATACGCCGCCCGGCAGCGCAGAAGGGACCTGGCGGTGCGCCTGGCGCTCGGCGCCCGTCGCGCTTCCGTGGAGGCCCTCTTCCTGCGCGACGCTTCCGGGACCGTGGCGGCGGGGCTCGTCGCGGGGCTCGCTGGTGGCCGAGCGCTGGGCAACACCCTGGCCGGGCAGCTCTACGGGGTCCGTCCGGACGACGTCGGCACGGCGCTGACCGTGGCCGCGCTCGTCGGCGTGACCGCCCTCCTGGCCGTGTGGCTTCCCGCCCGCGGCGCCTCCCGCCTCGACGTCTCGACGATCCTGCGGGAAGAGTAGGCCGCGGGGCTCAGCCCCCGGCGACGGGCGCGGCGAAGCCCACGAGCGTCCCGCACGGCGCGCGGACGAAGATCTCGTCCATCCCGTAGAACGTCTGGCGGCGCGCCACGACCACGTCGGCGCCCTCGAGGGCGTGGACGACCTCGTCCAGCGACGGGACCTCGATGAACAGCGTGGTCGTGCTGCCGGCCAGGCGACCCACCAGGCCCTCATGGCCGGTGGCGGCGCTGGAGGCGCCGAGGTCCTCCTCGATGGACGCCCGGCTCTGGTACATGAGCTCGACGTTGCCCTTGTTGAGCATCGCGAAGCCGATGGCGTCGCCGTGGGGGACGGTCGCCGTGATCTCGAAGCCGAGCCGCTCCGTCCAGAAGGGAAGGCACGGCTCGATCGCCTCGACGGTCATGATGGGGGTGAGCTTCTTCATGGTGATCTCGATCGGTTGGAGGGTGAGGCGCCCGGCGGAGTGGATGAGTCGGGCCGGGACGACCCGGGCGCAAGGACCACGACGGACGGGCTCATCCGAAGCTCTTGATGCCCGGTGGGCTCTGACGTAGCGCGGTGAGGTAGCGGAACGGGCTGGGACCGGGACGGTCGGGGTCGGTCCAGTACTCCATCGTGCCGGGGAGGGAGGCATGGAGCCCTGCGGCGTCCGCTTCGACGACGGCCTCACCGCGCCGGCCCGCGTCGTTGGAGCGGGACAGCCCCGAGCGGCGCACGGGCGTGCCCGGGACCCGCAGCGCCCGGATCTCGGCGGCGATGACGTTGAGCGTCTCCCCGTCCTTCTGGAGCCGTCCGCGGACCGAGAGGAACGGCTCCATGCGTACCACCGAGCGGCATTTCTCGTAGATATCCGGCTTCACGATCACGTTCACAGGACCGACTTCATCCTCCATCAGGACAAATACATAGCCCTTGGCAGTTCCAGGTCTTTGTCGGGCCGTGACGAGGCCAGCGACCCGGACGTTGGCGTGCTGCGGCAGATCCGGAAGCCGGTCCGTCGTGACGGTCCCGGACGGAAGCTGGGCACGCAGGAGGGACAGGGGGTGGAGCGCCGCCGAGAAGTGGAGCATGCGGTACTCGGCGACCATCCGGTCCGTGGGTCCCAGGTCGGGGAAGGCGAGGCCCGCATAGGGGTCCTCCAACTCCAGCTCGGTCTGGGCGTGGTCGTCGCGGCCGCCCGTGCGCTCGTCGTCGGACTCGGGACCCAGCCACAGCCCCGCCTGCCAGAGCAGCTCGCGGCGGGTGAGGCCGAGGCCCTCGAAGCCTCCCACCCAGATCAGGTTCTCGACGGCGGGGCGCTTGAGGGCGGCGGGGGTGCGCCGGAGGAAGTTGCCCAGGGACGTGAACGGCCCCCTGCGCGCCCGCTCCTCGACGACCCGCTCGGCGATCTCCGTGCCCCACCCCCTGACGAAGCCCAGCCCGATGCGCAGGTCCTGCCCCTCGGCCGTGCAGGAGACGGCGCTCCGGTTCACGTCGGGTAGGAGCGTGCGAATGCCGTTGCGGCGGGCGTCGCGCCCCAGGGCGTCCAGCGAGTAGAAGCCCATGGGCTGGTTGTTGAAGAGCGCCACGTAGTACTCGAGCGGGTAGTAGTGGCGCAGCCAGGCCGACTGGTAGGCCAGCAGCCCGAAGGCGGCCGCGTGCGACTTGGGGAAGCCGAACTCGCTGAAGGCGGTCACCTGCTGGAACACCTCGCGCGCGGTGGTCTCGTCCACACCGTTGGCCGCCGTGCCCTCCCGGAACTCCTCCCAGTGCGCCACCAGCGCCTCCTTCGAGCGCTTGCGGCTCATCGCGCGGCGCAGGCTCTCTGCCTGGCCGTCGCTGAAGCCCGCCAGCGCCTGGCACACCGTGAGCACCTGGTCCTGGTAGATGATGACGCCCAGCGTCTCGGCTAGCGGGCCCTCCAGGAGCGGGTGGGGGTAGGGGATCCGGTAGTCCGGGTTCTCCCGCAGCATCTCGCGGCGGCGGACGTAGGGGTTCACGGCGCCGCCGACGATCGGCCCCGGGCGTACGATCGCCACCTGGATGGCCAGCTCCTCGAGGTTCCGCGGCCGCGTGCGCCGGATCATCTGGATCTGGGCGCGGCTCTCCACCTGGAACAGCCCCACGTTGTCTCCGGAGCAGATGCGGTCGTAGACCGCTTCGTCCCGGAAGTCGATGCGCGACAGGTCCGGCGTGCCGCCGTGGCGCACGGCGATGAGGTCCGCGGCCTCCTCGACGAGGGAGAGCATCCCCAGCGCGAGGAAGTCGATCTTGATGAAGCCCGCGTCCTCGCAGGAGTCCTTGTCCCACTGGCAGAG
>CAZPZU010000105.1:0-15764 GCA_964591135.1 uncultured Gemmatimonadaceae bacterium | reverse complement strand
CGCTGGCCGAGATCCCGGAGATCCGAGAGCGCTTCTGGAGCGAGGTCCGGGTTCCGGGCTCGGGAGACACACTGAACCAGTCGCTGGAGAAGGCCGGCCGCGTCGCCGACTTCCTGGAGTTCGCCGAGGTCATGTGCTGGGACGCGCTGACCCGGGACGAATCGTGCGGTGCGCACTACCGGTCGGAGCACACCACGCCCGACGGTGAGGCCAAGCGCGACGACGAGAACTTCGCCTTCGCGTCGGTATGGGAGTTCAAGGGCGTGGGTGAGCCGCCCGCCCTGCACAAGGAGCCCCTGGAGTTCGAGAACGTCAAGCTCTCCACGAGGAGCTACAAGTAATGAACCTGACCCTACATGTCTGGCGGCAGGCCGGATCCTCCGCCCCGGGCCGCTTCGAGACGTACCAGGCGAAGGACGTGAGCGAGCACGCGTCCTTCCTCGAGATGCTCGACGTGGTCAACGAGAGCCTGATCCACGAGGGGAAGGAGCCGATCGCCTTCGAGCACGACTGCCGCGAGGGCATCTGCGGCTCGTGCGGCATGATGATCAACGGTGTCCCACACGGTCCGCGGAACCTGACGGCGGCCTGCCAGCTGCACATGCGGCTCTTCCGGGATGGTGACGAGATCTGGATCGAGCCGTGGCGTGCCACCGGCTTCCCCATTCTCCGTGACCTGGTCGTGGATCGGAGCGCCTTCGACCGGATCATCAACGCGGGCGGGTACGTGTCGGTCCGTACCGGCAGCGCCCCGGACGCGAACGCCGTTCCGGTCCGGAAGCACGAGGCCGACCGTGCCATGGACGCGGCGGCGTGCATCGGGTGTGGCGCTTGCGTCGCGGCGTGCCCCAACGCCTCGGCGATGCTGTTCACCTCGGCCAAGGTGGCGCACCTGGGGCTCCTCCCGCAGGGCCAGCCCGAGCGCTACACGCGCGTGGTCGACATGATCGCGCAGCACGACCTCGAAGGCTTCGGCACCTGCACGAACCACGGAGCCTGCCAGGAGGCGTGTCCGAAGGGGATCAGCATCGACTTCATCGCCCGCCTCAACCGGGACCTGCTCGTGGCGAGCTGGAAGGCCGCGGAGCCGGAGGCGGTGGTCGGTGGGTAGGGCCGACGACGTGTCGGAGAGCGCGGCCGAGTCGGGTGTGTCCTTCCTCACGGGTGCGACCGATCCCCAGGACGTGGTGACCCCGGACGACCTCGGGGAGGAGGAGCGTATGCTCATCCGAGCCGTGGAGGAGTTCGCGGCGCGCGAGGTCGCGCCCCTCATGGACCGCCTGATGGAACGGGATCCGGCGGTCTCCCGCGCCCTCTTCAAGAAGGCTGCCGAGCTCGGCGTCTTCATGGCGGAAGTGCCCGAGGAGGACGGCGGGATGGACCTGAACGTCCTCGCCGTCACCGGCATGCTCTCCAGCCGCGCGGAAATGGGGCCGCTCGGGCCGATGATCATGGGCCATCAGGGAATCGGGACGCTACCGATCGTCTACTTCGGTACGCCCGAGCAGAAGGAGAGGTACCTGGGCGGCTGCATGGAAGGCGACATCCTGTCGGCGTTCGCGCTCACGGAGCCGAGCACCGGCTCCGACGCGATGAGCATCCGGACCAAGGCCGTGCTGAACGACGCCGGCACGCACTACGTCGTGAACGGCGCGAAGCAGTGGATCACGAACGCGGGCTGGGCCGATCTCTTCGTGCTCTTCGCCAAGGTCGACGGCGAGCACTTCACGGCGTTCCTCGTCGAGCGTGACACCCCCGGGCTCACCGTCGCGGAGCCCGAGCGCCTGCTCGGCCAGCACGGGTCTTCCGTGTGCGCCCTCGCCCTGGACGACGTCATGGTGCCGGTCGACAACGTCCTGGGTGAGGTCGGCAAGGGCCACAAGGTGGCCTTCTGCACGCTGAACATGGGGAGGCTCAAGCTATCGGCCAGCGCCGCGACCGGCGCGAAGGTAGCCGTCGAGGCGGCGTCTACGTACGCCGGCGAGCGCGTCCAGTTCGGGCTCCCCATCGCGAAGTTCGGGCTCATCCAGCGCAAGCTGGCGGACATGGGCACGCGGGCGTACGCGGCCGAGTCCGTGGCCTACCGCACCGCCGGGCTCGTCTACCGGGCGCTCGAGCGGCTGAAGGCCGGCGGTGGCGTGAGCAACCAGGCTCGCCTGGATACCCTCTCCGAATTTTCGGTGGAGTGTGCGCTGGCCAAGGTGTACGGCTCGGAGGCCTACAACGCGCTCGCGGACGAGGCGGTCCAGGTCTTCGGGGGTTACGGCTTCAGCGAGGAGTACAAGCCCGCCAGGATGTACCGCGACTCGCGCATCTCCCGCATCTACGAGGGCACCAACGAGATCTGCCGGCTGTACGCGCAGCGCACGATCTTCAGGAAGCTCTCGAGGGGAGTCGGCGGAGGTGGAGCCCTGTCGAAGGGCATGGCCGCCTTCCGGGAACTCCACGCGATGAAGAAGCTGGCGAGGGGGAAGGGCCCGTCCGGGGCAGCCACCGCCACCCTCGAGGACATCGCCGGGCTCAAGCAGGTCTACTTCACGCTCATGGAGGAGATCGTCACGCGGGTCGGACCCGAGAAGCTCAAGGACCCGGACAACCAGCAGTTCCTGGCTTCGCTCGCCGACGTCGCGATGGAGATCTACGCCGCCGAGAGCGTCGCGCTGCGTGTCGCCAAGCTGGGTGAGGTGGGGTCGGACGAAGAGCGTGACGTGCGGACCGCTCTGTCGGCGCTGGTGCTGGAGCGTTCGAGCGGGCGCGTCCGCTCCGAGGCGCGCACGGTGCTGGGCGAGCTGCACGGTGGGGAAGACGCGGCCCGACGCCTCGCCGACGTGGACCAGCTGCTGCCCGCGCCGGGTCGCACGGTGGACGCCCGGCGGCGCGTGGCGACCTGGCTCGTCGAGCGCCACGGGCTCCTGCCCGGAGAGGCGTAGACCCGTCCGGGACGGGGAGCCTCGTCCGCTTCCCTTGCTGTCTCCGGTCCTCGACGGATAGTCTGACCCCGTCGATCCGACCAGGAGGAAGGCCATGTCTCCGTCGCACCCCGTCCGGGCTCGTCCACGCCGCTTCGGCCTGCTGTTCGCGGCGCTGGTCGGGGCGGCCGCCTGCGTGGGATCCCCCGAGACGGGCGATCCCACCGCCGACTTGATCCTCCGGTCCGCGCGCGTGTGGACCGGCGACGAGGCCGCGCCGTGGGCGGAGGCCGTGGCCGTCCGAGGCGAGCGAATCGTCGCGGTGGGCTCCGACGCCGAGGTGACGGCCCTGGCGGGCCCGCGCACCCAGATTCGCGACCTCGGGGGACGCTTCGTGTCCCCGGGATTCATCGACAACCACACGCACTTCAATCGTGCCGGCGAGCTCCTCCTGGGCGCCAACCTCCTGGAGGTGAGCGAGGCGGACGGACTCGTGGCGGCCGTCGCCGAGACGGCACGTCGTCTGCCCGAAGACGCCTGGATGGTGGGCGGCATGTGGGGCGCCTACGAGCAGTGGGCTCGTTCCTCGACCGGGGCGGGGGAGCGCGCGGAGACGCGCGCGCCCTTCCGCCCGGACCGGGCGCTCATCGATTCGGTCACCCCCGAGAACCCCGCGCTGCTGTGGAACTGGGATCGGTCGCAGGTGCTCGCCAACGGCGCGGCGCTCGAGGCGGTGGGTGCAACGTGCTCCTGGAGCGGCGTCGAGTGCGAGGGCGGCACCCCGACCGGCAGGTTGAGCGGAGCGGCCGTGGCCCGCGTCCAGGCGGCGATTCCCCCCAAGGCGCTCGAACAGAAGATGGCCGAGGCGCGCGCCGCCCTCGCCGACCTGGCGCGGTACGGCGTGACGACCTTCTTCGACATCACGCCACCCGACCAGGTGGAGGTCTATCACAGGCTGCGCCGGAACGGTGAGCTCACGGCGCGCGTCAACATGCGGCTGGTCGTGGACACCTGGGACGAGATGCGGGACGCGGGGATCACCGAAGGGTTCGGTGACACCTGGATCCGCTACCAGGGGCTCAAGGGCTTCATGGACGGCATCATGGGCAATTCGTCCGCCCGGTTCTACGAGCCCTACGTGACCAGCGGCGTGCGAGGGTCGTGGCGGGACGCGAGCAACACCGGGTGGGTGACGGGGGACGGATCGGGCTACATGCCCCCGGGGAACATGCGGCGACTCGTCTTCGGCGCCGACTCGGCGGGCTTCAACCCGCGCGTGCACGCGATCGGCGACGAGGCGATCGACGCGATCCTGGACATCTACGAGGAGGTCATGAGGGTGAACGGCCCCAGGGAGGGGCGCCGGTTCGCGATCATCCACAACCAGGTGTTGCGCGGCCCCGAAACCGCGGAGCGCGAAGCCCGGCTGGGCATCATCGCCGAGATGCAGCCCTATCACACCATCGACGACATGCGCTGGATGGAGGAGCGGATCGGGGACCGGGCCCGATGGGCGTACGCGTTCGCGACGCTCCAGAAGGCCGGCGTCCTGCTCTCCTTCGGCTCGGACTGGCCGGGGACGAACGCCGCCTGGTACACGGTGAACCCGCTCGAAGGGATGTACGCCGCGGTGACGCGGGAGACGCTCGACGGGACACCGGAGGGCGGGTGGTTTCCGGAGGAGCGCATCGACGTCGAGACCGCGCTGCGGGCCTACACGGTCAACAATGCGTGGGTGGGCATGATGGAGGAGGAGCTGGGCCGGGTGAGGCCGGGATTCCTCGCCGATCTGGCGGTGCTGGACAGGAACCCCCTGGAGGTGGATCCCTCCGAGCTCAAGGACATCGAGGTGATGCTGACGATCGCCGGGGGGAGGATCGTGTTCGAGCGGGAGGAGGCATGAGACGCGCGACACGGACGGCCATCGTCGTGCTCCTGGCCGGGTGCGCCGGAGCGCCTGCGGCGCCATCGGGGCCGAGCGAGCCGGAAGAGATCGCGTTCGCGCCGGAGCTGGCCGTCGACCTGTCGGCGATGGAGCGCACCTCCACCGGCCTCTACATCCAGGACCTCAAGGAGGGCGAGGGCTTCACCGCGCGTCGCACGAGTCTGGTTACGCTGCGTTATGTCGGGTATCTGCCCGACGGGAAGGTCTTCGACACCACGGGCGACGGGGAGCCGTTCCAGTTCCGGCTGGGCGGCAACGAGGTCATCAAGGGGTGGAACCAGGGGATCCCGGGGATGAAGCGCGGCGGCATCCGGCGCCTCGTCATCCGTCCGGCCCTGGCCTACGGCTCCCGGGGGACCGGGGGCGTCCCTCCCAACGCGACGCTCGTCTTCGACGTCCAGCTCCTGGATGTGCGCTGAGGGGCGCCACGTCGCCGTCAGCAAGGATCGACGCCCGCGGCGTGGGTGTGGACGAAATCGCTCCGCTTCGCGACCGTATCGTCTTCGTCCGGCCGTCGGCCGGCCCATGCGTCCCCCGGGCGAACCACCGCCCTGCGAGGCAACGATTCCGATGAAGAACGCCACCCGATCGATCTCTTTGACCGGTGCCCTGATCGTGGGACTCCTGCTCGGCGGGTGCGGCTCGGACCCGACCTTTCCCCCGGAGTTCGACCCGAGCCTCGGGATCGATCTCGCCACCATGACGAAGACCGCCTCGGGTCTGTACTACCAGGACCTCGTCGTCGGTACCGGCGCGACCGCGGTGGCGGGCGACCACGTGAACGTCACCTACACCGGCTGGCTGTCGAGCGGGGACAAGTTCGACTCGGGGACCTACGATTTCGATCTCGGCAAAGGCCAGGCGATCGACGGCTTCGACGAGGGCGTCACCGGCATGAAGGTGGGCGGAAAGCGGAAGCTCGTGCTGCCGCCGGAGCTTGCTTACGGCAAGAACGGGCTCGGGCCCATCCCCGGCAACGCGACGCTGGTCTTCGAGGTGGAGCTCCTGGAGATCCTGTGACGGGGGGGCGGCGTCTCCTCCGGATCACATCTTCGGAAGCGTCACGCCCACCTGCTTCATGTACTTCCCCTTCCGGTCCGCGTAGGCGATCTCGGGCTCCTCGTCCCCCTCGAAGAAGAGGAGCTGTGCGATCCCCTCGCCCGCGTAGATCTTCGCGGGGAGGGGGGTCGTGTTCGAGATCTCCAGCGTCAGGTACCCCTCCCATGTCGGTTCCAGCGGCGTCACGTTCACGATGATGCCGCAGCGCGCGTACGTGGATTTACCGAGGCAGATCACGAGGACGTCACGGGGGATGCGGAAGTACTCCTCCGTACGGGCGAGTGCGAACGAGTTCGGAGGGATGATGCACTCCATCTCGTGGATGTCCACGAAGGAGCGGTCGTCGAACCGCTTCGGGTCGACCACCACGTTGTGAACGTTGGTGAAGACCTTGAACTCCGGAGCCACCCGGATGTCGTAGCCATACGACGACAGGCCGTAGGAGATGACTCCGTCGCGAACCTGGCCACTTTCGAAGGGCTCGATCATGCCGTGCTCGGTGGCCATTCGGCGGATCCACTTGTCGCACTTGATGGGCATCGGGAAGGTCGTCTCGGCGGTTTTCGGGAGCGTCCGCGCACCCCGTCGCGGGGGCGTGGGGCGGGGTGGAGCGCCGCCAAGATAGAGGGCTGCGGGAGGGTCGTGCAAACCCGCGGAAAATCGGGAAAAATACGGACCTCCTTCGCTTGACACTCGTCGTCGCCATCCGGTACCTTTTCGGGTCCCAAGTGACCGATTTCACAAACTCTGGCGGCACAATGTCGGGTGCGTATCTGCCCCTGCTGGTGCTCTTCGGGCTCGCGCTGGTGACCGCGCTCGGGATGGTGGTGGCGTCGCACATTCTGAACCCGCGACGGCCGACGCCCCAGAAGGAAATGCCCTACGAATCGGGCATGATCCCGCTCGGGGACACCCGGGCCCGCTTCTCCGTGAAGTTCTACATGGTCGCGATCAGCTTCATCGTCTTCGATCTGGAGACGATCTTCCTGATCCCGTGGGCCGTGCAGATGCGGGAGTTGGGGTGGGGACCCTTCTTGGCCATGACGATGTTCGTCATCGTGCTGGCCGTCGGACTGCTCTACGAGTGGAAGAAGGGAGGCCTCGAGTGGGATTGAAGCTGCCCGGTGGTGGTACCAGCGCCAGGTCCGGAGGGATCTTCGGCGCCGGGAGCCCCACCTTCTTGACGAGCAAGATCGATTACATCGTGAACTGGAGTCGGAGGAGTTCCCTCTGGCCCATGCCGTTCGGAACCGCGTGCTGCGCCATCGAGATGATGGCGTCCGCCGCGTCGAACTTCGATCTCTCGCGCTTCGGCATGGAGCGGATGGCCTTTACGCCCCGCCAGGCCGACGTGCTCATCTGCGCGGGCCGGGTGCCCTACAAGCTGGCGCCGGTGCTCCGACGGATCTGGGATCAGATGCCGCAGCCGAAGTGGTGCGTGTCCATGGGGGCGTGCGCATCGTCGGGCGGCGTCTTCGACGTGTACTCCATGGTTCAGGGCATCGACACGGTCGTGCCGGTCGACGTCTACATCCCGGGGTGCCCGCCGCGGCCCGAGGCGCTGATCTACGGGCTGATGATGATCCAGGAGAAGATCCGGGAGGAGTCGCTGACCCAGCATGCTGCGCTCCGGGCGGAAGATCCGCTCCTGGTCGCGCGGCCGAACGCCACGGACGAGGAGATGACGGGCCTCACGGGCCCGTTCGGCAACTCGACGCGGCAGGAGAAGATCTCGGCGGGCGTGCGGGTGCTGCCCGACCGTGGCTCCGACGACGACCTCCTCCCCTGACGCCATGACCGACGAAACCAAGAGCGGGCTCGACGCGGTCGACGAAGGTCCGGTTCCTTCCGACGCGGCGGGCCCGACGCAGGTCGGTGTCGTCCCCGATCCCCACAGCCACCCCACCGTCGCCGCGCTCCTCGAGAGGTTCGGCGACGCCGTGTACGGGCATCGCATCGCGGCCGGTGACGAGCACGTCGTCTTCGCCGATCCGGCGCGGAACCTCGAGATCCTGGGCTTCCTGAGGGACGATCCGGATCAGCGATACGATCTGCTCAGGGACGTGACGGCGGTCGACTACGGGGGCGGACGCCCCCTCCAGGTGGTCTACGTCCTCTGGTCCATTCCGAACCGGAGGTCGCTCCGCGTGAAATGCGAGCTACCGCTCGACGCGCTCGCGATCGATTCCGTGGTTCCGCTCTGGCAGGCCGCCAACTGGCTCGAGCGGGAGGTCTACGATCTCTTCGGGATCACCTTCCGTGGACACCCGGACCTGCGCCGGATCATGATGCCCTTCGACTACGCGGAGGGGCATCCGCTGCGGAAGGACTTCCCGCTGCGCGGGCGCTTCAGCCGCGCCGAACAGACCCGGCGCGCGCTGTCACAGGACGTGGGCCGCTTCTACACGGAGCACGACATCGAGATCGGGAGGGAGCCGCAAGAGCTTCCACGGGCCGGGGAAGAAACCCCCGGCAGCGAGACCTGACGCGCGGGACAGGCGAGACTATGGCGCAGAAGACGGTGGAGTTCACAGTGGGCCGCAACCCCGAGATGGGACCGGGCGGCACGCCGGTCGCCAGCCCGCTGGCTCCCTTCGACGTGCCCGAGCCGGATCTCGACTCGGAGCACATGCTCATCAACATCGGTCCGCAGCACCCCGCCACGCACGGCGTGCTCCGGCTGCTGTGCGAGCTGGACGGCGAGACGCTCGTCGACGTCACGCCCCACATCGGCTACCTGCACTCGTCGTTCGAGAAGCTGGGTGAGTACCGGACGTGGAACCAGATCGTCCCGCTCACGGACCGCATGGACTACCTGGCGCCGTTGATCTACAACTGCGCCTACGTGATGGCGGTCGAGAAGCTGATGGGCATCGAGGTCACGGAGCGGTGCAAGGTGGTTCGGGTGATCCTGATGGAGATGGACCGCATCTTCGGGCACCTGCTCTGGCTGGGAACCACGGCGATCGACGTCGGTGCCATGACGCCCTTTCTCTACACCTTCGAGGAGCGGGAGCGGATCTACCAGCTGCACGAGGCGCTCACGGGCGCCCGCATCACGACGTCGGCGACACGCGTCGGTGGGATGATGGCGGACCTGCCCGAGGGTTGGATCGCCCAGCTCGAGGACTTCCTGAGCACGTTCCCGAAGACGCTCGACGAGTGCGACCGCCTCCTGACGAACAACGGGATCCTCATCGGCCGCACGCAGGGTGTCGGTGCGATCAGCGCCGAGGAGGCGGTCAACTACGGCCTCACGGGCCCGAACCTGCGCGCCAGCGGCGTACCCTACGACGTGCGCAAGGACCAGCCCTACTACGACTACGAGACGTACGACTTCGAGGTCCCGGTCGGCGAGCACGGGGACAGCTACGACCGCTACCTCTGCCGGATGGAGGAGATGCGCCAGAGCCTACGCATCTTGCGCCAGGCGATCGACCGGCTTCCGGAGGGGCCCATCAACGTCCCCGACCCGAACATCTCCCTCCCCTCCAAGACCGATTGCATGTCGGACATGGAGAGCATGATCCACCACTTCAAGCTCATCACCCAGGGTATCCCGGCGCCGGAAGGCGACTGCTACTTCGCGGTGGAGGCGTCCAAGGGGGAGCTGGGCATGTACCTGGTGGCCGAGGAGGGGGGCACCAAGCCCGTCCGCTGGCGCATCCGGCCGCCTTCCTTCGTGAACATCGCGGCGATCGGGAAGCTCGCGCGCGGGCACCTGATCGCGGATCTGATCATGATCAACGCCAGCCTGGACATTGTTCTCGGGGAGATCGACCGATGAGCGACACGCCCTTCAAGAACCCCGGATGGGCGGGAAACACCGGCGAGTTCGAGCTCTCCGAGGACCAGGTGCGGGGGGACGACTTCGTCGGCGTCCGACCGGTCGGAGGCAGCCATCCATCGGGTGCGGCGACCTATCCGTACATGCTTCCCGGCAAGGATCCCGAGGCCGCGCTCTTCGAGGGTGAGTATCGGGAGCGGTTCGAGAAGATCCTGAGCCGGTATCCCACGAAGCAGGCCGCGCTGCTCCCCGCCCTCGGGCTAGCGCAGGAGGTGCGCGGGCACGTGAGCCCGCAGACCATGGACCGGGTGGCCGAGCTCCTGGATCTGGCGCCGGCCTACGTCCGCGGCGTGGCCACCTTCTACACGATGTACAACAAGGCCCCCGTGGGCCGGTACCTGGTGCAGGTGTGCACGAACATCTCGTGCAACCTGTGCGGGGCGGACGACGTTCTCGCGGCCTTCCTGCGCTACACCGACACCGAACTGGGCGAGACCTCGGAGGACGGCAACTTCACCGTCGTCGAGGCGGAGTGCCTGGCCGCGTGTGGCTTCCCCACCTGCGTCCAGATCAACTCGCGGTACTTCGAAAACGTCGGTCCGGCCGACGTTCCGGGGATCATCGAGCACCTCAAGGCCGAAGCCGCCGGCGGCGCCTAGCGGCGGGGACGGAGCGAACGCATGGCCTATCCGTACGTCTCGGACCGCGAGGTCCGGGTCCTGAGCAGGAACTTCGGCGATCCCATGGCCCGTCGGCTCGACACCTACGTCGAGCGCGGGGGCTACCAGGCCCTGAAGAAGGCCTTCGAGATGGGCCAGGACAAGGTCATCGACGAGGTGAAGACCTCGGGCCTGCGCGGCCGCGGCGGCGCCGGCTTCCCCACCGGCGTGAAGTGGTCGTTCATGCCCAAGGAGCCGACGAAGCCCCACTACCTGCTGTGCAACGCCGACGAGTCCGAGCCCGGGACCTTCAAGGACCGGGAGCTCATCCGCTGGGACCCGCATCAGCTCCTCGAGGGATGCCTGATCGCGGCCTACGCGATCCGCGCGAAGCACGTCTACGTGTATTGCCGCGGCGAGTTCTTCGAGACGACCCAGATCCTGGCCAAGGCACTCGAGGACGCGTACGCGAAGGGCTACGCGGGCAAGGACATCATGGGCTCCGGCGTGGACATCGACGTGACCGTGCACGTGGGTGCGGGCGCCTACATCTGCGGCGAGGAGACGGGGCTGATGAACTCCCTGGAGGGCCGCCGCGGCCAGCCCAGGGTGAAGCCGCCGTTCCCGGCCGCCGTCGGGGCCTTCGGCATGCCGTCCACGGTCAACAACGTCGAGACACTGTCGGCGGTGCCCCACATCGTGACCCACGGGGGGCAGTGGTACCGGCAGTGGGGCACCGAGAAGAGTCCGGGAACGAAGCTCTTCTGCGTCAGCGGCCACGTGAGCAAGCCGGGGAACTACGAGCTCCCGCTGGGCTTCCCCCTCACGGACCTCATCGAGGACGTCTGCGGGGGAATGCGGGGCGGCAAGGCCCTCAAGGCCGTCATTCCGGGCGGCTCCTCGGTCCCCATCCTGAACGCCGAGGAATGCGCGGACTGCGCCCTGGACTACGAGGGGGTACAGGCGGCCGGATCGCAGCTTGGATGCGCGTCGGTCATCGTCATGGACGAGGGCACGGACATCGTGAAGCAGGTGCGTCGCATGGTGCAGTTCTACATGCACGAGTCCTGCGGGCAATGCACGCCCTGCCGCGAGGGGACCGCGTGGATGACGAAGGTCCTCAGGCGCATCGAGGAGGGGCGGGGCACGGAGGACGACCTCGACACCCTTCTGCAGATGAGCCGCCAGATGACCGGGACCACGATCTGCGTGCTCTCGGACTCCGCGGCCGCTCCGGTCGTATCCTCCATCCAGAAGTTCAAGGACGAGTACCTGGCGCTCATCCGACGCGGCGAACGCGTCGGGGCGGCGTGACAGGACGATGAGTTCGGCGACTGTTCAGACCATTGAGAGCGCACATGGCTGATACCCCCAACACGGTCACCCTGACGATCGACGGTCAGGAGGTCGTGGTTCCCAAGGGGACCACGATCCTCGAGGCCGCGAAGCGGGTGGGCGAGCAGGTCCCCCACTACTGTTACCATCCGGGGCTGTCCTCGCCGGCCATGTGCCGGCTGTGCCTGGTGGAGGTCGAGGGCGCGCCCAAGCCCATGCCTTCCTGCGTGACGCAGGTGGCCGAGGGCCAGGTGGTGAAGACCCAATCCGATCTCGCCCTGGAGATGCGCGAGGGCGTGCTCGAGTTCTACCTGGTGAACCACCCGCTCGACTGTCCGATCTGCGACATGTCCGGGGAGTGCAACCTGCAGGACTACGTCCATCAGGAAGGGCGCAAGCACGGCCGTTCCAAGGAGCCGAAGCGCGTCTTCGGGCGCGACGACTTCGGCGGCGACGTCCTCTTCTATGGCGACCGCTGCGTCATGTGCACGCGGTGTGTCCGCTTCATGAACGAGGTCGAGGAGGACAGCCGGCTGTGCGTGGTCGAGCGCGGCAACCGCTCGGTCATCGACACGTTCTTCGAGAAGGGACTGGAGGGTACCTACTGGCACGGAAACATCGTCGACCTCTGTCCCGTGGGCGCCCTCGTCTCGAAGGACTTCCTGTACAAGGCCCGTGCCTGGGACCTGGACCACACCCAATCCGTGTGCCCGAACTGCTCCCAGGGCTGCAACATCGACCTGCACACCCGGGACAACCTGGTCCAACGCCTCAAGCCGCGTGAGAACCTGGAGGTCAACGGGTGGTGGATGTGCGACTACGGTCGCCTGAACTACGAGTGGATCAACCACGGGCACCGCCTCGAGGCTCCGGTCGTCCGCGGTGGTGGCAACGTTCGCGCGATGGGATGGAGCGAGGCACTGCGGGCGCTTCTCGACGCCGGCGCGGCGGCCCCGGACAAGCCGGTCCGGGCGGTGGTCTCTCCGTATGCCTCCAACGAGGACCTGGGGGCCTTCGCCGCCCTCGTCGAAGAGCTCGGGGGCGGAGACATCGTATACCGCTGCGCCACGGCGGAGGACGAGGTGCCGCTGAAGGGCTACCCCGGGCTGGCGCGCCGCCGCGAGCTCGCCCCCAACTGCAAGGGGGCCGAGCTCGTGGGCGCCAAGCGCGTCGGTAGCGCGGACGGGCGTGGTGGCCTCGAGGGCGTCGCCTCCCACGACGGGATCGTGCTCGTTCTGGGCGACGCCCTCGCCGACCAGGACGCCGACTTCGGCAAGGGCGCCGCGCTCTACGTGTACGTCGGTCAGCGCGGGGGCCCGGCCACGGACGCGGCCGACTTCCTGCTTCCGGCGACGAGCTTCGCCGAGCAGGAGGGCACCTTCACGAGCTTCCGGGGCCGCGTGCAGCGGTTCTGGCCCGGCCTGAAGCCGCCGGGTGCGGCCCGCCCGGCGTGGCTGGTCCTGGGTGCGCTCGTGGCGGAGGTGACCGGCGGAGCGGCTCCGCGATCAGCCGCCGACTCGTTCGCCCGACTGGGGCAGCGTGTGCCGGCCTTCGGGGGGCTCACGTACGAAGAACTTGGGACGCGGGGAGCGCTCGTGAACGAGACCGTCACGCTCTCGGGGGACTGACCGGATGGAAGCCCTTCACCCGATTACCGGAATCCCGGCGCTCGTGGCCATGGTCCTCAAGATCCTGGTCTTCTTCACGATCCTCCTGCTGGTGATCGCCTACACCACGCTGGCCGAGCGCCGGGTGGCGGCCTGGATCCAGGACCGGATCGGACCCAACCGCGTGGGTCCCTTCGGCCTGCTGCAGCCGATCGCCGACGGCATCAAGAACATCCTCAAGGAGGAGACGCTTCCGGCCACTTCCGCGAAGCTCTACTTCCTCCTCGGTCCGGTCCTCACGGTCGGGCCCGCGTTGGTCCTCTTCGCGGTGATCCCCTTCGCCGCGCCGCTGCCCACGCCCTGGGGTGTGGTGGACATGGTGGTCGCGGACGTGCCGATCGGCATCCTCTACATTCTGGCGATCAGCTCGCTGGCCGTGTATGGCATCGTGCTCGGCGGGTGGGCCTCGAACAACAAGTACGCGTTCCTGGGCGGCCTGCGCGCCTCCGCCCAGATGGTCAGCTACGAGGTGGCCCTGGGGCTGTCGGTCGTAGCGGTCCTGATGCTGGCGGGCAACGTGACCCTCACGCAGGTGATCTGGCAGCAGCAGCAGCTCCACCTCTGGTTCGTCCTGCCGCTCTCGCTGGCGTTCATCTTCTTCATCACCTCCGCCTTCGCCGAGTCCAATCGGCTCCCCTTCGACATGCCGGAGGCGGAGTCCGAGCTCGTGACCGGATACCACACCGAGTACTCGGCCATGTCGTACGCGATGTACATGATGGGGGAGTTCGGCCACATGGCCACCGCGTCGGCCTTGATGGCGACGTTGTTCTTCGGCGGGTGGGACCTGCCCGGGGCGTGGGACAACGCATTCTGGTACCAGGGTCAGCTGATCAGCGGCTTCGCCGCCGACGGCAGCGCCATCCTGGCCCACCCGGCCGTGTGGAAGACGCTCGTCACCTTCGCCGCCTTCGGCCTGAAGACGGCCTTCTTCCTGCTGGTCTACATCTGGGTGCGCTGGACGCTTCCGCGCTTCCGCTACGACCAGGTCATGTCGCTCGGCTGGAAGGTCCTGCTCCCCACCGCGCTGGGCTACGTGATGATCATGGCCGCCAGCATGCTCGTGCTGGACGAGCTCGGCGTCCGCTACGGCCTCCTGTACGGGCTCGCGCTCACGGCGGTCAGCCTGATCTGCACGGTCGCGTTCGTCTTCTTCTTCGACCGCGGACGCACGATCACGGGCGCCGGGGCGCAGCCCGGCCAGAAGGTGGAGATCAAGAGCATCTCACGGCCGGCGTCCGTGCCGGCCGCCGACTGAACGAGGATAGGCATGACGATTTCCGTCAAAGTCATGGCCCGCCCGGGGCCCGAGAAGACGTCCTATCTCCGGGCTGCCCTCAGCGGGATGGCGCTCACCTTCCGCCACATGATCAACCCGGCGAAGGTGACGCAGCAGTACCCCGAGGAGCAGACGGACCTGCATCCGCGCTGGCGGGGCACCCACCGCATGGAGGTCCACGCGGACGGCAGGCCGAAATGCGTGGCCTGCGGTCTCTGCCCCACGGTCTGCCCTGCCAACTGTATCCGCCTTGTCGGCGGCGAGGACGACCAGGGCAACCGCTATCCGGTCGTCTACGAGATCGACGAGTTCCGCTGCATCTTCTGCGGCATGTGCCAGGAGGTCTGCCCGGTGGAGGCGATCCACGTGGGCCAGCACTTCGAGAATGCCGAGTACAAGCGGGACCGGTTCGTCTACGACCTCGATCGTCTCATGGAGCAGGACCATCCGGTAACCAACCTCTGGGATCCTTCCGATCCCCGATCAGAATGACGCGGCCAGCCACATGATCGACATCCTCTTCTACGTTCTCGCCGCGGTGGCGATCGGGGGCGCCATCGGCGTCGTGATCTCGAAAAGCCCCGTCGCGAGCCTCCTCTTCATGGTCGTGACCCTGGCGAGCCTCGCCGGGGTCTTCGTGTTGTTGGAGGCCCACTTCCTCGCGGCCGTCCAGGTGATCGTGTACGCGGGCGCGATCATGGTGCTCTTCCTCTTCGTGATCATGCTCCTGAACCTGGGGCACGACTACGTCCAGGACCTCAAGGGCGGCACCTTCATGGTCCTCGCCTTCGCCGTGATCGGCGTGATGGCGGGATTCCTCACCCGCCAGTTCAGGGGAGCGGGAGTGCTCGACGCCATGGCCGCCGCTGGGGGCCAGCAGATCGACGCCTCCATCCAGCAGTACGGCGCGGTGGGCGCGATCGCTCGGCCCCTCTTCACCACCTATGTCGTGCCCTTCGAGATCACCGGCATCCTGCTTCTGGTGGCCATCGTCGGCGCCCTGGTCCTGGCCAAGCGGAGAGTGTCGTGATCACCGAATCCCTGATTCTGAGCGCCTTCCTGTTCGTGCTCGGGACGTTCGGCGTCCTGATACGGCGCAACGCGATCATCATGTTCCTGTGCAT
>CAZPZU010000104.1:0-15876 GCA_964591135.1 uncultured Gemmatimonadaceae bacterium | reverse complement strand
TCGAGACCGGGAGCCGCATGGACGAGGTGATCTTCGAGGAGTTCAAGGGGACCGGGAACATGGAGCTGATCCTCGATCGGCACATCTCCGACAAGCGCGTCTTCCCGGCGATCGACCTGAACCGCTCCGGCACGCGCAAAGAGGAGCTGCTCCTCAGCGAGACCGAGCTCAACCGCGTGTACCTGCTCAGGAACTTCCTGGGCGACATGCCCGCCTCCGAAGCGATCGAGTTCCTCCTGAGCCGGATGAAGCGCGCCGAGACCAACCAGGAGTTCCTCGACTCCATGGCGCAGGGAGGGTAGTTCGGGGAGGGGGACGCCCGGCGGGGTGGCCCTCGACTCGGAGCGGCTCCCGCGAACATACCCTCGGGTTCTGGACCATCTCCGGCCACGTGTCGCCGAATCCTCGCTCGGGCCACCCCGCCGGGCGTCCCCCTCCCCGCGCGGTGGTGCGAACCCACTTCGCGCTCGGGGACATCGGGGCTGCGCCCCTCGTCCCCGTCGCGGTCAGGCACCCCTGGATGCCGCAGGTTCGCAGGCGTCGGCTAGCCGCGGGAGTGGTTTCGCCGGACGCGAGGGTGGGCGGCGCAGCCGCCCACCGGCCCCCAGAGATCGGTGGTGGCCACCGGACGGCCGGAGTCCTGGACGAGTGGCGGACCGCGTGGAGGCGGACGCGCCCGCGCACCCCGAGCGAGGATTCGGTGACACGCGGGCAAAGGCGGTCCCGTATCACATGCTCATACGCGGGAGCCGCTCCGAGTCGAGGGGTGCGCGGGCGCGTCCGCCGCGCTACCCGGGAAGCTCGCTACTCGTCCAGGACGGAGGCGTACCTGGGGTTCACCACGAGCTCGCCCTCCTCGAAGATCTTCCGGTCCCACGGGAAGATCACCGTCGCGTCGGTCTCGAGCGCGAAGTAGTCGGGCTTGTAGCCCTGGGTGCGCGCGAAGCTGGTCGCGGTGCGCACCTCCGCGGGCCGCACGTCCCTGACGGCGGCCAGCGCCATGCGCAGCGTCTCTCCGGACGTGGCGATCTCGTCCACGAGCAGCACGCGCTTTCCCGCCGCCTGCGTCGGAGCTGCGGACAGGATCGCCGGGCGCTCACGCACCTGCTCGTCTCCCTCCTTGCGCGAGATCTTCATCGAATAGAAGTCCACGCGCAGGATCGACGCGACGACGGCGGCGGGAATGACGCCGGCCCGGGCGATGCCCACGACCAGGTCCGGCTGGTAGTCCCGAGCGACGCGAAGGGCGAGCGCCCTGCACAGCTCGCCGAACATGTCCCACGGCACGTCGAGGTAGTCCTTCGGCTGCGAAGAGAGCCCCGGAACCTGGAATGTGGGCGTGACCATGGTCCCAACCTACGGTAGGGGGGTGGGAGGATCAACGAGGCCGTGCTCCATGGGGCTCGGATTGACGCTTCCGTGACACCGCCCGATCCTTCCTCGCATGTCCGACGACCTCACCGCCGAAGCCGACCGCCGTCTCGAGGATGCGCTCGCGTCGACGGGCGCGCGCGATCCCCGTGAGTTCTACCGGGAGCGCCTCAAGGAGCTGAAGCAAGCCAACCCGGACGGCTACGCGGAGGCCGTCGCCTTCTACCGGGACGACCTCATCCCGGAGGTGGCGTCCGGGGAGGGCGATCCCCTCGTGGCGTGGACGGAATACGGGCGTCGTCTCGCCGAGGCCCTCGCCCCGGGGCGTACGGTCGCCGTCGACGTCACCGGTCGGGCCCACACCTACGAGCCGCCGGCGCCACGGGACCACCTGATCCTGCACCTCCCGGGCGGCAGGGGAGGGCGGGCCCTGCTCGTCGGCCTTCCCGCCGAGCTCACCCCGGCCCAGCGGGCGACCTACGACGTGCTCGTGTCGGGTCGGCAGAAGCTCCCCGGCTGAGTCGGTCGGAGAGACCCGCTACCGGTAGCCGGAGATCCGAACCGTCCAGCGGAAGCGGACGCGGCCGTCGCGTCCGCGCGTGGCAACCCGCGGGTCGGCGACGAAGAACGGCACGTCGAATCGGAGCCGCACGGGGGAGCGCCCCTCGCCCACCTCCACCCCCACCCCGGCGGACGCGTAGGGGTGGCGCCAACCGTCGAGCTCGTCCGCGACCGAGGGAGAGAGGATCGGCGGAGCGTCCGTCGGTTCCGGTGAAGAACCGACTCCCACGCCCGCGAAGACGTGGGGCCACGCTTGCAGGCCGAGCCCGAGGCGCATCGGGGCGCCCTCCGCTTCCGCGGTGAGCGTGACCAGCTTCGGGAGGGAGAGCCCGGGATGATAGCCGAGGATCTGCCCCCCTCCGGAAACCCACCCCTCCTCGTCCCAGAGCGCGCCGGCGCTCCGCATCCACGGATCGGACAACGCCACCAGCGGATCGCCACCGGAGAGGAACATCTGGCGCTCCCGCGGGGCGCCCGCCGCGCTCTGCGCGTCGCCATGGCGCGCCACCGTGGCGCCCGCGAAGAGGCGGAGGGCCGCGCTCCATCCATCGCGCGCGGAAGCCCGGAGCTCGCCGGTCATCGTGCTGCGCGCGTAAACGCGATCGTCGGTCGAGAGGCCGGCACCCAGGCCGACGTCCACGCTCCACGGTCCCCCCTCCTGACGGAAGCCCAACTCGCCCTCCACCTCACCGTGCGACGCGGGCGTCCACCGCCCGGGAACCACGTACTCGCCGCCGTAGACGCCGGCCACGGTCAGCGAGGCGCGCGCGAAGCGTCGGGGCGCGCTGAGCGGCATCGCGCTCACGTCCCTCTCTCCGACGAGCCGGAACAGGCCGCGTCCCTCGCCGGCGAACCCCTCGATGCTCATCCCGAACCTCGGCCGGTCGAAGAGGATCGGGTTCTCCAGCAGGAAGTAGAGTGAGCCGGGATCCACGGCGGACGACGCGCCGCCCACGCCGGCCGCCTCGATGCCCGGCGCGCCGACGCGTACGAGCGCCCTGCGGATGTCGCCCATGTAGGCGGTACGCGCCTGAACGCCGCCCACGATGCCCCCGGCGTCGTTGAACCATGCGAGGGGGAAGAACCGGAGGGCGGCGCGATCCCTGTAGGCCGGCACGCTGCCGAGCGGATCGTCCAGCCCGCGCGCGTACACCGAGCCGCTGAGAGGGCCCGCGGGCCAGGCGTTGTCGAGGGCGTTCCAGTCCATGGTGACGAGGCCCGGGTCGAGCCGGACGCCCGTGGGACGGAACGGGGTCCGGATCACGTGCTCCGCGTGGAGGCGGTCACCCGGGACGACCGTGTCGTGCACCATCCCCTCTCCCGTGAGGCGGATGGGCACGGGCATGCGCATCTCTCCCCGCCGCGCGACGTCGACGCGCGTGACCCAGGCGTCCCGTTCCCGGCGGACGTCCACGCCGTCGAGCCCGTAGTCCACGACGCCGTTCGTGTGCAGCCACTCGCCGAAGAACCAGTCGAGGTCCCGCCTCAGCACCTCCTCGGCCACGGACTGGAAGGCGTGCTGGTCCACATGGCGGAACTCGTAGCGCTCGAAGAAGGTGCGCGTGATCTCCATCATCTTCTCGGGGCCGGCCATCTCGCGGAGCATCCAGAAGATCAGCGCGCCCTTGGTGTAGATCATGGCGCTGTAGATGCCCATCTCGGAGTAGCGCTCGGCCTGGAGCGTCACGGGCTCGGCCTTCCCGCGCAGCTCGAGGTCCAGGACGCGGCTCTCGTTGCCGAGCCACTGCGAGCGTCCCGCGCCCCGCTCCTCGAAGAACCATGCCGTCTGGAACGAGGTGAAGCCTTCGTCCAGCCACCCCTCGTACCACTCGTTGTTGGCCAGGATGCCGAACGTGTAGATGTGGCCGACCTCGTGGAGGATGAGGCTCTGCGAGGCCCCGCCGTTCATCACCATCATCGGGAACTCGGTGCCGCCACCCTCGATGCGGTGGACGTTGGTCACCTGGGGATAGGGGTAGGGCCCGAAGACCACGCTCAGCCACTGCAGGGCGGTCTCGGTGCGCCGCACCGCCTTCCCGTCGCCCCACTCCTCCCGGTCGCCAGGTTGGTAGAGCACGTGGATGGCGGTCCCGTTCCACGATCCCTGCTCGTAGATGTAGTCCGGGCTCGTCGACCAGGCGAAGTGGTGGACATTCTCCGCGTGCCAGCGCACCCGCTTGCGGCCCGCGGCCGCTCCGCCGTCCAGGAGCCCGAGGGGGCGGGCGGGCGCCAGATCGCGCTGCGCCGGGATGCCGCACGTGCGCACGCCGTCGCGCTCGACGCACGGGGGGCCCTCCGTGGCTCCGTACCAGTCGCGCTGCAGATCCACGGTCCCGGTGCCCGGCGCCGCGGCCGACGCCCATCCGGGGTCTCCCTCGACCGGCACGCCGGTGGCCCCGATCACCTGATCCGCCGCCACGTCGAGCGTGACGTCGTACGTGGCGAACTCGCTGTAGAACTCGCCCTGCCGGTAAAGCGGGTGGTCGCGCCACCTCTCGAGGTCGTACACCGCCACACGCGGATACCACTGCGCGAAGTCGTAGTGGCGGCCCCTTCGCCCCTGCCTGCGGGCGACCGTGGAAGGTCGGGCCTTCCAGTCGTAGTCGAGCACGATGCCAGCCCCGGGGGGCAGGGGCTCGGGAAGCGTCAGCCGCACCACGGTGGAGTCCGGGGCGTAGGGCCAGGAGACCCGCACGGCCTCGCCGTCCACGGTCACCCGCTCCAGGCGCTCGAAGCCCTGGTCCGCGGGTGCCAGGTCCTGGAAGGTGCGGATGCCGTGCTCGAGGTCCGCCCGTGCCCACGCGGAGTTCGGGCGGAAGGCGTTCAGGTAGAGGTGCAGGTAGAAGTCGCGGAGGGTGTCCGGGGACTCGTTCGTGTAGGCGACCCGCGCCCGTCCGGTCAGCGTCTGCACGTCCTCGTCCAGGCGCGCCTCCATCCTGTACGACACGTCTTGCTGCCAGGCTTCGGGGGCCTGCTGCGGTGAGAGCGTCAGGATCGCGAGGGCGGCCGGCAGGAAATGCGGCACCCGCTCAGTCCTCCACCATGTAGGCGACGCCCCAGGCGCCTACGCCCAGGTGCGTGGCGAGCACGGGCGTCGCCGGGGACGCGAGGATCTCCACGTCGTAGCCGTAGTGGCTGCGGAGCGCTCCGGAGACGGGTGCGACGATCTCGTCGGCCCCCACGTGCACGATGCCGAAGCGCACGCGGCGGACGTCCGCAGGCAGCCGGGTGGCCAGAGCCTCCAGCAGCGCCGTCTGCGCCCGCCTCCGTCCCACCACCTTGCTCACCGGCGCCACCTTGCCCTCTCCCGTCAACTCGAGGATCGGCTTCACGTTGAGCATGGTGCCGAGCACGGCCTGCCCGCGGCCGACCCGTCCGGATGCCAGGAGCCGATCGAAGGTGTCGACCGTGAAGAGGATCCCGGATTGGCGACGGATCCGTTCCAGCTCGCGCACGATGTCTTCGGGCGCCATGGCCAGCTCGGCGAGCTCGCAGGCCTTGATCACGAGGAGGCCCTGGAGGAGCGAGGCCGCCAGCGAGTCCATCAGGTGCACCGACGCCCCGTGGAAGCGGCCGGCGGCGGCCAGCGCGCTCGCGTGGGTGCCGGAGAGCGAGGAGCCGAGGATGACCCCCACGACGCTCTCGCCGTCCTCCGCCGCGCGCGCGTACGTCTCCAGGAAGTCCGCGGGGGCGGGCTGGCTGGTGGTGGGGAGCGGGGCCTCGGCGACCAGGCGCGCGTGGAAGTCGCGCGCGGAGACGTCCACGCCGTCCCGGTAGGTGCGCTCGCCGTCCACCAACAGGAGCGGCGTGACGTGGATCCCGTGGGCGCGCACGATCTCCTCGGGGAGGTCGGCGGCCGAATCGGTGATCACCGTCACGGGACGGCGCGCCAGCCGGATGTGCTGGTCCGCCGCCCGTTCCACCGCCGCGTGCTGCGCCTGCATGTCCTCGGCCTTGTGTGCGACCAGCCGGCCCACGCTGCGGAGGTACGCGAACACCCCCTCGGGCTCGTCCGTGTGCACGTGGATCTTGAGCACGTCCTCCGCGCGGATGACGATGAGCGAGTCGCCCTGCTCGCGCAGCCTGCCGCGCGCCTCCTCCTGCGTGGGAAGACGATCGCCCCGCACGAGCGCCTCCGTACAGAAACGGAAGCGCTCGCTCGCCACGAAGTCCGTGCGCGCGACCGCCGACTCCACGTCGACCCCACCGTCCTCGAGGGCGACCAGCGGATCCCCGTGCATGAACAGCAAGACGCCCTCCAGAAGGCTCACGAACCCCTTCGCGCCCGCGTCCACGACCCCTGCGGCCTTGAGCACCGGCAGGAGATCGGGCGTGCGCGCGAGCGAGGCCTGCGCCTCGTCCACGAGGTACTGAAGCAGGGCCGCGAAGTCGCGGTGCACGGCCTGGGTGGCAGCTTCGGCCGTGTCCCGCATCACGGTGAGGATCGTCCCCTCCACTGGCCGATCGAGGGCGCCGAGCAGGTTGGCGACACCGTGGCGCAGCGCCACCCCGAACTCGCGGGTTCCGATGCGCACCCGGTCCCGCACGGCCTCAGCGAATCCGAGGAGGAAGTGTGAGAGCATCATGCCACAGTTGCCCCGGGCACCCAGGACCGCGGCCTGCGCGGCCTCCTGGGCCACGGCCGCCACGTCCGCGTCCCGATTCGGTCGCAGGTGATCGGCGATGGCGCGCACCGTGAGCGCGAGGTTGGTCCCCGTGTCTCCGTCGGGAACCGGAAACACGTTGATGCGGTTCAGCTCCCCACGTTGACGCTGTGCGTAGTCACAAGCGGCGAGGAGGGACCTGCGCAGTCTGGGCCCGTCGAGGTAGGCGATCTGCATGGCGCAAACAAAGTTCGGGGTGGCGGCGCTGCCGCGCCAGCGGCAATTTGGGGGCGGCGACTCTCAGGTATCGGGATTCCTCGGCCCCCCCGTGCATCCCGTACAAGGAGCACTCGTGGGCACCCCCCTCATCCAGCACTGGATCGTGTCGGTCTCCCGGGCCGCCGGGCTCGAAGGCGCCGACGGCCTCGAAATCCCGTCGGACGCACCGGTGGACGCGGCGTGGCGCCGGACGGCCCGGCACACGGGCGTCGAAGCGGACGAGCTGGCCGAGCGGGTCGCGGCCCATTACCGCTTGCCCGTCGCGGATCTCGGGAAGGTGGAGGCCCACGCGCGCAGGCTGCTGCCCGCGCCCATCGCCCGCAAGCTCAACGTGCTGCCTCTCCGTTGCACCGACCGGTCCGTCTCCGTGGCCACCGCTGATCCGGTGGGCCTGTATGCGGAGCGGGAGATCTCCCAGATCACGGGACGGTCCGTGCACTTCGAGGTCGCGCCCCCGCAGCGACTGGCGGAAGCGATCGCCGCCGCCTACGCCGGGGAGCCCGAGCCGCTCCAGAAGCCTCCGGCGGCGGCCCCTCAGCGGGAAGGGGGAGCGCGCATTCTGGTGGTGGACGACGATGCCGACAGCCGCGCGTTGCTCAGGAGGGTCCTCGAGGACAGCGGCTACCGGGTGGAGGAGGCACCGGACGGCCCGGAGGCCCTCGACGTCCTCGATCGCCGAGGGCCCTTCGATCTGATCACCCTCGACCTGCGCATGGAGAAGATGCAGGGCATCGACGTCCTGCGACGACTGCGATCGAACCTCTCGACCGCCGGCGTTCCGGTGGTGGTCGCCACCGCGGTCGAGGATCCCGCACTGGCCATGGAGCTCATCGAGGCCGGGGCCGACGACTTCGTCGTGAAGCCGGTCGACCCGCCCCGCTTCGTGTTGCGGGTGCAAGCCGTGCTGCGCCGGCGCTCCTCGGCACCGTTCGGCCTGTAGGGGGCGGTCGCGGGCATCGCCCTTTCGTTCAGGCGGCGTGGCACAGCACGACGGGCGGTGTGTACCACCGGCCCGGAGCCCTTAACCCTCCCCGCCCCTGGGGTGTCTACCGGAGTACATGAGCACACGCGACGACGGTCCATCGGGCTTCAGCCAGTTCCTCGCCGAGATGAGGCGGCGCCACGTCGTTCGCTTCTCCATCGGCTACGCCGCGGTGGCGTTCGTCGTGCTTCAGCTCGCCGAGATCATCTTCCCGGCGTTCGGCATCGGGGAAACCGGCCTGCGCATCCTGGTCGTAGCGGTCGCGCTCCTTTTTCCCCCCGCCGTTGTGCTGGCGTGGGTGTTCGACATCACGGCCGAGGGAATCAAGCGGACGGAGGACCTTCCCGGGGCAACGGCCACCCGGCCGGCCGGCCGGCTCTCCCCCCGGCTGGCGCTTCTCGTCTTCACGCTGCTCATCGTCGGCGGCCTGGCCGCGTGGATGGCCAGCCGGGGCGTACTGGACGCGCCGCAGCGCACCCGTCGAGGCGGTGGGGCGTCCAACGCCACCCCGGAGCTGGTGGCCTACGACCCGTCGGTACCGATCCGATCCCTAGCGGTGCTCCCCCTGGAGAACTTCACGGAGAGCGGGGCGCAGGACTACTTCTCCGCCGGCATGCATGAAGAGCTGATCGCACAGCTCAGCCAGCTCGCCGGGCTGCGCGTCGTGTCGCGCACGTCGGTGCTGCGGTACGTCGGCACGACGGAGCCGATCCCGCGCATCGGCCGGGATCTGCAGGTGGACGCCGTGATCGAGGGCTCCGTCCGCCGCGGGGCGGACACCGTGCGCATCACCGTGCAGCTCATCCACGCGGCCAGCGATACCCACGTGTGGACGAAGCAGTACAATCGGTCCCTCGAAGACGACGTCCTGGCGCTCCAGAGCGAGGTCGCCCTCGACATCGCGAGGCAGATACAGGCCGAGCTCAGCCCCGAGGAGACGAACGTCCTCGAGCGGACGGCCTCCCGTGACGTCGACCCTAAGGCGCAGGACGCGTACCTGCGCGGGAAGTACGAGTACGACAAGGGCACCTCGGAGGGGTATCGGGCGGCCCTGCAGCACTTCCAGGAGGCGGTCGAGCAGGATTCGGCGTTCGCGCCGGCGCTCGCGAGCCTGGCGGGCACGCGCTTCCTCCTCGGCATGGCGGGATCCGGGCCCACCGACACGGCCATGGAGCTCGCGCGCCACGAGGCCGAGCACGCCGTCGACATGGACAGCACGTCGGCCGAGGCCCGCGAGGTCCTCACGATCATCCGGCAGGCGATGCCGGCCATCCGGACCGGCGTGACCTCGACGGTCGCGGTCGCACCGGGGCCGCCGGATGCCGCGACACCCGGAGTGCCGGACGTTCCGACGCTGGACACGGCCTGGGTGGCCGCCATGACGCAGATGGGGCGCCGCATCGAGGAGCAGGTGAGGAGGAAGACCTACGACTCCGAGCGGGCCAGCCGCATCCAGCAGTTCATGGCGGCGCGGCAGCTCGTGGCCGGCGGGCTCTTCGGGGAGGCCACGCGGGTCCTGTCGGACCTCGTCGACGCCGCACCCGAGATGGACGCCGCGTGGGAGCTCATGGCGCGCGCCGAGATCTCCGCCGGAGATCCCCAGGGCGCCGTCGGCGCCATCGAAGGGTGGAGCGCCCGTGGTGGGAGCGACGCGCCGGACCAGGAGTCCGTCCGGGCGCTCCAGTCCGCCTTCACGGCCAACGGTGCGCGAGGCTACTGGACCTGGATGCGCGCCCGCCTCGACGAGCGGCGCACGGCCGGGAAGCCGGTGTCGCTGACCGAGTACGCCGCCGCCCAGGCAGGATCGGGAGACGGGGAGGGGGCGCTCACCACGCTCGAACGGGCCCTCGAGCGTCACGACCGCGGGCTCGTGTCCCTCCAGTCGGACCCCGTGTGGGACGCGCTGCGCAGCGATCCGCGCTTCACCGAGATCGCGCGGCGGAGCCGGACGATACACTACGACCCCGGTGTGCGGGGGCGGGCGCCAAGCGGTCGCTGACGCCCGACCGGCGCCGCCCTCGGCCGCCCGCATGTGAGAAGGAACAAGCCGACCCACCGTCATACAAGTCACGGTGAGCACATCCCCTACCGAGGTCGGCCGATGAAGAGATCCACCGCGCATTGCATGGCGATGGCCGCACTTGCAGCCCTCTCGCTCCTCGCCTCCCCCGGACGCGTCGACGCTCAGATCAACCGCCTTCGACGGGCACGGGAGCGGGTCACGTCCTCCCTGCCGAGCCTCGGCTCCCTCTTCGGAGAGGAGCCGCCCATCACCACGACGCTCGAAGACGCGAAGGACGGCGTGCCCGCCCTGGACGGATTCGAGCCCGAGGCGTTCTCGCCGATGGTCGAGATGCCCCGTGGGCCGGGGGGGTACTATCTCCTGGCGCCCGGGGCCTACACGATGGAGGTTGAGAGCTTCTGCGTCTGGCCGGGGACGTACGAGCCCCGCGAGGGAAACGGGTACGTCTACGCCGAGCTGAAGGGCCCCAAGGCGGCGCTGGTCAGCGCGATCATCGGGCGCTCGGCCGACGCACCCGACATCGATCGGCGGGCTGTCCAGGAGCTGCTCTGGGCGGTGCTTTCCCGCGCGAAGCCCTCGGAGATGCACCACGACATGCAGCTCACGGCGGCGCGTCTGCTCACCCCCGAGGAGCTCGCCGAGATGGAAGGGTATGCGCTGGACGCGGTGCCCGATGCCATCGGCAAGCGCGTTCTTCAGGACGTCCCGGCTCCCGTCCGGGCGGTGCTCGAGGCCCAGAACGACATGCGCCGGCTCTTCGCCTCGCCGGATACCCGGTTCGAGGACCTCGAGCGCGTCGCCGTCCTGACCGGTGCGCTCCCCCCCGGCGAGGCAGGCGATCCTCTGCCGGCGGGGCGTTGGGCCTTCCACCCCAACGGCTACTTCATCCGCGTCATCCCCCATACCCGCAGCTACTACACCACCCGGCTGCAGGTCTACTATCCCGTGTCCGTGGAGATCGAGCGGGATCCGGAAGGGCGGATCACCTCGGTGACGACGCCCGACGGCAGGTGGGTCGGAGCGGACTACGGGGAAGAAGACGCGTCGTCGTTCGCACGGAACGACCCGGACGCGAGGGAGGGCCGTCTTCGTGCCATCCGGTTCGCATCCGGACCGGACGGTGCGGGCTCGCCTCCCAGGTTGTGGCCGGTGCGGCCGGGGGTCCGGGTTCCGGCACCGCGCTGGGCGGCAGCGTCCCGCGGCGCGGGCGGACCCGGCCTCGCGGGGCCGTTGGATCTCGCGCGGGCCGATCTCCAGGACCTGGCGCTTCTGGGGGGGATCGTGGGCCGGGAGCTCGGCGATCGGTCGGACGCCGCGGCGCGCGCCGCCGAAGGCATGATGCGCAGCGCCGTTCATGCCGCCCTCGCCCGGTATTACGTCGTCCTGAGCCGTCGCTTCGACGATGCGAGCGGCGCCTCACGGCTCGTGCCTCGACTGGTCCGGACCGCCGCCGGATACCGGTACGCCATCGCCGCCGGCGTCGAGAGCGACGCCCCGTCGCGCTTCCAGCACCCGGGGCGCATGATGCCCATCCAGCCGGGCTCGGGCGCCGCGTTCCCTGCAAGCCCGCTCCTCCAGCGGCTAGCGATATCTCCCCGTCCCGACAAGCCCGACGCCCTCGACATGGCCCGGGACTTCACCGGGGCCCTGTCGAACGCGAACAACGGCTTGGGCCTCGCCACCGATCCCGGCGGCTTCTTCGGTGGCTTGCTGCCCGGCCTGATGTTCGGAGCCGGAATGGACTGGGACTTCAAGAACGCCCGCGATATCAGCGACGCCATGCAGGGAGCCACCGGCGGGCACGACGATGCCATGCTGGGCCCCTGGGTACCCGAGCCCGAGGTCGGGCCGACGTGGCCGGTGGCGGAGCCTTCGACGAGGACCGCTTCCCTCGTGCTTGCGTCACCGCCCGCCGTGCGCCCCCTTCTCGCGCTCCGGACCCCGCAGGACTACCACACCGTCCTCCGGCCGAGGACCATCGAGCTTCCGACGACGCCGACATCCGCCGAGATCTCCCCGGAGCACGCGGCAGCCGTCGACGCGGTCCTCCGGCAGACGTTCCGCCTCGGCGCGCTTCTGGAGGCGGCCCTGACCGCCCACGAGCGACACGCTCGGGCGGCCGTGGCGCAGGACGGGGAGTGGGAGTATACGCAGGCGCAGGCACTCGTCTTCCTGAAGCGCGAGGCAGGGCTCGCGATGGTGAGCCTCGCCGAAGACCTCGAGACCCTCCGGGCCACGGCAGGGGACGCGCACGGGTTGGCCGTGAGCGAGGCGAGCGTCCGCGCGGCCCAGATCCGACTCGGTGCGGGGGGCATTCCCGCCGGCGCCGCGGCCGTCGCCCAGGCGGTGGGCCTCGGTGACGAGTGGGCGCGAACGCGCGGAGCGAGACTCGGAAAGCTGTCGCCGGCCGAGGTCGCCGACGGGGCGGCCTCGAGCCTCCAGAACCTCGTCGACGAGCTGCGGAGCTACGGGGCCTACTGGGCCTCCCTCCCCGTGGTCCCTCAACCCTGGACCGACGACGAAGTGGGCCGATGACGAGATCCCCATCGACGAAGCTGCCTGTCATGATCCTGGGAGCGGCTCTGCTTTCCGTCGCGTCCGGGGCGACCGAGCCGGCCTCGGCTCAGGCGGCCCCCGTCGTAACCCCATCGAGCGGGCCCTGGCACACGTTCGTGAAGATCACCAGCGACCGGGTGGGGACCGCGACCGGCGCCCGCGTCGTGTGGTATCCGGAGGACGACGCTTCGGAGCCGCCGCTGGGCTCGTCGTCCGCGACGTTGAGGGGCGCGAACCCCAAGAGCGGCGCCGAGATCGAGATCCCCGCGGGCGCCGGGGGGCCGCAGGGAGGCGTCATCCGCATCGTCCTCGTGGTTCCCGGCGAGGAGGACGGACTGTTCGCCGGGCGCTTCCGGTCGATCCGCCCGCAGCACCCCAGCTCGCCACCACGAGGCCCACCGGCGGCGTGGCCGGTGGACCTGTGCCCACGGGCACGCCCCAGCTTCCCACGACGCCCCCGACCGGGGGCGTGGCCGGAGGACCCCTCCCCGCGGGCGCGACCACGCCCGGGAGCGATTCCACGTCGATGCCCGCGGGCACCAGACTGCCGATCGATCGCCCTCGCCGGCACGCTACGCCACGGGGTCGACCGCTGCCGCCCACGTGGGCAGCAGCGGACCGGTAGGGGAATCATCCCGGCGACGAATCGGGTCGTGCCGCTCACACCACCCAGAGGACGAGGATCGATCCCGTAACCGCGACCATCAGGATGGCGATCTCCGCCCCGCAGACCTTCTGTCGTCCTCTTTCGCCGTGGTACCAAGCCACCACGAGGGACGGGAAGAGCCCGAGGCCGAGGACGAGCGTGATGGTCTGCTGGAGCGACAGGGGCACGCCCCAGATGTCGGCCAGGACGTCCAGAAGCTGAAGCACCACCCACGCGACCGCGACATAGCTGATCAACCATCGGCTGATCATCCGCCTGCGGAGCCTCTCGAGGAGTCCGGCCCTGCTGCGCGGACGCTCGGCCATACGCGGAAGCGCGAGGTCCGCCCATGTCCGGGTCGACGCCGGCACGTGCGCCTCGGTCGCTTCTTGCGGGGGGGGCCACTCGACCCGGAGGGAAGACAGGTCCAAAGAGCCGTCGCGGGGAGGCGTGGCCGGTCTCTCTTGGCTATTCATCGCGGATCACCTCACCTGGGGGACACATCGGTGTCGTTCTGTGAGGCAACCTGCCGGCGCCTGCTCAGGCCGTGATCAGATCAGTATACGAGGAGCATCGGCTGCCGTCTGACGGGAGGGACAGCCGGCGTCGGCGACCCTGCGGCGGGGACCCGAGCGCCCCCGCCCGCGCTACATAGCCGCAGCCTGCCGCCGCTCCGCAGAGCCGTACTTGCCCCTCCGCTCTCACCGGGACAACGTGTAGGCACACGGCGCGCTCCTGCGACGAATCTCCCACGCGGGGATGCATGGCGATTCGGGTCGAGTCCCTGGGCGGATTGCGAGTCTTCCGGAACGGCGGGGAGCTCGTCGAGTTCCCCCGCCAGAAGCTCCGGTGTGCGCTCCTTCTCTACCTGGCCGTGGAGCGGGACGCCGCGCGCGAGCGCCTCACGGAGTTGTTCTGGCCGAGCAGGGAGCCCGAGCGAGCGCGCCACACCCTCAGCCAGATGGTCTACGAGCTCCGACAGGCTCTGGGCCAGGACTGGGTCGAGTTCCACGGCGATCGCCTGGTGGCCACCAACGACCTCAGGACCGACGTGCAGGATCTCCTGGAACGCGTCGAGCTGGGACGACCCACAGAGGCGGCCGCGGTGTACAGGGGCCCCTTCCTCGGGTCTCACCACCTCGCCGACACGCCGGAGTTCGAGCGGTGGTGTGATACGCAGCGCACCCGCTTCGCCACGCTCTACCGCGACGCCCAGAGCACCAACGTCGACCGCCTGACGACGGCGGACGACATCCCCGGCGCCTTGTCGGCGGCACGCCGATGGGTGCTGGCCGACCCCCTCGACGATGACGCCCAGTACCGCCTCATCGCCCTGTTGGCCCGGTGCGGTCTGCGCAACGAGGCCCTCCGCCAGTACGAGGACTACGCCCAGCGACTCTCCTGGATCGACGCGGAGCCCCTCTCCTCGGTCGTGGAGCTCGTGGAGGGCATGAAGAGCGGATCTCTCGCGCCCGATCAGGTTCCCCGGGTCGGAGCGCGCTCCGGCTTACGAGCCGAGGCCACCACCGGGGTCGTCGTCTTTCCCATACTGAACGCCTCCAAGGACGACGCCAACCAGTACTTCTGCGATGGTCTGGCCGAGGAGATCATGCACGCGCTCGGACGCGTGCCGGGCTTGAGGGTCGCACCCCGAACGTCGGCCTTCGCGTTCGATCAGCCCGGAGTGCGGGTGAGCGCCGCGGTGCGCGAGCTGGGTGTGACGCACGCGCTGGAGGGAAGCGTGCGCTTCTCGGGAGATCGCTACCGGGTGCGGATCGCACTCATCGAGGGCGCGCAGGAGGCGGAGTTGTGGGCGGACCGATTCGACGGCACGCTGGCGACCTCGGACGTCTTCGAGTTACAGGACCGGATCGCCGGCTCGGTCCTCGATGCCCTGGCGCATCGGCTCGACCTCCCGGATCGGACGGCCGAGCCACCCGCCGCGGGTCCGAGCGTGCCCCCCAGGGCACGGAGAGACACGGTGGACCCGGCGGCGCACGAGCTCTATCTCCGGGGCAGGCACGCCTGGTTCGGGCGCACCGTCCCGGACCTGGAGCGCGCGCTGGATCTCTTCCGGGAGGCCGTTCGGAGAGACCCGTCGTACGCGCGCGCACACGCGGGCATCGCCGACGTCTACCTCGTTCTGGGAGGGTTGGACTACGCGACCCTCGCGCCCCGCGACCTCTACGAGAAAGCGGGTGATGCCGCGGAGGTGGCGCTACAGCTGGACCCGGAGCTGGCACAAGCCCACGCGGCAATGGGCAACTACCTCATGAACCACGCCTGGGACTGGGACGCCGCGGGAGAGCGTTTCCGTCACGCCATCGAGCTGAACCCCGGGTACTCCACCGGACGGCAGTGGTATTCGAACTACCTGATGTGCCTGGGCCGGGAAGACGAGGCGATCGCCGAGGCCACGCTGGCGCTGGAGATGGACCCCCGTTCGGTCTTCCTGTCATCGACCCTCGCACGTCACTACCAGCTCATGCGCCAGCCGGAGCGTGCCGCCGAGCAATTCCGCAGGGCCCTGGATCTCGACCCCACCTTCATGAGCGCCCATCTAGGACTCTGCCTCGCGGAGCTCCAGAGCGGTCAGGCCGATGCGAGCCTCGAGCGCATCCGAGCCTTGTCGGCCCGCGTAGACCGGGACATCCCCATCCTCCAGGCATTGCACGCCTACGCCACAGCGGTCGTGGGCGAGTCCGGGCATGCCCGGACTCTCGTGCAACGACTCAAGGCCACCAGAGCACCCTATCTGCCCCCGGAGTACGTCGCGCTGGCGTACGTGGGACTCGCGGACCACGAGCGCGCGCTGGACTGGCTCGACAAGGCACTGGAGGTCCGCTCCCAGACG
>CAZPZU010000103.1:0-15877 GCA_964591135.1 uncultured Gemmatimonadaceae bacterium | reverse complement strand
GTGGGCGAGGGCGCCCACGGTGAGATCCTGTCGATCGCCTACGCCGGCGACGGGCAGCATCAGGACACGGGCGGCAAGGTGGTCCACGTCGCGCCGCGCACCACGTCGTCCATCGTCTCGAAGTCGATCTCTCGTGGACACGGCCGCTCGTCGTATCGCGGGCTGCTGAAGGTCTACGCCGGGGCGCACCACGCGCGCTCCAACGTCGAGTGCGACGCGCTCCTCATCAACGACACCTCGCGCACGGACACCTATCCGTACATCGAGATCGAGGAGAACGACGCCAACGTCGGGCACGAGGCATCGGTGTCGAAGATCGGCGAGGAGCAGCTCTTCTACCTGACGAGCCGGGGCATCCCCGAGGCAGAGGCCATGGCCATGATCGTCCGCGGCTTCATCGAGCCGATCGCCAAGGAGCTGCCGCTGGAGTATGCGGTGGAGCTCAACCGGCTCATAGAGCTGGAGATGGAAGGCTCCGTTGGGTGAAAAGGGCGTTGAAATCGGCACCGGGCGGCGTTGGCCTCCGGGCGCTGACCTGCGAAGTACCTTTCGGTACTCCTCGGTCATCGTCCTCGGCCGCCCACCCCTGCATCCGATTTGAACGCCCCCAGACCATCTGGGAGCGGGTTCAGATACCTTTGAACGACGACGACACGGCGACCACCGCATGAACGATACGGGCTTGATGGAAGGCGTTACCGAGGCGATCAACGGGGCCGCGGTCGGGAAGGTGTCCGCAAAGGAGCCGCAGTGGCTGTGCGAGCGGCGCGACCACGCGTGGGACGTCTACGAGCGCACCCCGATGCCGACCACGAAGTTGGAGGAGTGGCGGTACACGGACCTGAAGAAGAAGCTCGACCTGGACGCCCTGAGGCTGAGCACGACCCAGGCCGCTCCGGACGACCCGAAGGCGTGGCCGATGCGTCTGCGCGAGGCGATGGCCCTCGACCGCGAAGCTTCGGGGCGCATCGTGCTCATCGACGGCCACGTGGTGCACACGGAGCTGGACTCTGCGCTGGCCGCGAAGGGCGTGGTGCTCTCCTCCCTGCACGACGCGATCGAGAGCCATCCCGACCTCGTGAAGGAGTACCTCGCCACCAAGGCCGTGCCGCCCGAGGAGGGCAAGTTCGCGGCGTTGAACGCGGCGTTGTGGAACGACGGGATCTTCCTGCACGTGCCCCGGGGCGTGAAGCTCGACAGCCCGGTGCGCGTCACGCGCTGGTTCACCGAGTCGGGGGTGGCCTACTTCAGCCGTACGCTGATCGTCGCCGATTTGGCGGCGCGCGTGTCGTACGTGGACGAGGTACTGAGCGACGACTTCGACGCCCAGACGCTGACCTCGTTCGCGGTGGAGGTCATCGCCCAGGACGGCGCACAGGTTCAGTACGTGGCCGTCCAGCGGCTCGGCAGGGGCGGGTTCTACCAGGCGGTGCAGCGCACGCTGGCCCAGCGCGACGCCACGCTGGATACGCTCAACGTGGCACTAGGCGGCACCACCACCCGCGTCGATCTCAACGCCCGTCTCCTCGGCGCGGGCTCGAACTCGGACATGCTGGGCCTCTACTTCGGGGACGAGGACCAGCACTTCGACTTCAACACGAGCCAGGATCACGTGGCCGACAACGCCGGCAGCGACCTGCTCTACAAGGGCGCGCTGGACGGGCACAGCCGCGCGGTGTTCCGGGGCATCATCCGCGTGCACAAGGGGGCGCAGCGCACCGACGCGTACCAGACGAATCGCAACCTGTTGCTTTCGCCGCACGCGCGCGCTGACTCGCTGCCGAACCTCGAGATCGAGGCCGACGACGTGAAGTGCTCCCACGGCGCCACGGTAGGCCAGCTGGACGACGAGGCGAAGTTCTATCTCATGAGCCGCGGCATCCCGCGTACCGCGGCGGAGCGACTGGTCGTGCTGGGCTTCCTGGGCGAGGTGCTGGCGCGCCTACCGCTCGGTGGGGTGGGCATGAAGGTCACGCACGTCATCGAGGAGAAGCTGGCCCATCATGCGTGAGCGCCCGCCCCATGGCTGAGTGGGTGCGGGTCGCGGGCCCGACCGCCTGCCCGGCGGGGCGGCTCGTGAGCGCCATGGCTGGGCGCCAACCGATCGTCCTGGCCAACGTCGACGGTGAGGTGTGTGCCCTCGAGGACCAGTGCTCGCACGAGGCCTACCCCCTGTCCGACGGAGACCTTGAAGGTTCCGAGATCGTGTGCATCTATCATGGAGCGCGCTTCGACGCGTGCACGGGGAAGAACCGCGCGCTCCCCGCCGTCCGGCCCGTGCGGGCCTTCCGGGTCGAGACCAGGGACGACGGGATCTACGTGGAGATCTGATGACGCTCGACGTCGCCGCGCTGCGGCGGGAGTTTCCGGCGCTCGGCCAGGAGGTGAACGGCAAGCCCCTGGTCTACCTCGACAACGCGGCGACGTCGCAGAAACCCCGCTCCGTCCTGGCCGCGCTCGCCGACTACTACGGCCACGACAACGCGAACGTCCACAGGGGTATCCACGAGCTGTCCCGTCGCGCCACGCTCGCGTACGAAGGGGCCCGGACCAAGGTCGCCCGCTGGATCAACGCGCCCGATCCGACAGAAGTCGTGTGGACCCGCGGCACCACGGAGGCCATCAACCTGGTGGCGTGCGCGTGGGGCCTCGACAGCCTGCGCGAGGGAGACGAGATCCTCGTCACGGTCATGGAGCACCACTCCAACCTGGTGCCGTGGCAGCTGCTAGCGCGCCGCACCGGCGCGAAGCTCCGCTTCATCGAGCTCGACGATCAGGGCAGGCTGGTGCTCGACGACCTCCCCTCCCTCCTCGGGGACCGCACGCGGATGGTGGCCTTCAGCCATGTGTCGAACGCGCTGGGGACGATCAACCCGGTGAAGGAGATCACCGCCGCCGCCCACGACGCCGGCGCGCTCGTGCTCGTGGACGGCGCGCAGGGCGCGGTCCACCGCCGCGTCGACGTGCAGGACCTCGGTGTCGATTTCTACGCGTTCAGCGGCCACAAGATGTGCGGCCCCACCGGCATCGGCGTCCTCTGGGCCAGGCGGGATCTGCTGCAGTCCATGGAGCCGTACCAGGGCGGCGGCGAGATGATCGAGTTCGTCGAGCGGGAGATGAGCACCTGGGCCGAAGTGCCCCACAAGTTCGAGGCGGGCACGCCGAACATCGCCGGCGCGATCGGCATGGGCGCAGCGGTGGACTTCCTGTCCCGTCTGGACGGGGAGGCGGTGGCGACCCACGAGCGGGAGCTGATGGCCTACGCCATGGAGCGCGTCGGCGCCGTCCCGGGCATCCGGATCTACGGACCCGAAGCCCTGGACGAGCGTGCGGCGGTGCTTTCGTTCACGCTCGGTGACGCGCACCCCCACGACATCTCCACGATTCTGGACTCCGACGGCATTGCCGTGCGCGCCGGCCACCATTGCGCACAGCTCGTGATGAAGCGCTACGGCCTGTCGGCCACGGCGCGGGCGTCGTTCTACCTTTACAACACGAAAGAGGAGGTGGACCGCCTGGTGGATGGACTCGAGCAGGTGCGGGGCATCTTCGGCTGACGTCGCACGGCCACGCCCATCTGTCGCGGCGTGCGTGACCTCGTACATTGCTTCGTTCGCACAGCCATCAATGAGGACGTCATGGAGACGCCACCTCTCAACTCACTCTATCAGCAGCTCATCCTCGAGCACTACCGGAGCCCGCGGAACAAGGGGGAGCTCCCCGAGAAGACCGTGGAGATCCACATGCGCAATCCTTCCTGCGGAGACGAGATCCGCCTGCAGCTCCGCATCGAGGACGGTCGCATCGAGGAGGCGAAGTTCGTCGGCCAGGGATGTTCGATCTCCCAGGCCGCCGTGAGCATGATGACGGCGCTCGTCACGGGCCGCTCGCTGTCCGACGCGGACGCCCTGGCGGAGCGCTTCAAGGAGATGATGCACGGCGACGCCGACGCCGCGAAGGACCGCGCCATGGGAGACCTGCGCGCGTTGGCTGGAGTCAGCAAGTTCCCGGTGCGCGTCAAGTGCGCCCTCCTGGGCTTCGATGCCCTCCAGGAAGCACTGAAGAAGACCGGGGAGAGCGAGGAGCACTGAGCGCGACCGACGTTCATTCCGCCCATCTGAGCGACACGCCGGCGGGGCCCATCACGATCTGGGTCTCGGGGCGGGGAGTGCGCCGCATCGAGTTCGGGCCGCTACCCTCCGGTGCGCATGCCGACGACCCGGAGAGTTGGCCGCCTGTCCTGCTCAGTGCCGTCTCCCAGCTCGAGGAGTACTTCCGTAGGGAGCGCGACCGTTTCGACCTTCCCCTCGACCTCGAGGCGGCCACGGATTTCCAGCGCGAGGTCTACGCCGAGCTGGTCAAGGTGCCTCACGGGCGCGTGACCACCTACGGCGACCTCGCCGACGTCGTGGGTCGGGCCGAGCTGGCCAGGGCGGTCGGGCAGGCCGTGGGCGCCAACCCGATCCCCATCGTGATCCCGTGCCACCGAGTCGTGGCCGCGGACGGGCGCCTCGGAGGGTTCAGCGGCGGGCTCGACGTGAAGGTCGCGCTGTTGGCGGTGGAGAACGTCCATGCCGACGGCGCGACGGAGTCGAGTCGCATCCATCCCGACGAGCTCCGCCTCGACCTTTGAGCCGGAGACCGTCTTGAACCCCCTCGGGCGGGGCAGCACGCTGAACGCCCTCGGCTCCCTCCGGTGGGCCCTGCTGGCGGGTCTTCTGTCGCTCGCCTTCGGGAGTCAGCTGCGAGCGCAGTCCGTCGAGCCCCGCACTCCGGTGAAGCGGCTCACGCTCGGAGGGCGGGTCCACCTCCAGTACAACACCTCGTCGGCGGAGGACGTCCCCCATTCGCAATTCGTGCTGCGACGGGCACGGCTCTTCACGGACGTCCAGGTCAACGACTGGATCGAAGGTGCCGCGCAGGTGGACTTCAGCGGAAGCAGGGCGAGCGCCCGGTACGCGTTCGTGCGCCTCACCCTGGATCCGGCGCTCCGTCTGTCGTTCGGTCAGTTCAAGCGGGCGTTCGATCTCTTCGAGCTGACCAGCTCCAGCCAGATCCTCGTCGTCGAGAGGGATGGCCGGATTCCGGGCGAGGGATCGTGTCCCGGCGTCGGCGGCGTCTGCTCGTACTCCCGCTTCTCCGAGCAGCTGGAGCTGTCCTCCCTGGACATCGGCGTGCTGGCCGAAGGGGACATCCCGGGCGGCCACGTCTCCTACCGGACATCGGTGACCAACGGGCCCGGGGGGAACACGGCCGAGGAGAACTCGGCCAAGTCGGTGTCGGCCCGCCTGTCGTGGCACGCGACCCCGTCCATGACGTGGAGCGTCAACGCGGCGGTGCACGACCACCCGGACTCCTCGGGAGCGACCGAGTACGCTCCGGCGGCCGCACTGGACGTGGAGGTGGGCGACTTCGACGCCGGGCCCCACCTCCAGGCCGGCATCATGACCGGAGAGAACTGGCGGAATCTCGATGCCGTGGGCGAGTCCAGCACCTTCCTGGCCGTGCAGGGCATCGCCACGTACCGCTTTCCCCTGCGGGAGGGCCGGCGCATCGTGGGCGTGGAGCCGCTGGCGCGGCTGAGTTGGGGCGACCCGGACACGAGCACCGGGGGCGACGGCGGCCTGCTCGTCACCCCCGGTGTCGTGCTCCACTTCGAGGGCCGCAACAAACTCGCGGCCGACCTGGACGCCTGGCGCCCCCGGACCGGAGCGGCCGCCTGGTCCCTCAAGGTCCAGACGTATCTCTACTTCTGAGCGCCGTTCGCCCTGGAGGGCACCGCGCCCCGCCGGGCGAGGCGCGCCATCCACGGCGCGCTCCACGCGGCGACCTCGCCCCGGTCCTCGTGGCGGGCCACCAGCGTCGTCACGAGCACTGGACGCGGCACGCCGGCGATCATGTACGTTCCGAGACGGCAGGTGTGCAGCTCGGCGAACGGTGAGAGCCGGGGCCCCACATCGCCCAGCACGAGCACGTCGCCCGGCCTCGCCAGGTCGCGCGCGACGGCCGAGGCGGTCCCTCCCCCGGAGTCCGGCCCGTGCACGACGATCTTCGCGCCGACGCCCCTGTCTCCCGACAGCGCGGCTCGCGTGTGGGAGGCGGCCAGCGCCCCGTCCAGCTCCGTCGGAAAGAGGCACTCCACCGTCCCCCGCACCTCCCGCAACACCTCGCCGCCGTATCGAAGCGCCGCGCCTCTCACCATCCGTCGCATGCGTGCGCGCATCCTGCGCGCCGCGGAGGGATCTCGCGCGAGAAGCGTGGCGTAGTCGTCCATCTCCACGGACACCAGGGTCTCACGCGACGAAATGCGCACGGGTGGCTCACCCTTCGCCTTCGCGAGATCCGCGTGTGCCGGGGTCCGACGCCGCCTCGCACGGCCCGCGCCGACCTCGGCATGTCCCGCCAGCTTCGTCGCCCTCATTCCCCTTCCTCCCGTTTCCCGGCCCGAGGGCATCCGCCTCGGGCGAATCGACGTGGTTGTGAAGGAGCGGCGCCCCCTGGTATCCTGAAGCCTCGTGGCTCCACCCGGAGGCGCGCTCCCGTGGGGCATACCGGAACCGGAGGATGGGAGGCTCACATGTCGAGCGGTTCCGAGCTGCAGGAGATCACGCAGCTGCTGGTGGCGGCCGGCCAAGGGCGCGAGGGCGCGCTGGACGAGGTGTTCGCCTCCGTGTATCCCCGCCTCCGTCAGCTCGCGCGCTCGCGCCGACTCGGTTGGCAGGGCGACAACACACTGGACACCACGGCGCTCATCCACGAGGCCTACCTCAAGGTTGCATCGTCCCGCAATCCCCGATACGAGAGCCGGGGCCACTTCTTCGCCGTCGCCGCGCAGGCGATGCGGCAGATCCTGATCAACTACGCGGAGAAGAAGGGTGCCCAGAAGCGGGGCGGGGGGGCAGCGCACGTCACCCTGCACGAAGGCGACGCCGTGTCGGACGACGCCCTCGACGAGATCCTCACGCTCGACGCCGCGCTCGCCCGCCTCGAGACCCTGAACCCGCGCCAGGCCCGCGTGGTCGAGTGCCTTTTCTACGCGGGGTTCACGGTGGAGGAGACCGCCGACGCCCTGGAGACGTCGCCCGCGACCGTGAAGCGGGACTGGAGCGCGGCACGTGCCTGGCTCTACCGGGAGATGCAGGCGGAGCCGGGCGCGAAGACGACATCCGACTGAGGCCCTGGGCGGGATGAGCACGACCGACGCTCAACGATGGGAGCGGGTGCAGGAGATCCTGGCCGACGCCCTCGAGCTCGACGACACCGAGCGCGGTGCGTACCTGGAGCGCGTGTGCGCGGAAGACGACGATCTGCGCGCCGAGGTCGAATCGCTCCTCGATGCCGCGACCGAAGCGGATGCCTACTTCACGGACCTGGCCGGGCGGGCCGGCATCACGCAAAGCACCTCGGGTGCCCCCCCGCGCACGGGCCTGGACATGGACATGGAGGGCAGGCGCGTGGGCGCCTACCGCCTGGGCGCGCTCCTCGGCCGCGGCGGAATGGGCGCCGTGTACGCGGCCGAGCGGGCCGACGGCCAGTTCGAGCTGACCGCCGCGCTCAAGCTGCTTCCGGTCGGCGCCGCCACGCCCGAAGCGCACCGGCGGTTCCTGGAGGAGCGGAGGATCCTCGCGCGCCTCGAGCACCCGAGCATCGCGCGCCTGTACGACGGGGGCGTCACGGACGACGGGACGCCGTATTTCGTGATGGAGTACGTCCGGGGCCTCCCGCTGACGGCGTTTTGCCGCGAGCGCCAGGTGGGCTTCGAGGAGCGTCTCCGGATCTTCCTCAACGTGTGCGACGCGGTGTCCTTCGCGCATCGGAAGCTGGTCGTGCACCGGGACCTCAAGCCGAACAACGTCATGGTGACCGCCGAAGGGCAGGTGAAGCTCCTGGATTTCGGCATCGCCCGCCTGATGGAGCCCGGGGAGGGCACCCTGACCGCGACGAGCATCGGCGGGCGGCTCATGACGCCGCGCTACGCGAGCCCGGAGCAGCTGAAGGGAGAGCCGGTCACCACGGCGTCCGACGTGTACACGCTGGGCGTCATCCTCCACGAGCTGCTCACGGGGGTTCCCCCCTACGAGATGACCGGTGACACCTCGTGGATGGACGCCATCTGCCGCCAACCCGTCCCCGTCCCCAGCCATCGCATGGCGCGTTGGGCGAAGGCCACCGCGGAGGTCACGCCGGAGACGCGCGACGTGGTCACCACGTCCAACGCCATGGGGCTCAGCGTGCGCGCTCTGGGGCGGAGGCTGCGCGGGGACCTCGACAACATCCTGCTGAAGACGCTCCGCAAGGAGACGGATCGTCGGTACGCCTCGGTGGAGGCGCTCGCCGACGACATCCGTCGCCATATCGAGGGCTTCCCGGTGAAGGCCCGCCCGGAGGGATTTCGGTACGTCGCGTCCCGCTTCCTCACACGGAATGCCCTCGCCGTGTCGGGCGCGGCCGTCGTGGTCGTGCTGCTGGGCACGCTCATCGTGCTCCTCGTGCGGTTCGCGCTGACGACGAGCGCGCAGTCGGAGCAGATCGCCCGGGAGCGTGACCGGGCCGAGGAGATCGCGAGCTTCATGCGCGAGCTCTTCGAGGTGGCGGACCCCGCGCTCACCGACGGGGAGACGCTCACCGCCCGCGAGCTGCTGGACCGCGGGGCGGAGAAGATCTGGCACGACCACGAGGGCGAGCCGGAGCTCCAGGCAGAGATGATGACGGTGCTGGGCTCGGTCTATCACCACCTGAACCTGAACCAGCCAGCCGTGGAGCTGCTCCGCCAGGCCAACGCGCTCCAGGCTCGACAGCGCGACGTGCGCCCGGTGGACCGCGCCACGACGATGGCGGAGCTCGGGAGGGCGCTGCGCGACGAGGGTGAGCTGCAGGAGGCCGCGACCGTCCTGCGTGACGCGAGGGACCTCAGGCGCGATGCCATCGGTGAGGTGGACCACGACGTCGCCGTCATCACGTTCGACCTGGCCAAGACGCTCCATCTCGCCGGGGACGCGCCCGGCGCGGAGCGGGAGTTCCGCGAGGCGGTGCAGGCGTTCCGCACGCTCCAGCTCGAGCCCGACGACTCCTATGCCGAATCGCTCTTCCGCCTGGCCCAGTACCTGCAGGTGCAGGGCGGGGAGGGCGTGGGGGCCCTCTACGACGAGTCGCTCCGGATCCTCGAGGACCTGCACGGCCGCGACCACCCCAACGTCCCGCCCATCCTGGTGGGAATGGCCGCCGAGGCTGCCCGCTCGAACGTGCCTGACAGCGCGACAGCGCTTCTACGCGAGGCGGTGGACATCGACCAGCGGCTCTACGGACAGCTGGACGGCGGCAATCATCCGGCGCTGGCGGAGGGCTGGCTCGATCTGGGTCGGCACCTCGCCCGCCACGGTGACTCCGAGGAAGCCGAGGCCGACCTGCGACGTTCGATCCGCATGTCCGAGGCGTCGTCCCGACCCCGGCCCGACCTGCACGGCACGGCCCTCATGGTGCTCGCGGGGTTCCTCCGCGACCAGGGCCGGTCGGCCGAGGCACTCGCGATGTATCGGCGCTCGGCCGCCGTCCTCCGCGAGGCCTACGGGCCCGGGTCACCCCTGGAGGCCAACGTGCAGGTCGACTGGGCCGAGCTCCTCATCAGGCTGGGACGGCACGCGGAGGCGGTCGGGCTCCTGGAGGAGGCGCTCGCCACGTACGGGAAGATCCTTCCCGCCGACCATCCGCGCATCGCCGAGATCGCCACGCTGCTCGGGCGTGCGCGAGGCGGGGGAGAGCCCCGCTGACCTCTGCCGGTGCGAGCGGTCAGCGGAACCGCTCCGGGGACATCGGCACCCAGCGCGGATCCGTCCCCCCTTCGAGCACCCAGTCCGCCACGATGTCGCCCGTGGCCGGCCCCAACGTGACGCCCAGCATGCCGTGCCCGGTGGCCGCGACGACCCGCTCGGCCCCGGGAAGGGGGCCTACGATGGGGAGCCCGTCCGACGCCATCGGCCTGAGCCCGCACCACTCCGACAGGGGCGGCCCGTACCCGAGGGCGGGGAAGTAGGCCCGCGCCGACGTGGTGAGCTGCTCCAGCCGATCCCGGCGCATCACCGGCTCGAGGCCCGAGAACTCCATCGTGCCGGCGAAGCGGACGAAGCCGTCCATCGGCGTGCAGAACACGGACGTCTCGTGCAGGACGCACGCGATGCGCAGATCCGGCGTGCCGGCCGGGCCGATCGGGACGTCCCGGTGGTAGCCCTTGCCGGGCTGCACCGGCAAGCGCACCCCCAGCTCGCGTGCCAGGCCCAGGCTGAACGGGCCGGTGGCCAGGACGACCGCATCGGCCTCGATCGTCTTCCCACCTCCCAGGCGCACGCCGTGCGCACCCCCCTCGCCCACCAGGATCCCGGTGACCTCGGCTCCTTCGCGCACGTCCGCTCCCCTCCGGCGCGCGGCTTCCGCCAGGCCGATCACCAGCCGGTACGGATCGAGCGTGGCGGCCTCGGGGTGGAACACGCCGCCGACGACGTCGCCCGCGAGCGCGGGCTCGGCCTCACGTAACGCGTCGCCGTCCAGCACGTCGGGATGGTAGCCGTAGGCGCGGACAACCTCGGCCTCGTGCCGGGCATCTGCCAGGCCGCGTTCGCTCCGGCAGACGTCGTAGTAGCCCGCGCGGCGGTAGCTGCACGCGAGGGACTCCCCCGAGATCAGCTCGTCGAAGAGGCGGAGCGCCTCCATCCCGAGCGGCGCCATCACCGCCATCGAACGGCGGACGTCCGCCTCCGTGCAGTGGCGGGCGAAGTCGACCAGCCACCGAAAGAGACCCGGATCCCAGCGCGGTCGGATGTAGAGCGGACTCGTGGGATCGGCCATCTGCAGGAGCGCGCGGCGGACGCGGCCGGGCTTGTTGAGCGGCAGGTGACCGGCGCTCACCGTGCCGGCGTTGCCGTATGACGCGGCCATGGCCAGCCGGTCGCGCTCGAGGAGCACGACGTCGGCGCCACGCCGGGCGAGGTAGTAGGCGCAGCTCACGCCGACGACGCCGCCGCCCACCACCGCTACGCGCGCGCTCATGCCGGGCGGCCTCGTCTCACCCCGCGGACGGGTCGAGCAACACCTTGATGGAGCCGGTCTTGCGACGGTTCGCGGCCGTCGACAGGGCGTTGCGGTACTGACCCAGCGGATAGACGTGCGTGACCATGTCCGACACGGGGGCACCACTCTGCACGAGGAGGTCGTGCGTGATCTGGAAGGTGTGGGCGCGCGCCCCCTCCCATTCCTCGCGCCCGTAACAGATGAACCCCCGGACCGTTAGCTCGTGCGCCCACACGAAGGTCAGATCGAGCTTCCGGATCTCCGCGGCGCACCCAAGCATGACGATGCGGCCCCGCGGCGCGGCGAAGCGGAGCGTCTGGGCGAGGCTCTGCCGACTCCCGACGCAGTCGAAGATCAGCGGGAATCCTCCCCCGGCGTACACCTCGTCCCCGACGATGGGCATGTACGCGCGGGCGCCCGTATCGATGAGCGCTTCGCGCGCCTCGTCCCCGGGCGACACCACCCCGCTCGCCCCGAGTGACCGGGCCAGCGCGGCCTCGTGGGGCCGCTTGATCTGGGCCAGGAGCTCCCCGCCGTAGCCGGCGGCCCGCAGCGCCCAGACGGTGCCGAGGGCGATCGGCCCGCTCCCCACCACAAGGACGGGGCCGGCGCCCAAGGGCCGCATCCCGAGCACCGCATGCATCCCCACCGACAGGGGCTCGACGAGCGCGGCCGTCCGGTCGTCCAGCGCGTCGTCCAACGGAAAGAGCTGGCTTTCGTGCGCGATCGTCCGCTCGCCCCACCCCCCGGGCAAGTCCGTGTGGTATCCCATCGTCGTGCCCCGGTGCAGCCGATGTCCCGCGATCTCCACGGAGCCTTCCTCACCCGCGAGCTCGCAGGTGGCGTGCAGCCCCTCCGTGCAGGAGGGGCACCACTCGGGCTCGGCGTGGCCGCGCACCATGCAGGAGATCACCGGGTCCACCGCGACGCGCTGGCCGGGGTGAACGGATCGGACAGCCGGCCCGGTCTCCGCCACGCGGGCAAGGATCTCGTGTCCGAGCACTGCCGGAAAGGACCCGAACGGCTCCATGGCCGGGCTCGCCGAAAAGGTCAGGTTTCCGATGTCGGTTCCGCAGATGCCGGCCTTCAGGACCTCCAGGCGTACCCAGTCGGCGGCGGGCAGCGGGGGCTCGGCGACGTCAGCCAGGCGCAGGCCGCTGGCCCGACCGAAGATCACGGACTCGCTGATCCCGCCCAGGCCCTTCCCCAGCAGGAAGCCGGGAACCGTGACGTCGAAGCGGACCGCGCGCATGGATCTCGGCGTGGAGGCGTCAGCCGGTGGGGCCGAAGAGGTTGTTGCCCGGAGCGTCGGGGTCGTCGCTGCGGTAGAACTCGTGCATCATCTGCACGAGCTCGCCGTGGCTCACCGCTCCGTCCCCATCCCTGTCCAGGTCGAGGAAGACCTTCCGGGCCAACGCGGACTTGAGCCCGTAGACGCCGTAGAAGTTGCAGAACTCGTCCGCTCCGAGCACCCCGTCCCCATCCGTGTCGAAGACGCCGAAGAGGCTCCGGGCGATCGACGCGACCTCCGCGTCGTAGCGCTCGTCATCGGCGAGTACCGCGCCCCAGTAGGAGAGCCATTCCGCGAGGTCGACGCCGCCGTCCTCGTCCGCGTCGGCGGCGGAGCGCAGGGCCTTCCACCAGACCAGGTGGGCCTCGCGGAGCTCGCGGTAGGTCGAGGAGGTGGTATCGACGTCGTAGAGGGCCCGGACGTTCTCCACCACGCGCTCCAGATCCGGGCGGGCGATGCGGCCGTCATCGTCGACGTCGTACACGCGGAAATACCGGGTCAGCTTCTTCCGTTGGAGGTCGGTGAGCATCGGCCTCGGAGGTCGTGGAGGTATGCGCGGCCCGCCGGAGGCGGGCGGAACCCCCCAAGATAGCCGTCCCCGCCGCGGGGGCCTACCGGCGAGCGCGCCGACGCGAACGCCGGCTACGCTCTCGCAATGGGCTGGACCGTGTACAGCCCGAACCCGCTTGCGATCATCCCGACGACGAACGCGGTCCGGGCGTGACGGACTCCCTGTCCACGCGGAACACGATGTGGTCGAGGTTCGCGCGCCGGATCACTCGGGTCGGCTCCATTCCGAGCTTCCAGGCGACCCTCTGGGAGGCGACGTTCTCGGGACGGATGAACGACACCACGTACTCGTAGCCGCGGACCTCGAACGCTTGGTCCCGTACGGCGAGCGCGGTCTCCGTGGCGTAGCCCCGACCCTGGAACGGCCGGTGGATCAGGTAGCCCACCTCGGGATGGACGCCGTCGTCGAGCTCCTGCGCGAGAAGGCCAACCTGTCCCACAGGCTCGGATCGTTCGCGGGTCTCCACCAGCCACAGGCCGTGACCGTCACGCTCGTAGCGCGACCGCTGACGGTCGAGCCACGCCCGCGCCTCGTTGCGGTCGAGGGTCTTCGGGTAATAGTGCATCACCTCGGGGTCGGCGAGCATGTCCGCGAGAAAGGCCAGGTCTCCGTCCTCCATCTCCCGCAGGCGGAGCCTGGGGGTTTCGAGCACCTGTCGCATACGTACCCTCCGTGCGCCGTGAGCGGACCCTCAAGGTGCGGGGCGGGGATGGCGCGCGCCACGCCGAAACGTCCCCGATCCGTGGGGTACTGATCGGCATGAAAACCGCAATCGTCGCCGGCTGCCGTACGCCCTTCCTGCGCGCGGGCACCGCTTTCGCCGACGTGTCCGCGGCCGAGCTGGGAAAGGTGGCCGTCCGGGAGGCCCTCGCCCGGAGCGGGCTCCGCGGCGACGCCGTCGACCACCTGGTGTACGGCACGGTCGTGCACGACGTCCGCGCACCCAACATCGCCCGCGAGGTCGGGTTGGCCGTGCTGCCCAAGACCGTGCCCGCCGTCACCGTGTCGCGGGCCTGCTCGTCGGCCAACCAGGCCATCTCGGACGCGACCGCGCTCATCGAGCTCGGCCAGGCGGACGTCGTGATCGCCGGCGGATCCGATTCCCTCTCGCGCGTCCCCATCGCGGTGTCCCACGAGCTCTCCAAGGCACTCGTCGCCGCGTCGAAGGCCAAGACGCTGCGGGCGCGCCTGGCGCCCTTCGCCCGGCTCAAGCCCCGCGACCTCGTCCCCGTGGCGCCCGCCATCGCCGAGCCCACCACCGGGGAGACGATGGGAGAGGCGGCGGAGCGCATGGCGAAGGAGAACGGCATCCGCCGCGAGGATCAGGACGCGTGGTCGCTCCGCTCTCACCGCCTGGCGGCTGCCGGAGCCGCCGACGGACGTATCGCCGCGGAGATCGCGCCGGTGTATCTCCCCTCGCGTTTCGAAGAGGTCGTGACGGCGGACAACGGCATACGGCCCGACACGAGCCTGGAGGCGCTCTCCGGCCTCCTCCCGGTCTTCGATCGCAGGCACGGATCCGTGACCGCGGGGAATGCCTCGCCCCTCACGGACGGTGCGTCGGCGCTCGTGCTCATGAGCCGGGAGCGTGCGAAGGCCGAGGGGCTGGAAGCGCTCGGATACGTCCGGGCCTGGGCGTGGAGCGCCGTGGACCCCGGGGGCCAGCTTCTGCAGGGTCCGGCGTGGGCCGCACCGGAGGCGCTGGACCGGGCTGGGCTTTCCATGAAGGACATCGGCCTCATGGAGATGCACGAGGCGTTCGCCGCCCAGGTCCTGTCCAACCTGCAGGCCCTGGACTCCCGGGATTTCGCCCGGACCGAGCTGGGCCGGAGCGAGCCGGTCGGCCATCCCGACCCCGAACGCATCAACGTGATGGGCGGCTCCATCGCCATCGGCCACCCCTTCGGCGCCACCGGAGGCCGTGTCACCCTGACCCTCCTCCACGAGATGGCGCGGAGGGACGTGCAGTTCGGGCTCGTGACCGTGTGCGCCGCGGGGGGCCTCGGCTTCGCGATGGTGCTGGAGCGGCGGTAGCGCCATGTCCTCGCATCCGACCCGCCTGCACGCACGCGCTCATCTGCTGGGAGGCCGCATCACCCTGGAGCTGCTGGACACCCGCAAGTCCGTGCGGCTAGAGTAGTACATCATCATCCTCATCGCGATCGAGATCGTGCTCTTCCTCTGGGATCTCTTCGGCCACCCGTGAACGGCTCGATGCGGGACCTGACGATCCTCCTGTCCCTGCTCTCGGCCGCCTGCCGCCCCACGCCTCCTCCTCCCATGACCAGCCCCGTGCAGGGGAGGATGTTCGAGCATTTCGCCCTGGCCCGGGACCTCCGGGTCTTCGCGGCGAACGGGGACCTCGCGCGCCTGCACGTGACCGCCGCCGAGCTCGCCGGTCTCGAGGAGACATGGGGGATGCCGCCCGGCGCCGAAGCCCACCTGGAGCGCGTGCGCGCGGCGGCCCGCCTGGCAGCCGCCGCCGAGTCGAGCGGTGCGGCCGCCGCGGCCGTCGCCGAAGTCGCGCAGGCGTGCGGCGACTGCCATCTCACGAACGACGCCACGCTGGGTGAGCGGTTCCAGGTGGCGGCTCCCCTAGTGGACGATCCCGCGATCCGGCACACGAACTACCTGTCCTGGGTCTCGCGCCTGTTGTGGGACGGGCTGGTGGGACCCTCGGAACGGATGTGGCAGACGGGCGCCCAGGCGCTGGCCGGCGCGGAAGGCTTGCCGACGCCACGCGTCGGAACGGTGCCCGCCGGGGACATCGAGCGCGCCGGTGCGACGTTGCACGACCTGGGTGCCCGCGCACTCACCGAGAACGACGCGCGGGAGCGGGTCCGCCTCCTGGCCGACATCTGGACCACCTGCGCGGACTGTCACACGCAGGCCGGGGTGCGTTAGGGCATGTAAAGAAATAACTGCTTGATTGTGACGGGTCCAGGTGCTAAGCT
>CAZPZU010000102.1:0-16235 GCA_964591135.1 uncultured Gemmatimonadaceae bacterium | reverse complement strand
CCGCCATGAGCGAGCGCATAGAGCGGCTGGAGGGGCGGGTGGGGGAGGGGGAGGGGGAAGGCGGCTCTCCCCGCGAGCTTTCCGGCGGGGACCAGAAGTACGACTGATCCGGGGGACGGAGGCCAGCCCACGCAATGACCGCACACTTCGAGGTCCACCGGGCCTTCGCCCTGGATTCCCGCGGCCTGTTCGTTCTGTCCGGCGTGATCACCGGGGGGATGGTGCAGACCGGGATGCGGGCGACGCTCGCGGACGACGAGGAGGCTTTCGCCGCCACCGTACACGGGGTGGAGTTCATCGACCGCGTCAACGGTGACCCCAGGAAGAGCGAGCCGTCCCTCACCTTCTCCTACAGCAGCCCGGAGAAGCTGGCGCGCTGGCTGTCGATCGACTGGGAGGGCCGGACACTGCGCCTGGGATGGTGACTGGGGAGCACCGGACGCGCTCGGGCGCCGGTGCCCCCGCAGACGGTCAGCGCAGCTCGTCCGCGCTCTGGATGATCTTGCCCGCCAGCCCGTACTCCACCGCCGCCTCCGCATCGAGCCAGAAGTTGCGGCGGGTGTCGTCGACGATCCGCTCGAGGGTCTGTCCGGTGCGCTCCGCGAACATCTTGTTGAGCCGCTCGCGCATCTTCACGATCTCCTTGGCCTCGATGGCCAGGTCGGCGGCCGAGCCCCGGGACCCGCCGGCGGGCTGGTGGATGAGGAAGCGTGTGTTCGGCAGCGCGAAGCGGCGTTCCTTCGGAACCGCGACGTAGATGAGCGCGCCGGCGCTCGCGACCCAGCCGGTCCCGACCATGCGGACGGGCGCCTTGATGAAGCGCACCATGTCGTGGATGGTGTCGCCGGACTCCACGTGTCCGCCCTGCGAGTTGATGAACACCGTGATGGGCTCGTCCGACTCCGACGACATGGCGAGCAGCTGGCCCATCACCTCGGCCGCGAGCTTCTGGTTCACCTCACCGCTGATGATCAGCGTGCGGGCCTTGAACAGCCGCTCGCGCATCCCCTCCGTCCAGCGTGTCGACGTGGGCCGGTCCCGGTCCTCGTCCTCGAGATCCGGCTCGGGCATCTCGCCGAAGGGGGCAGGCATGCCGGCGGGCGTCGCTCGCGGCGCATCCCACGCGTTTCGGTGGTCGGTCATGCTCGTCTTCTCTCCTGGTTTCCGGTGGCTCAGGCCACCCAGACGGTCTTCACGTTGGTGAATTCGTGGATGCCGAGGGGCGACAGCTCCCTCCCGTACCCACTCTCCTTCACGCCCCCGAACGGTAGTCGGGCGTCCGACTTCACGATGCCGTTCACGAAGCAGTTGCCCGCCTCCAGCAGATCGGCAGCGATGCGCTCACCCTTCCCTGCGTCGGAGGTGTAGACGGCCGCACCCAGGCCGAACACCGTGTCGTTCGCGATGCGCACGGCATCGGCCTCGTCCTTCGCACGTAGGATCGTGGCCACGGGCCCGAACAGCTCCTCCTCGTAGGCGGCCATCCCGGGCTCCACGTCGGTCAGCACGGTGGGCGGGTACCACGCGCCGGGGCGGTCGGGCACCTGCCCGCCCAGCGCGAGGGTCGCGCCGGCCTCCACGGAGCGGACCACCTGGTCGTGAAGCTCGTCGCGCAGCTGCACGCTGGCCATCGGGCCGAGCTCGCAGTCGGCCTCCATCGGGTCGCGCATCTCGATGGCCCGCATGCGTGCGACGAAGCGTTCGATGAACGCGTCGGCGACGTCCTCGACGACCACGAAGCGCTTCGCGGCGATGCAGCTCTGGCCGTTGTTGATCATCCGACCGAGGACGCACGCAGGAACTGCCTTGTCCAGGTCGGCGTCGGCGAGCACGACGCTCGGGTCGCTGCCGCCGAGCTCGAGGACGCACTTCTTCAGGACGCGCCCCGCGCGCTCGGCCACGCTCCGGCCCGCCGGCACGCTTCCGGTGATGCTCACGCCGCGGACGAGCGGGTGCTCGATGAGATCGCTGGCCTTCCTGCCGCCGATGTAGACGCTGCGGAAGAGGTCGGGAGGGAAACCAGCGTCGGCGAAGAGCGTCTCGAGCGCCTCGGCGCACCCGGGTACGTTTGAGGCGTGCTTGAGGAGCCCGGCGTTACCGGCGGCCAGCGCGGGCGTCGCGAAGCGGATCACCTGCCAGAAGGGGAAGTTCCACGGCATGATCGCGAGGATCACGCCCAGCGGCCTGTACGTCCAATAGCTCGTGGACGCGTCGGTCTCGACGGGCACGGGCGCCAGGAAGGACTCCCCCTGCTCAGCGTAGTAGTCCGCTGCGGTGGCGCACTTCTCCGCCTCGGAGACGGCCTGCGCGATGGGCTTGCCCATCTCCGCGGTCATGAGCCGCCCGTACTCGTCCTTCCGTCCCCGGAGCAGCCCGGCGAGCGCGCGTAGCCTGTCGGAACGATCGGAGAACGGAGTGTCGCGCCAGGCCAGATGGGCCTCCTGGGCGCGCTGCACGATGTCCTGGACCTCGTCGGGCGACGTGGCGGGGTGGGTGGAAATCGTCTCACCGGTAGCCGGGTTCACGGCGGTGTAGCTCACGGTGGGTGTTCCTCGCGGGGATTCGGGGCACTCGCTCCGTGGGCCACTACCCCACGTCGGACCGCGGGTGTCCTCTTCCCGACCGGCTTGCTCGCCTACTCCACGCGCAGCGCTTCCACCGGATCCAGGCGGCTCGCCCGCCACGCCGGGACGAAGCTGGCGGCGGCCGCGACGCCGACGAGGAGCACGGCCACCAGGGCCATCGTCGTCGGGTCGAGGGCTGCCACCTGGAAGAGCATCCCCTTCAGCGCGCCCCCGAGGGGGACGGCCAGGGCGAGTCCCGCGGCTGCCCCGACCAGGACGGGGAGGAGCGCCTGGCTCACCACGAGGCGGCGGACGCCGCCGGCGTCGGCGCCGAGGGCCACGCGCAGGCCGATCTCCTGCGTACGCTCGCTCACCGTGAAGGAGACCACCGCGTAGATCCCCACGGCCGCGAGGATCAGCGCGAACACCGCGAAGATCGACAAGAACGTGGTGGTGGCCCTGCGCGTCGCGGTCGCGGACGCGAAGGCCTCGTCCACCGTCTGGATGGCGTAGATGGGCTGATCGGGGTCCATCTCCCGCACTACGTTCCGCACGGCGGGCAGCACCGACAGTGGCGGCACGTCCGTGCGCAGCAGGAGGAAGAGCTGGTTGGCGCCGTCGCCTAGCTGGGCGTGCAGGCCGAACACCTCGGCCTCCGGCGGACGCTCGAGTCCACGATTCTGCGTGGCGCCCACGACGCCGACGATCTCGAACCACGGCGCGTCCGCATCCGGCCCGCCGATCTTCAGGCGACGGCCGACGGGATCCTGGTCGGGGAAATACCGCTGCGCCGCCACCTCGTTGATGACCGCGACCGGGGGACTCCCAGCGCGGTCGCGCCCGTCGAAGGCGCGTCCCGCGCGCAGGGGGATGCCGAGCGTCTCGAAGTAGCCGGGCGTGACGACGGTGGTGAGCGCGCGGGGCAGCGTCTGGTCCTCCGAGGGCGCGCCGCCCTCGAACCAGAGCTCACGGAAGGAGAAGCCGATGGGCGGGAACTGCGAGGCCGCGGCGGCCGAGCGCACGCCGGACACGCCCTGCGCCCGCTCGGCGAGCTCCTGGAAGAACGCCGGGACGGCATCCCCCGAGTACTCCTCCCGCGGCAGCGTCAGGCGCATCGTCAGCAGGTGGTCGGCCGCGAAGCCCGTGTCCACGCGCTCGAGGCGCAGGAAGCTGTTCACGAGCAGGCCACCGCCGGCCAGGAGTACGAAGGCGAGGGCGACCTCGACGGCGACCAACGTGCGCTGCAGGCGCTGGCGGCTGGCGCCGGAGGTCGCGCTCTTGCCCTCGGCCTGGAGCACGCCGGCGATCTCGGTGCGCGAGGCCTGGAACGCCGGGACGAGGCCGAAGATCACCCCGGCGGCCACCGCTACGGCCGCGGTGAAGCCGAGCACGGGGCCGTTCAGCTGCACGGTTCCGGCCACCGGCGCGCCGATCATCGAGAGCATGGCGCGCACGCCCCCGTTGCCGAGGGCGGCGAGCCCGACACCCAGCATACCGCCCAGGAGGGCGAGCACGAGGCTCTCCGTGAGGAGCTGTCCGAGGAGGCGGCTCCGTCCGGCACCCATCGCCGTGCGCACCGCCATCTCGCGGCGCCGGCCCTGCGCGCGGGCGAGCAGGAGGTTGGCGGTGTTGGCGCACACGAGCAGGAGCACGAAGCCCAACGCACCCAGCAGCGTGAAGGCGCCGGCGCGGAAGGAGCGCGAGCTCACCGCGTTCCAGGTGAGGGCGCGCATCGACCATCCCGCGTACTCGTCGAACTCGGCGGCGTAGGCCTGCTCGGTCCGGCGGGCCAGTCCCTCCAGCTCGGTGTTCACGTCCCGCAGCGTGGCTCCGTCGCGGATGCGCGCCATGATCTGGAACTGGCGTCGGTTGCGCGGATAGCGGTCAGGCCCGATGGGCATGATCGTCCACAGGTCCATCCCGTAGATGTCCACCCCCTTCGGGAGGATGCCGACAAGCGTGTGGGGATTGCCGTTGATGAGGATCGACTTCCCGACCATCGTCGAGTCCGCCCCGAAGCGGTCCTGCCAGATCCGGTACGACAGCAGCGCCACCGCGTCGCCGCGCGCCAGCTCCTCGTCCGTGAAGCCGCGGCCGAGGTATGCCTTCATGCCGAGGGTGCGCAGCGCGTCACCCCACCAGAAGCCGGTGAAGACGTTTTGCGGCGGCCCCTCGCCGGCGATCTGCCGGTTGCCCATGTCCCACGCGACGACGTCCTCGAGCGTGCGGCTGTTGTCGCGCACGTCGACATACTCCGCTGGGGACAGGTTCTCCCAGAACTTCATCTCTCCACCGAGCTTCGGATAGGCGGAGCCCAAGCCGACGATCCGGTCCGGCTCGGGGAAGGGGAAGGGGTCGAGGACGAGCCCCCACACGACGCTGAACATCGTCGTGGTGGCGCCGATGCCCAGCGCCAGCGTGACCACGATCACCGAGCTGAGCGCCGGGTTCTTGCGCGCGCTCCGCAGCGCGTACCGGAGGTCCTGCAGCAGCGTTCCCATCATCCCGTCTCCCCTCGCGTGTGCCGTCGCCTCGTCCCGCGCCGCGCGCAGGCGGTGGCCCAGGTTGGCGGCCGCCGACCCCAGGGCCTGCTTCCAGTACCAGCGTCGCGCGGCCGCGGGGTCTCGGGCCGCACGCTCCTCGAACTCCTCGCACAGGTCGCCGAGCTGGTCGTCCCGCTGGACGGGCGGTGCGCTCAGGCGGACGAGGAGCTCGGCCGGGCGTGGCGGTTGCGACCGGCTCACGTCCGCTCGCCGCCGTCGAAGACGACCCCGTCCCACATCCGCTCCATCATCCCCCGGGTCGCCTCGAGGGCCTGCACGCCGGCTGGCCGGATGCGGAAGTGGCGACGGGCGCGCCCGCCGCGTCGCGGCGTCGACGCACCCTCCTCGGAGACCAGCAGGCCCTTCTCCTCGAGGCGTGCCAGCGTGGCGTAGACCGAACCGACCGTGACCTCACGGCCGGTGCGCCGCTCGATCTCCCGCCGGATCGACATGCCGTAGCCCTGGCCGCTCAGCCGCGCCACGGCCAGCAGCACCACCTGCTCGAATTCGCCGAGGAAGTCGCCCTTGCCCATGTCCGTCCGATCTCCGTGTCGTTCTCTACAAACACGATTAAATAACGGACGTAGGGGAAGGGCGCCAGGTTTCAGGCGGGCACCGGCGTCAGTTCATCACCACCCGGTAGACCTTGAGGCTCTGGACATCGAGCTCGTCACGGGCGATGCCGTAGAAGCGGTCGCCGAGGGCGCGGATCGGCTGGTAGCGGCCGGGGAAGGTCACCGTGCCCAGGTAGCGCCCCTCCGTGTCGAACACGCCCCACTCGGTGGAGCCCAGGTCCTGGACGTCGAAGGTCTCGCCCTCGCCGGCGAGCTCGCTGCCGGAGCGGAAGTTCTGGACCCATACCGATCCCCGGGGACCCAGGGCGAGGGTCACGAAGGCCGGGTAGTGGTCGGCGAACTCGAACTGCTGGAGGGCGGCCTCGATCTGCTGCGGCGTCGCTCCCTGCTGCCGCGCGAGGTTCGCGATCGCGTCCTTGAACACCTGGATGTCACGCTCGGTGACGGGCTTGCGCTCCGAGGGGCGCGTGATGATGCGGGAGAGCGAGCCGTCGGGCGACCACACCTGGAGGCGCCACCCGTCGTTCATGGCCGTAAGGAGGCGACCGTCAGGGTCGGCGTCCCAAATCGGCTCGGGATCGAACTGGCGGACACGAGCCCGCCCTCCCGCGAACTGCACGCTCTGCCCCGGAGGCAGGACCGCGACGGTGTCGGGCTCCTCCCCCTCCGGAACCAGCGTCAGGATTGGGTCGCCGCGCGGCGCCGCCGTCGAGTCGGCGAGGTTGAGCCCGCGTTTCTGCACGACCAGACGGCCTCCCGCCGAAACGTCCCACCGGAGCGGCACGCCCTTCGCGAAGTCGAGACGCTCGGTGCCGAGCGGCTCGCCGTCGAGTGCGAAGCGGGCGACGCGCTGGTTGCCCAGGTCGGGCACCACCACCTCTCCGTTCACCACGAAGACGCCCTGGATGCCGCGGCCGAGCTCACCCGGACCCGAGCCCGGGCTGCCGATGGTGCGCACGTACCGGCCGGTCGCGTCGAAGACGCGCACGTCCTGGGCCTGCTGATCGGCGATGTACACGTTGCCGGCATCGTCCACGTCCACGCCGATGATCTGGCCGAACTGATAGACCTCGTCGCCCTCGACGGAGCCGACGGAGAGCACCTCCTCGACCGTCCAGGCGTCCCCCGGGCCCCACACGCCCTCGGCGGGGTTCGCGACGATGGTGATGCCTGCGCTGTCGGTGACGGTGCCAGCCCACGCGGAGCGGTCCGCGCCGCCGGCGCACGCGGAGAGCAGGGGAGCGGCGCACAGGATGGCCGCCAGCGTTCTGGAGGACATGAGAAGGCCTCGCATCTGAAAGAGTCGGGAGGGCGCCGTGTCCCGGGTACGATAGGGGTGCGGATTTTCTTCGTCGACCTGGACGTGAAACAACGAAGGCCTGATCGCCGTCATATATGTCGAGTGCCTCTAGTCATCCTGCAGAGAGAGCCCCATGACCGACGCGGAGCCGAGCCGTCATCTTCCACTGAACCCGAGGGTGTTCGCCATCCTCACAGTGCTGCTCGACGTTCCTTCGCACGGCTATCGGATCAAGCAGGAGGTCGAGGAACGCTCGGGGGGCGCGGTCACGCTCGATCCCGGATCGCTCTACCGCAGCATCGCCAAGCTCCTCGACGACGGGATCCTGGAGGAGGTGCCCGCTCCCGCCGACGAGGCCGATGTCGACGCTCGGCGCCGCTACTACGGAATCACCCCTTTCGGCCGGGCGCTCGTGGCTGCCGAGGCGTCCAGACTCCACGCGCTTCTCGATCGATCCGGCCTGCGCACCGCCCTTCCCGGCGAAGAGAGTGCCGGATGAGCGTCGAAGAACCCCTGGTCGTCCGCCTTTACCGCAGGGCGCTCCGGATATTTCCGCGGCGCATACGCTGTGTACACGGGGACGAGATGGCGGCCATGGTACACGCCGGATGGGTGGACGCTCGACGCCGCGGCCGGACGGCCGGGTTCAGGTTCGCGCTGCGCACGCTGAAGGACCTGGCGGTGAATGGAGGCGCGGCGCGCCTGGCGGCGACCTTCGGGCTGGAGCCCACGGAGGCGACGACCCCACACCTGAGGCAGATGCGAGGATCAAGGGGAGGAAGAGGGATGGAGAAGATGATGCGGGATGTCAGGCACGCCCTGCGGGGCTTCGCGCGCCGGCCGGCGTTCGCCGCCATCGCCGTGCTCACGCTCGGGCTCGGGATCGGTGGGAACACGGCCATCTTCAGCGTGGTGAGCGCGCTCCTGCTTCGGCCGCTTCCCTACGCCGATCCATCTGCTCTGGTGACGCTGAACCACTACTACCCGTCGTTGAACGGGATGGAGGCCTCGGTGTCGGCCCGCGGGTTCCGGGATTATCGGAGCGGGCCCCGGAGCTTCACCAGCATGGCCGTGGAGACAGGTCGGGCGCTGAACCTCACCGGTGAGGGAGAGCCCGAGCGCATAGCTGCGGCGGCGGCCTCTCCGGCCTACTTCGAGACGCTTGGGATCGCGCCCACGTTGGGCCGTGCCTACGGCCGCGAGGTCGTGGGGGGAGACGCCCGCGTGGTCGTGCTCGGCTACGGTTTCTGGTCCCGTCGGTTCGGCGGCGACCCCGGCGTGCTGGGCCGGACGCTCGCGCTCGACGGAGAGCCGTATACGGTGATCGGCGTCATGCCGCGGACGTTCCGGGACGTCTTCGACCGGCAGGTGCAGCTCTGGGTGCCGCTGGTGCTCACCGAGGAGCAGTACAGTCGAGGCTACACGAACGAATGGCTGTCCCTGGTCGCGCGACTGGCGCCGGGCACGGACATCGGTGCGGCGCGCACCGAGATGGCCGACTTCGCGGAGCGCCTCAAGCAGGACAACCCCGACTGGTTCGCGCCCGATTGGTCCATCCACGTCACGGGCCTGGAACAGCGTGCGACGGCGGACGTCCGGCCGGCGCTCCTCGTCTTGCTCGGCGCCGTGGTGCTCGTGCTGCTCATCGCGTGCGCCAACGTGGCGAACCTCCTGCTCACCCGCGCGTCCGGGCAGCGCCGCCAGGTCGCGGTCCGCCTCGCGATGGGTGCGAGCCGCGCGGACATACTCCGACGGCTCCTGGCCGAAGGCCTCGTCCTCGGCCTCTCCGGCGCCGTCGTGGGGCTCGCCCTCGGCTACGGCGGCGTCACGGGACTCCAGTCATTGGCGTCGCGTTCCGTTCCCGCGTTGGCCGACGTGTCCCTCGACCGGAGCGTGCTCCTGTTCACCCTTCTTGTGAGCCTCGGCACCGGCGTCTTCGTCGGGTTGATGCCAGCCCTGGGCACGCTGCGCACCGACGTCTCGGGCGCGCTCCGTGAGGGGGTGCGCGCCGGCGACGATCGCTCGGGGCTCCGCCTTCGGCGCACATTCGTCGTCTCACAGCTCGCCCTGTCGCTGGCGTTGCTCGCCGGGGCCGGGCTGTTGCTGAAGAGCATGGCGCGCCTCCAGGCGGTGAGCCCCGGTTTCGATGCGAGAGGGCTCATGACCTTCTACCTCGCGCTCCCTTCCAACGACTACCCCGACGAGACGGCGCAGCGCGGGTTCTTCGATCAGCTCCTGCCGCTGGTGCGCGACGTTCCGGGCGTCACCTCGGCGGGGTTCGAGTCCGTCCTGCCGTTCGCCGGCGGGTGGTCCACCTCGAGCTTCACGGTGGTGGGGTTCGAGCCGGGCTCCGAGGAGCCCAACGCCTGGGGTGACATCAGGATCGTGGGCCCCGGCTTCCAGGAGGCGCTGGGACTCCCCCTCCTCGAGGGCCGCTTCTTCACCGAGGCGGACGGACCCGAGACACCGCTCGTCGCGGTGGTGGACGAGGAGCTGGCGCGCAGGTACTGGCCCGACGAGGACGCGGTGGGAAAGCGGATCTCGTTCGGAGACGGACCCATCGAGGTCATCGGTGTGGTGGGACACGCCGCCCACGAGGGGCTGGACGCCGATCCACGCGTTCAGGTCTACGGCACTTACCGTCAGTTTCCAAGGGCGGGGATGTTCGTGCTGGCCCGCACCTCCGGCGATCCCTCGGCGCTCGTCGCGGGCCTGCGGGCTGCGGTCGCCGGGTTGGATTCGAATCTCCCGCTGGCTCGCGTCTCCACCATGGAGCGCCTGATCGCCGACTCCATGGGCGAGCGGAAGCTGTCGCTCGTCCTCCTCGCCGTGTTCGCCGCGGTGGCGCTGGCGCTCGCCGCCACGGGCGTCTACGGCGTAATGGCCCAGGTGGTAGGGCAGCGCACCCGGGAGCTCGGCGTGCGCATCGCGATGGGTGCCGATCGAGGCGCCGTCCTCGGCCTCGTCATGCGTCAGGGAATGTCGCTCGTGGCCGTGGGCATCGGTCTGGGTCTCGTGGGATCGCTCGCCCTGTCGCGGGTGTTGAAGAGCCAGCTCTTCGGGGTGACCCCCACGGACCCGACTACGTACATCCTCGTCGTGGCCGTGCTGTCGGCGTCCGCGGTGCTCGCCACCCTGGTGCCGGCGCTGAGGGCCACGCACGTCGATCCGGTGGAGGCGTTGAGGCAGGAGTGAGAGGGTTCGACGAGAAGGGAACCGAGGGATCGGTGCCGCCATGAGCGCACCCGTCATCCTGGTCCACGGGCTCATCCACGCCTGCGGCCACCTTCGGGGCCTCGCCACGGACATCAATGGGCGCCCCTTCCTCGTGCCGGATCTGCCGGGCTACGGGATGAACGACCCGGGCTCCGAAACGTCGATCCCCAGGGCCGTCGCGCACCTGGAGGGGTGGATGCGCGAGGGTGGATACGAGGGCGCGCACCTGGTCGGCCATTCACTCGGAGGGGCCGTGGTCGTGCACCTCGCGCACCGCCACCGCGAGTTGGTCGGCTCCATCGTCGACCTGGAGGGCAACTTCACCCTGGTCGACGCCTTCTGGTCGAAGGGGATCGCGGCCGGCAGCGAGGAGGAGGCGGAGGCCATGTTGGAGCGGCACCGTGCGGACCCCGTCGGATGGCTCTCGGGGCAGGAAATCGATCCCACGCCCCGGACCGTCGCCTGGGCGCTCGAGGCGCTTGGCGCGCAATCGGGGCGCTCCATGAGGTCCATGGCCCGCTCGGTCGTCGACATCACCGGGCGCCCCGACTACCTCGCGGAGGTGCGGGCGATCCTGGCCCGTGGGATGCCCTTCCACCTGATCGCCGGCGAGCGCAGCCTTGGCGGTTGGGACGTTCCGGACTTCGTGAGGGCCGCCGCTGCGTCGTTCACGGTGCTGCCCGACGTCGGCCACATGATGATGCTCGAGGACCCGTCGGGCCTGCAGGAGGCGATCGGGAAGGCGCTGGCCGGCACCTGAGCCCGCGCGCGGCCGAGGCGGCGACGGCTTGCTCGCGACGCGCCCACACCGGAGCTTTCGTGCCTCGCGCCACCGTCCACCGGAGCTGCCCACTTGAGCGAGCCCATCCGCCTCTTCGTCACGGGAGGCACGTTCGACAAGGAGTACGACGAGATCCACGGAACGCTGTTCTTCGCGGATACCCACCTTCCCCAGATGCTCGACCTCGGTCGCTGCCGCGTCGAAGTGAAGGTCCGGACGCTGATGATGATCGACTCCCTCGAGATGACCGACGCCGAGCGTGACGTGATCGCGCACAACTGCGCCGACGTCCGTGAGCGGCACATCGTGATCACGCATGGCACCGACACGATGGTCGACACGGCCCGCACGCTGGCGCAGAAGGTGCCGGACAAGACGATCGTGCTCACCGGCGCGATGATCCCCATCGCGTTCGGCAGCTCGGACGGGTTGTTCAACCTCGGCGGGGCGATCACCGCGGTGCAGGTGCTGCCGGCGGGCGTCTACATCACGATGAACGGCCGCGTCTTCCCGTGGAACGAAGTGCGCAAGAACCGCAGCACCGGGATCTTCGAGGCGCTCGAATAGCCCGAACGGTGCTCCGGACGTCTTGAATCCGAGACGCCGCGGCGCGATTCTCCACCTACCATCTTCCCGGGGTCCTCCTGCGCTCCGTCCCTCCCCGCCCTGGGTGCTCCCCACAAGGACGGACGATCATGCACGACAAGCAGGCTGACCTGGCCGGGCCAGGGATCGGCGACTACGCCGAGCTCGAGGAGGTGCTCCCCACCGACTACCGCTCCCTCCTCGGCCCGCGCGAGACGCAGGAAGCGCTTTACGCGGTGAAGGACTACATCGAGGAAGGACTGTGCCGTGAGCTGGGACTGATCAGGGTGCAGGTGCCGCTCATCGTCGATGCCGAGAGCGGCGTGAACGACTTCCTGGACAGGGACGGCTCGCGGACGCCCGTCCAGTTCCACATCTCCAACGACCACGGCAAGAACCCCATCGACGCCCAGGTCGTCCAGGCCGCGACCAAGTGGAAGAGGATGGCGCTGGCGCAGTTCGGGATGGAGCCCGGCGAGGGCATTCTGACCGACATGCGCGCCGTTCGGAAGGACTACTTCCTCGACCACGACCACAGCGCCTACGTGGACCAGTGGGACTGGGAGCGGTCCATCACCGCGGCGGACCGGAACCTCGACTTCCTCACCGACGTGGTGAAGCGCATCTGGAAGGTCCTCAAGGGTGCCGAGGTCCACGCCCAGATGCTGTTCCCGAAGCTGCGCTCCGACCGCTATCCCGATCTCCCCGACGAGCTCACGTTCCTGCACGCCGAGGAGATCCTGGAACGGTATCCCGACCTGCCGCGCAAAGCGCGGGAGACGATGATCCTCCAGGAGTACCCGGCGATCTTCATCTACGGCATCGGCTGGCCCCTGGCCGACGGCTACCCCCACGAGATGCGCGCAGCCGACTACGACGACTGGGTCACGGAGACCACGTCGAAGGACGGGCGGCCCATGCACGGCCTCAACGGCGACATCCTCGTGTGGAACCCCGTCACCGGGCGCCGCCACGAGCTCTCCTCCATGGGGATCCGCGTGGACGCGGAGTCCCTGAAGACACAGCTCGAGATGTCGGGGCAGATGGACTTCCTGCGCTTCCCCTACCACCAGGGGATCGTGAACGGGACGCTCCCCCTGAGCGTCGGAGGCGGGATCGGCCAATCGCGCACCTACATGGCGATCCTGAAGAAGGCCCACCTCGGGGAGGTGTCGGTGACCGTGTGGCCGAAGATCCTCAAGGACATGTGCGCGGCCAGGGACATCCACGTCATCGAGTGACGCCTGCGGGGCGCCGGCCGGTCCGAAGGGAGGATCGGCCGGTATGCTCCGGGGGGCGAGTTGCATCCCTCCTCGTCGGCGGCTAGCATGCCGTCGTGTTCCGTGTGAATCGCGGGTCGTAAGGATTCCACGAGCCTTTCGTCGCGTATGAAGCGGGCCTCCCCGGCCCGAGTCGGACCCTCGCCATTCGGCTGCACCGTTGGTGTGCGGCCTCCCGGCATCGAGGTGGATCATGCGCGCTCGAATCATCCGTACCCTGACGATCGTTTCCCTGCTCGTCCTCCGGGGCGGACCCGCCCTAGCCCAGGACCACGGCCCGCCACCCACACCGGTCCACCCCGTCACCGACACGCTGTTCGGCACGGTGGTCGTCGATCCGTATCGCTGGCTGGAAGACACCCGGGACAGCGCGGTCGTCCGCTGGTTCCACGCGCAGCAGGACTACACGCAGAGGGTGCTGGACCGGATCCCCGGACGCGCGGCGATGGCGGCGCGCATGCGTGAGCTCACCGGCGCCGAGCAGACGGTGGGCCAGGTATGGATGGGTGGAGACAAGGTCTTCTATCTGCAGAGGCGCCCCGGCGAGGACGTCTCCAAGCTGTACGTGCGGGACGGCCTCGGCGCTCCGGAGCGACTCCTGGTGGACCCGGAGGATCTGCGGAAGCCGGGGGGACCTCCGTGGGCCATCGACTACTTCGCGCCTTCGTGGGACGGGAAGTACGTGGCGTACGGCGTGTCAGAGGGGGGGTCGGAGCGGGGCGCGCTACGCGTCGTCGACGTGGGATCGGGCCGCATCCTGCCTGACTCGATCACGCGTACGCAGTACGCAGGCGTGTCGTGGGCGCCGGACGGCCGCTCCTTCTTCTACAACCGGCTCAGGGAGCTCCCGCCCGACACGCCCGAGGCCGAGCGGGAACGGAACAGCCGGGCGTACCTGCACGTGGTGGGACAGCCGGACTCATCCGACGTCGCCCTCATCGGGACCGGCGTCAGCCCCGAGCTGGAGATCGGGGAGGACGACTATCCATACGTCGTCACGTTCCCGGGCTCGGAGTGGGCGTTCGCGGAGCTCGTCCACGGCGTGGCGTTCGAGTTGACGGTGTACGTCGCACCTCTCGCGGCGGTACGGGACGGTACCGCGTCGTGGCGCCCCCTCGTCGAGGTGGCCGACAGCGTGTCGCAGATCGCTCCGCACGGTGACGACGTCTACCTGATGGCACACGCGGGGGCGCCTCGATACAGGGTGCTGCGTACGAGCCTGCCCGCCCCGGACGTCGCTCAGGCGGAAGTCGTCGTCCCCGAGGGCGAAGCCGTCGTCCGGGCCATCGCGGCCGCCGAGGACGGACTGTATGTACAATTGCTGGACGGCGGCGTGGCGCAGCTCCGGCGCCTGGACTTCTCCACCGGCGGCTCCCCCACCGAGGTCGCACTGCCCTACGACGGCGCGATCTCGACGTTCCCGTTCACGCAGGGGCTGGTCACCAGCGGCCAGCGGCCCGGTGCCATGGTGCTCCTCGAGTCGTGGACCCACTCCCCCCTCTGGTATCGCTTTGACCCGGCGGCCGGTGAGCTGCGCGATACCGGGCTCCTGCCTCCATCGCCCGTGGACTTCTCCGGGATCGCAGCCGAGGAGGTACGCGTTCCCAGTTGGGACGGGACGATGGTGCCGCTGTCCATCGTCTACCCGCAGGGTGTCCCCCGCGACGGGAACAACCCGACGATGCTGGTGGGCTACGGTGCATATGGGATCAGCGGCGATCCGACCTTCCTGCCGCAATACCTCCCCTGGTTCGAGCACGGGGGCGTGCTTGCCGAGTGCCACGCTCGGGGCGGAGGCGAATTCGGCGAAACCTGGCACCAGGCGGGCCGCGGCCCCACGAAGAGCAACACCTGGCGGGACTTCATCGCCTGCGGGGAATACTTGGTGCGCGAAGGGTGGACCTCGCCGGCCCGACTCGCGGGCACCGGAGGAAGCGCGGGCGGGATCCTGGCGGGCATGGCGATGGACGAGCGGCCGGACCTGTTCGGCGTAATGGCGATCCAGGTCGGAGCCGTGAATCCGATCCGCGACATGCTGGTGGGCCAGAGCGGGCCCGCCAACCGCCCGGAGTTCGGGGACCCGACCACGCCGGACGGCTTCCGCGACCTGCTGGCCATGGACCCCTACGTGCACGTCCGGGCCGGAACGCCCTACCCCGCCGTGCTGTTCACCACCGGCTTCAATGACCCGCGAGTGGACCCGTGGGACCCGGGGAAGATGGCGGCGCGGGTGCAGGCGGCCACGAGGAGCGGCCGGCCGGTGTTGCTCCGGGTGGACTTCGGCGCGGGCCACGGAATCAGCTCCGCGGCGAGCCAGAGCGACGAGCTCCGGGCGGACGTCTTCTCGTTCATGTTGTGGCAGATGGGTGTGCCGGGCTTCCAGCCGGGGGGCCCGTAGGGGGTGATCGTCTCGGCTGACTCGCCGCTACCCGCGGAGCTCAGCGCCGGCGCGCCCGGCGGTCGCGTTGCGCAGCGTCAGCCGCCCATCGCCTCGGCCCTGGCCAGCATCTCGTCCAGCGCCGGCCGCGCGAAGAAGCGTCCGTTTGCGGCGTTCGCCAGGCCCTGCCAGTATTCCGTGGCGCTCGCCGGCATGTACTCCACGCGGGGATCGGCCGTGAATGCGGAGTCGGCCAGGTACGCGTCGATTCGATTTGCCACCAGGGTGGGCACCTGCCACGTGCCTCGCTCCGCCAATTCCTCGAGGAGGGCCGTGCAGGTCGCGTCTTCGAACGTGTCGAGGACGTTCCGGTAGATCCCGACGTCGAAGAACGGATTGGGGACGTCGTGCTTCCCCGCGGCTCTCGCGGCCAACCACCCCTGCCTTTCCAGGCGGACGGTCTCGTCGGCGCCGGAGCATCCTTCCATCACCCCGAATAGATGCTCGAAGCTCGCCTGGCCGAGCTGCGAGGCCTCCCGCGCGGTCACGCTGAACGGCACGTGTCCGGCCACCGGCAGTCCGATCTCACGGGCACGCGCGAGGATCGCCCGGTAGGTCTCGTGATCCAGCAGGGAATACACCTTGATGAACGCAGCCCCTGCGGCGGAAAGGGAATCCACCACCTGCCGGGCGCGCTCCGCGTCGCCGGCCACGACCGACGGTGGCCACCAGGGGTGCGGTGCGTCAACGAGATTGCCGGCCACGACCCAGCGGGGACCCACCTGCGTGCCGGCGTCGACGGCGGTCCGGAGATTGGCCGCGATCTCGAGATCGCCCCACATGTCGCGGATGCCCGTGACGCCATTGGCGATGAAGAGAGGCAGGCCAAGGGGGTCGTCCCCCTCCATGGCATGGACGTGCATGTCCCACAGGCCCGGGATCAGGTACTTGCCGGCCCCATTCACCCGCACCACGGAGTCACCGAGCGCCACGCCCGACGCCGGCTGGGCGGCC
>CAZPZU010000101.1:0-16726 GCA_964591135.1 uncultured Gemmatimonadaceae bacterium | reverse complement strand
CTAAGGGCCAGGAAAAGGATGGCGACCCCCGCGTAGGTGGGAAGATCGAAACCCTCCACACCGAAGAGGAATGCCCCCAGGATCGGCTTCGGAGTGGAGATCTGCGCGAATCTGGCGGCCACCTCGGGGTCTCGGTAGGGCATCGCAGGCCCTCCTTTCTGGGCGGGCGCCTGGCTTGACGGCGTGTCTGCGAGTAGCGTCATGAGTATACCCTTGCAGCCCATCGACTCCTGGAGTGAGCCCTTGAGCGAGACCAGTGTGATCTCCGTGGCCCTCATCGAGGACAATCGGCTGGTTCGTGAGGGCATCGCCGCGCTGCTGAATCAGCTTCCGGGTTTCCAGGTTGTCGCCGCGGGCTCCAGTGCCGACCCGGAGTTGCTGCGGCGGGTGAATCCGCATGTGATCCTCCTGGATCTCGGCCTGCGCGACGGTGACAGCCTGCGCGTGGCCGAGAGGGTCCGGAAGGACTTCCCGGATGCCAAGATCGTGGTGATGGATCTCCTTCCGGTGCACGAGGAGATCGTGGAGTACGTGAATGTCGGCGTCTCCGGGTTCATCATGAAAGACGCCACCTTGGACGATCTCGCTGCGACCATCCGGTCGGTGGCGGGGGGTGCCCACGTGCTGCCGCCCCAGATGACGGGAGCGCTCTTTTCGCAGATCGCGAGAGAAGCCGTCAGCAAAGGGCGCCCCCTCGCGCTCGACTCCGTGCGTATGACCCCCCGCGAACGAGATGTGATCAACCTCATCGCGGAGGGGATGAGCAACAAGGAGATCGCCAAAGCGCTCCACATCGCCACGCACACGGTGAAGAGCCACGTGCGAAACATCATGGAGAAGCTGACCTTGCACACCCGGTTGCAGATTGCGGCTTACGCCCATGAAGAGAAGGACCGGTAGGCGAGATTCGGTAGGCCGATCAGGCGACCTCTCGGGCGGCGACCCACCCGGCCAGCCGCCGCTCTCGGTCCCGGTGGTGGAGGAGGATCGACCGCTGCGCGAGGGCGGATGACGAAGCGCGAAGGCCAGGTCATCGGCCTGATCGCCGACGGCATGAGCAACCAGGAGATCGCGCCCCTCACCCGTTGAAGCTAGTCCGTTCAGGGGGCGAAGACTCCCCATTCTGACGCACCAAGCCTAGTCCGTCTTTCACTCCGCCGCCTGATGTTCGCTGGCGTCACAAGCCGCGAGTATCCATACGGGTTATTGGATGCTGCGAACTGGAGACACGAGACGACGCCCTTCCTGCGGGGTGCCCCCCGGACGGAACACCACGGTCGTCGGCGCACGGTGCCATCGATCCTCGCGCTCTTGGACGCCGAGATGAGCAAGCAGCAGCTCACCGGCGCAGGTGTCGCACGCGGGGCCAGCATGAACACCTCGACAGAAGCTCTGGCAGGTCAGCGGTCGGTGACCCAGCCGATCGGTTCTTTCACCTCGGGAGTAGGTTCCATGTCATCTAGCCACAGTTGGTACGTCGCACTCGGTGCCGCGCTCGCTTTCGCCGCACCGCTGTCCGCCCAGCAGAAGCCGGTCACGGACGTCGGCACGGTGCCGGCCGTCTCCGCGGTGCAGGCCACCACGCCCGCACCCGCGACGCTCTTCGCGCCCACGAGCGAGAGCGCGGCGCTCGGCATGCGTGCAATCCCGGTGACCGCCCCCATGTCCGCAGCCGTGACGGCGCTGCCCGCGCAGAGCGGCCCGCAGAGCACGAACGTCGCGATGATGATCGTCGGCGGCGCGGCGCTAGTGGTCGGTTCCGTCATCCACGGTGATACCGGGACCATCATCATGGTCGGCGGCGGAGTCATCGGACTCATCGGGCTCTACCGGTATCTCCGCTGAACGCCACGAGTGGGCCGCCATCTCGGGGCGGCGGGTGATGTGAGGGCGACGAACCAACGATGGAGACCGAGGGGTGACCCACACATCAAAGCCAGCACGGATGACCGGGCGAAGAGTAGGCTCCACGAGCTGAAGGGCACGCTCGTGGAAAACGCGGGAGGGCTCACGGGCGATCCTGAATGGGAGGCCGAGGGCAAGCAGGAAAGAACGCCGGCAAAGTGCAGCAGGTGATCGCCAAGATCGAGAAGGTCCTCGGGGAATAGCCCCGCGACCACCGCGCAGCACCCCGATCCAAGACACAGAGGGCCACACCATGAAGTTCACGACCACGCGCAGGATTCTCCTGGCCATCCCGATGGTTCTCCTCGCCGGATGCTCACGGGCCGAGTCCGCGGACAATCCCGAGGGCGCACCGGTGAGCCAGCCGGCTCGCGCCACCCCGGCCGCGCCGTCGAGCTACACGCTCTTCGCCGGTGCGATCATCGATGCGACCACCACCTCCACGATCAGCTCGCAGCACGGCAAGGCCGGTGACGCGTTCACGGCCCTGGTGGTGTCGGATGTCAGGGACGCCCGAGGCTCCGTCGTGATCCCCGCCGGCGCGACGATGCAGGGGAGCATCACCGAGGTGAACCCCGCTTCCAGCGACCGCTCCACGGGCACGCTCACCCTCGCCGTGACCGGCGTGACGGTGAACGGAAGGGACTATGGCGTCGAGGCCTCCATCGACTCCCTCGCGACCGTCAACGACACGCGAGGGATCGAGAAGGCGGACGTCGCACGGGTGGTGGGCGGCGCGGCGGCGGGTGCGATCCTCGGCAAGGTGATCGGGGGCAACTCCAAGGGAACGATCATCGGTGGTGTCGCCGGTGCGGCCGTCGGGGCCGCGACGTCGGCGCTGGTGAAGGACATGGACATCGTGTTGCCCGAAGGCTCGCACCTGATGCTGACGCTGAGACAGCAGCTGACGGTGATGGCCAACGGAGGATAGGACGTGCGCACGCTCCTGACGTTTCTCGTGCTCTTCGCGGTGACGCCGGTCCGGCAGGTGGACGACGCCTCGTCCGCGATACTCTGGGCGCTCCAGCTCCCGGCGCTGGTGACCGAGGCCCGGCAGGTCGGGGTCACCGAGACCGTGGTGGGTGAATTGCTGACCGCGCTCCGCCAGCGTGGACTGCCCGCCGACCAGGCCGCGGTGGTCGTCGGAGAGGAGGTCGACGCCGTCAATGCCGGCGAGCCCAAAGACAACTTCGGTGTCTTCGTGCATCAACAGCTCAACGCGGGCCTTCGCGGAAACGCGCTGGCCGAAGCGATCCGAACCGAGCACCGGGCCCGAGGCATCGGGCGTGCGGACGAAGGCAACGAAAAGGGTAGGGCAAAGGCCAAGGCGAACGGCCAGGACACCCTCAAACACGGAGGGGGCGGATCATGAACGCGCATATCCGACGTATGGCCTCCGGCGCGGCCGTGATCCTGGCGGCCGCATGCGGTCGTCCGGGAGGTGAGGCGGCTGAAGCTGCCGACGCCGCCACGGCCGCCGCGTCCGTCATCACGAGCGTGGACCGTGCCGTGGCCACAGCGAAGGCGATCCAGGCGAGGCCTTTCGCCACCGACTCGATCCTGGCGGCTCACGGACTCACCCGCGCCGGGCTCGACTCTCTCATGTACGACATCGCGGCGGATCCGGCGCTGGCTCGCGCCTACACCGAGGCGATGAGGTAGCGGCCCTGCGCTCATGAACCAGTTCCTGAGGGAGCCTTCCGTGCGCGTCGTGGGGGAGGTGGACATCGGGCCGCATGCTGCGCACAGCACATTCGCGGGCCCCGTGGGCCCCGGGCAGACAGTTGAATTTGGTTACGAATTCGATAAATTCTCTTCATGTCCAAGCTCGTTCGTGAGCCGATCCAGGTCTACCTGACCCCCCAGGAGCGCGCCGCTCTCGACCAGGCGGCGCGGGCCATGGGCGTGTCCCGCTCCGAGGCGCTGCGTCGTGGCATCAGCGCGATGCGTGAGACCGGCCATGCCGGCGTGCTGCGTGACCTCGCGCACGACGGCTACGTGACGCCCCCGGCGGTAGGCCCCGGAGAGCCCCCGCCGTCGGCACCTGTAGCGCCCCTCGAGGATCTGTTGGCCGACCTGGCCGAGGACCGCGCCGACCGGTGATCTATCTGGACACGTCGGTGGCTCTGGCCCACCTGCTCGCGGAAGATCGTCGGCCCCCCGCCCCGCTCTGGCAGGAGGAGTTGGTCACGAGCCGGCTCCTCGAGTACGAGCTGTGGAATCGCCTCCATGGTCGGGATCTCGCCCGTTCCCACGGCGACGTCGCGCGTCTGCTTCTGGCGCGCCTGGCATGGCTCGAGCTGCGCGCGCCGGTCCTGGAGCGTGCGCTCCAGCCGTTCCCGACGCCGGTGCGCACCCTGGACGCCCTGCACCTGGCCTCGGTGAGCTTCCTCCGGGAGCGCGGAAGAGACGTGACGCTGGCGACCTACGACGAGCGGATGACCCGGGCGGCACAGGCCATGGGGATCCCCCTCATGGAACTGCCGAAGACCTGAGGGCGGTCACCTGCCCCCGAGCTGTCGCAGGCGGTTCACCTCGACGAAGAGCGTCGGCGGCAGATCGGGCATCGGCGTCAACATGCGGCGGGGGCGCGAATCAAAGCAGGACCTTGGGCGTTCCGCGTTCTCGCGTTCGGCGCGCTGAGGGCCGGCTCATCGGTTCGCCTCGTGCCCGCCTTCATGGCGTCGTCGAAGTACGTGAAGGCCACGCCCCGCATAGCGGCGAGTTGAAGCGCGGCCATGATCCTCGTCGGGCGCGAAGTACGGGCTGGCGATCCAGATCCGCTCTTTCGCGGTGTTGATGGCGTGGGTGTACATGAGCGCGGCGGTCTCGCACTCGTCCGCGGGGCCGGTGGGAATGATGAGCCCGGGGCTGACGGGGGGGAGGAGATCGTCAAGGCGCAGTCGGCCACGCTCGCAATTACGCTCGCAACAGCGCCTGCGCAACCTGCACAACACCCGAGCGCGGGCCGCGGCGGGCCCCCTAGACTCCGTCTCGCTGAAACCTGAACGCGGCCTCGAAGATGACCGGAGGGCCACCAAGGCGCAGGCCGCCGGGCGGGCGGTTGTACTCGGTCACGGGCACCGCTGGGTCAGGCTCGAACCCGACGCGACCCATCTCCTCCACGAGTTGGCCTTCGGTGAGGAAACACTGCGCCTGCCCCGAGAACTGCGTGAACACGAACGCCTCGCCCTGCACCGGCTCGGCGTCGGGAGGCAGTGTGGCGCGGGAGAACGTGAACACGAAGAGTCCGGCCGCCGGCCGGGCCACCCGGGCGGCTTCGGCGACGGCCTGCCGGAAGACCGAGGTCGAAGGCGCGAGGTTCCAGATGCCGTGGGCCACGACCAGATCGAAGCTCCGCCCCCGCGCCGGTATCCGCTCCATAGGCGCTAAGCCCCATGCCACTCGTGCGCCCACGCCGGCCGCCGCCGCCCGGGCCGAGGCGGCGCAGAGCATGGGCCACGACAGGTCGAGGCCGAGGACGTGCCAACCCGCCGCGGCCAAGGGGACCGCGTTGCGCCCGGCGCCGCATCCAAGGTCCAGGGCGTGGCGAGTATGCGACCGCTCCAACTCGCCGACCGCAAAGTCCATGAGCACGGCGTTGGGCGGGGATGCGGCGAAGCCGCGCACGGTGTCCGGGGCGCTCCAGTTGGTGCCGGCCAACGGGTCCACGACGAAGCTCTCTGCGAGGGTGGGACGGACGGGGAGTATCCCGGCCCGGCAGGCGATATGCAATTCCCTCCTTCCCGGGGACATGGCGCCGCCGACTGCCGAGTGAGCGCGCCCTCGCGCTAGTGAAATTCCCCGAACAGGTCCGCGGTGGGCCAGCTGGTCACCGCCCGGGAGGCCGTCCACATGCTGTTGTCGAGGGCGGCGACGAAGGCGTCGCCGGCGGGGCCCTCGGTGCGGGCGTTGAAGAAGGCGGCCCAGGCGAGGCCGTTCCAGGCGCGCACCACGAGGGTGGTGGTACCGGGGAGGCTACCGGTATGCCACCAGTTGGCGTTGCCGGTGGTTGGAGCGTCACGATCAGGGCCACGCCGTACACGACGGTGAAGCCGCACCCTTCTTCTTTTTCCTACTGAAACAAAAAGAAACCATCCGCGTAGTGCCTTCCGGGCCGGTGAGACTCCTCAACTTCGGCCCGGCGTGCTGACCCCGGAAGGTAGGCCATGGGACGCGGGAACGGACTGAGCCAGCTCCAGCAATACGTGCTTCTCTGTCTCATTCGCCTGGGCGATGAGGCGTACGGTGTGCCCATCCATCAAGAGATCGAGGAGCGCACCGCGCGATCGGTCTCCATCGCCACCGTCTACACGGCGTTGGATCGCCTGGAACAGGAAGGGCTCATCACCTCGTACCTGTCCCCTCCGCTTCCGGAGCGAGGCGGACGGGCCAAACGGCTCTTCCGGCTCTCGGCCGAGGGCGCCACCGCTCTCCGGCAGGCCCGCCAGGTCCACGACAGCATGTGGGAGGGCGTCGGGCTGAAGGGAGCGACGGGATTGTGACCGCGCCCCTGAGTGACGGAGCGCTCCCCCGACCGCCGAGGTTCTGGCGCGCCCTGCTCAGGTTCGTGGCCACGGAAGCGGACCGGGCCTACCTGCTGGATGATCTCGAGGAACGGTTCAGGGTGGTGGCCGAGCAGGATGGTCTCCCCACCGCCCGTCGTTGGTTCCGCGGGCACGCACTTCTCTCTCTGGCTCCCCTGGCCAGACGCCGACTGGTCGCAGCAGGAACTGCGCTCCCGGGTGCTCTTGGCGCCATCGGAGGAATCACCATGACCGACATCATCCGCAGCCTCCGGCTGCTTAGAAAGAACCTGGGAACGACCACTGCCGCAGTACTTTCCCTGGTGATCGGCATCACGCTCAACGCCACCATCTTCAGCGTGGTGGACTGGCTGTGGCTGAGGTCGTCCCCCTTCTCCGAGCCCGACCAGATCGTGCGGTTGTTCGCCAGCAATCGGGACGGCGCAATGCACGATTTCCACTACTCCGACTACGAGGTCATCCGGGAACAGACGTCCACCATGGAAGGCGTGGCTGCGGTGGAGTTCCACGGAGCCATGTTCACGGGGCGGGACGGAACCACGCGGATGATGCTGGTGGAGGTGACCTCGAGGAACTACTTCGACGTTCTGGGGCTCCGACCCTTCGCGGGCATCGCCTACCACGCGGACGACGACGCCCAAACCGCAGCCGAGCCCGGGGTGGTGATCAGCTATTCCCTGTGGCAGAGGGAGTTCGGTGGTGACCCGGAGGTCATAGGCGGACCCATCCAGCTCACGAACCAGTCCTACACGCTCCTGGGCGTGGCACCTCGGGGGTACTCCGGGATCCGGCGACAGGGGCCTGCGGATATCTGGTATCCGGTGGAAACGTGGTGGGGCCCGTCGACCTCGAAGACCACCCTGGCCGGGAGCTTCAATCTCCTGGGGCGCATCGCCCCCGACACCGAGGTCGAGCAGGTCCAGGCCGAGGTCGGCGGTCTCATGGCCCACCTCGACATCAGGGACGAAGCGACCCAAACGCCGTCTGAGGCGTTGGTCCTGACCGACGCGGCCTATCAGACGAAGACCTACGGTGGCCCTGGTGCCCTCCTCCTGGCACTGGTGGCCGTGGTGCTCCTCATCGCGTGCGCCAACGCCGCCGGACTGCAACTGGCCCGTACGCTGTCGCGCCAGCAGGAGATGGCGATCCGGATGGCGCTGGGCGGTCGGCGGGCCCGGCTGATTCGCCAACTCCTGGTCGAGGGCTTCTTGGTGTCGGCCATGGCCGTGGTCATCAGCCTGGGGCTCTCCAGGATGGTCCTGGACGCGCTGCCCAGCCTCCTGCCGCCTCAACCGGTCTACATGGACTGGGGGTTCCAGTTGGATGCCCGGGTGGTGGGATTCACCGTGGTCCTGGCGATGATCTCAGGCGTGCTGTTCAGCCTGCCCCCGGCCCTGCGCGCATCACGACCCGACATGTTGGGCGTGCTCAAGGGGAATGACCTGAGCATGGGTCGATCCGGCCGTCCCGTGCGGGGCCTCAGCGTGCTGGTGGTGGGTCAACTCGCCCTGTCGCTGGTGCTCGTCTCCACCACGGCGCTGCTCCTGCGCAGCTTCCTCGCCACCCAGTCGGCGGACCTGGGCATCCGGCGCAACGACGTGCTCGTGTCGTGGATGGCGCCCCGGGTTGAGCAGGAGCGGCTGCCTGCGTTCTACGCCGACCTGGTCGAGCAGGTGGAGGCCATCCCCGGCGTGCGCCGGGCGACCATGGCCCGGACGGTGCCTTTCTACCCCTCCGAGGGTGGCGCTGCCCTGGCCGTCCATACCACGGATGCCCCCAGCTCCACGCTGCCACCCGGCGCGAAGGTGAAGTTCAACCTGGTGGGTCCCAAGTACTTCGACATGCTGGGGATCAAGTTGCTTCGCGGCCGACCCATCACCGACCAGGACGGCGCGGACGCCCCGCGGGTGGCGGTGATCAACCAAACGCTCGCGGGGCGGATCTGGCCTGGCGAGGACCCGGTGGGCCGCGCGCTTCGGCTTGGGAGTCCGGACGCTGATCCGTTGCTGGTGGTGGGTGTCGTCGAAGACGGGAAGTACAACTACCTCGAGGAGCCCCAGGAACCCTACCTCTACCTTCCTTTCTCACAGAGGCATTGGGAAGATGTCATGCTCCTTGCCGAGACCGACGGGGATCCCCTCCCGTTGGCGCCACAAGTGCGGGGCGTGATCAGGTCCCTGAGCCAGGAGACCTTGTTGCTGCCCCAGACCACCCTCGCCGGCGTTCTCCGGGACGCCACCTACAGTCGCCGGCTGATGGCGCTGGCGCTGGGCGTGTTCGCGCTTCTCGGTCTGGTGCTGGCGGTGGTAGGGCTCTACGGGGTCTCCTCCCACGCCGTGAAGCGTCGCAGCCGGGAGATCGGCATCCGCATGGTCCTCGGCGCCGACCGGCGGAGCATCCTGCGCCTGGTTCTCGACCAGGGGGGCCGCCTCATCCTCATGGGCGCAGGCCTGGGAATCCCGGGGGCGGTAGCCCTCGGCCTCGTCCTGAGGGGCAGCCTCTTCGGCGTCAGCCCCATCGATCCCCTCAGCCTGATCGGGGCGACCGTGGTCCTCGGGCTGGTGACCGTGACGGCCGTGCTCCTGCCCAGCCGGCGGGCGGCCGCCGTGGAGCCCCTGAACGTGATCCGCCAGGAGTAGGGCCCCCGCGGGCACTGTCAACTTGAGCCCGAGGTCGCCAGAGTCGGGTGATGGAAACTGGAGCGACGAGGTATACCGGCTACCTGTCGGTCAGCGGGCCATGGCAGCGATTCCTGTCGGTTCACGGAGTGATCCAGAACTGCTTCCGACTCGGACGCCACGAGCTCCGTTCAACGCACTACAGGGTGTTGCGTGGCCGCGCGTTCGCGGCCTGGAATGTGGCTACGGCGACCAACGCAGCCTGATGCCGGCTCGTTCTAGGCCCTCTCGTTGCCTCGCGCGCACCAAGTCGACAGGGCGATCGGATGGCGGTGGCGCAGACTGGATTCGTGGAAGAGAGCCGGGGCCGGCCCGTCCAGGACTGGACCGCCGCCCTGAACCATCTGTCCATCGTTTTCGAGGGACGGATCCCAGTCTGATGACGAGGTCATCTAAAGAGAATTCCTGACAGCCCCTCAGGAGGTCACAGGTTCGACCCGATGCGTGATGAACGCTGTCGACGGGGCTTCCCGTGATTCCACGCGGCAACGGTAGCTGGCTGGAGCAACCACCGGAGAGCGTGATCTAGCTGGTATCTTTGCCCCATGGCCGTTCTCCTCCACGTCGTCGCGCCCGTCTTCGGCATCGCCGCGCTGGGCTTCCTCGCTGCGCGTCTGGGCATCATGAAGCCCGCCGGGGTGGAGGGGATGGTGGGCTTCGTCTTCAACTTCGCCATCCCCGTCCTCCTCCTCCGGAGCATGGCCGGGCTCGAGATACCCGAGGACATCCCCTGGTCCTTCCTGGTGGCGTTCTACACGGGCTCCTTCACCGTGTGGGCCGTGGGGATCGCCGTGGCGCGACTGGCTTTCGACCGGCCCCTGGACCAGGGCGCCATCTTCGGGATGGGCGCTGCGTTCTCCAACACCGTCATGATGGGGATCCCGGTGGTCCTCACCGCCTTCGGGCCCGAGGCTACCCTGCCGCTCTTCCTCATCATCGCCTTCCACTCGGCCATGTTCATGCCCCTCACCGCGGGGCTCATTCAGTGGAGCCGGGGGCGGGGAGTGTCGTGGGGGGACCAGATCCGGGAGTTGGTCCGGGTGCTGGCTCAGAATCCCATCGTCCTGGGGCTGGCAGCGGGGACGGTGCTGAACCTCACTGGTGTCGGGCTGCCCGGTCCGGTGGACCGGACGCTGGCGCTGCTGGGCACCGCGGCGGTGCCGTGCGCCCTCTTTGCCATGGGGGCGGCGGTGGCGGGCTACCCCCTCACCGGCGACCTGCACCCCGCCGCCGCGCTGGCCGCGCTCAAGCTCCTGGTCCACCCGCTGGTGGTTTGGACGGTGGGGCGGTGGCTTCTCCACCTGGACGGCCTCTGGCTCTCGGTTGCGGTGATGATGGCGGCCATGCCCAGCGGCATCAACGTCTATCTCTTCGGCGCGCGCTACGAGGCGGCTGCGGGCGTGGCGGCCCGCACGGTGCTCCTCACCTCGCTCTTCTCCGTGGCCACGCTGTCGACGCTGTTGGTGCTCCTGGGCGGGTAGCCGCGGCTCGGCACGTCGCGCTTTCGCGGCGCGTCGTGGTCGGAACGTCCGGCGCCGATCTTTATGCGTCCTGCCCACGCCGGGCCTCCGTCCCCCCCCGGACCCATGAACGCGCCGAACGTCCTCCTCCTGAGCGCGGCCGTCCTGCTGCTCCTTCCCCGGGAAGTTGAAGCTCAGAACGGGCCCCGACCCTATGTGAACGCCGGATACATCACGAGCCTGGATCAGTGTGACGAATGTGAGAACGCGGATGCCGGAGGCTCCATCCGGATCGGGCTCCTCACCGAAGGGAGATTCGGGTTCTACGCCGGCTATCTGTGGTTCACCGAATACCATCTGCCGCAGATCGGATACGACGACAAGGGATCCGGCGTGGTGGCCGGGCTCGATATCCGCATCCTGACGAAGGGCAGCGTGCAGGGTCATGCCAAGGTGGGCATCTTCGTCGAGAGATTCACGTCCAACTATCCCGGTCGGACCGAAACCGAGACGAGCCCCAAGCCCGACCTCGGCTTCCTGCTCAACATCGGGCACTTCAATACCTACGTGGGATGGCAGCCCTCGGACCCACCGCACTTCAACGTGGGCATTGGCCTCACCCGCTGATCCGGGGTGGGCCCCGCGCGTCGCTCGCGACGGAAGCCGAGTGACGGCTGAACCACTGGGCGAGCTCGCCGAGTGAGGACCCATCGCGGGGGCGTGCCGAGGAGCAGGATTGCCCCCGGTGGGAGCTCGGCGCCGACTGACGGGGCAACGCCACGCCGGTCGTCGAGCTCCCCCAGGAGATGGCGACGATGACTTTCGAGTTGGGCGGGATGCCCGCCCACCTGATGCGGGAAAGCATGAGGCTCGAGTAGGTCGGCCCGTCTACATCCCGGTGATCAGCTGCCGGATGGCATCGTCGCGTCCGGCGACGGCCTGGTTGAACTCCTTGTTGAAAGTGTCCCAGCCGGCGTCCCCGTGGAGCGCGCGGAACTGGGCCTCGAAGTCGAAACCGGGCTCGTCGAGGGCGGCCAGGTTCGGGTAGGTCATGACCATGGCCCACCCCCAAGGATCCGCCGAGAGGAACTGCCTCTGGTACATAGTCCTCGGATTGGGGGAGCCGGCGGCCTTGAAGACCTCCATGATCTGCCCCTGGAGCTTGATGAACAGCGCGTTGTCCGTGACGTTGAACCGCCTCACCAGACTGACGGGTCGGATGCCCTCCGGCATGTTCTCCGGGGCGTAGGACAGGTCGTCGATCTGCCGCCAGTATTCGGTCTCGTGTACCTCGGCGTGCGCCAAGACCCGGTTGGCCCAGTCGGACCCGTGCGATGCGTCGGCGGGGCGCGCATCCATCTGGGTGAACTTGGTGGGGCCCATGATCCATTGGTACTGGCCAGAGTATTGACCCGTCACCAGGTAGTAGACCGACGCCGAGTACGGCGCCTCCGCGTGGAACTTCTGGTTGTGCTCCACCATCGCCGTACCGATGTCGACGGTGGATCCGGGCAGGGCGCTGACCCGCTGTACCTCGTACATCGTGTAGGCCTGCGCCCTGACAGAGGGCGGTAGCGCCAGGAGCACGAGTGCGACGGCAGCAAGGGCGGTCTTCTTCATAGGGGGCCTCCAGGGTCGGGGGGGCCCTGCGCCCTGAGCGGCGGGCGCAGGCTGCCTGTCCGCGATCAAGCTGCGGGTGACCAACCTGGGGTCATCGCGACGTCGAGTGCAAGAAGAATCGAGATCGGCGCCCGTCGGAAGCGGACGACGCCCTCGCGCGCAGGAGGAACACGCGGAGCGAAGAGGGCGCCCTCCCTCAGCCCTTGATCAACCTCGGCAGGATCATGTGGTTCTGCGGGCAGATCGACGTGGGATTCTGGTAGACTGCCCCGGCGAACGCCACGAGGTAGTTGCGCAGCCGAACGATGTCCGGTGCCCGCAGCCTCCTCCATCTCGAGATCATGCCGAGTTCCAGTCCTGCATCTCGGTTCACACGCCAGCGCATGCCGGCCGAAGTCGGCCCGCCGGGCAGTTCTCACGCGAGGCGTAGCTGGTACACTTCGATCTAACCGACCTTGCCGCGTGGAGAAGACCGTCGGCCGTGGGCGGACGGGTAGCAGGCACCTCCTGAGCATGAGGCCACAGGTTCGACCCGATGCGCCTCACGAGCAGGCGACATCCTGCTGGTTCGTGTCCCAGCAGGCCTTCGCGCCACCGTGGTAGTAGGGGGCGATCAGGTAGCCGCTTCCGTCCGCTGCGCTCCAGTAGATCTCGACGATGGTCTGCTCGGAAGTGTCGCGGTACGTGATCATACGGTCATCGCCATCGACGCTGGCTGCGAACACGTCACCGGTCGCCGGGCCCGCGAGCGCGGTGGCCTCCCACCCGTGCTCGGTCTCGGACACGTGGGTCCAGTCGATTCTCAGCTGGGCCGTCGACGAGGATGGCGTGGCCGGATCGTAGAATGTCCACGTGCCCGCCGTCCGATCGAGGCGTCCTTGCCCACCGTACCAGACGAACTCGTCCAGCGGCGGTGCGTGGGTGGGGGACGTGATGCGCATGTCCCAGACCACGTTGCTGCCCTGGACGGCGCCACTGAGGTGGGCCGTATAGGTGTGGCCGCGCTGGACTGTCGTGAACCGCCAGTGCCAGCGACCGTCGTCCTCGAATGTGGGCGTGTTGTTGGCGGCTGCCGCGAAGGTCGCCACGGGAACCGCCAGGGCCACCACCGTTGCCACCTCGGCTGCCAGGACGCGGAGGGCGGCATTGGCGAAGTTCAGCCCCGGGGAGTCTGCACCCACAAGCGGCGCGGCTGGTTGTGCGCTCGGGTTGCCGAAGATGCTGAAGTCACCCGACATCGACGTCAGGGGAGGCAGCTCGGGGGGCGGCCCGGGGTCGATCGGCGACATGGAGTCGGCGTCGCATGCCGCGACGCCCGCCAGGAGCAGCACGGACAGCAATCGGCACACGCTCGATCGGTGGTTCTTGGTCATGGTCGATTCCTCCTGTTGGGGCACGGGGCCGCCCGCAGCCGTCGGCCTCGGTTTCCGCGAGTGAGTGACCCGAGCTCCTTCCTCGTATGACAGCGGCCCGACACTCGTGGACGAGCCGTCGCACTGGCGTAGGGAGGGAGCCGGCCGCACCGTGCGAGTCGTCGCCATCGCGCGCCGCCCGACCAGGGAGTCGACGGCCCACCTCACCCGAAGGAGGACCCTGCTGATGCGGAAGCTCGTCGTCGTCCTCGTCCTCGCCGCGGCCGTCTTCGTTTGGATGCGCTCTTCCCGGGCTCGAGCCCCGGTGAGCGACGGGAGCTACCTGGCCTACGAGGTGGGGGCGGATGTCGTGCGACTGACCTTCACCGGCCTGGACGGCGGCCGCTTCCTGGCCACCCTGGAGTATGCGGGTCGGGGCCAGGACGCCGAGGTGATGCGCCGCGACACCGTGGACGGCCGCATGCGCACTCCGGGAGGCGGCATCTTCGAGGTGGGCTCCTTCGGCCCGCTGTGGGTCCCTCCGGGACAGGTCAAGGAAGGCGGCAGCGCCCACGGCACGCGCATCGCCGAGGAGAGCAGCTGGGAAGGATGGGACGTAGGCGTGGTGCGCGCCTCGGTGGGCATGGGCGCGGCGCTGCGTGGCGAGTGGTACTACGAAAGGAGCACCGGCTTCCTGGTCGGAGGCTACCGCGGCACCGCGGTGTCCGACCAGGGGACGCGCTTCAAGCTCATGGACAGCAACGTGGAGGGCCTCGGGTCACGCTAAGGCCGCTCGGTGGTTCGCTACCACGGTCGCCCCCCGTCTCAAGAGCGCAGCAGATAGTCGGCGAGCATCCGGTAGGCATCCATGGGCGAATCGCGCTCGTAGTTGCCCGCCGTCGTGACGAAGACCATGTCCTTCCCGGGGATCACGAAGATCCACTGGCCACCCCACCCGCTGGCCATGTAGACGGCGTGGGTGACGCCCTCCACAGGGATGTCCCAGTGCCACCAGCCGAATCCGTATCCGTCCGCCCACGCGTGGGGACCGTCGGGGATGGCACGGCGGGCGGTGGCGTCCTCCACCCAGCGTCGTGAGACCACCTGCGTCCCCTCCCACACCCCCTTTCGAAGGAACAGCTCGCCCACCTTGGCCATGTCCCGGGGCCGGAGTCGGAGATCGCCCGAGGCGAAGACGACGTCCCCGGAGATCATCTGCCACTCGTACTCCGAGATTCCCAGAGGCTCGAAGAGATGGTCCCGGGAGTAGTCGTCCAGCCGCTCCCCGGTGGCCCGACCCACGATCTCGCCCAGGAGGTTGGTGTTGGCGTTGCAGTACTCGAAGTCCGCTCCCGGCGCGGCGTAGAGGTCCCGGGACAGGATGAGGCCGATGGGGTCCGCGCTGTTGAACATCTGCACCAGATCGTTCCGGGGGTCGGAGTAAGGATAGGTCTCCAGGTCCGCCCACCGGATGCCCGACTCCATCGTCAGGAGATGCCGAAGGGTGAGGTCGGCCTTGCGCGGGTCCTCCTGCAGGAGGTCGGCATGCTCCGGGAAGAAGTCGAAGACGTGCTGGTCCACGGATTCGATGGCGCCCTGGTCGATGGCGATGCCCACCAGCGTCGTCGTGATGCTCTTGGTGACCGACGCGAGGTTGTGGGTGTCGTCCCGGTCGAAGCCGTACTCCCCGGTGTACCCGGCGAGGCTCCACTTCGCGCCGCTGAAATACTCCTCGAACACCAGCCGCCCACCCTTCACCACCACCAGGCTGTGGACGTCGTGATCGCCGATCTCGTGGAGATCCGTCATGAGCCGGACGAAGGGAGCCTCCGACAGGCCCGCGTCCGCCAGGGACGCCGTCTCCCATCCGTCGCCAGTGACTGGAGGGACCCGGTACTCCCAGGCGTTCGGGAGACCGTCCTGGACGGGGCTCGCGCCGCAGGCCTGGAGGAAGGCGAGGAGGGGCGCCAGGCTCCACCGTCGCAGGGTGCCGCCCGGGGGCGTCCGCCGCCCGGGGGCGGGCGTGGGGTCGTCGTGGGCAGGCGCGGGATGCTCCATGGACCTCCCCCGTCCACTGCGGTGGAAGATCGGGTCGGACACCCCCACGTACGGCGCCACCTGACGGCTCCTTACGGGTTCGGAGCGGGCCGGGCCGGGGAACGGGATCGCCGGCGCCGCAGCTCCGTCGACCTGATCCTTGTGGTTCCTTTCCCTCCGTGCATAACCTCAGGGCGAAGGTGTGACCCGCTCACGTCAGGGAGGGATCTCCAGATGGATCCCCGGAGGACCGTCCGGTCCGTCCAGTCCACCTGCTACATGTGCACGGAGGACTGCCCCATCACGGTGGTGACGGACGGGGAGGAGATCCTCGCGATCCAGCACCCCGAGTGCCCCCGAGCCGAGGGGATGCTGGAGCAGCGGGCGAGTCCGTCCCGCTGGACCCGGGCCCGGGTTCGCTCGCACTCCGGGGAGCGTTGGCGGGAGGTGCCTCGAGGAGAGGCCGTGGCGCTGGCGGCCGAGAGGCTCCTGGACGTGAGGAAGCGGTTCGGGCCGGGGTCGGTGGCCTTCGTGTCGGGGTTCACCAAGGAGGCCCGGCCGTACCTCGAGCGCCTGGCCCACGCCTTCGGATCCCCCCACTACCTCACCGAGTCGAGCTGCTGCTTCGCCTCGGGCTTCCTGGCCGCAGCGGTGACCCTGGGCCAGGAGTACGACTACTTCCTGGGTCCCTCCCGCACCCGCTACGCTTCCACCAGATGCCGCCTGGTCTGGTCCGCCAACCCGGCCCAGAGCCGTCTCCCCTACGAACGGCACCACCTCCTCACGGAAGCGCCGGACGTTCCCACCATCGTCGTGGATCCCAGGCGCACCACCCTCGCCGAAGCAGCCCGATTGCACCTCCAGCTCCGTCCTGGAACCGATGGGGCCCTGGCCCTGGGTCTCGCCCACGTGATCCTGCGGGACGGGCTCGAGGACCGTGACTTTCTGCTCCGCCACGCCCACGGGCTGGACGAGTACCGCGAGTACGTCAGGGGCTTTCCCCCCGAGGAGACCGCCCGCCTCACGGGAGTTCCCGCCGGAGCCGTCGTCGAGGCGGCCCGGCTCTACGCCGCCTCCCGGCCGGCGCAGATCACCATCTCCGCCTGCTCCACCGTGCACCACTCCAA
>CAZPZU010000100.1:0-17020 GCA_964591135.1 uncultured Gemmatimonadaceae bacterium | reverse complement strand
GCTCCTCGAAGGTGGCGATCCCGCCGATTCCGCTTCCGAAGATCACGCCGAAGCGGTGGGGCGACATCCCCTCGGGGACGCCATCCAGTCCGGCCGACTTCATGGCCTGCGACGAAACCGCCAGGGCGAACTGCGAGACACGGTCGAAGCGACGCGCGTCCCGCTTGTCCATGTAGAGCGACGGATCGAAGTCCTTGACCTCGCACGCCACGCGGGTGGCGTAGTCCTCCGTCGCCTCGAATGCCCGGATGGTGTCGGCGCCGCTGGTGCCCGCCAGGATGGCGGCCCAGGTGCTGTCGAGGTCGTTGCCCACCGGTGACACCACGCCCATGCCGGTGACCACGACCCGACGCTCCTCTCGGTTCCCTCCGTTCCCCATCGTCATCCCCGGTCGATTCGCTCGATCGGCTCAGCCCTCCCCGGCACTGTTCTTCTTCAGGTACGCGATCGCGTCCCCGACCGTGCGCATCTGCTCGGCGTCCTCGTCAGGGATGTCGATGCCGAACTCCTCCTCGAACGCCATGACGAGCTCGACCGTGTCGAGGGAGTCGGCCCCGAGGTCCTCAACGAAGCTGGCATCGTCGGTCACCTTCTCCGGCTCGACGCCGAGCTCGTTGATGATGATCTCCTTCACTCGGGCCTCGGTGGGCTCGCTCATTTTGCCTCCTTGGGGTGTGCTGAGTCTGCTTCGAAGAACAGTCGTCGCGCGGGGCGGTGCCTCACATGGCCATGCCGCCATCCACGGAAATGATCTGGCCGGTAATGTAGCGCGCTGCGGGCCCCACGAGAAAGCGAGCGGTAGCGGCCACGTCGTCGGCTTCGCCCAGGTCTCCGAGGGGGATCTGTTTCAGGAGCGCCTCAACCTGCGCCTCCGTCAGCTCGCTGGTCATGTCCGTGCGGATGAAGCCCGGTGCGATCGCGTTGCACCGTACCCCACGCGAGGCCAGCTCGCGGGCCACGCTCTTCGTCAGGCCCAGCAGCCCCGCCTTGGACGCCGCGTAGTTGGCTTGGCCGGGATTTCCGATGAGCCCGACCACCGACGTGATGTTGAGGATCGCTCCCTGACGGCGCTTCATCATCCCCCGCGTCACCGCGCGGGTCAAGTTGAAGGCTCCCTTGAGGTTGGTCGCGATCACCTCGTCGAATTCCTCCTCGGACATCCGCATCAGGAGGTTGTCCCGCGTGATGCCGGCGTTGTTCACCAGGATGTCCACCGGTCCCTGGGCCGCCTCCACTGCGGCGACAGTCTCCTGCACCCGTGCACCGTCCGCGACGTCGCAGGCGTAGCCCGCGTGACCCTCGCCGGCCAGATCCGCGGCCGCCGTCGCCGCCCGCGTCCCGTCGCGGGCCATGATGGCCACCCGGGCGCCACCCTCGGCGAGCGCGCGTGCAATGGCCAACCCGATTCCGCGAGAGCCCCCGGTGACGAGGGCGACCTTCCCCTCCAGCTCACGCTCGCTCATGCCCAAGCCTCGATGTCGGCGGGCTCGCCCAGCGAGGTGCAGGGCAAGCCCTTCGCGTTCCTTTTGTTCAGCCCGCACAGGACCGAGCCCGGTCCGAGCTCGATGAATCGGTCCACCCCCGCCTCCACCATGGCACCCACGGACGCCGACCAACGGACCGGGGAGGTGAGCTGCTCGACGAGGAGCCGGCGGGCTTCCTCACCCGTCTCCACGGAGCGGGCCGTCACGTTCGAAACGACGGGAAAGCCAGGGTCGCGGAAGGTGACGCTGGAGAGCTTCTCCGCGAGGCCGGCCGCCGCAGGCGCCATCAGCGGCGAATGGAAGGCGCCCGATACGTTCAGGGGGAGAACGCGCTTCGCGCCCGCCTCCTTCGCCAGAGCCATCCCCTGCTCCACCCCGGCCACGTCCCCGCTGACGACCACCTGGCCGGGGGCGTTGAAGTTGGCCGGGACGCAGATGCCCCGGTCGGCGGCGGCGCACAGGCCCTCGATCGCCGCGTCGTCGATCCCGAGGATCGCCGCCATCGTCCCCGGCCGCTCCACACCGGCCCGGAACATCAGCTCTCCGCGCAGACGCACGGCTTCGAGCGCCTCACGGAACGAGATCGTGCCGGCGCCCACGTGGGCGCTGAACTCGCCCAGCGAGTGCCCCGCCGCCAGCGCGACGGGCCCCAAGCGGTCCCGGACCACCCGCAGCACGGCCACCGAATGAGCCAGGATGGCCGGCTGCGCGTTGCGGGTCTCGGTGAGCTCCGCCTCGGGACCGTCGGCCATGAGGCCGGCGAGCGAGAAGCCGAGCGCCTCGTCCGCCTCGGCCAGCACGGCGGCGGCCTCCGGGTAGGCCTCGGCGAGGGCGCGGCCCATGCCCACGACCTGCGCACCCTGTCCGGGAAAGAGGAGTGCGAGTGTCACGACGACCTTCTTCCGGCTCGTTCGATCAGAAACGCCAAACCTGGGCACCCCACGTGAGTCCGGCACCGAAGGCGGCAGTCAGGACGTTGGCACCGTCGCCGATGCGGCCCTGCTCGAGCGCCTCGTCCAGCGCCACCGGAATCGAGGCCGAGCTCATGTTGCCGTATCGGTCGAGGTTCACGACGACCTTCTCCATCGGGAGTCCGGCGTATTTCGCCGTCGCCTCGATGATCCGGATGTTGGCCTGGTGGGGTACCATCAGATCCACGTCTTCCGCGGTCAGCCCTGCGTCGTGCAACGCCATGTGGGTCGCCTCCGCCATCGAGCGCACCGCGTTCTTGAAGACCTCCCGTCCCTCCATGCGCATCAGATGGCTGCGATCGCGCAGGACGGCTTCGCTCATCGGCACCTCCGTGCCCCCGGAGGGCCGGTACAGGAGGTTGGCCAGGTTTCCGTCCGAGCGCAGATGGCTGGACAGGATCCCCCGCCCGGAGCCGTTGGCGGGTTTCACCACGGCCGCGCCCGCCCCGTCGCCGAACAACACGCAGGTCGAGCGGTCCTCCCAGTCCACGATGGCACTCATCTTCTCGGTGGAGATGACCAGGGCGACCTCACCACGGCCAGCGGCGAGGTAGCCCTCCGCCATCGACAGGCCGTAGAGGAAGCCGCTGCAGGCCGCCATGATGTCGAACGCGACCGCGTTCGTGCACCCCAGGAGCGCCTGGGCGTCACATGCCGTCGACGGAAGCCACCGATCGGGCGTCGCGGTCGACAGGACCAGGATGTCGATCTCACCGGCGTCCACACCGGCCCGCTGCATGGCGCAGCGCGCGGCCGCGGCACCCATGTCCGCGGCGTTTTCGGTGTCGTCGGCGATACGCCGGGCGCGGATGCCGGTGCGGCTGGCGATCCACTCGTCGGACGTATCCATCCGCTTCGCCAGGTCGTCGTTCGTGACGACGCCGGAGGGAAGGTGGCGACCCGTCGCCACGATCTCGACCAGAGGGGCAGGATGTCTCATTACGCTTCCCGGGAGGGCTCGGGAGACGCCAGCTCCCGGGCGATGTGCTTCACCATGTTCGAACGAACCGCGCGGGCGGCGACGCCGAGCGCGTTCTGAATGGCGCGAGGTGAGGACTCGCCGTGGCAGATGACCGAGATCCCCCCGACCCCGAGCAGCGGAGCCCCACCGTACTCCGCGTAGTCGAGGACCCGGAAGACGCCCTCCAGGTCGAGATCACGGCCGGCCTGACGCAACTCCTTCTTGAGAAGCCCGATGATGAACTCGGCGACGGACTCGTAGAACTTGAGTAGCACGTTCCCGACGAAGCCGTCGGCGACCACCACGTCGCACGCCCCCAGAATGATGTCGCGGCCTTCGACGTTGCCGATGAAGTCCAGGCCTGCCTCGGCGGCGAGGAGCCGATGGGTCTCCACGGTGAGCTCGTCGCCCTTCTCCGGCTCCTCCCCGATGTTCAGGAGGGCCACCCGCGGACGCTCCACGCCGAGAAGGTCCTGGGCGTAGATGTTCCCCAGGTGGGCGAACTGAACCAGGTGCTGCGGCTTGCAGTCGACGTTCGCACCGGCGTCCAGCAGGAGACACGGCCGGCCGGCGGTGGGGAGCACGGTCCCGACGGCCGGACGGTCCACCCCCGGCAGGGGCCGGAGCGTGAAGAGCGAGGTCGCCATGACCGCGCCCGTCGATCCCGCGCTCACGAAGGCGTCGGCATCGCCGGACTGGACCAGCTTGAGACCCACAACGATGGACGATTCGGGCTTCCGCCTGAGCGCCGACGCGGGGGCGTCGGCCGCCGTCACCCGGTCGGGTGCATGATGGAGATGGAGGCGCTCCCTGGGTGCGTCGGGGTGGTTCGCCAGCTCCGCCTCGACCACGGCCTGGTCTCCGACCAGGACCAGCTCGATGTCCGGCTCAAGCTTCCGGAGGGCACCGATCGCGCCCGCGACCTCGGCCACGGGCGCGCGATCCGTGCCCATCGCGTCCAGAACGATGCGCACCGGCGGCCGGGTCTACGCTTCGTCGATTTCCAGGACCGGCTCGCCCCGATAGTGACCGCACGAGGGGCAGACGCGGTGCGGGAGCTTCGGGTCGCCGCACTTCGGGCAGGTGTACAGCGTCACCGGCTCCGCCTTGTAGTGCGTGCGCCGCTTCCGCTTGCGCTGCTTCGAAGTCCGCTTCTTGGGAACAGCCATGGTCAGATCACTCTTCCTTGAGGGCCCGGAGCACGTCCCAACGGGGATCGGATGCCTCGGAAGCGCAGTCGCACTCCTCGACGTTCCAATTCACCCCGCATTGCGGGCACAACCCCTTGCAGTCCGGGTCACAAACGACGTACGGATCGATGGCGAGGACCACCTCCTCGCGCACCGGCTCACTCAGATCCAGCTCCAAGGCCCGGGAATCGAAGACGCGCGCGTCCCCGTCCTCCTCGACCCCCGGCGTGTCCGACGACAGGAAGACCATCGTGACCTCCTGCGCCAGCCGCCCCACCACCGGATCGAGGCATCGTCGGCACTCCTGTGCGAGACGAGCCTCGACCTCACCTCGAACCACGAGCTCTCCGCTCCCCGCGGCGGACGCGCGCAGGTGAACGTGCACCGGACCGGCGAACACCACCTCCGCGCCGGACCACAGCGGGTCGTCCGCCGGAATCTGCGCGTCGACACGAACGGAGCCTTCCCTGTCCAGCCGGGCGAGGTCGAGCGTGAGCATAGCTTGAAAAGCTAGTTGCGACGAAAGGGAGTGTCTACCCTGTGCCGATCCGTACGCTGCGGCCCGCCGCCACCCTATCGGGCGGTGGCGATCCGCTGCTGGGTCGCGAAGAAGAAGGCCGTCTCGACGGCCGCGTTCTCGTCCGAGTCCGAAGCGTGGATGGCGTTGCGGCCCTTGGACTCCGCATACAGCTTCCTCACCGTTCCCTCCGCCGCCTCGGCGGGGTCGGTGGCCCCGATCGTCTCCCTCAGCTTCGCCACGGCGTCCGAACGCTCGAGGATCATCGGGATACACGGCCCCGACGTCATGAAGTCCACCAGCTCGTCGTAGAACGGCCGTCCCTCGTGCACCGCGTAGAAGGCCCGGGCCTGATCAACCGTCAGGCGGGTCATGCGCAGGGCGCGAACGACGAATCCCGCCCCCTCCAGGTGGGCGAGGATCCTTCCGGCCTTGCCGGCCGCCACGCCGTCGGGCTTGATGATCGCAAGGGTCTGGCTCATGAACGCGACTCGCTCTCTTCCTGTTCGGTCGTGTCGGACTCGAGGGTCCCGTGGAGGGCCCTCAGGATCGAATCTCGGGTGACGAAGCCCACGAGCTCGCCTTCCCGCACCACCGGGAGCTGCTCGACGTCCCGGTTCACCATCATGTTCGCGGCTTCGGTGAGCGCCTGGTCCTCCGAGACGCAGAGCACCGACCGCGTCATGAAATCCCTGGCGGTCCGCTCCTCCGCGCGAGCCCTCTCCTTGGCGTCGTCCTCGCCACGGCCGGTGGTCCTCAGGAGATGGCCCAACGCGTCCCCGGAAGTCAGGATACCCAGCACCTCGTAGCGCTCACCCACGACCGGTATCGCGTGGAGGCCCCGGCGGACCATGAGGTCCACGACCTCGCCCAGCGGCGTGTCCGGGTACACGCGATAGCGGATCGGCACCAGGGCATCCTCGACCAGTAGCCTCGGGTGCACCTCGGTGTCCATGAGCTCCCTGACGGCGCGAATGTCCTCGACGGACCGGGCCACCACGAGCCGCTCCGTACGGTTGGCATCGCGCAGCGATCGGGCCAGGCCGGGCACGATGTCCTGCCGCGCCCCGGTGAGGCGACCGGGCACCAGGACGAGCACGAGAACCCTCGCCGACCCCGGCTCGGGTCGGGCTTCCGCGGCGAGTCGAAACGGCTCCGGGGACACCCCGACGGCCAGCGCCGGACCATCAAGGCTCTCGAGCGTCGCGAGGACGGCCACGACCTGCTCGTTGACCCGGATGACCTCCCCCTGGCCGCCAGAGAACAGCTCGCCCGCGAGCTTCTGACCCCGAGACGCCTCCACGGCACCCTCCGCGGCGACGCGCGCGAGCACCGCCTCGAGAGCCTCGCCGAGATCTTCCGCCCCGAGGGGGAGGACCGACCAGGCGTCCACGAGGAGTTCCGAGAGCTTCATGTCGACCTCCCGCGATGATGGGAGCCGTTTCCAGCCGACGCGCCTCCCGGAGGAAGCGCGCCATCTGGACCGCAGGGACCCCGCGCGCAGGGTATCCCCCGTCTACGCCAGCGCGTTCTGGATCAGGTCAACGATATCGACCGGGCGTTCGGCCACCGCGATCCCGTTGTCCTGGAAGGCCTTGACCTTCTCCTCGGCCGTGCCGGCGGAGCCGCTGATGATCGCCCCGGCGTGGCCCATGCGCCGCCCGGGAGGTGCGGTCCGGCCCGCGATGAAGCCAACCACGGGCTTCGAGACGCTCGCCTTCACGTAGGCCGCCGCCTCCTGCTCATCGGTTCCCCCGATCTCGCCGATCATGACGATGGCGGTGGTGTCGGGGTCCTCCTCGAAGGCCTTCAGACAGTCGATGAAGTTCGTGCCGACGAGCGGATCCCCGCCGATCCCGACGCACGTCGTCTGACCGAGGCCCACGTTGGTGAGCTGGAACACCGCCTCGTACGTGAGCGTGCCCGAGCGGGACACCAGTCCGATGGGTCCCTCCGCCACGATCTGCGCGGGGAGGATACCGACCTTCGCCTTCCCGGGGGAGATGAGGCCGGGGCAGTTGGGGCCGATCACCCGGACGCCTCGGTCGCGGGCGAACACGTGGGCACGCGCCATGTCCTGGACCGGGACGCCTTCGGTGATGGCGACCACCAACTCCACCCCCGCGTCCGCGGCCTCCATGACGGCGCCGGCTGCGAAGGCGGGAGGAACGTAGATGACGGACGTGTTGGCGCCGGCCTCGGCGACCGCCTCGTCCATGCCGTTGAAGATCGGGACCGTCGCGCCATCGGGTCCCTCGAACGTCTGGCCGCCCTTGCCGGGTGTGACGCCCGCCACCACCTGCGTCCCGTACTCCATCATCTGACGCGTGTGGAACGAGCCGTCCCGCCCGGTGATGCCCTGGACGACGAGCCTGGTGTCCTTGTCGATGAAGATCGCCATGGGTCGTTCAAGCCTTTGCGAGCTCGACGGCCTTCTGCACCACCTCGTCCATCGAGGTGAAGGCGGAGAAGCCGGCGTCAGCGAGGATCTGGAGAGCCTGTTCTTCATTCGTGCCGGTGAGGCGGATCACGATCGGCAGATGGATGTCGATCTGCTTCGTCGCGGTCACGATGCCGTTGGCGACGTCGTCGCAGCGGGTGATCCCTCCGAAGATGTTGAACAGGATGACCTTCACGTTCGGGTCGGCAGTGATGATCTCCAGCGCCGCCACCACTTTGTCGGGGTTGGACGATCCGCCGATGTCGAGGAAGTTGGCAGGCTCGCCCCCGTAGTACTTGACCAGGTCCATGGTGGCCATCGCCAGCCCGGCACCGTTCACGCAGCAGCCGACGTCACCGTCGAGCTTCACGAAGCTCAGCCCGGCGTCGCGCGCCTTGGTCTCGGCGGCGGGCTCGTCCGACGTGTCCCGCATGGCGGCGACTTCCGGGCGGCGGAAGAGCTCGCTGTCGTCGACGCTCATCTTGGCGTCGATCGCCTTCACCTCTCCCGAGGTCGTGGTGATGAGCGGGTTGATCTCCGCCATGGAGGCCCCGGAATCCACGAACGCCCGGTAGAGCTGGCCGACGACCTTGGCCGCCTGCTTGGTGATCGCCGGGTCGTCGTAGAGCGCGTTGGCGAGCCAGAGCGCCTGGTGCGGCAGAAGCCCGTAGCGTGGGTCCACGGTCAGCTTGCGGATCGCTTCGGGACGGTTCGCGGCCACCTCCTCGATATCCACGCCGCCTTCGGAGGACACCATGAAGGTCGGCGCCTGGGCCTTCCGGTCCATCAGCACGCCCACGTACGCCTCGCTGCCGATGTCCTCGGCCGGGGTGATGAGCACCTTGTCGACCGTGAGGCCCTTGATCTGCATGCCGAGGATCTTCGAAGCGTGCTGGCGCGCCTCCTCGGGCGTCCCGGCCAGCTTCACGCCACCGGCCTTTCCACGGCCGCCCGAGTGCACCTGGGCCTTCACCACCACCTTCCCACCGAGCTTCCTGGCCAGGCTCTCGGCCTCTTCCGGCGTTCGCGCCACCTCTCCCGGCGGAACCGGGATTCCGGCGGCGCGGAAGCGCTCCTTGGCCTGATATTCGTGAATGTTCATGCTGTTGTCGGGTTCCGTGCTCAGAGCCGACTGTCGGGGCGGAGGGCGGTAGTCTCCGCGGACGCCGGCGGGGTGAGACTCGTGAAGCTACCAGGCCCCCGGAGGGTGATCAACGTCCGGAGGCGCCGGGCGATCCGGCGAGTTGCTGGAGGAGGGCGCGCAGCTCGTCGAGGGCCGCTCCGAAGCCCTGCCAATCACCTTCCTTGAGTCGCGCTTCGGCCCTCCCGAGGATGTCGAGGGCCGCCTGGGGCCAGGCACCGACGGAGCCCGTGCCCTGGCCCCCGCCCGCCCTCGCCGACGTGCCCGGGAGGTCCACCCCGGCCAGCGTGGCGATCGATTCGGCGAGGTCCTCCCGCATCGCGACGCGGCGCCCGTCACTGACCACGAAGCGGCGCAGCTCCGGAATCGCGTCCGCCGCCGCCGCCAGGAAGACCGGCTCCATGTACAAGATCCGCTTCCCGACCGGTACGACGTGCAGGTGCCCCGTCCACACTTCGCTTCCCCCCGTCCGCCAGAGGGAGAACTGCTGGGAGATGACGGGATCCTGCTCCACCAGCGCCTCGATCTGCCGCGGACCGGGGACCTGATCCTCCACCCGCACGTCGAGCAGCGTCAGATGCGGGACCCCGTTCTCGTCGGCGCGGCCGACCAGAACGCCGGTCAGGTTCTGGCGACCCGCGGGGACGAAGACCGTCGCGAGGTTGAAGGCGGGAGCGCGCTCACCGGGCAGCGACCAGATGCCGTACTCCGGTCGGTAGGCGACCGGGCTCGTGCCCTGCGCCAGCTCGCTGGGATGGGCCCATACGTCCTGCTGCCCGTGGAAGGCGGGGGCGGTCTCCTGGTGGTACTGGAGCAGCACGTCCGCCTGCAGGCCAAGCAACGAACGCGGATAGCGGACGTGCGCGCGCACCTCGGCCGGCATGTCCGCGATGGGCTCGAACAGGCCGGGAAAGGACCGGTCGAACGCGTCCGCCAGGGGGTCGTCCACCGGAACGCGGTAGAAGGTCACCTCTCCCGAGATCGCATCCACCGTGACCTTGACGCTGTTGCGCACGTACGAGACGGACCGCACCGGCTGGTACTCGTGCGCCGACGACAGGGGGAACGCGCGCGTCGCGGTGAAGCCTTCGAGCACCCAGACGATGTGCCCCCCGGTGATGACCGGATAGGGAGCCTCGGGATAGCGGAGGAAGGGGGCGATCGCCCGGACCCGGTCCAGGACCTGACGCCGGTACACGAAACGGGAGTCCCGCGTCACCTCGCCCGCGAAGAGGAGGTTGGCGTCGCGGAAGCGCCACGCGAGCGCCGCCTTGCGGAGCCATGACGAGAGCTCGATCCCCCGGGGAAAGTCCACGCCGGGCTTTCCGGGCGAGCGATCGGGCGCCAGGAACCGCTCGGACGAGGGATTCACCACCGCGTGGAGCTGCGGGCGCGCACCGAAGAAGACCTGGGGGCGAGCGAGACGCAGCTCCGGCGCCGCCGCCGCCCGATCCGTGAGCTCGGGCGGAATCCCGGTCAGGATCATGGGTGGCCGACCCTCCGGCGTACGTTCTGTGGCCAGGCTGGCGACCGCGCCCATGCCCTCCACGTAGCGTTCCCGTAGATGCAGGTTCTGCCAGTTGGGGTCCTGGATCCCACCCGGGTCTACCTCGCGCACCGACACGGCCAGGGGCTCGGTGCCTTCCGTGCCCGCGTAGCGATCGATTGTTACCTGGGTGAAGTCGTAGTATGGAAAACGCGCCTCGAGCTGACGGAACGTGGTCAGGAGCGCACCCTGGCTCCACACGGGCAGCCCCGAGAACTGGCGCGCGGCGGCCGACCAGTCCACGGCATCGTCGGCACCGTAGTCGAACGGACGCCGCTCCAGGGAGTCGAGCCCGAACCCGAGGCGCGTGAAAGCCAGGTTCTGCTCGATGTAGGGCGTCTCGCGCGCGAGCTCGTTCGGCTCCACCTGGAAGCGCTGTACCAGCGCTGGATAGAACTGCCCGATCAGGAGCGCCGCCACCACGATCGTCACGCCCCCGCCGATCATCAGGCGGCCCCGGTTCTTCCACGCACCCCAGAACACCACCGCGCCCACCGCGACGGAGATGACCGCGAGGGTCTGAAGCGCCGGAAGCCGCGCCTGTGCGTCCGTGAAGCCGAAGATCCCCTGCACCGGCGAGGACCCACGCCAGAGGAGCAGGTAGCGGCCGATCCAGAGTCGGGCGGCCAGAAGGAGGAAGAAGCCGGCCAGCAACGCCCCCAGGTGGAAGCGTGCGAGCTCCTGGGCCACCACGCGCCCCCTTCCCCACCGCAGGGCACCCGTGGCCGCGTAGCCGGCAGTCGCGAGGGTGAACAGCAGGAAGGTGACGACCAGGAGGTACGTGAGGGCGCTGCGCAGCATCGGCACCCAGAAGACGTAGAAGCCGACGTCGCGGCCCAACACCGGGTCCACGACCCCCCAGGAAGCGCCGTGCGCCAGGAGGAGCGCCTGCAGCCCCACGGACGACGGGACCGCCGCACCGAACCAGAGCCCGAGCAGGCACGCCACCCCCACCATCGTCCAGAACACGTAGCTGTGGGGGAGCTGCTCCGAGATCTCGATGTTCGCGAAGCGACGCTTGATCTGGATCCCGCCGAGGGTCGTCGAGGCGATCTTGAGATCGAAGTAGACCACCAGCCCCACGCCTGCGCCGCCCAGCAGGCGGGCGCTCCACTCCCACGCCACGCGCCGCCAGAACACCTGCGCGTAGCCGGTGTGCGCGTGCCAGAGGAACTCGGTGTAGATCGTGGCCCACAGCCGCCCCAGAGCAAGGAGCAGGCCCACCCCGACCACCAGCACCACCAGCAGACGTCCGCCGCGCAGGGATGCGAAGAAGTTCTTCATCGGAGTGGAGAGCGGGCGGTCACGTTCGTTCGGCTCGGGCCTACGGCTCTACGCCCTGGCTCCTCAACCAGCTTTCCACCTCCCCACGGATCTCCGCGAGCCGCTCCGCGGTACGGGCCTCGTACCGCGCCACGATCACGGGCTGCGTGTTGGAGGAGCGGAGGAGCGCCCATCCGTCGCCGAACAGCACGCGGACCCCGTCCACGTCGATCACGTCGTAGAGGGCGCGGAAGTGTGCGACCGCGGCGTCCACCACCGACCATTTCAGCTCCTCGGTCACGTCGATGCGGATCTCCGGCGTGGACACGTACGCCGGGAACGCCGCCACGCGCTCCGAGAGCGGACGATCGTCGCGCGCCACGATGTCCATCAAACGGCAGGCGTCGTAGAGCGCGTCGTCGAAGCCGAAGTAGTCGTCGGCGACCATGATGTGCCCGGACAGCTCGCCGGCGATCAGGGCGCCCGTCTCCTTCATCTTCTTCTTGATCAGCGAGTGCCCGGTTTGCCACATGATGGGCACGCCGCCGGCCTTCTGGAACACCTCCGGCAGCGTCTGCGAGCACTTGACGTCGAAAACCAGCTTCTGGCCCGGACCACGCTTCTTCAGCAGGTCCAGGCCGAACAACAGGAGGACGATGTCGCCGCGCACGATGCCACCGCGCTCGTCCACGACCCCGATGCGATCCGCGTCCCCGTCGAAGGCTACCCCCAGGTCGTGGTCCCCGGCGCGCACGGTTGCGATCAGGTCCGCCAGGTTCTCGTCGACCGTCGGGTCGGGATGGTGGTTCGGGAAGGTGCCGTCCGATTCGCAGAAGAGCGGCGTCACCTCGGCCCCCATGGCCTCGAGCAGCTGCACCGCGACCAGGGAGCCGGTGCCGTTGCCCGCGTCGGCCGCGATCCTGACGGGGCGGGCGAGTCTGAACCGTCCCGCCACGTCCGCCACGTACCGGTCCAGGACCTCCTCGTGCTCGAGGCCGCCGGAGCCGGAGGTCAGGTCGTTCTCGGTGATCCTGCGATAGAGGTCCTGGATGTCGTCCCCGTACAGCGCCCCCCGCCCCAGCGACATCTTGATGCCGTTCCACTCCGGCGGGTTGTGCGAGCCGGTGATCTGTACGCCGGCGTCCGTGCCGAACGTCGCTTCGGACCAGTACAGGACCGGGGTCGGCACCGTGCCCACGTCCAGGACGTCGGCTCCCGCGGCCCTGAGCCCCGACGAGAGTCCGGCCGCCAGCTCCGGCGACGTCAGACGGTTGTCGCCCCCTACGGCCACGCGGGGCCGGTCCTCGTCGCTGACCCTGCGCACATGCGAACCGAAGGCCCGGCCGACGGCTTCCGCCACCTCGGCGTCGAGGTCGGTGCCGACGATGCCGCGGATGTCGTACTGGCGGAAGATGTGCTTCGCGGGGTTCATGACCCTTCTCGGATGAGGTGGGCAGTTCTTCGAGTCCGTCCTCGCCCGAGCCGCGCAGGACCCGGGTCCTGCGGAATCTATGCTATGGCGCCATTCCCAGCAGGCCGCCCCCCAGCGCGCCCAGCCCGTGCACGGACGCGCGGGCGAACTCGAGCGCCGAGGACGGGAAGATGCCCAGGTAGAGGATCAAGGCCACACTCGTGAGCAGCGCGAGGCGCATCGGCAGCGGAGCGCTGACCAGCTCGTGCTGATCCGCCGTGACCGGCTCACGCATCCACATGAACCATGCCACCCGCAGGTAATACCAGTAGGAGGCCACGGTGGTCAGCACGAGGATCACCGCGAGCGTCCACAGCTCCGAGTCCGCCGCCCCCTGCAGCAGGTAGATCTTCCCCATGAACCCACCGGTTCCGGGGAAGCCGGCCAGCGACAGGAGGAAGATGGTGAGGAATACGCCCAGCACCGGGTTGGACCATCCGAAGCCGGCGTAGTCCTCGATCTGGAGCCGCTCCTCGCTCTGGTGCGCCACGCTGATCACCACGGCGAACGCGCCGATGTTCATCAGCGTGTAGACGAGGAGATAGAAGAGCATCCCCGCGGCCGCCGTCTCGTTGGCGGCGGTCAGGGCCACCAGGAGGTAGCCTGCGTGCGCGATGCTCGAGTAGGCCAGCATCCGCTTCACGTTGGACTGCACGAGCGCGATCAGGTTGGCCCCGACCATGGTGATGGCGGCGAGCCACCAGAGGATCGGGTACCAGGAGCCGTAGACGCCGTCGAACGCCACCAGGAAGACCCGCATGAACGCCACGAAGGCCGCGGCCTTGACGGCGGCGGACATGAACGCGGTGATGGGGGCGGGAGCGCCCTCGTAGACGTCGGGCGTCCACATGTGGAACGGGACGGCCGACACCTTGAACGCGAAACCGACGGCGAGGAGCGCCACCCCGGCGATGAGCAGGCCGGTCGTGGCCGTGCCCGCCGACACGCTGGCGCCGATCGCGGCGACGTTCGTGCTCCCCGTCGCGCCGTACACCAACGCGATCCCGTACAGGAAGAAGCCGGAGCTGAACGCGCCCAGGAGGAAGTACTTCAGCCCGGCCTCCGCCGATTTGCGGTCCCGGCGGTTGAAGGCCGTGAGCGCGTAGACCGAGATCGACATGACCTCGAGCCCGAGGAAGATGACGATCAGGTCCCTCGTACCACCCATGAACATCGCGCCTGCGGTGGCCAGGAGGATCAGCCCGTAGAACTCCCCCACCTGAAGGTGCTGGCGGTGCACGTACGCGAAGGAGATCAGGATGGCCAGCGCCGCCGCCAGCAGGAAGATCCAGTTGGCGAAGAGACGGAAGTGGTCCAGCGCGATCATCCCCGTCGGCGAGGCCTCGTGGACGCCGTACAGCCAGCCGTTGAAGAAGGCGGCGACGAGGATCCCGGCGAGGGACAGCCAGCCGAGGCTCGCGTCCGGGCCGAAGCTGGGGTCACCCGCATGGACGCTCACGTTCCCGGGGCGATGCCGTCCGGACACGCCCACCACCAGAACGATCATCGCCCAGACGCAGAGGACGATCTCGGGCAGGAGCGCCCAGAAGTAGTGGAGGTTGCGGCTGAAGTCGAGAGTCATATCGCTACTCTTCGTCGACGTCGATCGCCTCGACGTCGTGGGTTTCGGTCGTGACGGCCCCCTCGGGCGCGAGCTCCACCGCCTTGGACAGCTCCGGGGCCGGAGCGGCCGCCTCGACGCGCTCCAGAACCTCCCGAACGCTCGGCTCCATGCGCGACAGGATTGGCTGGGGGTTCCACCCGATCAGGATCATGAGCGCACACATGGGCGCGAGGATCGCGATCTCCCGCCCGGTGAGGTCCTTCATCTCCCGGTTCTCGGGCTTGTCCAGCTTGTTGAAGAAGACCTTCTGGACCATCGGCAGCATGTAGTACGCGGCGAAGATCACCCCCGTCGCCGCGACGATCGCGAGGACGCGGTGGGTCTCGAAGGCGCCCAGGAGCGCAAGGAACTCTCCGATGAACCCGCTCGTCCCGGGAACGCCGACCGAGGCCAGCGCCGTGATCATGAACGCGGTCGCGAACCACGGCGTGACCCGGCTGATGCCGCCGAAGGCGGCGATCTCACGCGTGTGCCGCCGCTCGTACATCATGCCGAGCAGGAGGAAGAGCGCCCCCGTGCTGATCCCGTGCGAGATCATGACCACGAGACCGCCCTGCAGCCCGTTCACGGTGAGCGCGAATACGCCGAGGATCACGAAGCCCATGTGGGCCACGGAGGTGTAGGCCACCAGCTTCTTCGCGTCCGGCTGCACCGCCGCCACCCACGCGGTGTACACGATCCCGATCACCGCCAGCAGCATCATCACCATCACGACCGTGGGGTGCTGGGCCGCGGCCGGGAACATCGGCAACAGGAACCGGAAGAACCCGTACGTCCCCATCTTGAGCAGCAACGCCGCCAGGATCACCGAGCCGGGCGTGGGTGCCTCCACGTGGGCGTCGGGGAGCCAGGTGTGGAACGGGAAGATCGGCACCTTGACGCTGAACGCCAGCGCGAACGCCGCGAACAGCCAGAGCTGCTCGGGACGGGTCAGCGGGACCTGGAGGAGGTCGGCGTACGCGAACGTCGGGATCCCCAGGATCGTCTTGGCCTTGAAGAAGAGGTAGAGGATGCCCACCAGCATGAGCAGCGATCCGAAGGCCGTGAACAGGAAGAACTTGATGGCCGCGTAGATTCGCCGCTCGCCGCCCCATACGCCCACGATGAAGTACATCGGGACGAGGGTCAGCTCGAAGAAGACGTAGAAGAGGAAGAGATCCGTCGCGCAGAAGACGCCGACGACGCCGGCCTCCAGGAGGAGCATCAGCGCGTAGAACGCCCGCTCCCGCCGCTTGATGTAATTGAACGACCCGAGGATCGCGAGCGGCGTCGTGAACGTGGTCAGGAGCACCATGAACAGGCTGATCCCGTCCACGCCGAGGGAGTAGCTCACGCCCCACGCGCGGATCCACGGCGTGCTGCTCTGGAGCTGCATGGAGCCCGTGCCGGGCTCGAACGCCCACCACAGCCCCAGGCTGAGCACGAAGACCGCGAGCGAGGACCACAGCGCCACGTGCTTCGCGCGTGCCTCGTCGGCCCACAGCACCAGGCCCATCCCGAGGATGGGGAGCCAGATCAGCGCGTGCAGCGCCCATCCCGCGTAGCCGATCGAATCGAGCATCGCAGTCATGTCGCGCCGCCTCCTAGAAGATCACGACGCCCAGGATGACCAGGACGCCGAGAGAGAGGATGAAGGCGTAGGTGTTCACCGAGCCGGTCTGGAAGAGCGACCCGAACCACCCGAACCCGCGCGCCGCGTAGCCGACGCCGTTGACGGTCCCGTCGATGACGCCGGCGTCGATCACCCTCCAGCAGAACCGGGACGCCCGCAGGATCGGCTGGACGATCAGCGTGTCGTACAGCTCGTCCACGTACCACTTGTGGTAGAGGATCCTCCCGAAGCCGGTCGGCTCCGGCGACTCGTCCGCCGGCTGCACCCGCCAGCCGCCCACGACCCGGGCCGCCCCGACCACGATGGCCAGCGCCAGGAGCGTCGAGATGACCGCCCAGGTCACCTCGCCACCTCCGAACGGAGCCACGTGCGACAGCTCGCCGAGGTTCGTCTCCTGGACCTGGATCGCCGCCGCCGTCACCGGGTGGAGGAACTCGTGGAGCCACTCGGTCATCGGCAGGGCACCCATACCGCCCATGAACGATTCGTGGATCGCCTGCGGCACGTTGACCCACCCACCGAACACGGAGAGGGCCGCCAGGACCGCCAGGGGCACCCACATGACCGCGGGAGCCTCGTGGAGGTGTCGCTCCTCCTCCGCGCCGGTGCGGTTCGTTCCGTGGAAGGTCATGATCATCAGCCGCGTCATGTAGAATGCGGTCATCATGGCCGCCGCGAGCGCGAGCACCCAGTAGGCCGTGTACAGGCCCGGCCGGGGCGCGGGCGCGGCGCCGCCGCCGGCGCCGGCCGGCCCGCGGCGCGCGGCCGGGGCGCAGACCCCGGCGCAGGGCCACCCGCCC
>CAZPZU010000099.1:0-17151 GCA_964591135.1 uncultured Gemmatimonadaceae bacterium | reverse complement strand
TCACCGTGCTCGAGTGCGATCTTGATGCGCTCGGGGAGCTCCTTGTTGAGCTCGTAGGTGAGGTGCACGATCTCCTCTTCGATCTTCTGCTTGATCTCGTCGAGCATGGCGTCGTGGGACTCGGGACGAATCGAGCGCCCCCCGGAGCTGCTCCGGGAGGCGCCCGTGTCCCATACGATAGGACGAGAGGGGGCGGTGGGGAAGCCGCCCGGCCTCCCTCATTCCGCGCGCAGGGCCTCGGTCGGATCCACGCTCGCCGCGCGGCGAGCCGGGATCCACGACGCCAGCATCGCCACCAGCGTGAGCGCCAGCGCCATCCCGGCGTACGTCAGCGGGTCGGTCGTGCTGACGCCGTAGAGCAGCGAGGCGAGCACGCGGCTCACCCCCCACGCCCCCACGAGGCCGATGGCCACGCCGATGCCCGCGAGCACCATCCCCTGCCCCACCACCTCGCGCAGCACCAGACCCGCCGGTGCGCCGAGGGCCATGCGCACGCCGATCTCCTGCGTGCGCCGGCTCACCACGTAGGAGATGACGCCGTAGATGCCGACGGTACCCAGCACCAGCGCGATCACCGCCGCGATCCCCAGGAGCAGCACGGTGAACGAGGTCGAGGCCATCGCGTCGTGTTGGACCTTCACCACCGTGCGCGGGTCGACCATCGGCAGCCGCGGGCCCACCTCGCGCAGTGCCTCGCGCGCCGCCGGGACGAAGTCGAGGGGCTCCGCGCCCACGTGCAGCACCACGGCGAAGGCCCGTACCCCCCTCGGGCCGTCCGCTCCACCCGTGACCAGCGGCATGTAGATGAGCGGCTCGGGGTCTCGGTCCAGACGCTCGAAGTGCACGTCGCGCGCGACGCCCACGATCTCCCACGACGGCCGCTCGCTCCCCTGTCCCCTCACGCGCCGCCCAAGGGCGCTTTCCCCCGGCCAGAACGTACGGGCGAGCGTCTCGTTCACGACCACCGAGCGAACGCCGTCGCCCGCGTCGTCCCACGTGAGGTCCCGACCCTCCTCGAGCTGGATCCCCATGGCGTCGAAATACCCCGGGCTCACGTTGCGCACGTTGACCAGCTGCGCCAGGTCACCCTCGGGCGTCGGCTTGTCCTCGGCCTCCATGGGGCTCGCGTTCTTGTAGTCCTTCTCCAGCGGCACGGCCGTCGTGAGCGCCACCTCCCGGACGCCGGGGATCGCGCCCATGCGGTCCGCGAGCTGGCGGTAGAACACGCGCGGGCCGGCGGCGTCGGGATACTCCGCCTCGGGGAGGGTCAGGCGAAACGTCAGACGGTCGTCCGCCGCGAAGCCGGGATCTACGTGACGGAGCGCGGCGAAACTGCGGGCCATCAGCCCCGAGCCGACGAGCAGCACGAGCGCGAGCGCCACCTGCGCGACCACGAGCGCGCTGCGGGCGCGGTGTCGCTCCCGCCCGGAGGTCGTGGCCCGCCCTCCCTCCTTGAGCGCGCCCGACAGGTCCTTTCGGGCGTAGCCGAACACCGGGAACAGCCCGAAGAGGAGGCCGGCGGCCACCGAGATCACCGCCGTGAAGGCCAGCACGCTCCCGTCGATGCCAATCTCGGAGAGGCGCGGCACCGCCACCGGCGCCATCGCCACCAGCCCTCGAACGCCGAGCGCCGCCAAGCCGAGACCGAGCAGACCTCCGCCGAGGGACAGCGTTACGCTCTCGGCCAGGTACTGACGGACCAGGTCGGCCCGGCTCGCCCCCAGCGCCGAGCGGAGCGCCTGCTCGCGCTGCCGGGCCTCCGCGCGCACCAGGAAGAGGTTCGCCACGTTGGCGCACGCGATCAACAACACGAACCCGACCGTGCCGAGCAGCACCCAGAGCGCCTGCTTCAGGTCGGACACGTACAGCTCCTTCAGCGGCTTCACGTCCGGCGCCAGCCCCGCCTGCTCCAGCACGCTGCGAGGAAGCTCGTCGGGGTTCGCGTCGGCGAAGCGGTACAGGAGCTGCTGCATCTCCGCCTGCGCGGCGGCGATCGTCTGGCCCGGCGCGAGCCGCCCGACACCCAGATAGCTCAGCGAGCCGAGGTCCGGATTGCTCGCGTCGATCACCATGGGCGTCCACAGCTCGACTTCGTCGCCGGGAAAGGCGAAGCCCTTCGGCATCACGCCCACGACGCGGCGCTGCACGCCATCCATCTCCACCACCCGACCCACCACGCCCGGGTCGCTCCCGAAGCTCTGCTGCCAGAGTCCGTAGCCGAGGATCGCCACCGGCTCGGACCCAGGCCGGTCTTCGCCCTCCGTGAAGGCGCGCCCCAGCATGGGATGCACGTCCATGACGTCGAAGAACTCCTGCGTAACGCGTGCCGCGTCGATGCGTTGCGGATCGCCGTCCGTGACCAGGTTGATGTTGTCCTCGTCGAACACCGCGAACGACTCCAGCGTGTGGAAGCCGTCCAGGTAGCTCATGTACATCGCCTCGGAGTGCGGCACGATCGGGAGGTTGAGCCCGGGCGCCGTGTGGTTCGCCGAGACGATCCTGTCGCTCTCCGGATAGGGGAGCGGGTTGAGGAGCACGGCGTCGACCACGCTGTAGATCGCCGTGTTCGCACCAATGCCGATCGCCAGGGTGATCCCCGCCAACGCCGTGAAGAAGGGCCTGCGCGCAAGACCCCGGAGCGCCGCCCGCACGTCCCGCAGCATCCCGTCCATCGTCCACCCATCCGTTCTCAGTGTCCAGGCGTCGGGGACGGCCCCCCACGCGTGCTTCATCCCTGCCCCGGTCGCGGACAGCTCGGCGAGCCATTCCTCGACCCACTCCTCACGGTCGCGCCGCGGCACCAGCGCCGAGACCAGCCACACCCAGAGGCGCGCAAGCACGCTCACGCCTCCCGCGCCGACGTCGAAGGAAGGTCGGCCAGGAGTCGGCGGACCTCGGCCAGCTTGGTCTCCGCTTCCGGGAGGGCCTGCCGCCCAGGCGTCGTCAGCGCGTAGGTGCGCCTGCGCGGGCGGCCCTCGGCGTGCGCTTCGGCGGCACGCTCCCACCCGGAGCGGAGCAGTCCCGCCCGTTCCAGGCGACGCAGGGCCGGATAGACCGTGCCGCTGGGGAGCGCGCAGGCCTCCATCACGTCGAAGCCGTAGCGATGACCGGCCGCCACCGCCCGCAGCACCAGCGCCGTCACCTGCGTCATCCGAACCGAGCCCATCCCGTCTCCCTCCGTCCTCGTCGACCGTCCCGGCAGCCCCGCCCCGCGCGCCACGCACCGGTGTGGAGTTTTCTACATAGCCCCCCGTACGGAAGAACCGGAAGGCGGGTTTCGACGGCTCATGGACGGCTCCGCAAACGAGGCGAATCTTCGACCTCCGGTCGCACGTAGGGAGGTCCGGCGCGGGCGGGAACCCGCCCACGTGGACCATCGATCCCCGGAGACGACGATGCAGCGCGAATACGAGCGAGCCATCCACCGAAGCACGGAGTCCGGGCGTCGGTCGCCCCTCGCGTGGCTCCTCGCTGCCATCGGCCTCTTCGTCGTCCTCGGCATCGGCGGTGCCTATGTCGCGACCGGTCAGGCCCGGCGCGCCGTGGAGCGCATCACGCACAGGGTGCGGACACCCGCCCCACAGGCGGCGGCAGCCCGGTTCGTCGAGCGGTTGGAGGCGCACGAGGCGCTGCTGTCGGCGCGTCCCGCCGAGGGAATGCGCTTCCTGCGGACCCTCACGTCCGCCGATCCTTCCGACGACTTCGTGAAGACGCTGGTCGACCCCCGCGGCCATGCGCCGCAGGAGCCGGCCGCCGAAGCCGGGCAGGACGGCGCGTCGCTGGTGTTCGGCTCGGACGACGGTCAGGTGCGCCTCAGCCTGAAGCGGACGGACTCGGGCGGCTTTCTGGCCATCGAGTCGCCCGACGGAAACGCGCGCATCGACCTCGTGCGCACGGACGACGGTGGCTACCTGACCATCGACTCCGACGACGGCAACGTGCGCTTCGATCTGACGCGCGCCGAGAACGGCGGGCTGCTCACGGTCCGCACGGACGACGGCGAAACCCTCCGCCTCGGCTTCGGGGAGAGCTCCGAGCACATGCCGGCGTGGGTGCCGATGGTGGACGGGATCCCCGAGCCGCCGCGCCCCGTATACTCGCTGGACTCGCCCGACGGAGAGCTCGGCGCGGTGTCGTGGCAGGCAGACCTCTCCATCGAGGAGATCCTCTCCTTCTACAAGGACCGCCTGGAGGGCGAGGGGTACGACCTCGAAGCCGAGCACCGGCTACGTGACACCGACCACGACCAGGGCTCCCTTTGGGCCCACGACGAGCCCAGCGGGCGCGTGGTGTTCGTCGCGGCGCGCCGGGTGGAGGGCGTCACGAAGGTGCTGCTGGGGTACGGCGAGGAGCGGTAGCGGACCTTCCCGGCTCCGGGCTTTCATTCCGGCATCGTGCCGCGCGGCTGGCCTGCTGACATATTGCGGGGTTTCCGACGTAGCGACAGACTGTTCGGCCGCGGGCATCCAGACGTACCGAGCCGCGATGCGGTCGAGGAAGCCCCGCGGACTTCTTCGCGCACGCTGTCGTGGAGGTCACCATGCCCGGTCTTCGGGTCTACCGCAGGGTTGCCGCGGCAGCGCTGACTCCGGCGCTCCTCGCTTGCTGCAGCCCGGCACGGGCCCAGGGCCAGTCGCTGAGTGGGATGGTGGCCGAACAGCTCTCCCTGGCGCCCGTTCGGGGCGCTGTGGTCACGCTGTTCAGGGTCGTCGGAGAGGATGAGCTCGAATCCGTGGGTCTCACCACCACGGATGTCGACGGTGCATTCTCGCTCGAGACGCCAGGTCCCGGTGTATATCGAGTCCAGGCGGACTTGAATGGGCTTTCGACCCCTCTGTCCATGCCGGTCGAGCTGCTGGAGTCGGACGCGCGGACGGACGTCGCGCTCCTGCTGCCGTCGGCCCTCCTGCGGTTGGCGCTGGCCTGCCAAGAGGGGGCCGCGGAGAAGAGGGCCGCCGTGGTGGGTGTGGTGCGGGACTCCGGATCGGGTGTGGCCCTGCCGGGCACGACCGTCGCAGCGACGTGGCGGGAGGGCAGGCTGGTACGTCGAATGGAGGCTGAGGCGGACGGCTCCGGGCGATACCGGATATGCCTCCCCGCGGAGGTGGGTGAGGTGGAGCTCCAGAGCCTCGTTCTGGGACAGTGGCTACGACACGACGCGGTGGACGTACGTGGCCCGGCGGTCATGATCGCCGATCTGGACGTGCCTGTCGCGTTCCGACCGGAGGCACCGTTCGGCGCGCTGTGGGACGCCACGCTCACGGACGCGTCGACGGAGGGCATCTCGGATCTTCGCGGAGAGCTCGTCGACCGTGGCTCGGGCGCTCCACTCCCCTACGCCGTGGTCCGACTACGGTCCACCGCGCACCAGGCCATCGCGGACGAAGCGGGAGGGTTCGCGTTCGTCGGCCTGCTCCCGGGAAGCTACACCCTCGAGATCCGCAGTCTCGGCTACGCCGTCACGTCCCAGCCGGTGGAGGTTCCGCCGGGAAAGAACGTGTTCGTCGAGCTCCGCGTGGCCCCCCAGGCCGTCGAGCTCGAAGGACTGGTGGTCACGGCCCGCCCGGCGGCCGAGCGAGCGGTGCGTGTGACGCCGTTTCGGCGGAACGTGGTCTCCGGTGCGTCGATGGCGCTGGAAGAGAAGCAGGGGGCCCTGGCCTTCGAGACCCTGCGCCGGTCCGCGCCCGGCATCCGGGTGACCGAGACGTGGCGAGACGGCGGCCCCCCCATCCTCTGCGTCGAGTCCATCCGTGGGACGCAGACCTTCCAGCGCAGGACCCCGGGGCTGCTGGGAGAGGCGAGGAGCGCGTGTCATTCGGTGCAGGTGGTGGTGGACGGCGTCCGCATCCCCGATGGCACCGAGTTCCTGTGGCGCACGCCCGCCTCCGAGATCGAGAGTATCGAGTACGTGAGCCCGATGCACGCGCAGATCCTCTACGGCATCGGGGGCGACACGGCCAACGGAATCGTGGTGGTGTTCACGCGTGGGAAGGGGCCCTACGCGTCGAAGAAGCGGGACGGCGGGTTCTGAATCGAACGCCAGCTGGCCCGGAGGTGCGATGGGAGTCTGCCGGAGTCCGTACAGATTGACCCGGTCCGCGCCGTTGGTCGACCGTCACACGCGCCGCGGGCCTCGTTCAACGAGGCCAGGGCGCCGCGACGGCGTCGGGATTCGTGATGAATTGCCCGGGAACACGCCTCCCCATGCCGGGTCTACCCGGGGCCACGGCGACGGTGTGGAGCCGTGGTTCGGTGACTGCGCCGCGTCCCGCGCTGGTGGGAGGCGGATGGTTTCCTCGAAGCGACGGAGCAAGAAGAGAATGCGTTTGATGGCCATGGCGGGGGTTATGCTTGTATGCTGCGCTGCGTGCGCCCGACCCGATTCCGGCTCGGGCACGCAGGGTGCCACCGCGACGGCAGTCGCGACCCCTCCCGACGTCCACTTCACGGCGAAGGATTTCGCGTTCGAAGGTCCGGACACGATATCCGCCGGAATGACGACCCTGGTGCTCCACAACGACGGTCCCACCCTGCACCACCTCCTCCTGCTGCGGCTCGAGGACGGAAAGACCCTGCAGGATCTCGAAACCGCCGTGTCGACCATGCAGCCGACCGACATGCCCCCCTCATGGGCCGTCCCGGTGGGCGGTGTGAACCCCCCCGACCCCGGCGCGGACACCCGGGCGACCCTCGAGATCCGGCCCGGCAACTACGCCGTCACGTGCGTCGTGGACGTCCCCGACCACGTGCCCCACATCATGAAGGGGATGATCAAGGGTCTCACGGTCGTCCCGGCGACGGGGCCGTCCGCACCGGCACCGGCCAGCGACCTGACGGTGACGGCGGTGGACTTCTCCTTCGCGTTCTCCGCGCCGCCTACGGCGGGCCATCATATCATCAAGTTCGTGAACGACGGGAAGCAGCCCCACGAGTTGGAGATCGTCCGTCTCGCGCCAGGCAAGACGCTGGACGACCTCGCCAAGTGGGGCCAGACGTTCGAGGGCGGCCTGCCGGGCTCCTCCCTGGGCGGAGCGGCCCCCATGGTGCCGGGGATCGTCGAGTACATCCCGGTGGACCTGACGCCGGGCAACTACGTCGCGCTCTGCTTCGTGCTCGACCCCACGTCCCACATGCCGCATCTGGCGGAGGGCATGGTGTCGCCCTTCACGATCTCGTGACCCGAAGGAGGCGTTAGCCTCCTGAAGCCGGCAGCACCCGTTCGCGACGCCCCGTCCGTGACACACCACGGACGGGGCGTCGGACGTGGATGTGGCGGATCGGGCCTCGAGCCCCGAAGTTGCCCCGCATGACACCCGAGCCCGATCCCCGATCCGAGGACCGGCTGCGCAAGTCGTTCCTCCTGATCCTCACCGTCGGCATCACGATCCTGTTCCTCGTGATGATCCGGCCGTTCCTGATGGCGGTGCTCCTCGCCGCGATCCTCTCCGGCTTGGTGTACCCCGTCTACGCCACCCTGCTGCGCTTCGTGCGGGGACGCACGACGCTCGCCTCCCTGGGCACGCTCCTCGTCGTCGTGTTCGTGGTGGGCATCCCGCTCCTCGCGTTCTTCGGCTTCGTAGCCACCCAGGCCGTGCAGGTGAGCCAGGCGGCAGGTCCCTGGATCGAGGAGCAGATCGGCCAGGTCGGCGAGCTCGACCAGCGCCTGCGCAACCTCCCGGTGCTCGATCGCTTCCCGACCGTGCAGCGCGTGCTGCCCAGTAGCCAGGTGGTGGTGGCCAAGGTGGGAGAGGCGGCGTCGGGCGTCGGCAGCTTCCTGGTACGCAGCCTCGCGCAGGCGACGCGGGGGACGCTGGGCTTCTTCCTCCAGCTCTTCATCATGCTGTACGCGATGTTCTTCTTCCTGACGCAGGGCAAGGTGATCCTGCATCGGATCCTCTTCTACATCCCGCTGGACCCCGAGGACGAGGAGCGCCTTCTGGAGAAGTTCGTCTCGGTGGCCCGCGCCACCCTGAAGGGCTCGCTGTTCATCGCCATCATCCAGGGCGTCCTGGCCGGGGTCGCGTTCTGGGTCGCGGGCGTGCCGGGGTGGGCGGTCTGGGGCACCGTGACCGTCGTGGTCTCGATCATCCCCGCCATCGGCGGGGCCATCGTGTGGGGCCCCATCGTCGTCTACCTTTTCGTCACCGGCCACACGGGCGCGGGAATCGGACTCCTGGCGTGGAGCGCCCTCGTGGTGAGCACGATCGACAACTTCCTGCGCCCGCGCCTGGTGGGTCGGGACACGCGCATGTCCGACCTCCTGATCCTGCTCAGCACGCTCGGGGGGATCGTCCTCTTCGGGCCGGTCGGCTTCATCGTCGGGCCCATCGTGGCCGCCCTCTTCGTCACCGTCTGGCACCTCTACGGCGAGGCCTTCGGCCAGTGGCTGCCGGGACGGGAGCTGGAGGAATCCCCGGGCTGAGGCTCGCGGACGCCCCCGGGCGTCCACCTGCCCGCTCCGGCAGCAGGACGTCGAAGGCGGACGATCCCTATCCCGCGCGCCCCCACCCCCGCGCATGCCGCCGGTGCTTCGGCGCGTCGAAGTCCGTGCTCGCCAACAGCCCGTCCAGGTCCTCGATCTCGAGGAACGGTCCGTAGCTCAGGTAGTCCGCGCCCGCGGGCACGGTGAGCGTACCGTCCGGGAAGACCATGACGTAGAGGCGGTCCAGCGTCTCGTGCGGCAGCCAGTTGATGCGGACGGCGTGCTCGGACGCCGAGACCGCGGCCCGCAGTCGATCGAACTTCGCGTCGGAGATCACCAGAGCACCCCAGTCTACCTCGGCCATGGCCCTCGGATACGCCTGGAAGACGTTGTAGAAGATCCGGTTGGGCATACGCGCGGCGCGATCGTCCAGGAGCGCCACGATGGACGGAACGTCCTCGAGGTTCAGGCGCGTCACGGGCGTCGCGACCTTCACGTCGATGGCCGGATGCCGTGCCAGGAGATCGAGGGCCCGCATGACCGAGGTGAAGTGACCCTCCTTCTTCGTCCTCGACGACACGGCCTCGGACGCGCCGTCGAAGGGAAGCGACACCAGGTCGATCGAGGGGCCGAATCCGTCCAGGAAGTCCGCCGTGAGCTCGTCTCCGGTCGTGGAGACCGCGACCTCGAGGCCGGCCCGCTTCGCCTCGACGATCAGGTCGCCGATGTCGGCACGCCGCAGCGGGTCGCCACCCGTGAACACGAGGCGCCGGGCCACCGAGGCGATCCTCCGGACGATGGCGCGCGCCGTTTCCGCATCCACGGCCTCGAGCCCCTGTGGGCCCCAGCAGTAGGGGCACTCCTGGCTGCACTCCGACGTGACGTGGAAGTCGATCGTGACGACACCTGCCACCTGTCCCTCCGGCTCGGGATTTCCGCGGGTCGCTGGGCGCCCGCGGCATCCTTGCGGTCCGCTTCCCGCGGAGGCATGGTGCAATCCCGCCCGCAAGGAGGCGCCATGCTCCCGCCCGATGCCGTCCGTACCCCACGCGGTCCCCGTCCCTTCCCGTGGACGGCGGCCTTCCTCGCCCTCGCGTGGGCGCCCGCCCAGGGCCGCGCGCAGGATCCGGCCCCCCAGGAAGACCCCTGGAAGGTCGCCCCCGAAGCGATCGAGTTCGCGCGCAATGCGCCCCTCTTCCGCTCCACCGAGCCCCTCGAGCTCACCCTCACCGGGCCCTTCGAGACGATCAAGAAGAAGGATCGGGGCGACGACGCGGAGGCGCGACCGGCCACCCTGAGCCTGCGCACGGACGACGGCCGAGACGTCAGGCTGGAGCTGAAGCTCCAGACGCGCGGCAACTGGCGGCGCGACCGGCGCAACTGCGACTTCCCTCCCCTCTGGCTCGACCTCGACAAGGACCAGCCGGAGCTGGAGGGCACGGTGTTCGAGGGACAGAACAGGTTGAAGCTGTACGTCACCTGCAAGCCGGGGAAGGGCGACTACGAGCAGTACATCCTGCAGGAGTATCTTGTCTACCCGACGTACAACCTCCTGACCGACGAGAGCTTCCGCGCCCGCCTGGTCCACGTCCGCTACGAGGACACCGACGACCCGGAGAAGTCGTTCACGAGCTGGGCCTTCCTGCTGGAGCACAAGGACCAGATGGCGGCGCGCAACGAGGCCGTGCCCCTCGAGGCCGAGCAGGTACACCCGGCCCTGATGCAGCCGGAGAAGGCCACGCTCGGCGCCCTGTTCAACTACATGATCGGGATGACGGACTGGTCGGCGGTCTTCCGGCACAACGTCGAAGTGATCCGGCGCATGGACGGCCAGGTCGTGCCGGTGTCGTACGACTTCGACTGGTCGGGCATTGTCAACACGAGCTACGCCCGACCCGACCCGAAGCTGAACATCCGCAGCGTGCGCGAGCGCATCTACCAGGGCTTCTGCCGGGAGGGCGTCGACAACGACGCGCTCTTCCAGCGGTTCCTGGACCACCGCGACCAGATCCTCGCGCTGTGGAACGGCTTCGATCTCGTGGAGCCCGACCGGAGGAAGAAGGCGGTGGAGTTCCTCGACGACTTCTTCGAGAGGATCTCCGACGCCGGCCGTCGTGAGCGCATCCTGCGCAACTGCATGGCGATCCCGGGATGAGGGCGCCCGGCCGGTCCCACCCGTGCGTGGACGACCGGCCGCCCCCTGCCGTCACTCGCTCCTGAGGGCGCGCACCGGATCCACGGCGGAAGCGCGCCGCGCGGGCACCAGCGCAGCCAGGAGCGCCACCCCCGACAGGATCAGCGGGATCGCGGCGAAAGTGACCAGGTCCGTCGAACCGACTCCGTAGAGGAAGCCCTTGAGCGCCCACGTCACGCCGGCCGCGAGGGTCACGCCCAGCACGCCGCCGACCAAAACGAGACGCATCCCGCCGCCCACAGCCATGGCGACCACGTCGCGCGCCGACGCGCCCAGCGACATGCGGATACCCAGCTCCCGCGTCCGCCGCGACACCGAGTAGCTCACCACCCCGTAGATCCCGACCCCCGCCAGAGCGAGCGCCAGAGCCCCGAACACCGATAGGAGCAGCGCAGCCATGCGCGGCGCGAAGAGCATGAGCGACAGGTGCTCGTTCATGGTCTTGGCCTCGAAGAGCGGCACGTCCGGATCGACCTCCTGCACGATGCGCCGGGCTGCAGCCAGCAGCCTGGGCCCCGACGCCCTTCCGCGGACGACGATCTCCAGGCCCGTCACGGCGTCCTGCCCCTGGAGCTGGTACACGAAGGGCCGCGGGGCCTCTCCCAGCGTCCGCACCTTCGTGTCCCGGGCGATGCCGATGATGCGCCAGGCGGTGCCCCGGGGGCTCTCGATCGTCGTCCCGACCACCTCGCGACCCGGATAGAAACGGTCCACGAACGCCTGGCTGACGACGACCTCGGGCTCGCCACGGACGTCGTCCTCCGCAAAGGCCCGGCCCGTGACGAGGGGGACCTCCATCACCTCGAAATAGCCCGGGGCGACGTGCGTGTTGTCGATGTCCCAGGCGCCGTCGGGGCGGTCCGAGGGGACGTCGGGCAGGACGAAGCTCGACAGCTGGACGCTGAAGCCGAGGGGGAGCCGGTCCGCCATGGCCACCTGGTCGATGTCGGGCTCGGCCAACAGCCGCTCCTTCAACGTGCGGTAGTACTCCGTCCTCTGCTCGTCCGTCTGGTAGTCCGACAGCTCGAGCATGGGCATGATCATCGCGGCCGGTCCGGTATAGAAGCCGGGATCCATCGTCTGGGCCTTCTGCAGGCTGCGCACGAACAGGCCCGCGCCGATCAGCAGCACGAACGAGAACGCCACCTGCGTCACCACGAGGATGCTGCGCAAGTTGAAACGGCCCGGCTTGCCTGTCCGTCCCCCCTCGTCCTTGAGCGTCGGCGCGATGTCCGGATTCGTGGCCTGGAGCGCCGGCACGAGGCCGAAGAGGAGCCCCGCCACCAGCGACACGCCGAGCGTGAAGAGAAGCACGGTGCGGTCCAGGGACACGTCGAGATCGATGGGCACGGGGATGGGCGGCTTGAACCCCATGAGGAGGTCGAGCGTCCACCGTGCCAGCCCGATCCCCGCGGCGCCGCCCAGAAGCGAGAGCAGCGTCGTCTCGACCAGGAGCTGGCGGATGAGCGCCCCCCGCCCGGCCCCGAGCGCGAGCCGCACCGCGATCTCCTTGCGCCGCTCCTCCGCGCGGGCCAGGAGGAAGCTCGCCAGGTTCACGCACGCGATCAGGAGCACCAGCCCGACGACCGTGAGCAGGAGGCCCGCCACCGGCACCATCGCCTTGTCGACGAGCGGATGGATGGAGACGTCACGGCTCGCGATCGCGGACATCACCCGGTTCTCGTTGGAGTCCGGGTGATTCTCGGCCAGCCCCGCGCTGAACGCCTTCAGCGCCGCATTGGCCTGCGCTACGGTGACGCCCGGCTTCAGTCGCGCCTTGAGGAACATGCTCCGGCTGTTGCGGTGCGTACGCTGCTCGTCGCCCCCGCCCAGGAACACGCCGCTCATCATCATCGGCGCGTAGAAGCCGGTCACGAGCACCGGAAACGTGCCGTTGAACTTCTCGGGCGCCACCCCGACCACCGTGAACGGTCGCCCGCTCAGCCGAACGGTGCGCCCCACGATCCCCGGGTCGCCGCCGTACTCGTTCCGCCACATCCGGTAGCCGAGGATGACCACGGCGTCGGTCATGGGCGTGACGTCCTCCTCGGGGAGGAAGGAGCGGCCCAGCGCCATGCGCACACCCAAGACGTCGAAGAAGTCCCAGGACACGACCTCCCCGAACGCCACGCCGGGCTCGCCGTCGCGGTCCACCCGGGCGATGACCGTCCGCTCCCCGATGACGTCCTCGAAGACGTCGTTCCCCTCCCTCAGATCGACGAAGTCCGGGTACGACGATGTGGAGGCCGCGTAGCCGTTCGGCTCCGACGTGTAGACCTCGACGAGCCGATCGGGGTCCGACACGGGCAGGGCCCGGAGGAGGACCGCGTTGACCAGGCTGAACATGGCCGTGTTGGCGCCGATCCCCAGCGCGAGGGAGAGTACCGCGACGATCGTGAAGCCGGGGCTCTTCACCAGCCGGCGCACTGCGTACTTGACGTCTTCGGGACGCATGGGCATCCGACTCCAGAAATCGGGTTCTTCGCTCCCCACCCGTCGTGGGCGGTTCCGCTCCCACGTCGGCCGCATCGCGCGGAGGCGCCGGGAGATCCGGCGCATCACTCCGGCGCGCAGCCCCACCACCTGCCCCCAGAACCACAGGTCCGCCCGCACCCGCCCCCGACGGGGACGCACGCGAACTCTATACTCCTCTTCGAGGTCGCCCACGACCGCATCTCCGAGCTCCTCCGGGAGCCGGCCGCGGGCGAGCGCGCAGGCGAGCCTGGGGGGTGAGCCCGGGGCCTCAGCGCGCATGCGCATCCCCCTCTCCGGGCACACCACGCAGCGTCGAGGGCACGCCCTCCCACAGGCGATCCCGCACTTCCCGCGTCGCCTGGAGCGCTTCCATCCCCTCCGGCCGTACGGCGAAGTACCGCTTGGCCTTGCCGCCGCGCTCGCCGCTGGGCTCTCCCATCCACGAGCGCGCGAGGCCCTTCTCCTCGAGGCGCATGAGCGTCACGTAGACCGTACTGATCGACACCGAGCGGCCCGCCTGCTCGCGCAGCTCCTCGCGGATGCGCGCTCCGTAGGCGCCCTCCCCAAGGCGTAAGACCGCCAGGAGGACGATCTCCTCCAGGTCCCCGAGCTGTGACCGTTCGCCCATGCGAGCCGCTCCGTCGTCGAGATCATTTTGACAATGTCAAAAAGCCCTACGCGACCGCCCGAAGGCCGGTTTCAGCCAGCGGCACCCGGCAACATTCCGCACGCCTCGGGTGTGTAAGGGCCGGTCCATCGAGATCTTGGACGGAGCGGATCGGCCCCGATCGAGGGCTGGTTCCCGGCAGAGGAGACCGATGCGAGGGATGGAGGGGGACAGGCGCCGTGCCCGCGTTGTGCGTGGTGGGGCGCTCATCGTGACGATTGCGGCCGTGTTATCGGCCAGCGCCTGCGTCCAGGGCCCGCCGGGTGTCGGCGGGGCCGCCGGTGCACCGCCCACACCGCACAACGTCTGGGTGCCGCCCGCCGAGGCGCGGCCTCGTGCCGAGCCCCCGATCCCCATGGCAGCGCCCGACGTCGAACGGGTCCTGCCGCAGGCGGTGGCGGAGGCCGCGGCGGGGGGCCTGACGCTCTCCCAGGTCGTGGACCTGGCGCTTCAGAACAACCCGACGACCCGGGCGTCCTGGCTCCAGCTCCGGGCGGCGGCGGACGCGTACGGGCAGGAGCGCGGCCGTCTCTTCCCCACGGTGAGCGCGGGCGTCAACGCGCTCTCCTCGAAGCAGGTGGCGACGTCGGTGCGCTTCGGCGGCCGACGCAACCAGGTCTCCCCCACGGTGAACCTATCCTGGCTGGTGCTGGACATGGGTGGGCGCGCGGGCGCCCGCGAGGCCAGCCGCGAGGCGACCTATGCGGCCGGGTTCACGCACGACGCCGTGCTCCAGGGAGCGGTCCTCCAGGCGGAGGGCGCGTACTTCGGGTACATGGCCACGCGGGCCCTTCTCGAGGTGCAGCGTGCCTCGGTACAGGAGGCCGAAGCGAACCTCGCGGCCGCCGAGCACCGCCACGACGTGGGCCTCGCCACCATCGCGGACGTGCTCCAGGCGCGCACGGCCGCCTCGCAGGCCCGCCTCGCCGCCGAGTCCACGGAGGGGACGCTGCAGGCCGCCCGAGCCGCCATGGCGGTGGCGATGGGCGTACCGGCGAACACGCCTTTCGACGTCGCCCCGCCTCCGGAGACGACACCGGTGGGGGAGGTCTCCGAGAGCGTCGATTCGCTCATCGCTGAAGCGGTGCGCAACCGCCCGGATCTCGGTGCGGCCGAGGCTCGCGCGCGTCAGGCGTTCGCATCCGCGCGCGCGACCCGCGCGCAGGGGCTTCCCACCTTGTCCCTGACGGGCAACGGGGGCCGTGTGTACTCCGACGTGTCCCAGTTCAGCGGGGGGAGCTACACATTCTCGCTCGGCCTCTCCATCCCCCTCTTCACCGGCTTTTCGCAGAGCTATGCCAACCAGGGGGCCCGGGATCGTGCCGACCTGGCCGAGGCGCAGGCGGCGGGCGTCCGCCAACAGGTGATCCAGCAGGTCTTCACGTCCTACTACGCGCTCCAGACCGCCACCCAGCGCGTGCACACCACCGACGACCTCCTGGCGAGCGCCCAGCAGTCGGAGGAGGTAGCGCTCGGGCGCTACCAGGAAGGGGTCGGCACGATCCTCGACCTCCTCACCGCCCAGAACGCCCTGGCCGATGCCCGGGCCCAGCAGAGCCAGGCGCGCTGGGCCTGGCTCCTGGCGCTGGCGCAGCTCGCCCACGACAGCGGCGTGCTGGGCGTCGACGGATCGGCGGCCATCCCCGTCGTTCCGGATTCCAACCCGCTTCGCTGAGAAGCCGACCCATGCGTTCCCGACCCCTCCCCGTCACGCGCACCTCCCTCCTCCTCCTCCCGGTCCTGGCCGCGTGCGGAACGTCCGCGGGGGGCCGGCCTCCGCAACCGTCCGTGCCCGTGGCGGTGGCGAGCGTCGAGGCCACACCCGCACCCTACGTCGTGGTCGCGGACGGTGCGGTCGAGCCCCTGCAGAGCGTCCAGGTCGAGTCGCAGGTGGGGGGCGTTCTCCTCTCGGTGGACTTCACCGAGGGGCAGGAGGTGACCCGCGGCCAACCGCTCTTCCACATCGATCCGCGCCCCTTCCAGGCGGCGCTGCGCCAGGCCGAGGCGAACCTCGCGCGGGACGAGGCGCAGGCGATCAACAGCGGCCGCGACGCCGAGCGCTATCAGAAGCTCGCCGAACAGGACTACGTCACACAGTCGCAGGCCGACCAGGCCCAGGCCACCGCCCGTGCCCAGGCTGCGCTGGTCAAGGCCGACAGCGCCGCGGTCGAGACCGCTCGGCTGAACCTCTCCTACGCGGTGATTCCGGCGCCGATCTCCGGACGCACGGGCGCACTCCTCGTGCGCCAGGGCAACCTCGTCAAGTCGAATGCCTCCCCCCTCGTGTTGATCAACCAGATCCACCCCATCCTCGTGCGCTTCTCGATCCCAGGGCGGGTGCTGCCGCTGGTCCAGAAGTACGGGGCCGAGGCGCCACTTCGGGTCTCGGTGACGCCGGCCGAAGGCGAGGCGGAGGGCGTGGGCCCGGAGGAGGGGACGCTGACCTTCGTGGACAACGCCGTGGATCCGCAGACCGGTACCGTGCTCCTGAAGGCACGCTTCGACAACCGGGACCGGGCGCTGTGGCCGGGCCAGTACGTGACCGTGCACGTCCAGGTGTACGTGCAACCGGACGCCCTCCTCGTTCCCCAGGGCGCGCCGGTCACCGAGCAGGACGGGAGCTTCGTCTTCGTGGTGGCCGACGACGGCACGGCGCACCGGCGCAAGATCGAGCTGGGCCGTACGGTCGGGGACCGGGTTATCGTGGACTCGGGCCTCGAGGCAGGGGAGCGGGTGGTCACCGACGGGCAGTCCCGGCTGACCGAAGGGGCCACCGTGCAGATCAAGAGCGGCATGGCGGCCGACGGCGCCGCCACGGGGGGCGCGGCCTCGGGGGAAGGCGGCGCGGGTGAGGCGGGCGCACCAGCCGACTCCGCGCAGGGGGACCGGCCGTGAACATCTCCGGGCTCTTCATCCGCCGGCCGGTCATGACCACGCTGGTCATGATCGCCATCCTGACGTTCGGCGTCGTCTCCTACCGGCTCCTCCCGGTGAGCGACCTCCCCACCGTCGACTACCCGACGCTGTCGGTGTCCGCGTCCCTCCCGGGCGCGAACCCCGAGACGATGGCGGCCGCCGTGGCCACGCCGCTCGAGCGCCAGTTTGCGACGATTCCCGGGCTGGACAACATGACGTCCAGGAGCTCGCTGGGGTCGACGAGCATCACGCTCCAGTTCGCGCTGAGCCGCAACATCGACGCCGCGGCCCAGGACGTACAGTCCGCCGTGAGCGGTGCGCTGCGCCAGCTCCCCCAGGACATCCGGGCACCCTCCATCCGCAAGTCGAACCCGGCCGCCACGCCGATCCTCTTCTACGCCCTCACCTCAGAGTCCATGCCGATCTCGGAGCTGGACCACTACGCCGAGACCGTGCTCGCGCAGCACATCTCCACGG
>CAZPZU010000098.1:0-17435 GCA_964591135.1 uncultured Gemmatimonadaceae bacterium | reverse complement strand
AGCGGGCTGTTGGACGAGCCGATGAGCCCGGCCATGTAGCCGCACACCGTGGACACCAGGAAACCCATGACGACCACGAACACCACGCCGCCGACCGTCAGCAGCAGCGCGTGCGACCCGAGGCCGCTGGCCACGCTGAAGTGCCAGAAGAGCCACGCGACGGGGATCAGGCAGATCAGGGAGACGAGGCCCACCTGGCCGATGGGGATGTCCTGCTCGGTGCGGGGCAGGGTGTCCGCCTGCCCCGCCTTGCGTACCCGGGCGGCGGCCCTCGCGCCGGCGAGCCCTCCGACCACGGGCTTCACCAGCGTGCCCAGCGTCCAGATGGCGGCGACACCGATGGCCCCCGCGCCCACGAAGCGCACGTACTGGCTCCACCCCTCCTGCGCCACGACCGCCGCCGTGCCCGCCAGGGGATGCAACAGCGTGAAATGGGGCACGGCCCAACCCCACCCGATCACCGCGCCCACGAGCATGGCGATGCCGACCCAGAAGCCCACCAGGTGTCCGATGGCGAAGAGCGCGAAGGAGAGGGCGAAGTCGAACCCGCTGGCCGCGGTCCTGTCACGTCCCACGTGGAAGTACTGGGCTACGTCGCTGGCGAAGACCCTCGTCTGCACGATCACGTAGAAGACGGCCGAAACGACGCTGCCCACGACCACCGCCTTCAGGCCCGCGCCGCTCGTCTCCACGGCTTCGCTGGCGTCCCGCCCTTCCTGGCCCGACCCGACCTTGAGCACCTCGGCGCAGGCCACACCCTCGGGATAGGGAAGGTCGGAGTCGGTGACGAGCGCGCGGCGCAGGGGAATCGTGTACATCACGCCCAGGACGCCGCCCGCGGCGCAGATGGCGAAGGACATCCAGTACGGAAAGCCCGTCCACCACCCGACGATGATCAAGCCGGGGAGCACGAAGATGATGGCGGACAGCGTGCCCGCGGCCGACGCCACCGTCTGGACGATGTTGTTCTCCTGGATCGTCGCGTCGCGGAAGGCGCGCAGCACGGCCATCGAGATGACGGCCGCCGGGATCGAGGTGGAGAAGGTGATCCCGGCCTTCAGGCCGAAGTAGACGTTGGCCGCCGTGAAGATCACGGTGATGACGACGCCGAGAACGAGCCCGCGGACGGTCAGCTCGGCGACCGGCATGGCGGGGGTGGGCTGGGATGCTCTCACGTACGCTCCTGGGTGGGTCCGGCGTTCGGGGTGCTCAGTACCTCCAGCTCGTCAGGTCCGCGCCCGGCGGGTGGTTGCGCATCATCCGCTCCACCATGCGCGGCGCGAACATCTGGACATAGCGGAGCCGGGACAGGGCGTTGGGACGCGTATGGTCCCCGTTCCAGCAGTGCTCGGCCCGGTCGCCGTAGTCGACCTCGCCCGCGTAGTAGGGGTCCGTGGTGCTCTCCAGGAAGTCCTGGGCCAGGTAGACCGCATCGTTCAGGTAGTAGTTGTCCATGTCGCCGACGTAGATGTGCAGCTTGCCGAGGAGCTTGGGACCGAGCGTCGCCCAGTCGCGCTGGAGGATGTGGACCAGGTCGTAGTGGTCCCGCCAGTAGGCGGCGACCTCCGGATCGATCTCCCCGGTGACCTTGTCCCAGATGCGCGCGGGATAGCCCAGAGAGTCCGTCGGCGAGAACGTCGCCTCCCAGATGTCCCACTGCCCCCCTGAGCGAGTGTGCGTCCCCAGCACGAGCTCCCAGCTGTTCTCCTCCTCGATCGTCGAGCTGATGTGGCCCAGCCAGTCGCGCTGGGCGGGTCGCGGGGTGCGCTTGAACGGCTCGTCGAGGTGGTAGGCGTTGTGGTCGTCGTAGACGTTCACGGTGCCGTATGCGCGGAAATCGATGGGGTCCGGACAGGCGATCCACGCACCGTTGAAGTCGTCCGGGTAGAAGACCTGCACGGCCATCGCCTCCCACCCGCCGGTCGATCCGCCGTAGGTGAAGCGCGCCCATCCCTCGCCGATCCCGCGGTAGCGCCGCTCGATCTCGGGGATGAGCTCGTGCATGATCGCGTCCCCCCACGGGCCCTGGGCCGCCGAGTTCACGGCGTACGAGTCGTCGTAGTACTGCGTCGGGTGCTGGATCTCCACCACCAGGTGTCGGGGGAAGCCCGCCGACGTCCAGTCGTTGTAGAGCTGGTAGGCCGCCTCCTCCGTCGTGTGGTTGTAGCAGTCCACGCGGAAACGGGCGCTGTACACGCACGGCGTCGTCGTGTCCGCCGGCTCAGTGCGCCACGCGTCGAAGGTGGACGGGAAGTGGCCGTGGAAGATCGCCAGGGGATAGCGCGCTTCGGGGTGCTCGTCGAAGCCGGCGGGCAGGAGGACCCACGCGCCCAAGTACATGTCCGTGCCCCAGAAGTCCGACAGGAGGTCCGAGCGGATGCGCACGTACTTCACCCACTCCGTCTCCTGGGCGGCGAACTCGGGCACCGGCGGGATCTCCTGGTCCAGGACCAGGTCCACGCGGTTCTCCGTCCCGGGCCCGCCCACCACGAGCTCCTGCGGCGCGCTGTACAGGTTGCCGGGCTTGCTGGCCCACTGCTGCCCCTCCCCGTGGTCGGGGGGCAGCTTCACGACCTTGCCGTCGGCGCGATGGAAGGTCTCGTAGCGGTTGAGGATCGCCTGGGCGCGATAGGTGCCCGCGGGGAGGTCGCCAAGCCGGTCCACCGGAAAGCCGAAGACGGTGTCGGTGAACGTGGCGGTGGCGCCCGGCTCCCAGCCCTCCACTTCCAGGCCGAAGATCGGCTGGGCGCCCGGGCCGTAGGTGACCTGCGTGCGCGGCTCCCCGTCGGGGTTTGCGGACAACACCAGGATCAGCCGGCCGTCCAGCGGCTGCGCGCCCGCGCTGTCGGGGAACGCCACCTCGACGGTCACGCGGTCGACGGGCTCGGAGCAGGCGGACGCCGCGAGCATCGCGGCGAAGGCACAGGTGGCTAATCGAGCGTTCATGGTCATCTCCCGATGTCGCGAAGCTCCTCGACGAGCTGCGCGGTGGATTCTCCGAGGTTCGTGGCCCCACTCTGGTAGTTGCGGAGCAGCACCACCCCGATGCGGGCGTCGGGGTCGAAGGCGATGTGGGCCGTGTATCCCGCGACCGAGCCCCCGTGGCTCGCCAGCGTGCGCCCCTCGGGGTCCTTTCGGATGGTCAGGCCGAGCCCGTAGCCCCGGGTGGGATCTTCCGGGGTCTGCACCGCGAGCATCTCGCGGCGGCTCGCCTCGGAGAGAATGCGGAGGCCCGGCTCGCCACTCAGCGCCCCGATGAGGCGACCCAGGTCGGCCAGCGTCGTGTACACGCCTCCGTTGGGTACCTTGTAGCCGCGGCCGCCTTGCTCCCGCGCCGGCTGGTCGGCGTCGATGGTGCCGTCCCGGTGGTTCTCGTAGCCCGCGGCGAGGCGGGGCGCGAGGTCGGGACCCACGACGAACGTCGAGGCGGTCATCCCCAGAGGACGGAACACTTCTTCGTCGACCAACTCGACGAACGGGCGGTGCGCGGCGCGGGACAGGGCCAGGCCCAGGATGCCGAAGCCGATGTTCGAGTACTGGTAGCGCATCCCGGGGACGGAGTCGAAGCGCGTGCGAGGGATCGAGGCCAGGATCTTGCCCTCCCACCCTTCGATGGGTCCGCTGGCCGCGTCTTCCAGGTCGGGCTCGCGAGTCAATCCCGCCGTGTGGCTGGCGAGGTGGCGGAGCGTTACCGGGGGAGCACCCGGGCGTGCGTCCCGCACGGCGGCGAGCTCCGGCAGGTAACGGGTCACCGGATCGTCGAGCGACACGACGCCCCGATCGACCAGCCTCATGAGGAGCGCCGCGGTCACGGTCTTGGAGATCGAGCCCACTCGCGAGATCGTGGCCGTACCCATCGGCGCGCCTCGGTCCCGGTCCGCCCACCCGAAGGCGCGCGCCCAGACGAGATCGCCGTCCAGGACCACCCCGGCCGCGACGCCGCCCACGTCGTCCCGCGCGACGTCGGCCCCGAGGCCCGCGGCGAAGCGGGTGAGCGCGTCGTCCCACGGCGGCCGCTGCGCCGTCGCCCTCGCTGCCACACCGAACGCGAACAGCGCGAGCACCGCGGCGCGGCGAACCAGGGCGAGTGGCTTCACTATGGCTGCCTCGTGGATGGGACCTCCGACACAGGCAACTTGCGCCTCCCCGCCCCGTCGGCAAGTGTGGAACAGCAGGATCGATCCCTCCCGCCAGGAGCACACGCATGAGACGTCTGGTCGTGGTCGCCATCGCCGTGCTCGGCGTGTGGGCCTGTGGGCATCCCGCAGCGCAGGGCGCCAGCACCGCCAAGGTGGACCGGGACACGCTGACCCGGCGGCAGAAGGACTCGATCGTGGGAACGATGCCGCTGCCAGGCGCCTCGAAGATCGGGGACGCCCAGCGCGCCGTCGACAAGCTCAACGCGAACAGCGCGCGGCTCGACTCGATCCACTGACCGCCGCCGGGCGCGCTACCGGTCGCCGCCCAGAATCCCCCCGAGGATGTTCGCACCCAGTCCGGCCACACCCGGTTTCTCACCCACCTGACGCTGGATGCCGACGCGGGACGCCTGGACGATGCGGTCGGCCAGGCGGGAGAAGGGAAGGCTCTGCAGATACACGATGCCCGGCCCGGTGAGCGTCGCGACGAAGATCCCCTCCCCGCCGAAGAGGGCGTTCTTGAAGCCGCCCACGAACTGGATGTCGTAGTCCACGGCCTTCGAGAACCCCACGATGCAGCCCGTGTCGACCCGGAGGCGCTGGCCCGGGTTGAGGCGCTTCTCGATCAGCGCGCCACCGGCGTGGATGAAGGCCATCCCGTCCCCCTGGAGGCGCTGCAGGATGAAGCCCTCCCCGCCGAAGAGGCCGGCACCAAGGCGCTTGGTGAACGCGACCTCGATCTCGACGCCCTCGGCTGCGCACAGAAACGAGTCCTTCTGGCAGATGAACTCGCCGTCGAACCCGCGCAGGTCGACCGGGACCACCTTGCCCGGATAGGGCGCGCCGAACGCGACCCGTCCGCTACCCGAGCCGCGATAGGTGAAGTTCGTGATGAAGAACGACTCCCCGGTGATCATCCTCTTGAAGCCCTTGAAGACGCCTCCGCCCGTGGACGTCTGCATCTCGATGTGTTCCTCCATGTACATCATGGCACCGGCTTCGGCGCGTACGCCCTCGCCGGTGTCCAGCGAGATCTCGACGAGCTGCATGTCGTCGCCGAAGATCTCGTAGTCGATCACGTCAGCCACGGTGGGTCCCCTCCTCTTCCTTCTTCTGGCCGGTGAGAAGTCGGTCCGTGAAGTCCTGGCGCTCCTCCATGAGCTGGAGGCGGGCGTTCATCGTCTCCAATAGATCGCGGATCTGGCCCACGTCGTTCTCGAGGCCCGTCTGCTTGTCCCGGGCGTAGAGCTCCAACAGCTCGCTGATCCGCTTCGCGATGGGGCGCAGCACCGCCACGCCCCCGACGGTGAGGATGAGGACGACGGCCACGATCATCGGTGCGATGTTGTCCCAGTCGATCATGGCGGTGTCCTCCCGATGGAGATCCCGATCCGTCTTTCGCGTCCCCCGGGCGGGGCCGCTCCCGCGGGAATACTCGACGTACCATCGGTGCACCGCAACGATGGCGCGCGCAGCGGACGCCCCCCCGCGCCGGTACCCCCACAAATGTTTCCTTTCGCTCTCCGCCTCCCGGCCGCAACGTCCCCGTACACCACAGTCATCCTCATTCCGAAGGAGCCGATCATGGGACGCAGCTCGAGCTCGGCCCTGGTGGTGATCCCGCTGGTGGCCGCCGCGTGCGGCGCGGGCGAGAACATGCAGGGCGCCGCCGGATCCGCCGTGGACACGGCGGCGGTGGTGGCTCAGGTGACCCAGGTGCGCTCGGCGTGGCGGCAAGCCGCCCTCGCCCACGACGTCGCCGGCGTGGGCGCCCTCTACACCGACGACGCCATCTTCGTGGGCGCCGACGGACAGGCGGCGAGGGGGCGGGCCGCCATCCAGGAGGCGCTGGCGCCGTTCGTTGGCGGCATGTCGACCATGGAGCTCACGGACACGCACACGGTGGCCGGCGTGGAGCTCGCCTCGGACATGGGCATCTACGCCCAGACACTGCAGACGCCGGACGGCGGAGAGCAGACCATGAGCGGCAGCTACCTGGTCGTGCTGCGCAGGCAAGCCGACGGGAGCTGGAAGATCGTGCAGCAGCTCTCGGCCCTGCCCGCGGAGATGCCGGCACCAGGGGGCGACGGCACGTAGGGATCGGCACCCGCCGGCGTAGGTCGCGAGGGGACCAGGCACGAAACCGGGGCCCGGTCCGGCGGCGGCCACGCGGACCCGCCGCCGCCGTGCCCCCCTCAGCCGCCGCCGGGGACCGGCACCCCCATCACCGGCGCGGTGAACGCCGGCGGGGACACGTGCGTCGTGTCGGGCACGATGCGGTACCGGTAGATCATCCCGTGGTCGCCGACCACGTAGGCCCGGTCGGAGCGTGCGAGGGAGAAGGCGTTGATGGCGGTGGGTAGCTGGAATTCCCGACCGGTCCAGCGCTTGCCGCCGTTCGTGGTCCAGCCGACCTGCTGGTAGACGGCGAACCACCCGACCGCGGAGCCTGCGAACGCGATCGCGGGTTTTCCGGAACAGGCGGGACCGGCGAGCTGCTTCCAGGTGTGTCCACCGTCCGTCGTGCGGAACATGTGGCCCCCGACGAGACATGCGACGCCAGTCGACTCGTCGGTGAAGAAGACGTGGCCTTCCTTGCCGGATTCCCCGGGAAGCGTGTTCCAGACGCTCCAGCTCTGGCCACCGTCTTCGGTCTTCGCCACGAACAAGCCGTCCGCCTGGGAGGAATTGCCGATGGCGTACCCCACGGCTTGCGACGGGAAGTGGATGTTGGCGAGATCGCATTCGGCATCCCGCATGAGTCCCTGCACCTGGACCTTCGTGCGACACGTGAACACAGGGCGCCAGGTGCGCCCCGCGTCGTCGGTGCGGAGGATCTGCCTGTCGTGCGCGGCAAACCCGGTGGTCGGCGACACGAAGGCGTAGTCGCCGAAGTGCTGAGGCACGGTGCCCGATACGCTCCAGTTCTCGCCGTCGGTCGTGCGCAGGAGCTTGTAGTCGCCACCGCCCGTCCGTTGGACGGCGAAGACGTGCGTCGCGTCGACGACGCGCAGCGCATAGTAGTCCCTCTCGCGGAGTCGGGGTCGCCCAGCTGGATCGACCAGGTTGCGCCCCCGTCCGTGGTGTTGAGGATGAAGCCGCCGGTCTGGCTCTGCTGGCCCCCGGTGATCCAGCCGACCTCCGCCGACGCGAACGCCACGTCTTCGAGGACGACGTCGGCGGGATAGTTCTGGGGCTCCCAGACACCCTTGTAGCGGATCTTCGCGGTATCCGGGCCCACCTGTTGTGGTTTCTGCGCGGAGGCGAGCCCCGGTGCCGTGACGGTCACGGCCAATACGGCGAGGAGCAAGCCGGAGGCACGCCGGCTCAGGTGAGAGAGGGTCTTCATGGTTCGACTCCGTTTGGAGGGTCTACCGCCGCCTGCTTTGCCCGTTGCGGTGGCAGTCGACTATGATGATGGCAAGGCATCATCTCCCTCTCCGCCGATCATCAACTGCCCTCCCTGTTCCGACTCGTCACGTTCGGCGGCCTGTTCCTCGTCCGCGCCGATGGCGCCGACGGTCCCGCGGGAAAGGCGACGCAACGCCGTCGCCTCGCGCTGCTCGCGGTGCTGGCCGCCGGTGAGCACGGCGCGACGCGCGAGCGGCTCATGGCCATCCTGTGGCCCGGCCACGACGAGCACCGCGGTCGCCACGCGCTGTCCCAGGCGATCTACGCGCTCCGACGGCAGCTCGGCGCCGACGCGCTGCAGGCCGGCGTGGACGACGTCCGGCTGAACCCCGCCGTGGTGAGCAGCGACGTGGAGGAGTTCCGGTCGGCCCTCGCCAGTGGGCATGCTGCGCGGGCGGCGGACCTGTACGCCGGCCCCTTCCTGGACGGCTTCTCCGTTCCCGGCGCATCCGAGCTCGAGTGGTGGATCGACGAGCAGCGGCGGAGGCTGGAGCGGGCGGCGAGCCGGGCCCTGGAAGGCCTGGCTGCGCGCTGCGCGGCAACCGGAGAAGCGCGTGAGGCGGCGGAATGGTGGCGGCGGCGAGCCGCCCTGGACCCCCTCGACGCCTCCGCGGCCACGGCGTTCATGGAGGCCCTTGCCGCGGCGGGTGATCGGGTCGGCGCCCTGCGTCACGCCGAGCTCCATGCGCGCCTGCTTCGCGATCAACTCGACCTCGGACCGGACCCGGCCGTCGGCGCGCTGGCGGCGCGGCTGAGGGACGGCGGGCGAATCGCCTCCGGTGAGACCGCTCCGCCCGTCGACGCCCGGGGTCGCGTGCCCCCGCCGCCGGCCGCACCCGGCAGGGTCGAACCGACGCCGCCCGTCGCCAGCCCGACCTCGGAGGGGAGTCCGGCTCCACGGCGCCCCGGGAGCCTCCGGGTGCCCGTGGCCGCCGCGATCACGGTCGTCCTCTTCGCCCTCACCGTGGCCTTGGCGAAGCACGGTGCGCCTCGAGGCGGACCCACGTCGGCGGCTCCGGTGGTGCTGGGCTCGCTGGCCGGGCCCGACGTGACCCTCTCCTTGGCGGTGCGCGAGGCCCTGCGGGCCGAGCTGGAGTCCGCAGGCGTCCGCGTCCTGGACGACGGCACGGCCGCCCGCGTGCTGCGGCACATGGGCCGACCGGCCGACGCGGCGATTACGGACGCCGTCGCCGTCGAAGTGGCCGAGAGGATCGGCGCCGCCGTCGCGGTGACCGGCTCGGTGACGCCGCTGGGCACCGGTGCGCAACTCGTCACGAGGGTCTTGAGGGCGGCGGACGGAGGGACGCTGGCGTCGGCCCTCGAGCGCCCGGCGGACGCGGCGCAGGTGCTGCCGGCCGTGGCGAAGCTGGCGCGGGAGGTGCGGCGCCAGGTCACGGGGCTTGCGCCGGACACGACGCTTCGTGCGCTGCCAGCGGTCACCACCACCTCGCTCGACGCTCTGCGCGACTACGCGCGCGCACGGCAGGCGCTGGCCCACCAGGACCGTGCCCGCGCGATCGTCCTGCTGCGGAGCGCCCTCGTGCAGGACGATTCGTTCGCCCTCGCACACTACCTGCTCGGTGACCTGCTGTGGTACGTGGACCACCAGACGGAGAGCGAGCAGCACCTCGCTCGCGCGCTCCAACTGGGCGACCGGCTCCCGCCGAGGGAGCGGCTGATCGTGCGCGCGCGGTACGAGCAGCTGGTCCGCGACCTTCCCGACAGCGCGCTCTCCTACTGGCGTCTGTTGCGTGCGGATCACCCCGACGAGCCGCTGGCCTACGAGGGCATCGTCTGGGCGGACCTCGACCTGGGCCACCCGGGCGAGGCGGCGGTGGCGGCCGCGGCCGCGGTACGGCTGGACTCCGCGAGCGCGCCCCAGTTGCGGAACGAGCTCTACGCGCTGCTTGCGCTCCGGGACACCAGCGCGGTCCTCCGCTTCGGGAGATCGCTCGTCGATCGGCAACCGGAGCTGGCCATCGAAGCGCGACTCGATGTCCTGATGCTCGCCCGGCGCTGGTCCGCCGGACTCGCGCTGATCGACAGCCTGCGAGCCGACGGCGCCGATCCGACCGCCCTTTCGTGGCAACGTCATGCGCTGCTCCTCGCCCTCGGGCGGGTCGGCGAGGGCGCCGAAGAGATGGAAGCGGTGGTCGCCGCGGGCTGGCGTCAGGCGCCCCCGCGCGCGCTCCTGCTCCAGGCGCGCGTGGGCCTGGCACGCGGGGACCCGGGCGCGCTGTCGGTGCGTCGTACGCGGCAGTCATTGGATTGGCTCGAGGGCGCCGACCTGTCGGCCCCCGCGGTCGCCCGCATCGCGGAGCGCGTGGCGGACGCCGCCGCGCGCGCCCGGGACACGGTCACGATCCGACGAGCCAGGCGACTGGTCGTCGACCGGGACGCCGGCCGCGGCCTGCGGTCGTTCGGTCTGGCGCTGCTTGTGATCGACGCTTCCGACGCCTTCGCGCGGGGACGCTACGCCGCTGCGGCCCGCTTGGCACGGGACGCCCGTCAGAACATGTTCTTCGGACGCTCGCTCAACACCCTGGCCCTACTCGAGGCCGACGCGCGCCGGGCGGCCGGTCAGGGGGAGCGAGCCGACTCCCTCTACCTCGCCATCGCCGCCGGGGACATCGTGGACGGGGACCTGGATACGTGGGTCGCGCTACAGCCCCTGGCGGTGATGGCGCACGACGCGATGCGCTGAAGCCGGGTGAGGGTCAATCGCCTCCAGGGCTCAACGCGTAGCTGACCGCGACGCCCACCGGAGCCGCGAGCTGTCCCGTGAGCGTCGCGTCGGCCCGGACCCAGACCGACAGCCCCCGGTAGACGTCCGCACCAAGGGAGGCGCTGATCATCGGGCGCGTCTCGTCCACGAGCGCGACCCCCGCTCCCAGGTCCACGAGTGTGCGGCCGTTGGAGAGTCGCACCATTCCCAGCGCCGTCGTCCCACTGTGATCGTATGCGCGGTTGAAGGGGAAGTCGCCGTAGGGCACGCGCACCTGGTACCAGTAGAAGTACTGGTACCCCACCTCCGCGCCGACCTTCACGCCGGAGGACTCGCCGAAGAAGGCACGCGCCGCGAACCGGTACATGAACTGGTCCCAATCCTGGGCGATCTCTCCGTCGTTGTCGGCCATGGTCTCGATGTCGACGAAGGTGTAGCCGGCTCCGGCTTCCAGCTCGATCTGCACCTGTGACAACGCCGGACTGACGACGAAAAGCGAGCCCAGGAAGCACGTGAGGGTGGATACGAGGAGGAAGCGTCGATCCCGCATGGTGGGCCTCCGGGGGGAGAGGGACGGGCAGGACACGGCGAATCGCTCATGGATGCGCCCGCGACGAGGGGACTCGCCAGAGGGGGAAACCCGAGGCTCATGGGGGGGATGACCCCGAACCGCGCGTAAGGAGAGTTCCTACACGCACGCCCGCCTCTTCGTCCCTGGCCTCAGTCGTCCTTGAGAATCCGCTTCGGCGGGTCGTCCAGGTCGTCGAACTGCCCGTCCTTCACGGCCTTCAGGAACAGGACGAGGAAGACGGCGGCCAGGCCTACCGCAATCGGGATGAGGAAGAAGATCGAATTCACACCGCCGCCCTTCCTTCGATGCGGCGCACGGCCGCCTCGACACGGGACGCGCCCCACACGACCAGAGCGCTGGAGATCGGCATCAGGACGGCCGCGACCAGGGGGCTCACCCACCCGGCAGCGGCCGCCGTCACCGCCAAAACGTTGTACACCACCGACCGTCCCTGATTCCACCGGACCGCGCGCAGACACGCGCGGCTGGCGTGGATCCCCGTCGACAGTGGCAGCAGCGACCCCGCCACCAGGACGCCGTCGGCGGTCAGGATGCTGGACGCCGCGCCGGTTCCCATCGCCACGCCCACATCGGCCACGGCGAGGGCGGGTCCGTCGTTCAGCCCGTCGCCCGCGAACAGGACGCGGCGCCCCTGGTCGCGCCGCTCACGCACCCATGCGGCCTTCTCCTCCGGGCCCACGCGGGCGAGCACCTCGTCGATTCCGGCCCCAGCGGCGATGCGTGCCGCGGCTTCGGGGTGATCGCCGGTCAGGAGCGCGACGTCCACGCCCAGGCCACGCAGCCGCCGCACCGCGTCGGCCGAGTCCGGACGCACGGAGTCACCGAGGCGGATCAGGCCCCGGTGGCCGCCCTCACCGTCCAGGACGATGACCCCGGCACCCCCGCTCCGGATCCGCCAGCGCCGGCCGTCGACGACTCCCGAGATGCCGACGCCCGGCTCCTCGTGGACGTCCGCAGCCGCCGGCAGGGCGATGCCGCGCGCGGCGGCCTCGCGCACGACGGCGACCGCCACAGGATGCAGGGAGTAGCGCTCGAGGCCGGCCGCGATGCGCAGGTCGGTGTCGCCCGCCCCTACGACGTCGAGCGCACCCGCCGTGACCGTGCCGGTCTTGTCCAGCGCCACCAGGTCGATGTCGGCCAGCTCCAGCAGCGCGTCCGCTGACCGGAAGAGGAGGCCCCTGCGTGCCGCGGCACCGAGCCCCGCAGCCGCCGCAAGCGGGCGGGAGAGGGCGAGCGCGCAAGGACAGGCCACCACCAGCACCGCGACGGTGGCCGAGAGGGCCGCCTCGGCGCCGGCGACGAACAACCACGCGAGGAACGTCCCCCCCGCGACCGCGAGCGTGGCGCCGGTGAACCACGGTGCGATCCGGTCGGTGGAGGAAGGGCGGGTCCCCCGGTCCGCCGCGGCCCGCAGCTCCTCCGCCATGCGATGGATGACCGTCTCCTCGGCGGCCTCCGTCACCTCCACGGTCAGGCCACCGTCCACCACCAGCGTGCCCGCCCACACGCGCTCGCCCTGCCCCACGGAGACCGGAGCGGACTCCCCGGTGAGGAGCGCCAGCCGGACCGCGCCCTCTCCGTCCACGACGACGCCGTCGGCCGGCAGCTCCTCGCCCGCGCCGCACACGACACGATCGCCGGCAGCCAGCTCGGACGACGCGACCGTCTCCACCGCGCCGCGCCGCACCCGCCGGGCCGTGGCCGGCAGCGTGGCCGCCAGCGTCACGGCAGCTTCGGCCGCCCTCCGTCGGCCCCGGGACTCCAGCACCCGTCCGGCCAGGAGGAGCGCAACGAGCATGGTGAGGGAATCGAGGTAGGTGTGGGCTCCCACCAGCGTGCCCCCGACCCCCTGCACGTACAGGACCAGAACCGCCAGCGCGATCGGGACGTCCATGTGCAGGACGCCGTTCCTCAGCCCGGCCCATGCGCCCGCGAAGAAGGGGGCAGCGCTCCACAGCGCGACCGGCGTGGCCAGCGCGAGCGACATCCACTGGAAGAGCGCCACGAAGCGCGCCTCCATCCCTCCGAACCACCCCGCGTACAGGGCCGCGGCGTACATCATGACGTTCGCGGCCGCGAAGGCCGCCACGCCCAGACGAAGCAGAAGGTCGCGGTCGGGCTTGACTTCCTCTCCGAGGAGGCGCGGCCGGTAGCCGAGGGCCGCGATGCGCCCGGCCAGCTCCCCCAACCGTACGCGCCCGGGGTCCCAGCGCAGCGTGGCCCGCCCCGTGGCGTAGCTGATCGTGGCTTCCGTCACGCCGAGCGTGCGCTGCAGCACGTTCTCTGCAACCCACACGCACGAGGCGCAACGCAACCCGTCGACCGCCAGCCGAATCTCGCACAGCCCGCCCTCGTCCGGCTCCACCGGAAGCGCGTCCCACCCCCCGGCCAGTGGCTCGGGGCGAGGCGCGAACGCCTCACGTTCGGCGTAGTACCGCTCGAGACCGGCACCGCGGATGATCGACCAGGCCATCTCGCAGCCCGCGCAGCAGAACGCGTCCTCGTCCCCTTCGACGGCGGTCCCGCAGTGCGGGCACCGGGAGGTGGCGACGGGTGGTGGCGCCTCCTTCGGTCGGTCCGGCTCGGCGGGAGCCGGGCCCATCACCGCTGCCCGGCGTTGTACGACGGCACCACCTCGTCGGCGCCGGTGACCGCGATGTAGATGAACACCGCGTTCACGACCAGCACGAGCGCCAGGCCCACGATGATGATCGCGGGCCAGAGCTGGTCGCGGCTCAGCGTGATCCGCCCACGGCGGGGCGGCGCGGTGTCACTCGTCTTCTGCACCGACGTGGACCCCCGTCTTGAAGGTCGTGGGAAGCAGCAGCTCTGCGGACGGCGATTGGATGCGCACGGTGAACGGGATCGTCCGCCGATCCGCGGCCGCCGCAGGCAGGCGCACGATGAGTGGCACGGTCGCGCTCTCTTCCCGAGCGATGTCCAACGCGGACGTCGTGACCACCGCGCCTTCCAGCCCGTCCACCTCCACGCGGTACGACACCGGCGTGGCCGAGGGGTCCTTGTTGGTGATCTTGAGCAGATAGGTGTTCCGCACGTACCCGTCGGCGTCCACCGTGAAGAGCGACCCCGGTGCCCGGTTGACGGACGCCTCGAAGGGCACTCGGCCGACCAGGAGTACGACGGCGGCCGCCGTGAGCGTGGTCAGCAGGCCTCCGTACACCATCGTACGCGGCCGGAACGGACGCGTGGGTTTGCCGTCGTCCACCGCGATCGAGCTGTAGCGCACGAGCGTCGGCTGGTCGAAGCGGCTCATGACGCTCTCGCAGGCGTCGATGCAGCGGGCGCACTGGATGCACTCCAGCTGGAAGCCGTTGCGGATGTCGATGCCCTGCGGACAGACCACCACGCACTTCCGGCAGGCGATGCATCCACCGTCGGGGCCGCGCTTCGGGCCGCGCGGCTCTCCCCGCTCCACGTCGTAGGAGATGAGCAGCGTCTCGTCGTCCGTGAGGGCGCTCTGGAAGCGGGCGTACGGGCACAGGTAGATGCAGAACTGCTCGCGGAACCAGGTGAAGTCGACGAACCAGAAGGCCGCGAAGATCCCGACGAAGGCGTACGACGTGAGGCTCGCCTGCCCCGTCCACAGGGGCCTGGCTCCCGCGAACAGGCTGGTCATGGCCATGCCCAGCAGGAGCGACACGGCCAGGAACACGCTCCACTTCGCAACCTTCCTCCGTGCTTTGTCCCACGACAGGCCGACACCGTCTCGGCGCTTGCGCTGCGTCCGATCTCCTTCGATCCACTGCTCCAGCGGCCGGATCCAGCTCTCCAGGAACACCGTTTGCGGGCAGGCATATCCGCACCATATCCGCCCGAAGATCGCCGTGAAGAAGAACAAGCTGAACGCCAGGAACAGCAGCAGCAGGACCAGAAAGATCGTGTCCGCCGGCGTGAAGATCGCACCCATGAGGTGTACGCGCCGGTGCGGCAGGTCGATCAGGACGAGCGGGTGTCCCTTGATCGTGATCCACGGCGCGACGAACAGCGCCAGGTGCAGCCCGAGGAACGTCCAGCGCCTCAGGCGCGTGAACGTCCCCTGGATGGACTGCGGGTACACCCATTCCCGCGTCCCGGTCATCCCCGGCAGCCTGGCGACGGCCACGGTCTCTCTCCTCCGCTATCCCCTCGGTTTCGCAGCCGTCGTGTCGGCCCCGCCACCGCCGGCGGCGTCCTCGGGGCTCTTCAGGATCTCCTCGACGGGCCGACCCGTCGCCTCGCTGTGCTTGGTGATCACGAACGCCGCGACGTCGTTGATCTGCTCGGGACTCAGGATGCCGCCCCACGGCACCATCCCCTTCTCCGGCACGCCGTTGGTGATCGTGTGGATGATCTGGGACGCCTGGCCCCCATGCAGCCACTCGTCGTCTAGGAAGGAGGGCCCGATCACGCCCTGGAGGTTCTCACCGTGGCAGACGACGCAGTTCTGCTTGAAGACCTGCTCGCCCGCCGCCACCTCCGCGGGGGTGACCGTGAAGGCCGTCCCGACGGCCGCCTGCGCGGCCGCCTGGGCCGGCCAGCGCGCCTCCGCCGCCGTCATCTCCTCCTGGAGGTTCTTCACCTGCGACCGGTCCGCGATCACGTGGTACCACAGACCGTACCCGATCGCCCACACGATCGTGAACCAGAACAGCCCGACCCACCAGTCCGGGAGCGGATTGTCGTACTCGTCGATGCCGTCGGCCTCGTCGGTGTGCCCGAGCAGGCGGTTGGTCTCCTCGCTCACGCGTCACCTCCGTCGGTGAAAGGCATCCGACCCAGCTCCTCCATGAGGTCCCGGTGCTTCGGCCGGTAGGCGTACCACGCCCACGCCAGGAAGATCGCCAGAAAGACGACCGTCATCATCCCCAGGAGCCATCCCATCCCGACCGATTCCGCCGCATCCTTCAGCAGGGTGTTCATTCGTTTCCTCCCTGCTGCTGCGCCAGGTGCTGCTTACCCTCGACGCCGAGGCGCTGCAGGTAGGCGATGAGCGCGACGATCTCGTCCTCCCAGGTGGCGGTGATTCCCGCCGCGGACAGGTTCTGCACGATCCCCTCCCCCTGGGTCTGCAGGGCCCCGGCGACGTTCTCCTCCGTCACCCCGGTGTAGGGCGTGCCGACCTTCTGCAGGGCGACCATGGACGCCGTGATGTCCGCTGGATCGATCTTGTTGCGGTGCAGCCAGGGATACGTCGGCATGATCGATCCGGGCGACGTGGAGCGCGGGTCGCGCATGTGCTCGTAGTGCCAGGCGTCGGGGTACTTGCCTCCGACGCGCTGCAGGTCGGGACCGAGCCGGCGGGACCCCAGGAGGAACGGCCGGTCGTACTGGTACTCCGCCGAGCGCGACCATTCGCCGTAGCGCAGGATCTCGGAGCGCATCGGACGCACCATCTGCGAGTGGCACAGATAACATCCCTCGCGGATGTAGATGTCGCGCCCCGCGACCTCGAGCGCCGAATAGGGTGTCACCCAGTCGGCGCGCTCCCACGTGAGCGACTGGGCCGTGTACATGGGCACGATCTCGACGAGCCCGCCGATGGACACCGCCACCGTCGTGGCGATGGCGAACACCGCGGCCTTCCCCTCGAACAGGCGCCGGTGCAGCCGGCCGTAGGCCTTCTCCGATTCGTTGTGCTCTGCCATGGTCGCCTCCTCAGTCGGCGCCGACCGGGACGGGCTCTGCCGCGACGGGCTGGGCGGGTCCGCGGATGGTCTGCCAGAAGTTGATCGCCATCATCACGGTGCCGATGAGGTACATCGAGCCGCCGGTCAGGCGCAGCCACATGAACGGATTCAGGCGCTGCGTGATGTCGACGAAGACGGGGTTGGCGAGCTGGCCGACGTCGTTCAGGGCCCGCCACTGCAGCCCTTCCATGAGGCCGGCGGCCCACATGGAGACCGTGTAGAGCACGATCCCGATGGTCGCCAGCCAGAAGTGGTGCGACGCCCACTTCGGGTGGGCGAGCGGCCGCTTCCAGATGTTCTGCACCAGCCAGTAGAGCATGCCGAAGGAGATCATCCCCACCCACCCGAGCGCTCCGGAGTGGACGTGGCCGATCACCCAGTTGGTGTAATGCGCCAGCCCGTTCACCGACCGGATCGCCATCATCGGGCCCTCGAACGTGCTCATCCCGTAGAACGAGACGGCCACGACCATGAACTTGAGGATCGGATCGGTGCGCACCTTGTCCCAGGCGCCCTTCAGCGTGAGCAGGCCGTTCAGCATCCCACCCCAGGACGGCGCGAGCAGCATGATGCTGAACACCATCCCCAGCGTCTGCGCCCAGTCGGGCAGCGCCGAGTAGAGCAGGTGGTGCGGGCCGGCCCAGATGTAGAGGAAGACCAGCCCCCAGAAGTGGATGATCGACAGCCGGTAGCTGTAGATGGGCCGGTTCGCCGCGCGCGGGAGGTAGTAGTACATGAGCCCGAGGAAGGGCGTCGTCAGGAAGAAGCCCACCGCGTTGTGGCCGTACCACCACTGCACCAGCGCGTCGGTCAGCCCCGAGTAGATCGGGTAGGAGCGGAACAGCGTCGCGGGGATCGCCAGGCTGTTCACGATGTGCAGC
>CAZPZU010000097.1:0-18210 GCA_964591135.1 uncultured Gemmatimonadaceae bacterium | reverse complement strand
CACAACCCGCGCAAGATCGTCGGGCTGGACGGCTACGACATCGAGATCACCGGCCGTGAGCCGCTGAGGGTCACGCCCGGGGAGCACAACGAGCGCTACCTGGCGACGAAGCGCTCCAAGCTGGGGCACATCCTTTGAGCTCCGAGGGGAGTCGTGCCGGTGACCGCCGGGGTACGGTGAGCGCCGCCGGACTGCGTGTCGCGGTGCTGGTTGCGCGCTTCAACGGCGACGTGACCGCCCGCCTGCTGAGCGGGGCGATGGAATGCCTCCTGGAGCACGGGGCGCACGAGCAGGACATCGACATCCTCCATGTTCCGGGCGCGTGGGAGCTGCCCCAGACGGCGGCGCGGGTCGTGGAGCTCGCCCGCCACAACGCGCTGATCACCCTCGGATGCGTAATCCGCGGGGAGACCCCGCACTTCTACTACGTGTGCACCGAGGCGAGCCGGGGGCTGGGCGCAGTGGCACGGACCTCCCGCATCCCGGTGCTCTTCGGGGTTCTCACGACCCATACGCACGAGCAGGCGATGGCGCGGGCCGGCGCGGGCACGTCGAACAAGGGCTACGAGACGGCGCTGGCGGCCATCGAGATGGCGACGCTCTATCGGAGCCTCGGGAAGCGGTGAACGAGCCGCGCGCGGGCCTCGGCCGGGCCGAGCGCATCGACAGGAGCCGCGCGCGTGCGTGGGCCCTCCAGGTGCACTACCGGTGGGAGAGCGGCGCCGAGGCTTCGCTCCGCGACGCGCTTGCGGACACCGGGGCGACGCGACGCATCTCCCCGAGGAGGCTTCCCTACGTGCGCCGGGTCCTGACGCTCATGGAAGAGCACCTGTCCGACGTCGACGCCGCGATCCAGGGTGCGCTGGAGAACTGGCGCCTGGAGCGGCTGTCGAGGCTCGACCGCGCCGTGCTGCGCATCGGCGCGACGGAGTTGCTCTACGTCGACGACGTGCCGCCCAAGGTCTCGATCCAGGAGGCGATCCGGCTGGCCGAGCAGTACGGGGGCCCCGACTCTCCGCGCTTCGTCAACGGCGTGCTGGACGCACTCTTCAAAGGGCTCTCCGAGGCGGGGGCGTGAACCGTCCCGAAGGACGGGCGTTGCGGGTCCTGGTCGTGAACTGGCAGGACCGCGAGAACCCCCAGGCCGGGGGCGCCGAGACGCACCTGCACGAGATCTTCGGACGCCTGGCCGGGCGGGGGCACGACGTGACGCTCCTCGTGTCCGGGTGGCCCGACTGCGAGCCCGTCGTGGAGCTGGACGGGATGCGGGTCCATCGCACCGGAGGCCGCTACACCTTCTCGCTCGCGGCACCGCGATACTACCGGAGCCACCTGCGTGAGGCCTCCTTCGACGTGGTGGTGGAGGACCTGAACAAGGTCCCTCTCTTCACGCCCGCCTGGATGGGAGCCCCCGTCGCCCTCCTCGTCCACCACCTCTTCGGCGCCACCGCGTTCCAGGAGGCCTCGGCCCCCCTCGCGGCGGCGACGTGGCTCCTGGAGCGCCCCGTCCCCCGCGTCTTCTCGGGCTGCCCGGTGGTGGCGGTGTCGCGAAGTACGCGTGAGGATCTGATCCGCAGGGGCTTGGACGGAGACGACATCGAGGTGATTCCCAACGGGGTCGACCTCCGGCGCCACGCGCCCGACCCGGCGGTGAAGCGCTACAAGGACCCCACGGTCCTGTACCTGGGACGACTCAAGAAGTACAAGCGCGTGGACCTGGTGCTGCGCGCGGTTGCCGCGCTGGCCGCCCGCGGCCGCCGGGTCCGCCTCCTCGTCGCGGGAAAGGGCGACCACCTGCCCGCGCTGCAGGCGCTCGCAAGCCGGCTCGAGGTGAAGCACGACGTGGAGTTCCTTGGCTGGGTCGACGACGATCGGAAGGTGGAGCTCTTCCGGCGCAGCTGGGTGCACGTCCTCACGTCTCCGAACGAGGGATGGGGCATCTCGAACATGGAGGCCGCGGCCTGCGGGACCGCCACGGTGTCGAGCGACGCGCCGGGATTGCGCGAATCGGTCGTCGACGGACGTACCGGCTTCCTGGTCCCCCACGGGGACGTCGGGGCGCTCGCCGGGCGCATCGGGGCCGTCCTGGAGGATCCCGGGCTCCGCGACCGACTCGGCGGGGCCGCGCGCGCGTTCGCCGCCGGGTTTTCCTGGGAAAGCTCGGCCGACGCGACGGAGGAGTTCCTCAGGCGGGTGGTACGGGAATCGCGGCCCGGCTAATTTGAAGGTGTAATGGTCCCTCATGCTTCGGAGGCCGACTTGAGAGTCCAGATCGCGGCACGCCACTGCGATGTCCCTGATCCCGTTCGCCAGCGCACCGAAGAGCAGATGGCTCGGCTCGCCAAGTACGACCCCAGGGTCGGCGCGGCCGACGTCGTCTACGAGGAAGTGAAGCGCATCAAGAGGGTGGAAGTGGTCCTGTCCGTGGACCGGAGCGAGCCGGTGGTAGCCCACGGGGAAGGAGAGGAGTTCAGGACTGCCCTGGACAAGGTGGTCGATCGTCTGACCCGCATGCTCAAGAGGCAGCGGGCCCAGGCCAAGAGCCACCAGGCCTCCAGGATCTCGGAGGGAGTGACCGGATAGCGAGCAGCCAGCCCCCAACCAGAGGCACGTGAGCCGAAACGACCGAAACTCGAATCCGGGCGCCGCGAAGAGCATCTCGGTCCAGGAGATCCTGGACCAGAAACGTGACACGCTCGGCCTCGAGCTCCTCACGCCGGGCGTGTCCCTGGACCGTCCGGCCTCGGACCCCGACGTCTCCAGCCCCGGGCTCGCGCTCGCCGGCTACACGGCACGTGTGCCCGAGGGCCGCATGTGGGTGTTCGGCGAGACGGAGATGACCTACCTCGCCACCCTCCCTCCCGAGACGGTCCGGGAGAACCTCGAGCGCCTGTGCACCTTCGACGTGCCGGCGATCTTCGTCAGCAAGGGTCAGAGGGTCCCCCAGGACTTCCTGGACGCCGCGAGCAGCCAGGGCGTCCCGGTGATCCTGAGCCACCGTACGACGAAGGACGTCTACCAGCGGCTCAAGCCGTTCCTGGAAGCCGCGCTCGCGCCCTCCACGAACCTGCACGGGTCGCTCGCCGACGTGTACGGGGTGGGCCTGCTCTTCGTGGGGGAGAGCGGTGTCGGGAAGAGCGAGTGCGTCCTCGACCTGGTGGAGCGGGGCCATCGGCTGGTCGCCGACGACCTGGTGCTGGCCTCGCGGCGCGGCAACGACGTGCTGATCGGGAGGGGCCACGAGCTGCAGCGGCACCACATGGAGATCCGCGGGATCGGCATCATCGACATCCCCACGCTGTTCGGGGTGCGGGCGATCCGGCAGCAGAAGCGCATCGAGGTCGTCGTACAGCTCGAGCTGTGGGACGGCCAGCGCAGCTATTCGCGCACCGGGCTCGAGGAGGACGAGGCCGAGATCCTGGGCGTGAGGATCCCCCGTGTCACCGTGCCACTCAATCCGGGTAAGAACATCACGGTGATCAGCGAGGTGGTCGCGATGAACCACCTCCTGAAGTACTCGGGAGTCCATTCGGCGCAGTCCTTCGACCAGCGGATCCGAGACCAGATGAAGCCGATCCGGGAATACCTGGAGCAGGACTATGAATGAGGCTCGGCTCGCCCGCGGCATCGTCGTCGCCCACGGCACGATGGCCGAGGGTCTCATCGACGCGGTTCGTCGAATCGCGGGCGGCGTGGCCGACGCCCTGGTCCCCGTCTCCAACGAGGGACACAGCCCGCAGGAGCTGCGGGCGATCCTGGAGCAGTTGGCGGGGGACGGACCCGTGATCGTGTTCGCCGACCTCCTGTCGGGCAGCTGCGGCATGGCGGCGATGGTCTCGTGCAAGGACTCCGGAGGCCGCGCGGTCCTGTGCGGTGTCAACCTGCCCATTCTTCTCGACTTCGTCTTCCATCGCGATCTCCCGCTCGACGAGCTGGTCCCCCGACTCGAGGGGAAGGGGCGCGAGGGAATCCGCCGGTTGCCGGAAGCGAGCTGACGACGGCATGCCGATCGTCCTCTTCCGCGTCGATGAGCGCCTGGTCCATGGACAGGTGGTGCTGGCGTGGGGCAACCAGCTCCGACCCGACCGCTACGTCGTCGTAGACGACGACCTCGCGGTGAGCGACTGGGAGCAGGAGCTCTATCGGCTGGGTGCGGAGCCGGCGGAGGTGATCTTCACCACCGTGGAGGAAGCGCGCGCGCACCTGGACGAGTGGCGCGAGGAGGCTGCGCGCTCCATCGTACTCACGCGCGACGTGGGCGCCATGCGCCGCCTGGCCGGCGGCGGCCGCCTCCGTGGAGAGAAGGTCAACCTCGGAGGGCAGCACCATGGACCGGAGCGTGACGAGGTGCTGAGCTACCTGCACCTCACCGCCGCGGACCGTGAGGCCCTGCGGGCCCTCGGGGAGGACGAAGGGGTCGAGGTTTCCGCGAGGGACCTGCCGGACGCGCACAAGGTCCCTCTCAAGTCTCTGCTGGGATCGTGATGGAGCTTCTCTGGGTCTCGCTTCTCGGGGGTGTGCTCGCCCTCGATGCCACGTCCGCGGGCCAGTTCATGGTCTCGCGCCCGCTCGTATCGGGGGCGCTGGCCGGCTGGGTCCTCGGGGATGCGACCACGGGCCTCGTGGTGGGCGCGCTCCTGGAGCTCTACCTCCTCGTCTCCTTCCCGTCGGGAGGCGCCCGCTTTCCGGAGGGGGCGACGGCAACCGTCGTGGCCGTCGCCGCCGCCGCCGCGGGCGGGCCCGGGGCGATCCCCATCGGCGCGGCGATCGGGCTCGTGTGGGGTCAGGTCGGGGGCGCCTCGATCTCGCTGCTTCGCAAGATCAACGGCCGCCTGGTACCGGCACCGGAAACCGCCCGCCCCGAGCGCGTGGTGGCCATGCACGTCGGCGCGCTCGCGCTCGATTTCATGCGTGGCACCGTCGTCACGTTCGCCGGGGCGGCCGCGGGTCGTTGGACGGTCGCCGTCCTCTCCGGCGCCTGGCCGCTGGATCCGGAGGACTCGCTCGGACTGCTCCTGGTGGGCGGGGCGGTGTCCGCTGGGATCCTCCTTCGCAGCCTGGGGGGGTTCCGCCGCCGCCGCGTTCTCTTCGCCGTGGGTCTCCTCCTGGGCCTCGTGGGAGCCCGGTTCCTGTGATGGCCACGCTCACCCGCCGGACACTGGCGGCGGCCTTCGCGCGCTCGTTCCTCATCCAGGGCTCCTGGAACTACCGGACCATGCTGGGGTCGGGCTTCGCGTTCGCGATGCTCCCCGCGCTGCGCCGTATCTTCCAGGGTGACCCCAAGGGATTCGAGGCTTCTGTCGGGAGACACCTCGAGCACTTCAACGCGCATCCGTACCTCTCCAACGTGGCGCTGGGCGCGGCACTCCGGCTCGAGTCGGACGGGGAGGATCCCGAGGCGGTCCGGCGCTTCAAGACCGCGGTACGCGGCCCGCTCGGCGGTCTCGGCGACGCCCTGGTGTGGGCCTCCTGGCTGCCGGCCGTATCCATGGCGGCGCTCGCGCTTCTCTGGCTCGGCTCCCCCGGGTGGGTGGCGGTCATGGTCTTCCTCGTCGTCTACAACCTCGGCCACGTGGGCCTGCGTGCGTGGGGCTTCCACGCCGGCCTCACCGAGGGCCGGGGGGTCGCCCGCTCCCTCAGCCGCGCCTCGCTGGGTGCCTGGACCGAGCGCGTGCGGGCGGCGGCGTCGGTCCTCCTCGGCCTCCTGGTGGGCGCCGTCCTCGGCGGCGACGGGGGGCTGGGCGAAGCCGGACCGCTGTGGGGAGGCCTGGCCGTGGCCGCCTTCGTGGGCGGATCGATCGTGGGCCACCGGCTGTGGCGGCCCACCGCCGTCGCCGTGGTGGCCGCCGTGGCGGTGGTCGCGACCTGGGGGTGGCTGCTATGACCGACGACGGACGCCTGGTGCGCGACGTCCAGATTGTGAACCGCGCCGGTATGCACGCCCGCCCCGCCGCGGAGTTCGTGAAGACGGCCGGGCGCTTCATCGCGGACATCACGGTGGAAAAGGACGGGCTCGAGGTGAACGGCAAGAGCATCATGGGCGTGCTCATGCTCGCGGCGGAGCAGGGGAGCAGCCTCAGGGTGTCCGCCATGGGGACGGACGCCGCCGAGGCGCTGGATGCGCTGGGCGACCTGGTAGGCCGCGGCTTCGAGGAGGTGTGAGATGGTGATCCCATGTCGCTGATCCTCGACGGCTACCCCGCCTCCGAAGGGATCGCCTCCGGGAAGGTGTTCGTCCTGCATTGGGGCGTGCCGGTGGTCCCCCACGAGACCGTACCGCAGGACCAGGTCGCCCGCGAGCTGGAGCGCTTCCGCGAGGCGCTGGCCTGGGCGAAGCAGCGCATCCAAGAGGTGCAGGTCATGACCCAGGAGCGCCTCGGACCGGTCGAGGCTCGCATCTTCGATCCGCAGCTCCTCATGCTCGACGATCCCGCGGTGGTCGAAGGCACGGTGCGCTACATCGAGGAGAACCGCCTCACCGCCCAGCGCGCCTTCGAGTGGCGGATGCTCGAGCTGCACGCCATGTGGAGCCGCACGTCGCAGCCCATGGTGCTGGACCGGCTGAACGACCTCGAGGACCTCATGATCCGGGTGCTGCACCGGCTTCTGGGCCACCACGACCCCTCGGACCTCGCGCGGGCGCAGGAGGGCGTCATCGTGGTCGCCCGCAACCTGACGCCGAGCCTCACCGTGCACCTCGATCCCGATCACGTCCTGGGCCTGGCCACCGACCTCGGCACGCGCACGGCGCACTGGGCCATCCTCGCGCGCTCGCTCGAGATCCCCGCGGTCGTCGGCCTGGGACGTGTGTCCCAGGTGGCGCTGGAGGGGCAGGAGGCGATCCTGGACGGGCGCATCGGACGCATCGTGCTCGGCCCCGAGGAGCGGGACCGGGAGGCCTTCAGGGCGCGCCAGCAGCGTCTGCGCATCTGGGAGGAGGAGGCGGCCGTCCTCGCCGAGCAGGAGTCCGTGACGGCGGACGGGCAGCCGATCGCCCTGCGCGCCAACCTCGATCTCCCCGCGGATGCGGACCAGGCGCGCGCACACGGCGCCGAGGGCATCGGCCTCTTCCGTACCGAGTTCCTCGTCGTCGGTCGGAGCATCATGCCCGGGGAGGAGGAGCAGTACGACGCCTATCGGCGGGTCGCGGAGGCGTTTCCGAGCGACAGCGTTTGCATCCGTACGTTCGACCTGGGTGGGGACAAGTTCCCGATGTTCCTGCACATGCCGCAGGAGGAGAATCCGTTCCTCGGTTGGCGAGCGATCCGCGTGTGCCTGGACGAGCCCGAGCTCTTCCGCACGCAGCTGCGGGCGCTGCTGCGCTCCACGGCCCATGGGGACGTCCGCATCATGCTCCCCCTGGTCAACGACGTGGACGAAGTGCGCCAGGTGCGCGCGCTTCTCGAGGAGGAGGAGCAGGCCCTCCGCGACGACGGGATCCCGTTCAACTCCGGGTACAAGCTCGGCGTGATGATCGAGACGCCCGCGGCGGCGCTGGAGGCGGGCGAGCTCGCTCGCCACTGCGACTTCTTCTCCATCGGCACCAACGACCTGGTGCAGTACACGTTGGCCGTGGACCGCACGAACACGCGCCTCGCCAAGCTCTACAACCCCTTCCACCCGGCGGTCGTGCGCCAGCTCCACCAGGTGGCGCGCGTCGGCCGGGCTGCGGGGATCGAGGTGAGCGTGTGCGGGGAGATGGCCGCCAACCCGCTCGGCGCCTTCCTCCTGATCGGCCTCGACATCACCGCGATATCGATGGCCTGGCCCTCGCTGCCCGAGATCAAGAAGGTCGTGCGCGACGTCAGGATCGAGGACGCACGCAAGGCGGCGCGTAAGGCGCTCGCCGCCCCCACCAGTATGGAGGTCACGCGTTGCCTGGTGGAGGGCATCGGTGACTCGGTCGATCTGAAGGTGTTCTCGGGCCGCTGGAGCTTGTCCGTCCCGATCTGATTGCATACCGTTTTCGGCGCTCTCCTTCCGACCCACTCTGCATCCCACCCGACGGGGCCGATCCCTTGAGCCGTAACCTCTTCACGTCCGAATCCGTCACCGAAGGCCATCCGGACAAGATCGCCGACCAGATCTCGGACTCCGTCCTGGACTACCTCCTGGCGGAAGACCCGAGTTCGCGCGTGGCCTGCGAGACCCTCGTCACCACGGGGCTGGCGATGGTGGCCGGCGAGGTAACGACCAAGGCCTACGCGCCGGTCGCGGACATCGTGCGGGGAACGCTCCGCCGCATCGGCTACACGAACGCCGCGTACGGGATCGACGCGCATACCTGCGCGATCCTCACCAGCCTCGACCGGCAGTCGCCGGACATCGCCCAGGGCGTGGACACGGGAGGGGCCGGCGACCAGGGGATGATGTTCGGCTTCGCCTCGGACGAGACCGAGGAGCTGATGCCGGCCCCGATCCTGCTCGCCCATCGCCTCACGCAGCGCCTCGCGGAGGTGCGCAAGAGCGGTGAGCTCCCCTGGCTCAGGCCGGACGGCAAGGCCCAGGTCACGGTGGAGTACGAGGACCAGCGGCCGGTCCGCATCCACACCGTCGTCGTCAGCACCCAGCACGACGAGGACATCGGCCAGGAGGATCTCATCGCGGCGGTCCGGGGCCGGGTTCTGGGCGCGGTGCTGCCCGCCGAGCTGTACGATCCGGACGCCTGCGTCGTGCACATCAACCCGACGGGGCGCTTCGTGATCGGCGGGCCCCACGGGGACGCGGGGCTCACCGGGCGGAAGATCATCGTGGACACGTACGGCGGCACGGGGCGCCATGGAGGCGGCGCGTTCAGCGGCAAGGACGCCACCAAGGTGGACCGCTCCGCGGCCTACGCGGCGCGGTGGGCCGCGAAGAACGTCGTGGCCGCCGGGCTGGCGCGCCGCTGCGAGATCCAACTCGCCTACGCCATCGGCGTGGAGCATCCGGTCTCGATCCACGTGGACACCTTCGGCACCGGCTGCGTCGACGAGCCGACACTCGCCAAGGCCCTGGAATCCGTGTTCGACTTCCGCCCGCTGGCTATCATCGAACGGTTGGGGCTGCGTCAGCCGATCTTCACACCGACGGCCGCGTACGGCCACTTCGGTCGGATCCCGGAGAAGCGTGCGCCGGACGTGCCCCATGCGACGGAGCCGGTCTGGTTCTTTCCGTGGGAGCGCACGGACCGGACGGAGGATCTGCGCTCGGCCGCAGGCGTCTGACCGACCGCGTGCCGCAACGCCCCGAGGAGGTCCCGACCGCGGAGAACCCGGAACGGGCTTCGGAGTATTGGTGTGGGAATCAGGAGGCCGGACGCCTCCGGCAATCCACTCCAGGTGGGAGTCACCACGCGGTGTTGGTTGAGGTGAGAGTACAGAGCCTCGGGCTCGACCGCTCCACGAACACCCCCGTCGTCATCCTCCAGGAAATCGGGGGAGAGCGGGTGCTTCCCATCTGGATCGGACCGGGAGAAGCGAGCGCCATCGCGATGCACCTCGCCGAGATGGAGTTCGCCCGTCCACTGACGCACGACCTCCTGGTGGCCGTCCTGAAGGGGTTGGGCGGCGCCGTGCAGAGGGTGATCATCACCCGGGTGGAGAAGAGCACGTACTACGCGGAGCTCATCGTACAGCGCAACGGCCAGGTCTTCTCGCTGGACGCTCGTCCGTCCGACTCGATCGCGGTCGCGCTGCGCGTGGACGCGCGTATCTTCGCCCAGGAAGAGCTCCTGGAACGTGCCTCGGTCGAGATCACCGAGGACGAATCCGCGCCCACTGTGGATCCGGGCTCGGTCGAGGAGATCGATGTCTCCGGCGCCATGGGGCCGGAGGAGTTGAAGGAGCACCTTCGCAGGCTGAACCCCGAGGACTTTGGCCGTTTCACGCCCTGACCCACTTCGGCGAACCTCCCTCCTCCTCGCCGTCCTCCTCCAGCTGGCGGGGCCCGCGGCCGCCGTCGGCCAGGTCCCGGCCGAGCCCGTCCTGAGCGGGAAGGTGTTCGTGGGGGACAGCACCCTCGCGTCGGGGACCGTGGTGCTGCACCACGTCGCTTCGGACGCTCAGGGGGAGATCGACTCCACGCGCGTGGCCGCGGATGGGACTTTCTCGTTCCGGCTCCCGACAGTGCCCGACCCCGGGCGGGCCGAGGTGTACTTCGCCTCCGTCCGACACAGCGGAATCCTCTATTTCGGGAACGCGATCACCACGGCGGTCCAGCTCGACTCGCTGTACGAGATCCACACCTACGACACGCGCACGGCGCCGGAGGGCGGCGTCCAGCTCCCCTTGGAGGTCCGCAACCTCTTCCTGGAGCCCGACGGCGATCGGTGGCAGGTCACGGATCTCTTCCAGCTCCGCAACGACGGAGACCGGACGCTGGTGGCGGCCGAGGGCAGCTTCATCTGGCGCTACCCGCTTCCGCCGCGGGCGGCGGACCCGGCCGTGGCGCAGGCCCAGTTCGCCACCGGAATGGCGGAGGTGGAGAACGGGGATCTGGTCGTCCGCACCCCGGTCGCTCCCGGGGAACGCCTGTTCGTGGTACGCTACCACGTCCCCGACCCCTTCCTGACGCTGCCGCTGCCGGGAACCACCCAGACCCTCGAGATCCTCGTGCGCGAGCCGGCTCCGCCCCTCGACGCCCCCGGGCTCGTCGTCGGCGACCGCGTTGAGATCGAGCCGGGCACTACGTACCGGCGGTTCAGCGGGTCGAACCTGTCGAACACCACTGTGCGCCTGATGAAGGCCGAGGTCCCGGGGAAGCCGCCCGTGCGTTGGTTCGCGGTGATCCTCGGTGTCCTGCTCGGCACCGTTGCGGTCTGGGCGGTCCAGAAAGGACGCCCCCAACGAGCCCCGGTCCAGACGGGGGACGACGCCCGAAAGGCGTTGATCCTGGAGGTGGCGCGGCTGGACGAGGCGTTCGAGGCGAATCCTCACCCCACGCCCGAGGAGCGTGGCGCCTACCAGGCCCGCCGGGCCGACCTGCTCCGCCGCCTCCGAACGCTATGACATGGCGCCGGTAGGCACGCGGGCCATCCTCCTCCGAGCGCATCCCTACGGAGAGACGAGCCGGATCCTCCGCTTCTACACGGAGGGGCACGGCCTCCTGTCGGTGATGGCCCGTGGCGTCCGCGGCCGGAGCGGGAAGGGCGGCCTCACGCTCTCGACGTTCGCCTCGGGGGAGCTCACCGCCTGGGTGAAGCCCCAGCGGGACCTCCACACCATGAAGGACTTCGCCTGCACGCGGCTCCGTTCCGGATTGGGCGCCTCGGTGCTCCGCTTCGCCGGAGCGTCGGCCGTGGCCGAGCTCGTGGTGGCCCACGCCGACCAGGACCCCCATCCCCGGCTCTACACGGCGCTGGAGGACGCGCTCGACGGGCTCGACCAGTCCCCGGAAGCCGCCGTGGCCACCGCGGCCCTCGCCGGCGCGTGGCGCATCGTGGAGGCCTTCGGCTTCGCGCCGGAGCTGGACGCGTGCACGCGCTGTGGTGCGCGCCTCGGCCCTGACGAGATCGGGCGCTTCGATCTCGCGGCGGGCGGCATGCTGTGTGGCGCCTGTGGGGAGGGGTCCGCCGGCCCACGGGTGGGACCCGGGGCGCGGGAGCAGCTTCGGGCGCTCCTTGCCGGCCGGACGGATCCGCCCGTCACCCATGCCCGGCGGCACCTGGCGCTCCTTTCGGACTTCGTCGCCTTCCACGTAGCACAACGCCCGCTCAAGTCGCTGCGCTTCCTCGCTGACCTGCTCCCCACCGACGAGGAGGAGTGAGGCAGTTGGAACGCGTCGTCATCGGCACCGCCGGGCACATCGACCACGGCAAGAGCGCCCTGGTCCGGGCCCTGACCGGGGTGGATCCCGACCGCCTCCCGGAAGAGCGGGAGCGCGGCATCACCATCGACCTCGGATTCGCCGAGCTGCCTCTGGACGGAGAGCTGCAGCTCGGCGTGGTCGACGTGCCCGGCCACGAGGACTTCGTGCGCACGATGGTGGCGGGGGCGACCGGCATCGACGTGGTCCTTCTGGTCGTCGCGGCCGACGAGGGCGTCATGCCCCAGACCGCGGAGCACCTGGACATCGTGGACCTTCTCGACGTGCCCGAGATGGTCGTGGCCCTCACCAAGACCGACATCGTCGACGAGGAGTGGCGGCTGCTCGTGGAGGAGGACCTCCGCCACCGCCTTGCATCGACGCGATATCGCGGTGCACCCATCGTTCCGACGTCGGCTCGCGACGGCTCGGGCCTCGGCGCGCTCCTCGCCGAGCTGGAAGCGGCGGCACGGCGGGGGCGGCGGCGCAGCGCCGAGGACCTGGCGCGGCTGCCCGTGGACCGGGTGTTCACACTCCAGGGGACGGGGACGGTGGTGACCGGTACGCTCTGGTCCGGCTCCCTCCGTCAGGGGGAGAAGGTGACGCTCCTCCCGGACGGGCTACAGGCGCGCATCCGCTCGCTCCAGGTGCACGGACGCGACGTGGCGGAGGCGCGGGCCGGCGAGCGCACGGCGGTGGCGCTCACCGGAGCCGACCGGCAGGCTGTCGCGCGCGGAAGCACCCTCGTCACTTCGGACGCATGGAGCCCCTCGTGGATGCTCACGGTCCGCGTGCGCGTGCTCGACGGATCTCCGTGGCCGCTCGAGCACGGGCGCCGCGTGCGGGTCCACGTCGGCACGGCGGAGGTGATGGCGCGCTGCGCGGTCCTGGGCGAGAGGCCGCTCGGTCCGGGGGAGCGCGGCTGGGTGCAGCTCCGCCTCGAGGAGCCGTGCGTGGCCCGGGCCGGTGACCGGGTCGTCCTGCGCAGCTACTCCCCCGTGACGACGATCGGTGGGGGGGTCATCGCCGAGCCCATGCCCCCGAAGCGGAAACGGCTCGGGGAGGCGGAGGTGGCGGCGCTGGCGTCCCTGGCGGAGGGGGAGGCCGCCGCGGTGGCGGCCGCGGTGCGGCTGGCCGGGTGGAACGGACTCGGCTCCGACCTCCTCCCGGTGCGGGCGGGCTGCCGCCCGGACGAGGCCGGGTCGGCGCTGGCGCAGCTCGAGGGGGAGGGGGCGATCGTGGCGCGAGGCACCGTGTTCGCTCCCGAGGTCGCGGAGCGGTCCGCCGAGCTCGTCCTGGCGGCGCTCGCGGAGGGGCACCGGGAGATGCCCCTGCGCCCGGCCGTCCCCCTCGAGCGGCTGCGGTCCGCCCTGCCGTCGTGGGCACCTCGACCGCTCGCTGATGCCGTCGTGGAGCGGCTGCGGGGAAGGGGTGCGCTCGAGCTGGCGGAAGGGGGCGCGCGCCGACCCGGGTTCCTCCCGACGCCCACGCCCGACCAGGAGGAGGCCTGCGGCGCCCTGGTGGAGGTGTTCCGTGAGGCCGGTCTCGCCGCACCGTTCGTCGAGGAGCTGCCCGCAGTGCTTCGCGCCAGGGGGGATCTGGCCGAGCTCCTGAGACACCTGGAGGCACGGGGCGCGCTCCACACCGTTGACGAGGGCCTCCTGTTCGACGCGGACGTCCTGGCCCGCGCGGAAGCAGCCGTCGTGGCCGAGCTCGGCGGTCGGACCGGCCTCTCGCCCACCGACTTCCGGGACGTTCTGCCGGTGTCGCGCCGCCACCTCATGCCGCTCCTCGCCCACCTGGACGGCGCCGGGGTCACGGTGCGCCGAGGGGCGGTCCGTGACGTCCCCGTGCGGGGCTGAGAGGAATGCTGCACGTCGGGAAGGCAACGAATCCGTGAATTCGTGCGTCCAATCTCACGAAGAGCATTGACCCCCGCTCGCACCCAGAGGTACAATGGTTGTGAGCGCGAGTCGCTGCGGCATGCTTCACACTTGGAGCGCGATCGATACTCGGTTACTGCACAGATCCTGTGCGGAGGTCCCGATGAGGCGCACGTTGGGCGTCTTGTCCGTCCTCCTTCTCTCGTGCGGCGCTGTGGCCACCCTCTCTGCCCAGGAGGCGGGCCGCAACCCGCCCGGGCAGGCGAACGGATTCCAACTCGAGCAGAACTATCCGAACCCGTTCAACCCTGAGACCAAGATCCCCTTCGTCCTTTCGGAGGAGCTCTTCGTCGACGGGCGTCCTGCCTTCGTGACCCTGCGCATCTTCAACCTCCTGCAGCAGATGGTCGCGTGGCCGGTGGCCCTCGGGCACCCCTCAGGCGAGGGCGTGGAGGTCCGGGATCTGGAGTACACGCAGCCGGGACGCTACGAGGCGTTCTGGGACGGGACCGACACATCCGGCCGGCAGGTCGCCTCTGGCATCTACTTCATGCAGCTGACCGTCAACGGCGTCAGCCAGATCCGGAAGATGTACGTCCTGAAGTAGATCCCCTTCAGGGCAGGAAGTACAGGAACCTTCCGCAGTGCTCGCAGCTCTGCAGCTCCGCGTTCGGATCCATCTCCCCGGCCGTCGCGGTGGGCACCGACACGAAGCAGCCGTAACAGATCCCGCCGATCACGGGCACCACGACCCGGTGCACGTGGCCGGCGATCCGCTCGTAGCGCCGCCGGATGGGAAGCGCCAGCTCAGCCACCAGCTCGGCGATCCGGACCTCGAGCGTGTCGGCGGCGACCTCCGGATCGATGCCGAAATGGTCGGCCTCCACCAACCGGCCCACTCCGGAATCCTCGCGCAGCTCACGCACCTTGGCCCGCATGTCCTGGATCTCGAGCAGGGCGGTGAGCTGGGCGTCCACGGTCAGAGCCGTCACGGCGCCTTTCGGTCCAGCAGTTCCAGGAACTGTTCCGCGGTGTCCAGATCGAGGAGCCGCTCGGGCACCTCGGAGTCCTTGGCGAATTGGGCGATCTTGCCAAGGACGGGGAGGTACTGGTTCGACACCTCCAGAGGAGGCGCGACGATCAGGAAGAAATTGTGGACCGGAGCGCCGTCGATGGCGTTGAAATCCACGCCGGACGGCTTGCGACCGTAAGCCAGGCGGAGACGGTTCACCACGAGCGAACGGCAGTGCGGGATGGCGATCCCCCGGCCGATGCCCGTGGACCCCAGGTTCTCACGCCGCTTCAGGGTCTTGAAGAGGATCGCCTCGGACTTCTCGTCGAGGCCGAGCAGGGCCACCAGCTCCTTGAGCAGGTCGTCCTTCGCCTCGGACTGCAGGTCGAGCTTCACGACGTCGGCCGTGAAGAGGTCCCGGAGCCGCATGTATCGCCTCCAAACGAGCGCGTATTCGTTCTGTCTCAGGGTCTAGAGCTTCGTATGTTAACACGCAACCTGGCGGGAGCCTAGCAGCGGGAGCTTCACCCCACGGAACGCCCTCGGTAGCTTCCCAACAGCCATGTCCGGATTCCTCGAGCTCCTCGCGGGGCCCACCACGCCCCTCTATCTCGCCCCTCAGGCCGGGGTGAGCGAGTCGCCGTTCCGTCGTCTGTGCCGGCGGTTCGGCGCAGACGTGGTCGTGAGTGAGTTCGTGAGCGCGGCCGGGATCGTGATGGGCACCGCCCGTTCCCGCGACTATCTCCGCTTCGACGAGGCCGAGCGCCCGATCGGGATCCAGATCTTCGGATCGGACCCGACGCAGATGGCCGACGCCGCGGCGTTCGTCTCGGAGGTCTATGCCCCGGACTTCGTGGACATCAACTTCGGCTGCCCGGCCAAGAAGGTGGTCAAGCGCAACGGGGGCTCGGGCTGCCTGCGGGACCTCGACCTCGTGCACTGCATCATCAGGGCGGTGGACGACGCGACCAGTCTCCCCACGACCGTGAAGGTCCGGAGCGGCTTCGACGAGGCGACCCGCGACCCGGTGGGGATCGGGCTTCGCTGCCAGGACGCCGGGGCACGGGCCTTGTGCATTCACCCGCGCACCCGGGCGGACATGTACGCCGGGGACGCACGGTGGTCCGAGATCCGCGACGTGACCGGGGCCCTGTCCATCCCGGTCATCGGCAACGGTGACATCCGCACGGGACAAGACGCGCGGCGCATGCGCGACGAGACCGGGTGTGCCGGCGTCATGATCGCCCGCGGGTCGCACGGCGACCCGTGGATCTTCCGCCAGGCGCGCGCCGCGCTCGACGGGGCGCCCTCCCCGGCGGATCCCAACGTGGAGGAGCGCTTCCGCATCTGCCTGGAGCACGCGCGCAACGCCATCGCTTTCGAGCGGAACCCGGAGCGTGCCATCATCGACTTCCGGAAGCACCTCGGCTGGTACACCAAGGGGCTCCCGGACGGACGCCGGCTGCGCACCGAGCTCTTCCAGGCCACGACGCTCCACGACGTGGAGTCCTTGCTGGAGGGGTACCTGGCGGAGCGGGGGACGCTCGCCCCCGCGTAGGCGCACCGATACAGATCGACCGATCGGCGGGCCCGCACGACGACGAGCGCCCGAGGGCATGGGACGCCTCCGCTACTTGGCGACGAAGGGCAGTTCCACCTTGCCGAGGGTCTTTCCGTTGTCGGCGTTCACCACGTCGAACGTCAGTGTCACAGGCCCGGCCTTCCTGTCGATCTTCTGGAAGTAGACGAAGCCCGACAGCCTTCCATCCGCATTGAGCACGCCTTCCGGGATCGCCTCCGCTCGCATGTCCCGGGTCGGCAGGGATTCCCGCCACATCGGGTAATAGGTCCGGTAGTAGCCGAAGTCCCAGGCGAAGGGCCCCGTCCACCTGTCGAAGTCCCAGTCGTAGAACGGCGCGTACGCCGGCGCGATGAAGAAGCGTCGGTAGGCGAAGGCCGGTACCACCGGCGCACCGGTGAACGCCGGCGCGTCGACACTCCCCGAGATCTTGTAGGGGGGGAGGGCCATCGAAGTGAACCCTGCGGCGGTGAGCTCGAAGTCCTCGTAGCGGATATCCACGGGCTCACCGCTCTCGTTGTGGATGTCCACCTTCACCGGTGTGAAGACGCCTCCCAGGTCGGAGGGATTCGCTCTCCAGGCGTCGCCGTTGGCCACGATCCGGACGCCCGCGACCTCCGCGACATCTGCGTCCTCCTGATGCGGCACGGTCATCGCCGCGGGAGCCGGCTCTAGGTAGGCGGTTGGTGAGCACCCTGCGAGGCCGCCGGCGAGCAGGAGCCCGACCGGCACGCCGAATCGTTTCCAGCCGGCGCCGGCGACGGCGACTCGGCTGCTGGTTTCACGCTTCATGTCGACACCTCTCTTTCCTCCAGGACCGACGCGGGCGCACCTGCGTCCGGACCAGCGACGTGCCGTACACACATCGGCGGTTCGGGCGAACCCGACCGCGTCTGAGGAGGGCAGGGGGGCAACAAGCGTGCCCGGACGATGGACAGCCGGATCCGTCCGTCGGTGTTGCGACGCCGCTTCACCCGGAGCCGTCGGCGCATCGGAAGGCGCTGCGGTGGTGTGGACCGGCCACGAGGGGCCGGTGTACCTTTCATCGAGTGGATGTTTGACAGATCTCATCCCCTTCACCGGGGGCGTCACGGTTTCGACGTGTTTGGTGAACGTGGAGGAGCGTGCCGAGGCCCCGACACCTCGTAAAACCTCGGGAACCTTTCATAGCTGCCAACACTGATCTGGCGCTGGCCGCGTAACCTACGGGTTGCGGCCCGTTTCCTGGATTGCCCGCCCGAGGCGGTCCTTGAAGCGACGATGAGTCGGGCTGGTCCGATTCCGTTGCTACCGCGGTAGCGGACGAGAACTCAGATAGCTGGCTCCGGACCTGGTTGATCACTGGCCGGCTGGAGTGAGACCCAACAGCGATCTACGCACGTAGAGCCTCTGCAGGACCCATTCGCGGACGCGGGTTCGACTCCCGCCGCCTCCACTCGGCCCTACCGGCTCACCCCCGGTAGGGCCTTTGTGTTTACGCCGGTGGAGGCGGCGGGGGTCGAACCCGCCGGGACTCGCGAAGCGAGGACCGACAGCGGGGGCGTGCCGATGGAGCACAACTGCCGTCGCCAGATCCGCACGCCGACCGACAAGGCAACGTCGCGGCGGCGCAGCCGCCGTGGCGGTACTCCCGCCGCCTCCACTAGGCCCTATCGGGCAGCTCCCGGTAGGGCGTTCTTGCTTCCGCCGAGTGCAGGATACACGTTCGGCGAGAGGTCCGGCCAGCCAGAATTTGGAGTTCTCTGGCCGGGTGGCCTCTGTGTTTGCCGGGCAGGGGGGCCGCATCGGATCGTACACCAACAGATAGGCTATGTGCTGATACTCTGCGCTCCACGGTCTTGCGTCCGGGCGCGGATCCCGTTGCCGGCGAGGCCACATCGCTCGCACGAACGGAGTTTTTCCCGAAGGCTACTCAGGCTCCATGCGTGATCGGATGTACGCCGCGACCACCT
>CAZPZU010000096.1:0-18383 GCA_964591135.1 uncultured Gemmatimonadaceae bacterium | reverse complement strand
TCTCGTCCACGAACTCTTGGAACTCACCGGCGTCCTGGAAGTTCCGGTACACGGACGCGTAGCGAACGAAGGCCACGCGATCGAGGCCGCGCAGGCGGTCCATGACCATCTCGCCGAGCTTGACGCTCGGCACCTCGACGCCGGCGTAGCGCGACAGCGCGTCCTCGACCTCGTCCGCCACGCGTTCCATGGCCGACGCCGAGACGGGGCGCTTGGCGCAGGCGACCTTCACGCTGGCGAGGAGCTTCACGCGGTCGAAGTCCTCGACCGCCCCGGAGCGCTTGAGCACCTGGATCGGCCGCTCCTCGACGTACTCGTACGTCGTAAAGCGCGCACCGCAGACGGTGCACTCCCGCCGGCGGCGCACCGCACGCCCGCCGCGGCTCGCGCGCGTGTCCACGACGCGGTTGTCCGTGGCGTCGCACTCGGGACAGCGCACGTGCCCCCGGCCTCTACCGACCGATCTCCCGGAGCTTTGCCGCCGCCAGCGTCGCCGCTTCGGAGTCCGGATAGGAGTTCACCACCCGCTGGAGCGTGGCCCGAGCCTCCGAGGTGTTGCCCTGCTCGTTCTGGATGAGCCCCATGCGGTACAACGCCTCGGGGACCTTCGCCGCCGTGGGAAAGAGCTCCGGGATCTCCCCGAAGGCGTCCAGGGCGTCCTGGAGGCGATTCTGCTGGTAGAGGATGTCCGCCAGGTAGAAGCGGGCGTCCGGGGCGAGCTCTTGCGTCGGATAGGCCTGCAGGAAGCTCTGGAACGCCGCGCTGGCGGCCGTCAGCGACCCCCGGTTGAACTGGTCCACACCCGCGTTGAACATCTCCTGGGCGTCGTCACCCCCTCCGGCACCCGCGGCGCCCGGCTGCACGCCCGCTCCGGACGGCTCGGCTCCGAGAGAGCCCCGCCGCATATTCACGAGCTGGTCGCGCATGCTCGCGATCCCGCGCTGGTTCTCGCCCGTGAGCGCCTCAAGGCGCACGAGGCCCTCGTTCATCGCCCGCAGCTGACGGAAGAGCTCGCCGCGGAAGTCGAAAAGCTGGTCCGCCTGCTGCCGCACCGTATCCTGCGTCGAGCGCGTCTCGCGGCGCAGCTCCGCGATGAACGAGTCCTGGCGCGCGGCCAGTGCCTGCAGCTCGAGCCGCACGCTGCGCATGTCGCCTTTGGTGGCGCACCCGGCCACCACGAGTGCGGCGGCCACCGTCCCGAAGACGCGGGCCGCCGCGTACCGATCTCTTCGTGTCATCGCATCGACGGTGTCACTCCCGGACCACGCGGGGTCCGGGAGAGATGTCCGCCTCGATTCGTCGTCACATGGGCGGGTTGATCGCGTTCGCACCCGCGGTGATCTCGAACTCCGCGCGCCGGTTCTGTGCCCAGGCCGCCTCGTTGGACTGGTTCACCAACGGCCGCTCCTCGCCGTACGAGATGATCGTGAAGCGGTTCTCGGCGAGACCGAACCCGGTGAGGAACTGCCGGACCGACTCGGCGCGTCGGTTGCCGAGGGCGAGGTTGTACTCCGTGGAGCCCCGTTCGTCCGCGTGGCCCGCGATGCGGAGCTGCACCTGCGGACTCGCCCGAAGCACCTCCACCTTGCGGCGCAGAATCTCGGCCGCGTCGGGGCGAACGTCGGACTTGTCGTAGTCGAAGTGCACCATTTCCACCAGCGTCGCCCGCGCCTCGGCGACGGCACGCTCGCGGGCAGCGGCTGCTTCCCGCTGCGCCCGGGCAGCGGCGATCGAGTCGGCGATGCGCTGTGCCTCGGCGATCGAGTCGGCGCGGCGACGGGCGAGCTCCTCCGCGCTGGGGCCGGTCGGCGCCGGCGGCGGGGGCGGCTCCTTCTTGCAGGCCGCGACGACGAGCGTAGCGGCCAGGACGGGGGCGACGAAACGGCGGAGGATCATCCGTGCTACTCCAGGTTGGGCATCTCGCGTGGCGGAGCGACGCCGGACGACGTCGCCCGTTGCGACGCAACGAAGCTAACGTGCTTTCGCCTCGGGGAAAGACCCTAGGCATATACGCAAAAAACGCCTGTCGCGCAACGGCGGAGGCGTCGCGCCGGCGCCCCCGGAACGCGGCCCCCTCAACGGCCCGGGGAGAGGGCCGGGGACCACGCCGGGACGCCGACCTCGCGGCTGCCGAGCACCGTCCTCAGCTTCCCCGTCGCCACGTCCACGACCATGAGGCCCGTTCCCCACCGGCGCTCGCCCACGAACACGAGGTGGCGGCCGTCGGGAGCCCAGCTCGGATCCTCGTTGTTACCCTCCCACGTGAGCTGCCGCACCCGCCGCCCCCGATCCTTCAGGTCGGCCACCAGGATGTGGTACGTGCCGCGTCTGACGGCGCCGTGGAAGGCCACCAGGTCGTTCGTCGGGGACCAGTCGGGCGCCGAATAGTAGCCTCCACTCCCGTACTGGTAGGGCGAGATCGTCTCCGGATCTCCGCCGTCGACGGACATCACCATGATCTGGGGGACCGCGGTCCCGAACCGGTTGGTGTTGAACGCGATCTGCATGCCGTCGGGGGAATAGGTCGGGGAGAGGTCGTCCCACCCCGGCCCGCCCGACAGATGGGTCAGGCAGCAGTTCCGCTCGACGTCGTACGTGAACAGCCCGGTGCGCGTCCCCCCGCTCACCGCGAAGGCGAGCGTGTGGCCGTCCGGGGCCCAGGCGGGCGTGAGGTACATCCCGTCGCCCGCGGCCGGGAGCATCTTCTCGGTGCCCGTCGCCAGATCGATCTCGTACACGCGCCAGTTCTCTCCGCTCTTGTCGGAGGTGTAGGCGATCTCCGTGCCGGCGGGGTTCCACGCCGGAGACATGCTCAGGGCACCGTTGTTCGTGACCCGGTGGAGGTTCTCCCCGTCGGAGTCGATCAGGTAGAGCTCCTTGTTGCCGTCCGTCGTGCGCATCGTGAACGCGATCCGGGTGGCGGCCATCCCCGGCTCACCGGTCGCCCACTGCACGATCTGGTCGGACGCCCGGTGGACCGCCATGCGGAAGTCGTCGTCCGCCGGGTCCGGCACTCGGAAGCGGCCGCGCTCCTTGACCTCGCCGTACACGACGTCGTGCAGCTCGAGGAGGAGCATGTATCCCTCCCCCGCACCCTCCACCTGGCCCGTGACGAGCCAGACGGCGCCCAGGCGGTCCCAGAGTGCGTAGTCCACCCCCTCGCCGAGGAGCGAGGCGGGGAGCGAGTCCATGACCTCGAAGCGATCGGAGTTGTGCAGGTCCCGGCCGATGATCGCCTCCACCTGCGGCGCGACTCCCGCACCACCGAACCGTCCGGTGAAGGGCTTGAGCGCCAGCGCCGGCGAATACGCGGTCTCGTAGACCAGGCCCAACGTGACACCGGGGATCGAGTCGCGACCCTGACCCAGGACGGGCACCGTGCCCGCCGCGAGACACACGATCGCGAGGAGCGCGCCCCACCACACACCGCCCGTTTTCCGGCTGCTCGCTTTCATCGAATCGTCGTCGTCTCGCTGTTGGGGGGTGCGCCCAGCGCTGGGGGAGCGCCGCCGCTCCCACCGCTGGGCTTGAACTTGAACTGGATGGGAAGCTGATCCCACGGGAGCTCCTCGGGAAGCGGGCCGAAGCGGCCCTTCCCCGCGCAGTCCACCGCCCCGAGAGCCTCGAAGTCGAACTGGGGGTTGCCGGATTTCTTGACGAAATCGAGGCCGCTCACCGTCCCGTCGCGGCGAATGACGAAGTACACCGTGGTCTCCCAGCTCCCCTGGCCCGTCCACCGGAAGCATCGCTGGATCTGCCGGATGATGTTGTCATAGTACGCCGGGTAGTCACGCCGAACGCCCTCGAGGCGGACGTTGATGTCCTCTCCGCTCTCCTTGGCCGCCTCCGCGGGGGTCTCCACCGTGGCGGCCTTCCGCTCCTCCGCCTCCTTGGCGGGCTCCGCCCTCGGCGGCTCCTTCGGCTTCGGCGGCTCCGGTGGCTTCGGCTTGGGCTTCTCCTCGACGACCGGCTCGGGCTTCTCCGGTTCGGGCGGGGTCGGCTCCGGCTCCGGCCGCTCGATCACCAGCTTCTCCTCAGCCGCCTCGGGCTCGGGCGCCTGAACCGAGGGCGGAGGCGACACCAGGTCGATCTGGTACGTCACGAACTCGAGGGGCGGCCGCGCTTGCACGGTGCTCCACAACACGAGCGACAGGACCACCGCGTGCACGGCGATGGAGCCGAGCATCGACCTCCTGTCGAACCGCCCGTGGCGCCTCATGGAGGCTCAGCGCTCCGCGTAGGGCTCGCCGACGAGCGACCACTTGACGCCGCTTTGCGCGAGCGTCGCGATGACCTTGAGCACCGGACCGTACATGGCGAGGGAATCGGCACGCAGATACACGTGCTCCAGGTTCCCGGCGTGCGCGAGCTGCGAGAAGCTCTGCTCGAACTCCCGAACCGTGGTGGGCTTGTCCTCGATGTAGACCTGCCCGCCCCGGTCGATCGTGACGTAGAAGGGCTTGTCGCGCGCGGTGAGTGGCTGCACCTCCGCCTTCGGCACAGCCACCTCGATCCCGCCCTGCAGGATCGGCGCGGTGATGATGAAGATGACCAGCAACGTGAACGCGACGTCCACCAGGCTGGTCACGTTGATGTCCGCGTTGAGGGGAAGGTCGCCCCTCCTGCCGTTGCCGAGGCTTCTCATGGTCCGATCATACGCGCCCTTCGCGCGCAAGGGTCCCGATGAACTCGCTGCTGAATCCCTCGAGCTCGCCGGTCACGAGGTTCAGCTGCGCCACGAAGTGGTTGTAGGCCATGACGGCGGGGATCGCCACGAACAGGCCGGCCACCGTCGTGATGAGCGCCTGCGCGACGCCGGGCGCAACCGCGCCGATGTTGGTGGATCCGGCCGCGGTGATCCCGAGGAACGCGTTCATGATGCCGATCACGGTGCCGAGCAGGCCCATGAGCGGCGACACCGAGCCGATCACGGCCAGCCAGCTGAGCCCCTGCGCGAGCTCGTCACGCTCCTCGGCCTCTTCCTTCTCCAGCACCAGCCGGAGCGCCTCGAGCTGCGTCAGCGACAGGCCCTGCGTCGGCGGGGCGCCCTGGCGCAGCGCACCGGGCCGCAGCTCGCTGAAGAAGTTCACCCCCTGCCGGAAGACGCGGCCGTACGGTGACTCGGGGAGGGCGAGGATCGCCTTGTACGCGTCCTCGAGGCGCTGCGCCCGCTCCATCTGCTCCAGGAAGCGGTCGCCCTGGCGGCGTACGTGGCGGAATTGCCGCCATTTGTGGAAGATCAGCCACCAGGACATGAGCGAGAAGACGGCCAGGAAGGTCAGGATGATCTTGGTGGAAAGGGAGCCACCGACGATCATGTCCACGGCGGTCTCGGGCGACCGCGCCTGCACGAGGAACGCGAGAGACGCCAGCGTCATTCGGGATGGTCTCCCCTCTGGGCTGCGATGTGCTCGTAGGTCAGACGAAGCCCCTCCTCCAGCGTGTGGCCCGGAGTCCATCCGTACGATCGTATCCTCGACGTCTCGAGGGTGCTCTTCAGGAGCTCACCCGGGCGCGCTGGGTGATGCTCGCGCCCGGGATGGCGGCCGACCGCCCGTTCCAGGGTGTCGGCAAGCACGTTGACGCTCGTGCCCACGCCGGTCCCCACGTTGAACGCGAACGCGTCGAGGCCACCGTCCGACGCGAGCTCCAGATCCGAGACCCTCATGTTCGCCGAGACCACGTCCTTCACGAAGACGTAGTCCCGGGTCTGCTGGCCGTCGCCGTAGATCGTGAGGGGCTCGTCACTCAAGAGTCGGCTGCAGAAGATCGCTACTACACCCGCCTCCCCATGGGGATCCTGGCGGGGCCCGTAGACGTTCGAGTAGCGCAGCGCCACGTACTCCAGCCCCCTGACCTTGCGGTAGTAGTGCAGGTAGAACTCTCCCGCGAGCTTGGTCACGCCGTAGGGGGAGAGCGGGAGCTTGGGCGCGGTCTCGGGCGTCGGGATGTCCTCGGGCTCGCCGTAGACCACCCCGCCGCTGCTCACGAAGACCACGCGGCGCGTCCCGACCTCCAGGGCCCCCTCGGCCACATTGAGCAGCCCGAGGAGGTTGATGCGCGCATCCCGGGTCGGGTCGGCCACCGAAGCGCGGACGTCGATCTGTGCGGCGTGGTGGTTGACCAGATCGAAGCGCACCTCGCGAAAGAGGTTCCGCAGATCCGGGTCACCGACGTCCATGTGCACGAAGGTCGCGCCCCCGGGGACGTTCGTGCGCTTCCCCGACGACAGGTCGTCCACTACCCAGACGTCGTCGCCGACCGCCAGATAGGCCTCGGCCACGTGGCTGGCGATGAAGCCCGCACCGCCGGTCACCAGCACCCTGCGCTTTTGGTTTTCCATGCCTGTCAGGTTTCAGGTCCATGCATGCACATCCCCCGCCGGCCCCGGATCGGGACCGGCGGGGGACGCGAACACGCTTCGTGGGCCGGACGAGGCGATCCCGTCACGCCCGCGCCGAGCCTTACCGCATCTTCCGCGCCAGGCGGACCACAACCCCCTGGTCGAACACCGCGTCATCCATCGAGAGGATCCGGGCGGCAGCCATCCCGGGCGAGAGTCCGACGACCTGGAGGCGCCCCTCGACCACGTCGGCACCCGCGTCGCGATTCAGGTACTCGTACTCGTCGCCGATGTTCACGCCGTCGTCCGAGCCCTGGTCGAGGAACGCGATGGCCCCGATGCCGTGCAGGGTCGCCCAGCCGGCGAAGCCCATGATCATGGCCTCGCCGCCGCCCGAGACCGGCTCGGCCTCCTGTCCGGCCCGCGGGGTGTACTCGGGCAGGGGGCGGAGGTAGTCACCGAGGGTGAGTCGATCCAGCTCGCGGCTCACCACGGCAACGGCATTGCTGCCTTCCACCTCGCTCACCGTGACGATCCCGGTCGGAATCATGACCTGTCCCACGGTCTCGATGGTCTTCTCGAGGTGGAACGCCTGGAGTTGGGTGCCCACCGGGGGTGGCGTACCCTCGAAGGTGATCTCCACGCGGTTGTACTGCCGGGCCGTCTGCGACCTGATGGCTCCGCCCGCGAAGCCCTTGATCTCACCGAGGTACTCTGGCCCCTGACCGAGGCGCACCACCCACGGTGCCGATAGCACCAGGCCGGCGGGCACCGCCACCCGCGTGACCTCCCCGGAGCGGAGAACGCCCGCCCGCATGACGGCAGTGTCTGATCGGAAGATGGTGGGCCGATTCGCGGCCGAGCCACCGGGCGGAGGCGCCGGGGGCTGCATGCCGGGCTCGTCGTGCGGAGCGGCCTGCGCCGGAGCCTCGACAGGCGCCGCCTCGACCGCGACCTCCGAGACCGACGCCTCCCGGCCGGGGATGGCAAAGACCTGGTCGGGGTAGATCAGGTTGGGATCTGCGATCTTGTCCCGGTTCGCTTCCCAGATCCGGCGCCACTGGAACGGGTCGTTGTAGTAGTGCTGCGAGAGATCCCACAGCGTGTCACCACGCACCACCGTATGCGTGGCCACCTGCTGCATCACGACGAAACCGGACAGAATCAGTACGGCGAGCAGAGCCGAGGCCGAGCGCACCATTTGGGCTCCTTCGGCAAGTAGTACGGGCCTTTTGACCCCGTGAACACTGCTCGAAGATAGGGGGGCCCGACTTCCCGGGTCAACGCGTTTTTTTCGAATAGAATTCAAATGTTTACCGACACCGATGCGGTTGCCTGCTATTCCGCGGCCGATCGCCACGCGCCGTCCCCCACCACGACGTGGTCCAGGACCGGGATCCCGAGCGCGCGTCCGGCCTCGGCCAGTTGGCGCGTAACGGCCCGATCCTCGGCGGACGGCGTAGGATCCCCCGAGGGATGGTTGTGCACCAGGATCACCCCGGCAGCGGCCTCCACCACCGCCAGGCGGAACACCTCACGGGGATGGATGAGCGACGCGTCGAGGATCCCCCGCGTGACCGCGACTTCACGGATGACCCGATGGCGCGCATTGAGAAGGAGCGCGTGGAACTCCTCCTGCTCCAGGTCCCGGAGGCGCGGCCCCATCCGACGGAAGACGTCCGCTGGCCCACGTACGGGCTCGTCCACTTCGAAGGTCTCCGCCGCGGCCCGTCGCCCCAGCTCGAGCGCGGCCAGCAGGCGGGCCGCCGTGGCGCCGCCCACACCGGCGATCTCCTCGAGCGTGCGTGGATCCATCGCCCCCAGGCGCCGGAGGGAACCATCGCCTTGCCTCAAGAGACGTTCGGCGACCTCGACCGCCGTCCCGCCCGCCGTGCCGCTGCCGACCAGGAGCGCGAGCAGCTCGCGAACCGACAGATGGCGTGCGCCCACGGAGCGTAGTCGCTCGCGGGGGCGATCGATGCGCAGCCGGGCATCGGCGGAAGATGAAGAAGACACGTGCAACGATCGGCGGACGGGTGAGCCGCCGGGATGGCGGGGAGGGACGGGTGCACCGTCCCGCGACGACCTCCTACAAACGCATCACCATGAGGAGCGCGTCCTCGCGCGGGTGATCGTAGTAGTCCCGGCGAACGCCGATCTCCTTGAACCCGAAGCCGCGGTAGAGGTCCGCGGCCCGCGTGTTGGAGACCCTCACCTCCAGGTAGAGCGACTCGACCCCCCGCTCCTTCGCGACGTCCACGACCCGAGAGAGCAGATAGCTCCCGTACCCCTGCCCGCGATACGGCTCCGCCACCGCGATGTTCGCGAGCTCGCCCTGGTCCAGGATGCACCAGACGACGGCGTAGGCGACCACGCCGGCCTCAGGCTCGGCCAGGACCCACAACTCGGCGCCGGGCCGTTCGAGGAGCGTGTGGAACGTGTCTGCCTTCCACGGGCTGGTGAAGGCCTCCGCCTCGATCCGGACGACGCGCTCGACGTCGGATGGCGACATCCGGCGAGCCTCCACCCGCGGAGGTGCGGTCACGCGGTCCATTCCCGCTCCGCGCTCGAAGCCTTCACGTATCGAGGTTCCCACGTATCGAGGGCCGCCACCGGGGCCGTCCCCGGATGCAAGGTCATGTAGTAGACCAGTGCGTCCGCGGTCGGCTCGCCCACCGGGCCGGGTAGCACGGCGTAGCCGGCCCCCTCGATCGCGTGCCGGTGGCGCCCGGCGCCGTCCCCCGCGAAGGCGGCGCTCGGGGGAACGTCCGACGTGAGCAGGGTCCTCAGCTCGGTGGCATGAGGCGGAACGAGCGTCTCCACCCCGACGCTTCCCAAGCCATAGCACGCTGCGTACACGCGGTCCGCCCGCGCGTCGAAGAGGACGTAGCGCACCGCGGGAGCATCTCGCCCGAGATCCGCCAAGGCACCCGCCACCAGGCTCGACACCGCCCACAACGGGATGCGGCGTGCCCTGGCGAGGCCCTTCGCGGTCGCCGCGGCGACGCGAACTCCGGTGAAGGAACCGGGCCCCTCTCCTACCACAACGCCCCGGACCTCCTCCACGTCGACGCTCGCTTCCTTCAACACCCGGCTCAACGCCGGCACGAGGCCCGCGGCGTGCTCCAGCCTCCGCTTCATCGTTTGACGCGCCAGGACCTCGCCGCCACGTGATACCGCCACGTGGCCAACCGGGCCGGACGTGTCCATGGCGACGTAGAACCGATCGTCCGAGAACTCCAGCGCGCTCATCCCCGACTGCTCACCTGCATCGGGAAGCCGGCCAGCTCGGGCGGCGCGCCAACCCGGCGCACCCCCACATCCCGCATGAGGGGGAGGCCCGGCACCGGCGTGAGCTCGATCTCCCAGCGGTCACCGGGAAGCAGTACGCCCGCGTTCTCCGGCCATTCGACGAGGACGATCTCGTCCGGCTGGCCGAGGTCATCCCATCCCAGCTCCCGGAGCTCCTGCGGATCGTCGATGCGGTAGAGGTCGAGGTGCACGACGCTGAGGCCCGTTCGGCCCGCGTAGCGGAACAGCAGGTTGAAGGAGGGCGACGGCATCGGGCGGTCCACTCCGGCACCCTGTCCGATGGCTCTCGCCAGCACCGACTTTCCCGCGCCCAGCGGGCCCTTGAGCCCCAGGAAGATCGGCGTATCGACGGTGTGGCCGATACGCTCGCCCCACCGCTCGAGGCTTCTCTCGTCGAGCCTCACGACACCGCCCGATGCGTTTCCACCGCGTCGCGCTCCCGGCTGAGCCACGCGACGGTCCTGCGCAGCCCTTCCGGAAGGGGTACGCTGACGGCGTAGCCCAGCCGCTCACGGATCTTCGCGATGTCCGCCAGGGAGTCGCGCACCTCCCCCGAGCGGGCCGGACCGCACTCGGCTTCGACCTCCACGCCGAGGATCCGGCGTATCTCCTCCCACACGCTCCGGATGCTGACGCGCTCGCCACAGCCTACGTTGAACACCTCCCCCACCACATCGCCGCCGTCGGCGAGACAAGCCCGCATGTTGGCGTCCACCACGTTGTCCACGTACGTGAAGTCCCGGGTCTGCCCCCCATCCCCGTGGATCGTCGGCGCACGCCCGTCGAGCGCGGCGTCGATGAAGACGGGGATCGCCGCCGAATAGGGTGATCCCGGGTCCTGTCGCGGCCCGAAAACGTTGAAGTAGCGCAGGACCACGGTCTCCAGGCCGAAAAGCGTGGGATAGACCTGTGCGTAATGCTCGCCGGCCAGCTTCGCGACCGCGTAGGGGGACCGCGGGCAGGCGGCCATGTCCTCGCGCTTGGGAAGCGTCGGCGTGTCGCCGTAGGCCGACGAGGAGCCCGCGTACACCAAGCGCCTCACACCCGCCCGCGAGGACGCGCTCAGCATGTTCAGCGTGCCCGTCGTGCTGACTTCGTGCGTGGGTCGCGGATCCGCGACGGATCGTTGCACGGACGGGAGCGACGCCTGATGGAGCACGTAGTCCACCCCTTCGCAGGCCGTCTGGCAGGCATCGGGGTCGGTGACCGACGCCTCGTGCAGATCGATGAGGGCCAGGTGCGGGCGGAGATTCTCCCGCCGCCCGGTGGAGAAGTCGTCCAACACCCGCACGGATGCTCCCGCGTCCAGAAGGTGCGCGACGAGGTGGGAGCCGATGAAGCCGGCGCCCCCGGTGACCAGCACGGTCTTGTTCTCGAAGCTCATGGGGGGAGAATCTAACCCCCGTACAACGCCTCGCGCATGATGATATCGTGGACCCCGGGAGGCAGCATCGGCGACACGTCCCGACGGGCCCGCACGAGCGCGCGTATTTCGGAGGAGGACACGTCGATGCGTGTGACCGGCACATGCACGGTACGCTCCATCCCCGGAAGCTCCGGGGCGACCACGGCCGCCGACTCACCGGCGCGATCCATGACGGCCAGGGTCGCGAGCGCCAGGATCGCCTCGGGGTCCCGCCACCCGGACGCGAACGTGCGAAGCTGGTCCGCGCCGAGGATCAGGAGGAGCTCTGCGTCGGGATGACGCGCGCGGAGCGTGCGCAGGGTCTCCACGGTCCAGGAAGGACCGGGTCGTTCCAACTCCACGTCCGAGACCTCGAAGCGGGGGTCGGTGGCCACGGCCTCGACCACCATCTCCCTGCGCAGCGCCGGGTGGGTGACGGTCTCCCCGGACTTGTGGGGCGGAACGCGTGCGACGACCCAGAGAACGCGGTCGAGCCCGAGCGCGTCCGCGACGTCCTTCACCACCGTGACATGGCCCTCGTGGGGCGGATCGAAGGTGCCGCCGAACACGCCGATGCGACGCGAACCGGCTTCTGGTGGTCCGGCAAGCTCGCGCAGGACGTCCCTACCCCGCGTGCCCGTTTCCATCGGCCCGGACCTCCGCCGCCGCCGGCGAATCCGGGTACTTGTCCAGGAGCTGCTTGCGGGCGTCTTCCGCGAGGTCGTCGTAGCCGATCGCCTTGTTCGACCGGTAGATCCCGAGCAGCGCACGCGAGGCGTATTCGGTCTCGGGATAGAGCTGGACGACGAACTCGTAGTACTTGATCGCCGAATCGTAGAGCTTGCGCCGGAAATAGAAGTCCGCGTTGAGGAACTCCTTCTCCGCGAGCTTCACGCGCATGTCGTTGGCGATCACGGCCGCCTCGCGCGACTCGGGCGCGCCGGCGTAGTCGTTCACGACATTGCGGCACACCGTGATCGCTTCGTTCGTGTATTGCTGGTCCCGCTCCGGAACGGGCGACAGATCCGCCAGCGACTTGCACATCCCGAGGGCGGCCACCGGCGCCTTCTCGTTGCCCGGATAGCGGTCGAGGAATCGTTGGTACTCGGAGCGAGCCGTGAGATAGTCCCCCTTGCCGAAGTAGGTGTCGGCCTGGAGGAGCCTGGCGTCCGCGGCCAGCTCGGATCCCCCGAAGGAGACGAAGAACCGGTCGAGCGCGCGGGTCGCGTCGTCCCAGTCGTGGGACTCGTACTTCTGGCGCGCGAGGGCGAAGAGCTGCTGATCCGACATTCCCTGATACGGGTTGGCCGAGCCGCAGCCCCCCAGGGCGGCGGTCGCCAGGGCCAGAACCGTGATCCGTCGTGCGATGGGCGACATCCGTTGCAAATACCCGATCCGTTCGTGGGGGTTTCTGGCGGGGGTGACCCGGGGAACCGGGCGTGTCATCAGCGGCATCGGCCGCCTCGGAGGGACTCGAGCCCCCGCCCGAAGCGGATCTCGTCGAAGCGAGCCTGTGCACGATCGATCAGCGAGGCGCTGTTGTCCACGGTGCGCACGCGTGCGTAAGCGTCCATGGCGGCCTGACATTCGCCCAGCTCCGAGAGGATCTCCGCTTTCTCGAACCATGCCTGGCCCTGGATGTTCCTCGGCGCACCCACCTCGATGGTGCGGTTCACGCGCGCCAGGGCGCCCTCCAGCTCGTCGTCCGTCTGCTCCCGCTCGGCGAGGGTCTCGCGGGCGAGGTTGAAGGAGCACGTCCCGATGTACCAGTCCACCTCGCCCCTCTGCCAGGGGCGCACCATCTCCCGGAACCGCTCGAAGAAGATCAACGCGTGCTCGCAGTCGCCGATCTCCTCGTAGGCCTGACCCACCTCGAACACGACGTCCGAGGTGGCGGAGTCGGCGGCCTCGGCCAACGCCTGCGTGTAGAACGGGAGCGCGCGCCCGTACTCGCCCGCCTGGAAGTAGTGCCGGGCCAGATCGAGGGACATGTCCGACACGCCGATGCCCGGGCGCATCTTCAGCGCCGACTCCACGGCGGAGGCCATGGCGAAGCGATCCTTGCGCGCACGTGCGTCCAGGGCCATGCGCATCAGGTCCGTCACCGCCTGGTCCTCGAGCGTCGAGTCCTTCTGAGCCGCTTCCATGTAGAACGTGCCGGCGTCGTCCACGCGGTCCATCATCGCATACGTGTGGGCTACGCGCGCCAACGTCTCGGCGTCGTCCGCGCCCTGGCGGACGGCGAGGCGGTACTCCGCGAGCGCCTCGTCGTACTTGCCCTGGGCGAACGCCTGGTCACCGCGCGCCAGCGAGCTCTCCTCGGTCGACCCCGCGGAGCAACCGGCCAACGCGAGGCAGAGCAGGACGAGGATGGAATGGGGTCTGGGGGGAGTCGATCGCATCGATGTCGGGGTCCGGGGCTCGGGCGCGTGTGGCGCGAGCGGCATGCAATATAGTCGCTCGGTGGCCCCCCGGTTCCTCAGTCGCTCCCCTTCGGCCCCCCGGTGGTCCGCGGATGGCTTACGCCGACCGACACGAGGTACGCCCTCGGACGCATGTCGTCGGGAGCGTCCTGTGCGCATCGCATCCATTCGCGGATCGCGCCTTCGTCGTCACCGAGACGATGGAGGACCACCCCGAGCCGCACGCGGGCCCCCACGAAGGAGGGTCGGGCGTCCAGGATCTCCTCGAGCTCGGAGCGAGCCTCGTCGAGCTCCCCCAGCTCGATGAGCGCCTCGGCGAACTTGCTGCGGATGTCCATGAAGCGCGGTCGGATCTTCAGCGCCGACCTGTAGTGCTCCGCCGCCTCCTCGGGGTGGTTGGCCACGAGGTAGAGGTCGCCGAGCTGGGCGTGCGTCACCGCGATGCGGTTGCCGACCTCCGACGGGAAATCCCTCGAGTCGCGCAGATCCAGCTCTCCCGCCCGGCTGAAGGCGGCGTGCGCCTCCTCGTGCCGACCGAGGTCGTTGAGCACGATGCCGCGGTTGAGATGGGCTTCCGCGTAGGAGCTGTTGAGCTCCAGCGCCCTTTCGAAGTGCTGGAGCGCTTCGTCGGGCCGGCCCAGCATCGCCAGGCACAGCCCCGCCTTGTTGTGCACGTCCGCGAAGTACGGATGGTCGCTCAGGACTTCGCGGAACGTGGACAGCGCCGACTCGTAGTCTTCGCGCTCCCACGCGCTCAGCCCCCGCGCCACCACCTCCCGGGCCTGATGCGGATTGTGAACCATGCGCAAAAATCGGGCCTGCCGCCGCGAAGGGAAAGGGTTGTCTACAGCGTCCTGGCCGTGGCCTCGCCCCGATCCACCAACTCCCGGAAGTAGGAGATCGTCTTGCGGAGCCCCTCGTGGAGGCCCACCCGTGGCTCCCACCCGAGCTTGGCACGCGCCACCGAGATGTCCGGTCGACGCACCTTCGGATCGTCGGCCGGAAGTGGGAGCCGGCGCAGCTGCGATCCGCTCTCCGTCTCCTCGATGACGATCTCGGCGAGCTCGCGAATCGTGAACTCCCCGGGATTGCCGATGTTCACCGGGTCGACATGGTCGGACTGGAAGAGGCGGTAGATCCCGTCGACTTCGTCGGACACGTAGCAGAACGACCGGGTCTGGCTGCCGTCCCCGTAGATCGAGAGCGGCTCACCCCGGAGCGCCTGCACGACGAAGTTGGAAACCACGCGCCCGTCCGCCGGTCTCATGCGGGGCCCGTACGTGTTGAAGATCCTCACGATGCGCGTGTCCACGCCGTGGTAGCGGTGGTACGCCATCGTCATCGCCTCCGCGAAGCGCTTGGCTTCGTCGTAGACGCCCCGTAGGCCGATGGGATTCACGTTGCCCCAGTATGTCTCCACCTGGGGATGCACCAGCGGGTCGCCGTAGACCTCCGAGGTGGACGCGAGGAGGAAGCGCGCGCCCTTCGCGAGCGCGATCCCGAGGGCGTTGTGCGTGCCCAGGCTCCCCACCTTCAGCGTCTGGATGGGAAGCTCCAGGTAGTCCACGGGGCTCGCGGGCGAGGCGAAATGCAGCACGCCGTCCAGCGGCCCATCGATGACGATCGGCTTCGAGATGTCGTGCTCGACGAGCTCGAAGCCGCCCCTGGCTGCCAGCAGTTCGGCATTGGCCCGGGAGCCGGTGATGAAGTTGTCGAGCCCGACGACCTCGAGCCCGTCGTCCAGGAACCGGTCCGCCAGGTGCGAGCCCAGAAAGCCGGCGGCACCGGTGATCAGGACGCGCATGTCAGGAGCCCCGCGACGAAGCCAGAGGAGCGGCCGCGCGTCCGATGCAGTGGTACTCGAAGCCGTTTGACACCATGTCTTCTGGTTCCCACAGGTTCCGGCCGTCGAAGATCAGGGGAGTTTTCATCGCGGCCTTCATCCGGGGGAAGTCGGGACGCCGGTATGGGTGCCACTCGGTGTGGATGACCAGAGCATCAGCGCCGTCCAGGGTCGCGTAGTTCGTGGGCGCGTAGGTGACCCGCTTCCCCAGATGGCGGCGCGCCTCCTCCATTGCGACGGGGTCGTGGACCGCCACGCGCGCGTTGCGCTGGAGCAGACCCTCGATGGTGACCAGGCTCGGCGCCTCACGCATGTCGTCCGTGTTGGGCTTGAACGCCAGGCCCCATACGGCCACGGTGCGACCGGTGAGGTCCTCCCCCAGCCGCGTCGTGAGCCGATCGAGCAGGATATGTTTCTGCCGCTCGTTCACCTCCTCCACCGACTCGAGGATCGAGGCGTCGGCGCCCAGGTCCCGCATGGTGCGGATGAGCGCCTTCACGTCCTTGGGGAAGCAACTGCCCCCGTACCCCACGCCCGGGTAGAGGAACGCCGTTCCGATCCTGCCGTCCGAGCCCACACCCTTACGCACGGCGGTCACGTTCGCACCGGCCTTCTCGCACAGTTGGGCAATCGCGTTCATGAACGAGATGCGCGTCGCCAGCATCGCGTTCGCGGCGTACTTGGTGATCTCGGCGGAAGGCACGTCCATGATCAAGATCTCGTTGCCGCTGCGCACGAACGGTGCGTAGAGGTTCCGCAGGATCTCGCCCGAGTATTCCGAGTCCACGCCCAGGACCACCCGATCCGGCTTCATGAAGTCGTCCACGGCCGCCCCCTCCTTCAGGAACTCGGGGTTGGAGCAGACGTGCACGGGCAGATCGGTGTGCGCCTCGATCTCCGCCCGCACGAGCTTCGCGGTCCCCACAGGCACCGTGCTCTTGGTGATGACGACCTTCTCGCGGTCCATGCTCTGGCCGATGGCGCGCGCCACGGCGAGGACGTGCTGAAGGTCGGCCGAGCCGTCTTCGCCGGGAGGCGTCCCCACGGCGATGAACACGACGTCCGAGGCGCGCACTGCCTCCGCGACGTCCGTCGTGTAGCGGAGGCGTCCGGCCTCCAGGTTGTTCTGGATCAGATCCTCCAGGCCGGGCTCGTAGATCGGCACCTCGCCGCGGCTCAGGCGGGCGACCTTCCCCTCGTCGATGTCGGCGGAGACCACGTCGTTGCCCGACTCGGCCAGGCAGGCCCCGAGGACGAGCCCGACGTATCCGGATCCTATGACGGCGACCTTCACTTGATGCCCTCTTCAGGCTGGAGATCAGAGATAGAACGCGCGGATGGCGTCTGCGACCCGGGCCACCTGGTCTTCACCCAACTCCGGAAAGATCGGAAGGCTCAGCACCTCACCGCAAAGAGATTCGGTGACGGGAAGGTCTCCGGGGCCGTATCCCAGCGAGGCGAAGCACTGCTGCAGGTGCAGCGGCACCGGGTAGTAGACGCCCGATCCGATCCCGCGCTCCGTCAGGAAAGCCCTCAATGCGTCGCGGCGCTCCGCACGGATCGTGTACTGGTTGTAGACGTGGACGTTGCCCTCCCCGACGGTGGGCGGGCGAACCTCCTCCACGTCGGACAGCATCCCCTCGTAGCGGCAGGCGTTCTCGCGTCGTGCGGCGGTCCACGCGTCCAGGTGGCGGAGCTTCACGCGCAGGACCGCGGCCTGCAGCGCGTCGAGGCGGGAGTTGGTGCCCACCATCTCGTGGTGGTACATCTGGCGTCCGCCGTGCACGCGCAGCTTGGCGATCCGCTCCGCCAGCGCCTCGTCGTCCGTCGTGACGAGTCCCCCGTCGCCGAAGCCCCCCAGGTTCTTGGTGGGGAAGAAGCTGAACGCTCCGGCGTCGCCCGCGGCACCCGCTACGCCGGCGGACGACTTCGCTCCGATGGCCTGGGCTGCGTCCTCGAGTACGAAGGCGCCCCGGAGCGCGGCGACCGTGCGGATCTCCGCCATCGGCGCCATCTGGCCGAACAGGTGGACCGGTACCACCGCTACCGTCCGCTCGGTCCAGGCGGCCTCGAGGCTCTCGGCCGTGACGTTGAAGGTATGCGGGTCGACGTCGCAGAAGACGGGACGGAGGCCCGCGTTCCACACCGCGCCGGCGGTTGCGAAGAAGGTGAAGCCCGGTACGATCACGTCCGAGCCATCCTCAGCGTCCAGCGCCCTGAGCGTCAGGAGGAGGGCGTCGGTGCCGCTGGCGCACCCCACGGCATGCTTCACGCCGAGGTACGCCGCCAGCTCGGCCTCCAGGGCCTCGACCTCCGGCCCGAGAACGAAGCGCTGGCTTTCCACGACGCCGAGCACGGCGGCGTCCAGGTCGGCCTTCAGGGAGCGGTACTGCGCGACGAGGTCGAGGAGGGGGACGGACTGGCTCACGTTCCGGGGCTCGCGTTCATGGTGGCGCGGTGGATCGAGCCCCGAAGATCGCTACGGAAGCGCCACAGCGGGAGGCTTCGGGAATCGGCTACCCCTGGATTGCGAGCGGCGCCGGATCCGCCGCCGCATCCCCAGAGGGCTCGGTCGCCGCTCTCGCCTCCACATCCCGGGCCAGCGCCATCAGGCGCAGGATGGTCCGTGTGTCCCAGAGATCCACTTCCTCGTCGGGTGGGAAGCCCTCGAAGAGTCGCGGGAAGTCGCCGTAGCGCATCGGTCGCTCGTCCTGCATCCCGCGCCTCGGAGCCGAAGGGTGTCATCAGGGTTCGGATACGCTACGCAACGGGGCTGGAGCGGGCCACTTCTGGTTGCCCAGGCGACACTTCCGCCTACTTGCCCACCTTCAGCTCGAACAGCTGGTCGCGCAGAAGAGCGGCCCGCTCGAAGTCCAGCGCTTCGGCCGCCTCCGCCATCTCCTGCTCCAGGATCTTCACGTACTCCTCGCGGTTCACCTCGTCCGCGTACGTGGCAGGCGCCTCGGAGACCCGAGCCAGCCTCAGGCGGGCGTCGGCCACGCGCGTGCTGAACTCGATCTCCTCGACGCTCTTCCGGATCGTCTCGGGCGTGATGCC
>CAZPZU010000095.1:0-19030 GCA_964591135.1 uncultured Gemmatimonadaceae bacterium | reverse complement strand
GTCGTGTCGCGCCGGGTGATCCTGGAGGCGGAGCGGGAGAAGAAGCGCGAGACGCTGGTCAAAGAGCTCCTGGTCGGCCAGGTGCGCGAGGGCGTGGTCAAGAACATCACGGACTTCGGCGCTTTCATCGACCTGGGCGGACTCGACGGCCTGCTGCACATCACCGACATGTCCTGGGGCCGCGTCGGCCATCCCTCCGAGGTCGTGGAGATCGGCAAGGCACTGGACGTGAAGGTTCTCGACATCGACTGGAACCGCGAGCGCATCTCGCTCGGGATGAAGCAGCTCCTGCCCTATCCGTGGACGGACATCGACAAGAAGTACCCGGTCGGCTCGCGCGTCCGCGGCAAGGTGGTCTCGATCACCAACTACGGCGCGTTCGTCGAGCTGGAGAAGGGTGTCGAGGGTCTGGTGCACATCTCCGAGATGAGCTGGACGCGCAACGTCCGGCACCCCTCGAAGGTCGTGTCCATCGGCGAGGAGATCGAGGCGGTGGTCCTGAAGGTGGACCCCGACGACGAGAAGATCTCGCTCGGCATGAAGCAGATCGAGGAGGATCCGTGGCTCGCGCTGCCGGTGAAGTACCCCACCGGCACGAAGCTCAACGGCGTCGTGCGCAACCTCACGTCGTTCGGCGCGTTCGTGGAGATCGAACCGGGCATCGACGGCCTGGTCCACGTTTCCGACATGAGCTGGACCAAGCGGGTCGAGCATCCCTCCGAGGTCGTGCAGAAGGGCCAGGAGGTCGACGTCATGGTGCTCGACGTGGACGCCGAGAACAAGCGCATCAGCCTGGGCATCAAGCAGCTCCAGGACGACCCGTGGCCGGGGATCTCCGAGCGCTTCGCGCCCGGGGTCGAGCACGACGGACACGTGGTGCGCGTCCAGGACAAGGGCGTGGTCGTGGACCTGGGCGACGACATCGAGGGCTTCGTGCCGGCGTCGCACTCCGGCGTCGAGGACGCCAACCGCCTCGAGGAGTACTACGGTGAGGGGGACCCGGTGAGCCTACGCGTCCTGGAATCGGACGCGGCGAACCGACGGATCGTCCTCGAGGTCACGGAGACGCCGGAGCGCAAGCCGCAGGAGGTCATCGACGCGGCGCGCGCGGCCCGCGAGGCCGCGGCCAAGGGCGAAGACGCCGACGAGCCGGTGGAGGCCCCGAAGGCCGCGCAGGTCGAGGCCGCATCCGAGGCCGAGGTCGCTTCCGAGACCCCGGCCGAGGAGGCCCCCGAGGCGGAGGTCGCACCGGAGGCCGAGGCCGAGGAGGCCCCCGTCGTGGAGGCCGAGGCGGAGGTCGCACCGGAGGCCGAGGCCGAGGAGGCCCCCGTCGTGGAGGCCGAGGCGGAGGTCGCACCGGAGGCCGAGGCCGAAGAGGCCCCCGTCGCGGAAGCCGAGGCGGAGGACGAGGACAAGGCAGCGGGCGAGGGCTGAGCGCCGTGGGCGGCGAGCCTCGCACACGAGGGAGATCATGACCCCCAGTCCCTGGATCGCCCGGACGCCGCTCGCGTCCGGGCGCTTCCTTTTGGCTGCCCTCTTTCTGACGGGCTGCCAGGTCGTCGGCTCGCGGGGCGCGGGTACTCCGCCGCCCCCGTCCTGGCCCGACCCGGTGCTGGCACCCGGCCCGATCTCGCCTGCGCGAGAGAGCCAGGCGGCGGAGCTGTTCGCCAGCGCCGAGCGCGCCCTCGAGGCCGGCGACGCGGCCCAAGCGCGAGCGCTCGCCGGCCGGATCGTGGAGGAATACCCGTCCGCGCCGGTCTCGGGACGGGCGCTGTTCCTGCTGGCCCAGGCCAGCCTGGACGACGGTGCCCCCGCAGCCGCGGACTCCGCCGCAGAGCGGTTCGCGTCCCTCCTCGCCGAGGGGGATCCACGCGCGGCTGAAGCCCGTACGCTCCAAGCCGACGCCATGGTCCGGATGGGCGACGAGGCCGCACGCCTCGACCGTCTGCTCCGCATCCGTCCGGGAGCACCGACGAACCTCCTGCTCCGCGCCTCGGAGAGCGCCCGCGAGGCAGCCGCCCAGCTGGGTCCCGCGGAGCTGGGCGCGATCCTCGATGCTACGCCCCAGGACGCGCCCCTCAGGCCCATCGCCTTGACCAGCTACGCCCTCCTCCTCGACCGGAGCGGGGACGAGACGCGGGCCATGAGCTTCGCGCGCGCGGCGATCGACGCCGGAGCCCGTGGCGTCGACTCGCTCACGGCGGTCGCGATCCTCGAGGGGAGGGAGGTCGACCTCCCTGCGGGGGCACGCACCCTCGGGATCGCGTCCGTTCTCCCCATCGGGGGCTCGCCCGGGTTCCGCGAGTTCGCGGGGCAGATCGCCGAGGGCGTGGAGCTCGCCGCGACCAGCTATCTCGGCCCGTCCGTCGAGGTGCGCATCGACGCCCGCGACGACCGCGGCGAGCCGGCGCTGGCGGCCTCCACGGTCCTGGCCCTCGAGGAAACCAAGGCCGTCGGCGCCGTCGGCTTCCTCGAATCCGGCGCGTTGGAGGCGGCGGCTCAGGAGCGGACGGGCCCGATGCCCCTGGTTTCGCCCACCGCCCGCACCGCGGACGCGGAAGGCACCTACACGCTGTCCGGCGCGGACCCGTTCGCGGCCGCCGCGATGGCACGCTACGCCGAGCGGGCCGGCTTCGTCCGGGTGGCGATCATCAACTCGAGGGCCCCCGAGTCCATCGAGGAGGCCGACGCGTTCGCGAACGCGCTCCAGGAGACCGGGGTCCAGTTGGCCGGACGTTTCGTCTACGACGTGGGCGCCACGTACTTCGGCGACCAGATCCGGGGCGCGCGCGCGGCCCTGCGCGCCGACGAGATCAAGGCGCTGGATCTGGGCCCGGACGACACGCTCCACGTCGAGATGCTGCAGCCGGTAGCCGTGTTCATCCCGATCCCGCCCGAGGACGTGGAGCTGGTGGCGCCGCAGGTGACGTTCTTCGGCCTGGACACGCTCGCCATCCATACGCTCGGCACGTCGGGATGGACCGACGCCGAAACGCTGGAAACGGTGGATCAGCGGCACACCAACGGCGTGATCGCCGTCGCCCCGGTCGACGCGGGCCCCGGGAGTCCCGGGTACACGCGTTTCAAGGATGAGTTCGAGGACCATTTCCGGCGCTCGCTGGTGAGCCCGGTCCCGGCGCTGGGCTACGACGCCGCCCTCCTCCTCCTGGAAGCCGCGCGCAACGGCGCGCGTACGCCGGCCGGCGTGCGCTCGTCGCTCGAACGCATCCGCGACCTCGAGGGGGCGACGGGGACGTTCTCCGTGATCGACGGACGCGTGGTCCGCCGGACGCACATCGTCCAGATCGAGCACGGAACCCTCATACCGGCCGGATAGGAGCCTGTCCGGAATGTCGATCCACGACAAGCTGAAGCGACTGGAAGAGCTGCGCCGACAGGCGGAGCAGGGGGGTGGCGAGGCCCGCATCGAGGCGCAGCACGCCCGTGGCAAGCTCTCCGCCCGCGAGCGCATCGACCTGCTGCTGGACTCCGACTCGTTCGTGGAGCTCGACCGCTTCGTCACACACAGGTCGACGGAGTTCGGGCTCGCGGACCGGAAGATCCTGGGAGACGGTGTCGTCACGGGTTACGGCACCATCCACGGACGCCTGGTCTACGTCTTCAGCCAGGACTTCACGGTGTTCGGCGGCTCGCTGTCCGAGGCCCACGCCGAGAAGATCGTGAAGCTGCAGGACATGGCCCTCAAGAACGGAGCGCCCATCGTTGGGCTGAACGACTCCGGGGGCGCACGTATCCAGGAGGGCGTCGTGAGCCTCGGGGGCTACGCAGACATCTTCCTGCGCAACACCCTCGCCAGCGGCGTGATCCCGCAGGTCAGCGTGATCCTCGGCCCGTGCGCGGGGGGCGCCGTCTACTCCCCGGCCATCACCGACTTCGTGTACATGGTGCGTGGCACGAGCTACATGTTCGTGACCGGCCCCAACGTGGTGAAGACCGTCACGCACGAAGACATCGACATGGAGGGCCTCGGCGGTGCCGACGTGCACGCCTCGAAGTCCGGCGTGGCGCACTTCGCGCACGACTCCGAGCCCGAGAGCCTGGCCGCCGTGCGGGACCTGTTCCGCTTCATCCCGCAGAACAACACCGAGCTCCCCCCGACCCTCGACACCCTGGATCCGGCGGACCGGCAGGACGAGAAACTACTGGAAGTCGTCCCGGACAACCCCAATCGCCCGTATGATATGCGGGAGGTCATCCGACACGTTGTCGACGACGGCGCGTTCTACGAGGTTCACGCGCGCTTCGCGGGCAACATCCTCGTCGGGTTCGCGCACCTGGGCGGGCACGCGGTCGGGATCGTGGCGAACCAGCCGGCCGTGCTGGCGGGCGTTCTCGACATCGACTCGGCGGACAAGGGCGCGCGCTTCGTGCGCTTCTGCGACGCCTTCAACATCCCGCTCGTGGTCCTCGAGGACGTGCCCGGGTTCCTGCCGGGCGTGGCCCAGGAGCACGGCGGCATCATCCGGCACGGGGCGAAGCTGCTGTATTCGTTCAGCGAGGCCACGGTCCCCAAGGTCACCGTGATCACCCGCAAGGCATACGGCGGCGCCTATGACGTCATGAACTCCAAGCACGTCCGGGGCGACATCAACCTGGCCTGGCCCCAGGCGGAGATCGCGGTGATGGGACCCAAGGGTGCCGTCGAAATCCTCTTCCGCAAGGAGATCGACGAGGCGGACGACCCGGCGGCGGCAGTGGACGCCCGGATCGAGGAATACCGCGACGCGTTCGCGCACCCCTACGTCGCCGCCGCGCGCGGCTACGTGGACGACGTCATCGATCCCCGGGAGACCCGGCCCCGTCTGGTGAGCGCGCTCGACATGCTCCGCAACAAGCGCGACGAGAACCCCCGCAGGAAGCACGGCAACATCCCGCTGTAACCGACGCTTCCGCGGACAACCCCCTCCGCCTCCGAACGCATCCCATGGGTGGCTGAAATGGGATCGACGAATCACCTGTCGGAGGGACGATGATGAAGACGATGCGGAGACGCGGTCCGCGAGGGAGGGGGGTGCGCGCCGCCCTCGCGGGCGGAGGGATCGCGCTGGCTGCCTTTCTGGCCGCGACGACGGTCTCGGCCCAGGCCCGCCCGCGCAGGACCGAGCGAACGGACTGCCGGTGCGTGGACCGCAACGGCGAGGAGATTCCCGACTGCACCTGCCTGCGGACGCCCGCGCTGTCGAACTTCTACGTATCTCGCGAGCCCCGGGCTCGGCTGGGCATCACGGTGTCGAGCGACCCGGGCGCCCGCGCGGACGCACGTGGCGCCCGGGTGGAATCCGTGATGGACGGAGGACCGGCCGAAGCGGCGGGCATCCGTGAAGGTGACGTCGTCACGCGCCTCGACGGCCACAGCCTCCTCGAGCCGCTGGATTCGGCGACCGAGGCGGACTTCGACCTGGACCGGTCGGTTCCCGTGCAGCGCCTCCTGGCGATCACGCGCGACATCGACCCGGGCCAGAAGGTCGAGGTGGAGTACGTGCGCGACGGCGAGACGCACACGACGACCATCGAGGCGCGCGAGCTCTCCGGGTGGACGAGCTTCGGCGTGGGCGGCCCCGGATGGAACGCCCGGGAGATGGCGGGCCGCATGCGCATCCTGGGCGACAGCATGCGCAGCCTGCGTCTCGAGATGCCGCGGGGAGCACTCGGGCTGCGCCTGTGGGCCGACTCGACGGACTCGCCGCGCTTCCACGTTCTCACGAACCCCGAGGCGGGGGTGTACGTCTTCCGGATGCCGGGCGGCCTCGACCTCGTCGAGCTGAACCCGAAGCTGGCGGAGTACTTCGGCGTCTCCGGGGGCGTGCTGGTCGCCGACGTGCCCGCGGACTCCCCCCTCGGCCTGCAGCCCGGCGACGTAGTCCTGGCCGTGGGAGATCGCGACGTGGAGGGGCCGGACCAGCTGCGGCGCATCCTGCGCAGCTACACGCCCGAGGAGGCGATCCCGTTCCGGATCATGCGCCACGAGCGCGAGATGGACGTGCAAGGGCGCCTGTCCCGCTGACTTCCGGAGACCGAGCGCCAAGCAGGTCGCCTTCGACAGCCTGCCGGGGCGGGCCGGCTTCCGGTCCCGCCCTCCTTTCGTTCGCGTTGGCGCGACGGCCCCTCGCGGGGTTTCCTCCTCCGGCGACGCGTGCGTAAGTTCCGGGGCTCGAAACACCCCGTCCCCCAACGCTTGTCCGGCCGCCGATCTTGATCCGCACCCTCCTCATCGCCAACCGCGGCGAGATCGCGGTCCGTATCGTGCGCGCGGCGCGTGAGCTCGGCATCCGCACGGTCGCGGTCTACTCCGAGCCCGACCGGCTCGCGCCCCACGTCCTCGAGGCCGATGCCGCACGCCTCATCGGCCCGGCGTCGTCGTCCGAGAGCTACCTCCGGGTGGACCGCATCCTGGAGGCCGCCCGCGCTTCCGGGGCGGACGCCATCCACCCGGGGTACGGCTTTCTGGCCGAGCGCGCCCACTTCGCCCAGGCCGTCGCCGACGCGGGCCTGACGTTCGTAGGGCCGACGGCCGACACCATCGCCGCCATGGGCGACAAGACCGAGGCGCGCCGGCGCATGCGGGACGCGGGCGTGCCGATCGTACCGGGCCTGGTGGATCCGGTCGACGACCCACAGGCGGCGGCCGCGGCGGCCGAGGACATCGGGTATCCCGTGCTTCTCAAGGCGGCGGCGGGCGGGGGAGGCAAGGGGATGCGGGTGATCTCCACGCCCGAAGAGCTGCCAGGGGCGTTCGAGGCGGCTCGTCGCGAGGCGCTCGCCGCGTTCGGCGACGGCTCGGTGTACCTGGAGCGCTACCTGAACCGCCCCCGCCACGTGGAGATCCAGGTGCTCGGCGACGCGCGGGGCAACGTGATCCATCTGGGCGAGCGGGAGTGCTCGATCCAACGCCGTCACCAGAAGCTGGTCGAGGAGGCACCCTCGCCCGTCCTGACGCCCGAGCTGCGGGCGCAGATGGGTGCCGCCGCTGTGCGGGCCGCGGAGGCGGTCTCGTACGTGGGCGCCGGCACCGTCGAGTTCCTCTACCAGGACGGGGCCTTCTTCTTCCTGGAGATGAACACGAGGCTGCAGGTCGAGCACCCCGTCACCGAGCTGGTCACCGGCCTCGACATCGTCGCCTGGCAGCTCCGCATCGCGTCGGGCGAGCCGCTCCCCTTCACGCAGGACGACGTGCGCATGAAGGGGCACGCCATCGAGTGCCGGATCACCTCCGAGGACCCCTATCGGGGCTTTCTGCCCTCCACCGGGACCGTGACCCACCTGGAGGTGCCGACCGGCCCGGGCGTGCGTTGGGACGGAGGCATCCAGACCGGCTTCGAGGTCTCCCTCCACTACGATCCCCTCCTGGCCAAGCTGATCGTGCACGCCCCCACCCGCGAGGGGGCCATCGCGCGCATGGCCCGGGCGCTCGACGAGCTGGTCGTCATCGGCGTCGACACGAGCGCCCCCTTCCACCGGCGCGTGATGGGGGAGCCGGACTTCCGCGACGGCCGGCTGAGCATCCGCTACGTCGAGGAGCACCCGGGGCTGGTGAACGGCGAGCATGATGAGGACGTGCTGCGCGCGGCCGCCGTGGCTGCCGCGCTCCTCGAGGAGAACGACCGGCGTCGCCAGCGGACGCCGCGCCTCGGCGCCGACGGTCAGGGAGGGATGTCGAGCTGGAGAAGGACCGGACGGCCCTGGCGGACGTGACCGCTCCCCACCCCCCGGTCTCCACCGGAGACATCGTACGCGTGCGGGTCCGCGCGCTCGCGTCGAGCGGCGCCGGCGTCGCCGACCTGCCTGACGGGCGGGTGGCGTTCGTCCCGCGTACGGCGCCCGGGGACGTAGTGGAGGTGCGCGTGGGTCGCATGCGCAAGCGCTGGGGGGAAGCGACGCTCCTCCGGCTGATCGAGCCGGCACCCGAGCGTGTCGAGCCCCTGTGCTCCCTCTTCGACCGTTGCGGGGGGTGCGCGCTGCAGCACCTCGACGACGCCGCGCAGGCCTCGTGGAAGAGGCGGTTCGTGGCCGATGCGATGCAGCGCATCGGGGGGATCGACGTGGAGGTCCCGCCCGTCGAGGCCTCACCGCTGCGCATACGCTACCGGAACCGGTTGACGTTCACGATGCGCCGCCTCGACGGCGGGAGGATCGTCGCCGGCTTCCACGCCCTCGACGACCCGGACCGGATCGTGGACGTGCACACGGAGTGCATCCTTCCGGAGCCTGCCGTCCTCGACGCCTGGTCCCGGCTCCGCGCGGCGCTGCGCGCCGCCCCGGGGGCGCTTCCCCCGGCGAAGGAGCTCAGGCTGACGCTCCGGGCAACCGACGGCGGCGTCCTCCTCCTGGTGCGTGGCGGCGACCAGGCGTGGGACCCCACGGGGCTGCTCGCGCGCGTCGACGTCCTTCGGGCCGTGTGGCATCTGCCGGATGGGCATCGGCGGGCCGCCCTCGTCGCGGGTGAGCCCCTCGAGGACACATGGGGCGGCCAGCGGGTTCCGGTGGGGGGGCGCGCCTTCGTACAGGTGAACCGCGCCGCGGCGGACGCGGTCGTCGCCCACGTGCTCGCGAGCGTGGGCGACGGCGGCGCCGCCGTCGATGCCTACTGCGGCGTCGGCGTGTACGGACGGGCGTTGGCGCGGCAGGGCTGGCGGGTGACCGGCATCGAATGGGACGCGGAGGCGTGCGCGGCCGCCGGGCACGACGCGCCGGAGGGGTTCCACGTCGTGGAAGGCCCCGTGGAGGTGCACCTCCCCGAGCTGCTCCCCGCCGACCTGGTGGTGCTCAACCCGCCCCGCACGGGCCTGGAGGAGTCCGTGCCCGAAGCGCTCGGGCACCGACCGCCGGCGCGCGTGGTGTACGTGAGCTGCGACCCAGCGACCCTCGCCCGCGACGCCCGGCGCCTGCAGCCGGGCTTCCGGCTGGCTTCGCTCCGTTGCTTCGACCTCTTCCCGCAGACGGCGCACGTGGAGAGCGTGGCCGTCTTCGTTCCGGAGGGATGATGCGCTACTACGTGATGCTCGCCGGCCGGACGTTCGAGGTCGAGCTCGGCCCCGAGGGCGTGAGGCTCGACGGGGAGCGCCTCGACACCGACCTGGCGCAGGTCTCCGGAACCGGGTTGCGCAGCCTGATCCTGGACGGGGAATCCTACCGAGTCCTGGCCCAGCGCAACGGCGGCGGGCTGTGGGACCTGCACCTGCGCGGGCACCGCTACCGCGCCGAGGCCGTGGACGAGCGCACCCGGGTGATCCGCGAGATGACGGGCGCCACGGCGGCGCCCGACGGGCCGCGACCCGTGAGGGCGCCGATGCCCGGGCTGGTGGTGAAGGTGCAGGTCGAGGAGGGCGATCGCGTCGAGGCGGGGCGGGGCCTCGTGATCGTCGAGGCGATGAAGATGGAGAACGAGCTCAAGGCCGAGGCCGCCGGCGTGGTGGCCCGCATCCACGTGGAGCCCGGACAGGCCGTGGAGAAGGACCAGATCCTCGTCGACCTGGCGGAGCCCGACGGCATCCCCGCGGGCGAGGACAGCGCGGGAGACGACGCGTGACCGAGGACGAGCGGCGCTTCGCCACCGACAGCGGGATCCCCGTCGATCGCGTGTACGGCCCTCAGCAGGGGCGCGACCTCGCCGACCTGGGCGAGCCGGGCGCCTTCCCCTTCACCCGCGGCGTGTATCCGGACATGTACCGGGGTCGCGTCTGGACGATGCGCCAGTATGCCGGCTTCGGGACGGCCGAGGAGACGAACGCCCGCTTCCTGTACCTCCTCGAGCGGGGACAGACCGGGCTGTCGGTGGCCTTCGATCTCCCCACGCAGATGGGCTACGACTCCGATGCGTCCATGGCCGAGGGCGAGGTCGGGCGCGTCGGTGTGGCCATCGACTCCCTGGAGGACATGCGCAGGCTGTTCCGCGGCATCCGCCTGGACCAGGTGTCCACGTCGATGACGATCAACAGCACGGCGGCGATCCTGCTGGCCCTCTACGTGGCGCTGGGGGACGAGCAGGGGGTGCCGCGCACCGCGCTGTCCGGCACGGTCCAGAACGACGTGCTCAAGGAGTACATCGCGCGGGGAACGTACATCTATCCGGTGGGGCCGTCGTTGCGCCTGGTGTCCGACATCATGGCGTTCTGCGCGGCCGAGGTGCCGCGATGGAATACCATCTCGATCTCCGGCTACCACATCCGCGAGGCGGGCTCCACCGCGCCCCAGGAGATCGCGTTCACCTTCGCCAACGGCCTCGAGTACGTCGAGCAGGCGCTCGGGCGCGGCATCGAGCTGGAGACGTTCGCGCCCCGGCTGTCGTTCTTCTTCGCCGCGCACAACGACTTCCTCGAGGAGGTCGCGAAGTTCAGGGCCGCACGCCGGCTGTGGGCGCGCCTCATGCGCGAGCGCTACGCCGCGTCGGACGGCGCCGCGCGGCTTCGCTTCCACACCCAGACGGGCGGCTCCACCCTCACGGCGCAGCAGCCGCTCAACAACGTGGTGCGCGTGGCCGTGCAGGCCCTCGCGGCGGTCCTGGGCGGAACCCAGTCGCTGCACACCAACGGCTACGACGAAGCGCTGGCGCTGCCCACCGAGGAGTCGGCGAGCCTGGCGCTGCGCACGCAGCAGATCCTCGCCTCGGAGTCCGGGGTGGCCCGCACGGCCGACCCCCTCGGTGGCGCGCACTTCGTGGAAGCCCTCACCGACGAGATCGAGAGCCGGGCGCGGGGCTACCTCGAGCGCATCGAGGAGCTCGGAGGCGCCGCCCGCGCGATCGACTTCATGCAGGAGGAGATCCACCGGGCGGCGTACCGCTGGCAGAAGGAGGTGGAGTCCGGCCAGCGGCCGCTCGTGGGCGTGAACGTGCACGAGGAGGACGAGGGCGCGCCCCGGATCGGCCAGCCCGACTACACGGCGCTCGAGAGGAGCCAGCGCGCGTCCCTCGCGGCGCGCCGGCTTGCGCGCGACGGCGACGCCGTCCGGGCCACGCTGGGCCGCATCGGTGACGTGGCCAGTGGGGACGAGAACCTCCTCCCCCCGATCATCGACGCGGTGAAGGCCGGTGCCACGCTCGGCGAGATCAGCGACGTGCTCCGTCGCGCGTGGGGCACCTACGACACCTGACGAAGACGCCCGCCGGCGCGCTGGTAGTCGTGAACTCCCGCGTTGGTTACGTTTTTGGGCTGTTGTCACCGGAACGGTTCCACGCCGAATCGCAGCCATGCCGACGTACGAGTACCGCTGCCCGAACGGGCACGAGTTCGAGGTCTTTCAGCGGATCTCCGACGATCCCGCCGCCTCCTGCCCCGAGTGCGGCGAGGCCGCCGAGCGCCAGATCTCCGCGGGCGCGGGGTTCCTCTTCAAGGGGCAGGGCTTCTACATCACGGACTACCGTAGCCCCGACTACAAGAAGAAGGCCTCCTCGGAGACGGGCGAGAAGGGTGGGGATGCGAAGGGCGCGTCCAGCGCCGCCGAAAAGAAGCCCGCCTCTCCATCCGGAGAGGGCTCCTGAGCGACATGGCCCAGGACGCCATCCGCGCCGCCCTGGAGGCGGCCCTGAAGGGGCTCGGCGTCGAGGACGCGGTCATCGGGCTCGAACGCCCGCGGGACCCGACGCACGGCGACCTGGCCACGAACCTGGCCCTGACGCTCGCGAAGCGGATGGGACGCTCGCCGCGGGACATCGCCCGAGAGCTCGCGGACCGCCTCGACCTCGCGGCGGCCGGGGTCACGGCCGTCGAGGTGGCGGGGCCCGGCTTCCTCAACTTCCGCCTGAGCTCGGGCACCGTGGCGTCCGCGCTCGGGGCCATCCTCGCGGCGGACGAGGCCTTCGGACGCACCGACACCGGCGGGGGCGAGCGGGTCATGGTCGAGTTCGTCTCGGCCAACCCGACGGGCCCGCTCCACCTCGGCCACGGACGGCAGGCGGCGCTGGGCGATGCCGTGGCCTCCCTCCTCGACTGGACCGGGTGGAAGGTCCACCGCGAGTTCTACTACAACGACGCCGGCCTGCAGATGGACCGGCTCGCCGAGAGCGCGCGCGCCCGCTACCAGGAGCTGCACGGGCGAAGCGCGGACATCCCCGAGGGTGGCTACCGCGGCGAGTACGTGCGCGAGATCGCCCAGAGCTTCGCCAGGGCGGACGGGGACCGCTGGGTCGACGACGCCTCGCAGGAGGCCCTCGACGCGATGCGTCGCTTTGCGGTCGACGTGCTGCGCGCCGAGCAGGACCGCGACCTTGGCGAGTTCCGCGTCTTCTTCGACGAGTACTTCCTGGAGTCGTCGCTCTACGACGACGGGAAGGTCGAGGAGACCATCGAGGCGCTGCGCGCCACCGGTTACGTGTACGAGCGCGACGGTGCCACCTGGCTGCGCACCACCGAGTTCGGGGACGACAAGGACCGGGTGATGATCCGGAGCAACGGCGCTCCGACCTACTTCCTCCCCGACGTCGCCTACCACATGGACAAATGGCGACGTGGGTTCCACCGCGTCATCAACGTGCAGGGGTCCGACCACCACGGAACCGTCGCCCGCGTGCGCGCCGGCGTGCGTGCCCTTGGGTGTCCGGAAGGCTACCCGGAGTATGTGCTGCACCAGATGGTGCGCGTCGAGCGCGACGGAAAGGAGGTCAAGGCGTCCAAGCGCGCGGGGTCGTACACCACGCTCCGCGAGCTCTTCGAGGAGGTCGGTGTCGACGTCGCCCGCTACTTCCTCCAGATGCGCAAGCCGGACAGCCACCTGGTCTTCGATCTGGACCTGGCGCTCGAGCAGTCGGACAAGAACCCGGTCTACAAGGTCCAGTACGCGCACGCCCGCATGTGCTCGATCTTCGCGAAGGCCGGCCTCGATCCGGCGGAGATCACGGCCGACGGCGCCGACCTGGCCGTGCTCACGCACGAGCTCGAGCGGGAGCTCGTAAAGCGCCTGGGCGAGTTTCCCGAGACGGTCGAGCGCGCGGCGGCCCAGGCGGCGCCGCACGTCGTGTGCGACTACCTGGAGCAGACGGCCGGTGCGGCCAACTCCTGGTACCACGCGGGCAATCCGTCGAGGAATCCGGAGCTCGCGGTGCTGGTCGAGGAGCCCCGGCTTCGCGCCGCGCGCCTCGTGCTGGCCCGATCCGTGCAGATCGTGCTCCGGAACGGCCTCACGATCCTCGGCATCGAAGCCCCTCAGCGCATGGATCGCGCCGAGGACCTCTGAACCCGAACACCGGATCCATGTCCATCCTCTGTGTCGGCAGCGTCGCGCTGGACTCCGTCGAGACCCCCTTCGGCAAGGCCGAGCGCGTGCTGGGCGGCTCGGCGGTCTTCTTCTCCGCCGCGGCCACCGTCTTCAGCCCGGTCCGGGTCGTCGGCGTGGTGGGTGACGACTACCCGCTCCAGGAGCTGGACTTCCTGGGCGCGCGCGGCGCGGACCTGGCGGGCATCGAGAAGCGCCCTGGCGAAAGCTTCTTCTGGGCCGGCCGCTACCACTACGACCTCAACTCCCGGGACACGCTCGAGACGCGCCTCGGGGTGTTCGCGGACTTCGAGCCCCGTATTCCGGTGGCCTTCCGCGATTCCCGCTGGGTCTTCCTCGGCAACATCGACCCCACGCTGCAGCACCGGGTGCTCGACCAGGTCGACGCGCCGGACGTCGTCGTGTGTGACACCATGAACTACTGGATCGAGGGCAACCGCAAGGAGCTGCTCTCCCTCCTGGAGCGGGTCGACATCCTCATGGTCAACGACGCCGAGGCGCGTCAGCTCGCCGACGAGCCCAACCTGCTGAGGGCGTCGCGGTGGATCCGGGAGCGCGGCCCGAGCATCGTGGTGGTCAAGAAGGGCGAGCACGGCGCGATCCTCTTCGCCGACGGCTGGGTCTTCTTCGCGCCGGGCTATCCCCTGGAGGTCGTGTTCGATCCGACCGGCGCCGGCGACGCCTTTGCCGGCGGCTTCGTGGGGTACCTGGCGCGCTCGGGATCGATGGCCGAGGCGGATCTGCGCCGGGGGATGGTGTACGGCTCGGCCATGGGCTCCTACGCCGTGGAGGCCTTCAGCGTGGATCGCTTCAAGACGCTCGACACCCGGGACGTGGCCGAGCGGGTCCGCGAGTTCCGCGCGATGACGGCCTTCGAGGCCCACGTGGAAGAGCTCCATGTCTGAGCGGGCCACCGGTGGGCTGAGCTACCGCGAGGCCGGGGTCGACCTCGACGCGGCGGAGCGCGCCAAGGAGCGCCTCAAGACACTCGTCACCGCCACCCGCGACCGGTGGACGCTGTCCGAGCTGGGGCTCTTCGGGGGGCTGTACCAGGTGCCGGACGGCTTCGAAGTCCCGGTGCTCGTCTCCTCGGCCGACGGCGTGGGCACGAAGCTGAAGGTGGCGTTCGAGGCGGGGCGGCACGACACCGTCGGTCAGTGCCTGGTGAACCACTGCGTGAACGACATCCTCGTCCAGGGCGCACGGCCGCTCTTCTTCCTCGACTATCTGGCGACCGGCGAGATGGACGAGGTCGTCGTCGCGGAGGTCGTCGGCGGAGTCGCCACGGCGTGCCGGGAGAACGCGTGCGCGCTGCTCGGTGGCGAGACCGCGCAGATGCCGGACTTCTACGCCCGCCACGAGTACGACCTGGCCGGATTCATCGTCGGCCTCGTGGAGCGCGAGCGGGTGCTGGACGGGCACGAGATCCGCGAGGGCGACGCGCTGCTGGGCCTGTCCTCGTCGGGGCTGCACACCAACGGCTACACGCTGGCGAGGAGGATCGTCTTCGACGCGATGGGCCTGTCGGTGGACGACGAGCTGCCGGGGACAGGCCGGAGCGTGGCCGACGAGCTGCTGGCCGTGCACCGGAGCTACCTCCCGGCGCTCGGGCCCCTCCTCCAGGAAGGGCGCCTCCGCGGGCTCGCCCACATCACCGGCGGCGGGATCCCCGGCAACCTCCCGCGGGTCCTTCCCGAGGGGCTGGGCGCCGTCGTGGACCGGGCGGCGTGGGAAGTCCCGGCCGTGTTCCGGACCCTGCAGACCGGCGGAAAGGTAGACCGGTACGAGATGGATCGGGTCTTCAACATGGGCGTGGGCATGATCGCTGTGGTGCGTCCCGGGGACGTGGACGCCGTGGGTGCGCGCGTGCGGGAGGCCGGTGTGTCGTGTTGGCGGATCGGCTCGGTGGAGGCCGGTCGCGGCGTTCGGTACCTCGGATGAGCGCATCGGCTAAGCTTCGGCGCGTCCTCCTGATCGCGCTGGCCGGACTCGCCCTCCCGGCGTCGGCTGGCGCCCAGGACGTGGAGAGCCTGGCCGACGCGTGTGTCGCGGGCGGCGGCGAGGTGGTCAGGTGCACCGAGCTCGCGGTGACGGCCCGGGCGCTCCAAGGCCACCTCGGCCTCTCGACGGGGCTCGGCTCCGAGGTGGCAGGGAGCGCAGGAACGCTCGGCCGCAGGCTCGGCGCCACGCCGCGCATCGCCCTCGAGGCGAGGGCCGCCTTCGCCCACCTGGCCCTTCCGGACCTGGCCGATCCCGGCTCGGAGCCCTCGCGCGAGGCGACGTTCGTGGTGCCCTCCATCCGCGGTGGCATCACCGCGGGCGTGTTCGACGGCTTCTCCCTCCTCCCGACGGTAGGTGGCTTCCTGAGCCTCGACCTCCTGGCGCACGGAAGCGTGGTGTTCCTGCCCACCAGCGAGGGTTTCGACGGGAAGGCGTCCGCGCTCACCCTCGGGGCGCGCCTCGGCATCCTGCGCGAGTCGTTCACGCTTCCGGGCGTCTCCGTGTCCTTCTCCCGCCGGATGCTCGGCAGCGTCGCGTACGGCTCGGCGGAAGGCCCCGGGGGCGGCGAGGTCGAGGTCGATCCGAGCGTGACCTCCGTGCGTGCCACGGTGGGGAAAGACCTCCTCGCCGTCGGCCTGCTGCTCGGGATGGGATGGGACCACTACTCGGGCAGCGCCACGATCCGGGCAGCGACGGACGGGGGCATCGTCTCCGAAGGGACGAGCTCATTCACGAGCTCCCGCCGCCTCTATTTCGCCGGAGCGGCGTGGAACTTCCTCGTCCTCCAGCTCTCCGCCGAGGCCGGTTGGGCGGGCGGCTTCGGCGCCGTGACCGGCTACCGGGGTGCCCCCTTCGACCCCACCGGCGGTAACTTCTATGGCAGCGTGGCCTTCCGACTGACCATCTAGCCCGGCCCCGATGTCCCGAAGCGGGATCCCCTCAGCGGCGGACGAAGCGTACCTGGAGCGCGCCCGGCAGCTCGCCCGTTCCGGTTGGGGACGCGTGCACCCGAACCCGATGGTCGGCTGCGTCCTCGTGCGGGACGGGGAAGTGGTGGGGGAAGGGCACCACGCCGAGTTCGGTGGCCCCCACGCCGAGGTCGCGGCGATCGAGGCGGCCCGTACCCGTGCCGAGGGAGCGACGGCTTACGTGACCCTCGAGCCGTGCAACCACCACGGCAAGACGCCCCCGTGCACGGAAGCGCTCCTGCGCGCCGGCGTGCGGCGCGTCGTGTTCGGCGCGTCCGACCCCGGATCGGTCTCCGGGGGAGGCGCCGGCACGCTCTGCGAGGGTGGAATCGACGTCGTCGGCCCCGTGTGGGACGACGCCACCGCGTTCGCCGAGAACCCCGCCTTCTTCCACGCTCACCGCCACGCGACGCCCTTCGTGGCGCTCAAGCTCGCCATGAGCCTGGACGGACGCATCGCGCGGGCTCGGGGAGTGCGCACCCGCATCACGGGAGCCGAGGCGGACCGGCAGGTCCACCACCTCCGCTCCGGCTTCGACGCGATCCTCGTGGGGGCGGGAACCGCCCGTGCGGACGACCCCCGCCTGACCGTGCGGCTCGTGCCTCCCGGTCGGGTACCTCCACGCAGGATCGTCCTCGACCCATCGGCGGGCCTTCCTTCCGACGCGGCGCTGTTCGCCGATGCGGACACCGCACCTGTGCACGTGTTCGCCCGAAGTGACGCCCGCGAGGGCGAGCTCGAGCGGCTCGAGGCGGCGGGAGCGCACGTGCACCCCGTGGAGGGAAAGGGCTCCGACCTCGACCTGGAGGCCGTCCTGCGCGTGTGCCGCGGGATCGGGATCACCTCGATCCTGTGCGAGGGCGGCGCCCGGTTGGCCGGCTCGCTCCTGAGGCAGCGCCGAGCCGGCCGCCTGTATCTGATCGTGGCGCCGCGTGCGCTCGGCGACGGCGCGCTCCCCGCCTTCGGCCCCCGCGCCGAGGACCTTCCCTGGGACGACTACCGCCGATCCGCGCCGCCGGAAGCGTGGGGCGACGACACGCTCATCGTGCTGGACAGGAAGGAGATCTGATGTTCACGGGAATCATCGAGGCTACCGGGCGCATAGGGCGTACGGAGGACCTGGCAACGACCCGCCGTTTCCTCATCGAGGCGCCCACGTTCGCTGGAGAGCTCTCGCCCGGAGAATCCATCGCGGTCGACGGCGCCTGCCTGACCGCCGTACAGGCCGACGCCGGAACGTTCGCCGTGGACGTGATCGGCACGACGCTCGAGCGCACCATCGCCGGTCGCTACGCAGAGGACACCGCGGTGAACCTGGAGCGCGCCATGCGCGTGGGCGCGCGCCTGGACGGCCATATGGTTCAGGGACATGTGGATGGAGTCGGTCATCTCATCCAGTCTCGACAGGACGGCGAGTACTGGCTGATGGACTTCAGGATCCCTGCCGACGTCGCGGGTACCACGATCCTGCACGGGTCGATCGCGCTCAACGGGGTGAGCTTGACGGTGAGCGACATCCCGGAGGAGGGGGTGGTCCGGATCGGGATCATCCCGTTCACGCACGCCCACACGAACCTGGGCGCCCTTCACGCGGGCGATCCCGTGAACGTGGAGGGGGACCTCATCGGGAAGTACGTTGGAAGGATCCTCGCCCTCCGCGGGCACGAGGAAACCAGCCTACCGGGCTGAGAAAGGGGAGCCGTATGCCGTTCGACCGTGTCGAGGACGCCATCGAGGACATCCGCAAGGGTCGGATGGTCATCGTGGCGGACGACGAGGACCGAGAGAACGAGGGTGATCTGGTGATGGCGGCGTCTTGTGTCACACCGGACCAGATCAATTTCATGATCAAGCACGCGGGCGGGCTGATCTGCGTACCGATGACGAACGAGCGCGCAGACACCCTGGAGCTCCCGCTCGTGACCGACGCCAACACCGACCCGCAGGGCACCGCGTTCACGGTTCCGGTCGACGCGCATCGCCGTTTCGGCGTCACCACCGGCATCAGCGCCCACGACCGGGCCAAGACCATCCAGGTGCTGCTCGACCCCCGCACCAGACCGACGGACCTGCGCCGGCCGGGTCACATGTTCCCGCTGAGGGCCAAGGCGGGCGGCGTGCTGCGCCGGGTGGGGCAGACCGAGGCCGCCGTGGACCTGGCGCGCCTCGCTGGGCTGGAGCCGATGGGGGTGATCTGCGAGATCCTGAACCCGGACGGCACGATGGCGCGCCGACCGCAGCTGGAGGAGTTCGCGGAGAAGCACGGGCTGAGCTTCATCACCGTGGCGCAGCTCGTGGCCCACCGACTGACGAAGACGCGACTGGTCCGCCGGATCGCGGAAGCCGATCTCCCGACGAAGGCGGGAAGCTTCAAGGTGATCGGCTACGAGAGCATCGTGGATCAGCGCGAGCACCTGGCGCTGGTGAAGGGCGACGTCTCCGGAAAGGCGAACGTCCTCGTGCGCATGCACTCGGAGTGCATGACGGGAGACGTCTTCGGGTCGCTCCGCTGCGACTGCGGCGAGCAGTTGGCCGCGGCGATGGAGCGCATCGAGGAGGAAGGGCTGGGAGCGATCGTCTACCTGCGCCAGGAAGGGCGGGGGATCGGCCTGGGCAACAAGCTCCGGGCGTACTCGCTCCAGGACGAGGGGATGGACACCGTGGAGGCCAACGAGCGCCTGGGCTTCAAGCCCGACCTGCGCGACTACGGCATCGGCGCGCAGATCCTGCTGGATCTGGGGCTCACGTCCGTCCGACTGCTCACCAACAACCCGCGCAAGATCGTCGGGCTGGACGGCTACGACATCGATATCACCGGCCGTGAGCCGCTGAGG
>CAZPZU010000094.1:0-19197 GCA_964591135.1 uncultured Gemmatimonadaceae bacterium | reverse complement strand
CGCCCTCCCTCGAAACCTGGCCCCGAGTCCTCTCGTACTACCCCTTAGTGAGTTACCCATCATTCAATGCAGGGTAGAGGGTGCCGACTCAACATCAGGGCAGGGGAGGATCGCTACATGGCTGGCAGTAATCTCTTCACAGGAACGCTGGACCTCCTCATGCTCCAGACCCTCAAGTGGGGCCCGAAGCATGGATACGGCATCGGGCGCTGGATCGCGGGGCAGACCAACGGGGCGGTGGATCTGGACGAGGGTGCTCTGTATTCCGCGCTCCATCGGTTGGAAAAGAAGGGTTACATCGCGGGGGAATGGGGGGAAACTGATACGGGACGCCGGGCCCGATTCTACGCGCTGACCAAGAAGGGAGGGAAAGTCCTCCAGAAGGAGGCGGCCCGCTGGGAAGAGCACGCTGGAGCCGTCTTCGCCGTCTTGAGGTACTCGGAAGACCCCGGCTTCCCGGGCAGGGGAGACTGAATCGATGAGGCGCATCTTCAGAACCCGGGACTATCGCCCGCAGGCGGATGCCGACCTGGACGATGAAATCCGAAGTCACCTGGAGCTCAAGATCGAGGACCTGATGGCCCAGGGAATGTCTGAGGAGGAGGCCGCTGCGGAAGCCCGGCGGAGTTTCACGGATCCATGTCAGGCCAAGGACCGAGCGAGAGCCGCCACCTACACCCGATCCCGCCTGCGGCGAAGGTCGTTCCTGGATCGCTGCAGTGTCTTCGCCAGGGATTTCCGGTACGCGTTGCGACGGATGGGCATGAGTCCAGGATTCACCTTCGTCGCCATCCTCTCCCTGACCATCGGCGTCGGCGCCAACACGGCCGTCTTCAGTGTGGTGAACGAGTTGTTCCTCAAGCCCCCGCCCTTTCAGAATCCAGCCGATCTGGTCCAGGTCTGGGTCGGGATGCCGAAGGCCCGCCCCTCGAGTGACGCACAGTGGACCGAGTTCGAAGGCCTCCAGGAAGTGGACGGTGTCTTTGCTGGCATGGGTGCGTACGACGGTATCATCGCCGGCATCCGGGACCCCTTGGGGACGCGATCGGGCTTTGTGGAAGCCATGACGCCGAACCTCTTTTCCGTGTTGGGTGTTGAGCCTGCTCTGGGACGGGCCTTCCTCTCCGATGAGGGTTCGGATCCCGGTGGAAACCCCTTGGCCATCCTGGGGCACCGATACTGGGTGGAGACCTTCGGCGGGGATGGGGATGTGCTGGGCAAGTCCATCCAAATTTCTGGTATTCCCCACACGATCGTTGGTGTTGCTCCTCCCGAGCTTTCGGCGTTGCAGACACGGACCATCGTGACCGATGTCTTCGTTCCCATGAGCATGGCCCCGCTCATCGCCAGCAAGGCTGGGCCTGAAGACGCCGTCCAGGCACCTCCCAGAAGCGTGAAGATCGTGGCCCGGCTGGCTCCAGGAGTCACTTTGGAAGCGGCCGAGGCGCGGATATCGGGAGTCGTCAGGGATGTCCGGGACGCAGCCGGTCGGACGACACGGGACGGCTGGGGTTTCCGCCTCTGGCCCCTGGAGCGGCAGGCCATCGAACCGAGCATCGACGCCGGCTTGCTGAAGCTGGCAGTATTCCTCATGGCCGTGGCGGGACTGGTCGTGCTCCTGTCCTGCACGAACCTGGCGAACCTCTTCCTCGCCAAGGGGGTGAGCCGAAGGAAGGAGTTGGCTCTCCGGTTGGCTCTCGGATCCGGGAGGGGGCGACTGGTGGGCCAGCTCTTCACCGAGGCCGTTCTCCTGTCTGCGCTGGGAGGTCTGGGCGGGTTCTTCCTGGGGAGGTGGACCCTGGACCTCCTGCTCCGGTTTCAGCCTGAGGTTGGGGTCACCTTCGCCCTGGATACCTCAGCGGATCCAAGGGTCCTGTCCTTCACCCTCGTCTTGGTGGGGCTTGCCGGCTTCGTGTTCGGCCTGGTGCCCGCCCTGGCGGTTACCCGATCGGAGATCACCCCCGCGTTGAACGGTGCGTCAGCGGGTCATCGATCCCGGCGCCAATGGCTGAGGGGTGGATTGGTGGCCGTTCAGATGGGCGTTTCGGTCATGCTCCTCACTGGGTCCAGCCTCTTCTTCCGCAGCTTCCACGAAGCGAACACCATCGACCCGGGGTTCAGGCCAAAGGACGCCGTGTCCGTTCAGACGGTCATGGGGATGAGCAACATCCCACCTTCGGAATGGTCCCGGCTCTCCAGCGACATCAGAAGCCAGGCGGCTTCCGCACCTGGCGTCCAGGCTGTGGGCGTGTCGGATGCCCTTCCGTTGTTTGGCCGCAACACCGTCTCGGTCGGAATCCCCGGCCGCGACCTCCCCGCGGGAACCCGGGCTCCCTGGGCCACGCGGTACCGCGTGAGTGAGGGGTATCGGGAGGCCATGGGAATACCCCTCGTGGTGGGCCGGGACATTCTGGAGTCGGACAGGAAGGAAACGGATCCTGTGGTGGTGGTGAGCCAGTCCGCAGCTCAGCGCTTCTGGCCAGGCGAGCGTGCCCTCGGCAAGGAGATGGTGGCCAACCAGGCGAGCTACCGGGTGGTAGGTGTGGTCGGCGACGTAACGGTGAAGTTCTTGAGTGACCCTCCGGAGCCGACCTGCTATTTCCCCCTGGCTCAATGGCCCGCTTCCGAACTGTTCTTTGTGGCTCGCGGCTCCGTTGGGACGGGAGAGATGGTGGCTACCCTGCGCCAAGCCATCGCGGAGGTCGCCCCTGATCTCCAAGTGCTGCAGGTCCAGACCCTGGAGGACCGGGTGGGAATCAACCTCTATCCAGTCCGCCTGGCGGCCGTGTACCTCGGCACATTTGGTCTCATGGCTCTGATCCTGGCCGCTGTCGGCCTCTACGGTGTGGTGAGCCTCTCTGTCTCTCGCCGAGTCAGGGAAGTGGGGATCCGCATGTCTATCGGAGCCGACGCCGGCAACGTGGTGGTCATGGTCCTGAGGGACAGCCTGGGACCGGTGTTCGTCGGCGGCGCGATCGGCCTGGGACTGGCTACCGCTCTCGCCAATCTCATCAGGAGTTTTCTCTTCGGGGTGCAGCCCGTGGATCCGTTGACGTTGGTGTCTGTTCCTCTCTTGTTGGGATCCGTGGCTGTGGTGGCTGCCTTTGTCCCTGCCCGACGGGCCAGCCGGATGAACCCGGTGGAGGCACTCAGGAAGGAGTAGGGGATGGGAGTTGGGAACCGAGGCAGTGGCAGCGAACCCGGTGGTCCCCACGCCGAATTTCAGGGGGTGGGGAGAGAAGCTGCCCGTTAGGGCCTTTGGGGTCACGCACCACCTAGCGTCCTTGGGACTAACCTGCGCGAGCGACACGCCTCATGCCATCGCCTGCATGGCCGCGCCTGTGAAGCCGCACCACGATTCTCGGACCCGGACGATCCCGACGACGACGGCCCCACCGAAGCGGTGATCCCCACCACCGACGGTTCCGCGCTGGTCGATGTCATGCGGATGAGCGAGCACGAGTGGGACGCGTACACGCGGGGGTCGGCCATGCGGCGGGCGGGGTACGCGGGGCTGCGGCGCAACGTGGCGATTGCGTTCGGGAACTGGCTGGGGGTTCGCGATACGCCCGACCCGGAGGCTGTGGGGGAGCTGGTGGTGGCGCTGTCGGACGAGGATGTGGTAGTGGCGGAGGTGGCCGCATGGGCGCTTGCGCGTATTCGACCGACACCGGATTGATTCGTCGCCGGCTCCTGAAAGCGCCGGGAGCCCAGATCTCGTCTGAGCTCCCGGCCGTAGCCCCGCCAGGGACTCGAATCCCGAACCTACGACACCACCGTCAGATCCGGACCTCGCTGACCTGGAAGACCGGCTGCGTGTTCGTGTAGTTGGGGATATCGGCAAGCAGGGACTCTGCGTGGGGACCGAACGCGGCCTCGAACGCAGCTACGCTGTCGAAGTGGAGATGACCCATCGCGATGTAGGAGGGCGGTTCACCCGGCTGAACTCCTCCAAGCCCCATCTCGAGCTCGACGCCTTTGCAGGCGGCTCCGAGCCTGCTCTGCATCATGGGGATGTGGCTGTTGAGGAAGTAGTCGATGTCGAACGTCGAATCGGGGGTGTTGGGGTAGAGCACGCTGACCTTGATCATCGTCACGATCTCCCGCATGGGTCCGGCGCCGCCCGCGCGACGCCTCTCATCGTGATTGTAGAGGTCAACCAGAGAGGCTTCCATGGGGAATCCTCCCTATGCGAGAAGGGCTCTGTTCTCCGTGGCGAAGATCGCGACCTGGGCGCGCCCCTGCGCGCCGGTCTTCTTGTAGATCCGGCTGGCGTGGTGGCCCACGGTCTTCACCGAGATGCCGAGGCGGCGAGCGATGGCTTTGTCGCTGCACCCGGCCGCCAGGAGCGCCAGGACCTCCCGTTCCCGGGGCGTGAGGCCAGCCGGAAGAGTGGCTTTCGTCGCTCGATCCGGGTGCCCGGCCACCGCCAACACAGCGCGGACAACACGGTGCGGAAGGCGGGAAGCCGAGACCTCGCCCGCCATCGTTCGTGCCGCCTCTTCCGCGGAATGCGCAGGCCTCCAGGGACGGTGGTGCGTAAGCGCATCGTACATGTCGGCGGCACCGAGAATCATTGTGGCCAGATCCTCCAGCCGAACGCGGCGGTGGTACCCCGATCCGTCGCAACGCTCATGGGTCCCCGACGCTCGCTCCGCCAAGGGTCGGAAAGCAGCGCCTCGCGTGAGGATCTCGTAGGTATGATAGGTGTGTGTCTCAGCCCGACGGCGCTCGGGCGGGGTGAGGGCAGTCGGCTTGTCCCACACCCCATTCGGCACCGCCGACCGCCCGATGTCATGAACGAGTCCCGCGAGGCGGAGCTCCTGCACCTCGGGCTCGGACAGACCCAGGGCGTGCGCCACGCGACTCGCCAGGTCCGCCACCCGTCGGGAGTGGCCCAGGAACCAAGGACACTTGGCATCAATGAAGTCGCCGAAGACCTCCGCCACTTCGCTCAAACCGTCTGGGCCCAGCCTCGCGGCAACGCCGGGCTCGGCATCGAGGAACAGCTGCCAGTGACTCCCCGTGTCGAGGTCTACGAAGAGTGAGTCGGCCTCCCGCTGCAGCAGGCTGCACAGCTCCGGGTCGAAATGGAGGCCGCTGCGAGACCCAACGGCATCGATCGCGGCCGAAATGCCGCCGATCCTGCGGAAGAGCTCCGCACACACTGCGACTGGGATGATCCTGGCCGGCAGAGGAATGTCTTCGCCGGCGGAGCCTGGGATGGCTCCGTCCCAGCGATCATAGATGTGGCCCAGAAGGCGCGTGACGCCATCCGGGAGCTCCAGGCGAGAGCACAGAACGATCGCCTGAACACAGTGCAGAGCGGCCACGCCAGGAATCGCGTCGAGACTCGTGCGAATTCCGTCGAACGCGCGCTGGCGTGCCGCCGGATCCGCGTCTACCGCGACGTAGCGCCGGAGCGCCTCCAGCACCTGGTCGACGTCCGTCCAGTCACAAACGGAGAGAGCGTAGTTGAGGGCTTGATCTTCACCCAACGCCATGGACGCTTCCTCGGCGGCGGTCACCGTGCAACCGAGGAACCGAGTCAGCGAGGCGTAGTAGGTGGCCTTCAGATCGCCCGTGGACACGCCGCACAACTCACCGATCCGAACGGCGAGGACGGTCGCCGCCAGCGCGCTCTCGGGTGGCAGGCCGACGGCGAGGTCGGTGGCCAGGGAAAGGGCCCCGAGCGGCTCGGCGAGGCGCATGGTGGCGTTGGTCATGGTGGGCTCGTGGAGGACCGCTGCGAAGGGGCCAACATTCTGCCTGCGAGACCGACCGGCAACCGGACCCTTCCTCACGGAGATGTTCGGCGGCGCCCGGTCGGCCCGACGCGCCGGTGTCCGCGCCCATCGACTACGACATGTTCAACCAGAACGGCTGGGGACGTGCGCCGCCACCTCCGACTCCGCCCATCTTCCCCGCGCTCATCGGGCCCGACGCGCTCCGCGCCCCGCGGGCGAGGGAGGTCCTCGATCTGGTGGTCCACCGGCGCTGACCCGACGAGGGACGCCTACTTCGATGCAGCGACGACTTTCGACGCGGATGCGATGGTGGCCTTCTGGGACGAGGATTTCATCCACGTCTCGAATTCCGAGATCGTCCCCCTCCGGCCGGAGGAGCTCGCCGAGGGCTGGAGGCCGCTGAGCCACATCGAGATGGACATCCACTCCGACCGCGTGGTGGCCCTCACCAGGGACTCCGGGTACACGATCTACACGGCCTCCTACGTCGTGTTCGACGCCGCGGGCGCGGCCGTCGACAGCAGCGATTGGGCCGGCACGCATATCTGGGTTCGCACCGATGAGGGGTGGAAGGTCCAGGCCGTCCACGAAGGTCGGCCGACCATGTGACTCCCGTCGGCCCTGCGCGATGCAGTCTAGTTCGCGGAGACCTGGCGGGGGCGGCGCGTCCGCCGACTCTCGCGCCGCTCATCGAACCGGCATGCAGTCGCGAAGCAGCCTGCGCTCGGCGAGCTCCGACGTGGCGACGTAGTCGAAGAAATGCGAGTCGTACGCGAGGGTCTCTTCGCGGACGCGCTCGGGCACGGGCGTGAAGCCTCGCTACAGGGACTCGACCGCCGGGCTCCGTCGCGGAACTGTCGGAGGCCTCGCTCACCCCCCGGTCGTCGGCAGGCGGAGGATCAGTGGACCCGGGCCACCGCCTCGGCCATGAGATCCTTGGTTCCTTCCATGGTCGGAGCGCTGACCAGGACCACGGCGGTTCCCTTCTGCGCGACGATGGTGGGCATGTCTTCCATGGCCGCCGCGAAGACGCCGAACCCCTCGATCGGCTTGGCCGTGTCACCGATCCCCATCGAGGTGGCCAGCTCCGTCAGGCTCTTCTGGTCGAGGGGGTCGATTCCCGTCTCGAGGAGCACGGTGACGACGTCGCCGAACCCCTTGGTGGGCCCGAACACGCACCTGGACTCGCCACGCTTCGCCATCTCCGGCGTGTCGCTCGACTTCGCCTCGGCCGCGGTTATGTGCAGGACCGTTGCGGCTTCCTCCGTCGTGATCAGCGCGCAGGCGGGCGCCACCTGCGGCACTACGAGATTCACGCTAACCGAGGGCGCGGCCATCACCAGGCCCATCACCGCGGAAACGAGCAGGCTACCCGCCGTAACGCTACTCATGTCGGCCTCCATTGCTCGAAGCTGAACATCTTCACGGCTCCGCCCGGCGTCTCCCTCACTGCCGCCGGTACCGGTCCGCCATGAACTGGTAGTAGATGAAGCCGTACCGGTCGTACCACGCCTCTTCGCCGAACACCTTCTCCTCGCAGGCGGCGATGCCGTCGAGGGCTCCCTTCAGCGTGGCGACGAGCTCCTCGTACTTGTTGTCGTAGGCGGTGTCCAGGTTTCGCCTCGACTCCTGGATGCCCTCCTTCTCCTTCAGCCAGGCCAGGCTCGCCATCCCTCCGGCCAGGCTTGCCATGTTGTCCCCGAAGGCGATGGCGTCGGTGATCCCGGTCACCGTGTGGTGGTAGAGTCCCCGGAGCTTCTCGAACCGGTACCGTGTGCTCTGCAGGTCGGCGTACGGCTTCTTGAAGCACGCCGCGCACTCGTCGTCTTCCTTGCACGTGGAGGGCAGTTGGGGCTGCCCGTTCGGATCCAGGTCGGGGTCGTCGTCCACGTCGTCCTTCGTGAACGGCTCCTTGTCCAGGAAGTCCTGTCCCTTCTTGGACTTGTCGGCCAGGTCCTTGGCGACCTTGTCAATGTCCTTGAACTCCTTCTGAAGGTTCTCGAGGTCCTTCAGCCCCGGAGCCAGCTTCGTGATTCCCCCCATCTGGGCGGTCAACCGGGAGGGGGCCGCCGCGAGCGTCAGAGCCAACACGGTCAGCAGCAAGCCCTTACCCATGGGTCCTCCTCATGACGAGCACGGTGAGCAGGACGAGCACGCCGCCTGCGAAGAACGCACCCAGGACGAGGAGCAACGTCGAGGGCCCGCCCCGCGGGGAAGTTCCGGGCTGCTCCACCTCCGCCGCTGCCGCCTCCGCGAGGGCCGGCGGAAGGGAGCCGGGTGGTCGCGCCGCTGCCCAGGTCTTGAACTCCGCGGGTGTCACCACCACGTCCTTCAGGTGCGGCGTCAGCTCGTCGCTGACCCACACGACGAGGGCGAAGCGCGCCGGTCCCTGGGGGCTTTCCACCAGAATGTCCAGTCCGCCCCAGGTGCGCGTGGACAGGAACGTGTACGCCTCCCCCTGCGTCGAGCCGGTGAGGGACGGTTGCTCCTTTCCCGGCTTCAGGAGGGTCATCCGCAGCTCGGCGTCGGGGTCGCTGGGCACCAGGTAGGCCAGCACCGGCTGCATCGACGTGAGGTCGTCGAGCCTGAAGCGGTGGCCCTGCGGGCCCGCCTCCCCCGCGACCACCGCCATCGTGCCGCCGGGGAAGTCGGGGCTGCTCGCCAGCTCGAGCGTGGTGAAGCTCGTGTCCGCCGGGGAGGTCGCCTGCGGGCGGTCCTGCACGGCAGAGGCGGGGCCGTCGTACGCCGTCGCGCCGAGGGCAGGCGCTGCAAGCAGCGCGATCAGCAGCGTCGGGGCTCCCCGCCGACGCATCGGGTCCGAACGCTCTCCAGCAAGCCGCCGCATACACCCTCCTGGAAGGTCATCGAGTGGCGGTCTCTAAGGGCACGCCTCGCATCGGAGGCGACTCATGGCGTTCGGAAGGAAGGGTGAACGAATTATTCTCCGACGTCCCCGGGAACACAACCTACCCGGGGGAGTTCGATCCCCTGGGCGCGGGCGTCCCATCGTCATCCGCCGCCGGTCACCGCCGGCAGCGCTTCAGCGCCTCGGCCGCGTAGAGGCGGACTTCGTAGTCCGGGTCGGTCAGCGCGCGCTCCAGGGCCGGAACGGCGGCAGGTGATGCGATCCGCAGCAGCGCCACAGCCGCATCGCGACGGACGTGAACGTCCGGGTCGTCCAGGGCCTCCGCCGCCAGCGGGAGGCCCACTTCGGAGCCCAGCGTCCCAAGCGCCGAGACGGCGCTCGACCGGGTCCACCACCCTTCGGCCGACAGGAACTCCCGGGCATGGGGGACGATCTCCTCGGCACCGAGGGCGGCGAGGGCCAGGAACGCCTCCGACCGGATCCCTGCCACCGGATCCTCGAGTCGGGCCAGCAGCGCCGGGCGGGCCGCAGGGGACCGCGTGGCGGCCAGCGCCCGGACGGCTCGGCCACGGACGTTCTCGTCGGGGTCGGTGGTAGCCGAGATCAGCGCCGGAACCGCGCGCTCCGAGGGGAGACCCTCCAGAATCTGTGCCGCCGCCGCACGCACTTCGCCGTCCGGTGACTCCAGCAATGCCGAGAGGCGCACCGCGGCCGGCTCGCCGAACGATGTCGTCCGCTCGAGGAGCTGGAGCCGGCGACGGAGGTCGGACGACGCCAGCGCCGCCGAGAAGAGCGCGTCGAGCCGCTCGTCCCGTCGTTCCGGAGAGGAGATCCTGTCGATCGTGGTCCGCAGGCCCCCGCCGTAGAACAACGCGGAGACGGCCATCAGCAGGATCCCGTACAGGCCGACGACCGTGACCACCTCCCGGATGCGCTCCGGCCGCTCCTTGCCGAAGAGAAGGCGGGTCGGCGCCGCCACGGCCCTCGACAGCCACCCGGGCATCGGGAGGAGGAACGGCGCGCTCCGGCGGTACGCTTCGTACGCCTCGCCGTGACGCTCCTGCATCTTCAGCTCCTCCACGAGGGCCACGGCCACGATCACCAGCGTCGAGATCAGCCACGGCAGGCTGGCGCCGATTCCCCACGACCGCTTCGGATACCGGGCCAACCCGATGAGCAGGTAGGCTCCGTACGTCCACAGGATCCAGCCCAGGTACTGGGGGTGCCGGCTGAGCCGGTACACCCAACCGCGCGCTACACCATGCCCCCGGGACCGGGCCGCCAGCCACGCGTACGTGCCCAGCAGGAAGACCAGGATGCCGGCCCCGATGAAGAAGACGATGGTCGGCCACGGCGATCGCACGTCCATGAGCCGCAGGAGCCAACGGAGGAGGTCGTTCGGCACGTCGATCACCAACCCCCAGCTCTGCAGCTCGTAGGAGATGTCCAGGATCGGAAGCCAGATGGCGTTCAGCACGCCCAACCCAGCCAGGAAGAACATCACGCCCGCGAACTGGGCGAACACGGCCAGCATCACCCCGAGGGCGCCGATCGTCGCGAGGGGCGTCCGCCTGGTCGCGAACCCCGCTACGATGAGGGCCAGCAGCAGGAAGAACGCGCCGTACCCGATGGCACGCACGTGGTAGTGGGCGATGAAGAGCTCGGTCTTGAGCCGGCTCACCTCGTCGAGGTGGGAGTCGCCGCCCGGCGTGGGGATGACGCTCTGGAGGAAGCCGTCCAGCAGGTAGGGCAGCTCGACCGTCGCGAAGGTGAGCCCCACCGTGAACACGGTGGCGAGGACGAGCGGTCCGAGCCGCGTCAGAAGCCGCGTCTTCATGATCCGTTCCCCGAGCACGATGCCGCCCCGTGCCGAACGGTACCATGGGTGGCGGTTGGCGGGAACCCTCCCGGGAGGTAGTCGCCGCACCGGCCGGACGTTTCTCTGGCCGGGCGGCGGGCTTCCGGCCGGAAACGCCGTCGGCACGGTGCATCGTCCGGGAATGCGATACGCGTCACGGTTGCACCGGCCGACGGCATCCGGGTGGAGGGGATGATGGATTCGTTCCTGCGGGATGGCCCCTCCGTCCGGCACCCTCCATGGTTCGTTCTTCCTCCGCTCGTCGGAGCGCGGCCGCGACGCGACGCGCGGGGCCGGCGGCGACTAGTCGAAGAACGGGCAGCTCTTGCCCGCCGCCCGCCGCCCGCACGAGTAGCTCGTCGCGGTACAGGCATCGCATCCGTGTCGGCGTCGGAACCCGAGGACCACGAAGAGGCCTACGGGAACGATGATGAGCGGGATGGCGGGTAGCAGCAGAAGGGTGAACATGCGTCACTCCGAGCCCGATGACTCTTCGGGGAAGAAAGCCGGATCGCGAGTGGCGGGAGACACTCCAACGATAATGGTCCGCTTTCGCCGCCGACAGCGGAGCCGGGCCATCCGCCGGGGCGCGGGCCACCGCGGAGACGCGGCCCCGACCTCAGCGGTGCTTCGTCCAGAGTACGATCACCCCGCAGCCTTCCATCCCTCCTCCGAATCGCGGAGGCGCCTCGATGGCGGACCGGTAGACCTCGGCGGCCTCGAGGTCGAGCTTGGGCGCGATCACGTCGATGGAGATGTCGGACAGGTTCACCCGAAAACCGTCCACGTACACGGTGGGCGTGCAGTACCCCCGGGTCCCCCTCATGAGGATCCGGTCGCCCCCGAGGATGTAGCGGGTCGTGACGCGGCCGGTTCTCGACAGGAGATCCGAGGTGCTCGCGGCCGGGGAATTCGCGACGTCGAAGGGCGTGATGAAGCGCCCGAAACCCCGCTGGACTCGATCCACGAAGCCGTTTCGAACGAGGTTGGGCTGCTGGAAGAGGGAGGAGCGCGCCTCGATGGTGACTCCACCGATCTCGATGGGAAGGGGCTCGATCCTGAACTGCAGAGTCATGCTGCTCCCTCTCGGCAGGCTGAGCACACTGGCCGCGATGGTCGGCTCGTAGCCCAGCGCGCTCGCCGCCAGGCGGAAGTCGCCGGCGTCGGAAGCTTCCAGCACGAACTCTCCCGCCCCGTCCGAGAGCACGGAGGCGACGGAATCGCCGTCCACGGTCAGCAGCGTGACCAGGCCCAGCTCGATGGGCCGGTCGGTGCCCCGCTCGAGCAACACGCCGTAGACCGTCTGCGCGGAGAGATCGGTCCGAGCCGAGAGCGCGCAGACGATCGACAGGCCCAGGAAGACGCGGCGTCCGACGCTCGTCATGCGCCCATTGTAGGGATGGAAGTGCGCACCCTGCCACCTCCGCGTGGAGGCACATGGTGGCGCTCCGCGGGGGAGGGTATCCTTGATGCCTTCACCCTCCAGAGGATGAGCGTGAGAGAGCATTCCGCACCCCTCGAGCGATTGAGGGCCGCGCTGGCCGACCGCTACCGCGTCGAGCGAGAGCTCGGAGAGGGCGGTATGGCCACCGTCTACCTCGCCCGCGACCTGAAGCACGACCGGGACGTCGCGCTGAAGGTGCTCAAGCCCGACCTGGCGGCGGCGGTCGGAGCGCAGCGCTTTCTGAAGGAGATCCAGGTCACCGCGAACCTGCAGCACCCGCACATCCTTCCGCTGTACGATTCGGGGACCGCCGACGGCGCCCTCTTCTACGTCATGCCGCTCGTGCGCGGCGAGTCCCTGCGGGACCGGCTGTCCCGAGAGAGGCTGCTCTCCGTCGACGAGACCGTCCGGATCGTCCGACAGGTCGCCGGAGCGCTCGACTTCGCCCATCGGCAGGGTGTGGTCCATCGCGACATCAAGCCCGGAAACGTACTCCTGCAGGACGGGGAGGCGCTCCTGGCCGACTTCGGCATCGCCCTCGCCGTGACCGAAGCGGGCGGAGAGCGCCTGACCGGAACGGGGCTCTCCATCGGAACCCTGCAGTACATGAGTCCGGAACAGGCGTCGGGGGAGCACGACCTCGACGCACGCAGCGACATCTACGCACTCGGTGCGGTGACCTACGAGATGCTGGCGGGTGAGCCGCCGGTGACAGGCGGAACGGCGCGCTCGATGTTGGCGAAGCTGTTGACCGAGCGCCCCACGCCGTTACGGGTGGTGCGGGACGGCGTGCCGCCGTCCGTCGACGACGCCGTGATGCGGGCCCTGGCGAAGGCGCCAGCGGACCGGTTCGCGGGGGCACGCGAATTCGCCGAGGCACTCACGGCAACGCCGACGGCGGCGGACCAGGGGAGCGGCGCGGCCGCGACGGCCCGCCCCTCCCCGAGACGACGCGCGGGCACCCTCGCCCTCGCCGTCCTCGGCGTGGTCGCCGCGTTCGCGGTAGTGTGGTGGGGCATGTCGCAGCGCTCGCCGTCCTCCGGCGGCGCCGGGGACACCCCCACCGTCATCCGATCCATCGCCGTTCTCCCCTTGGACAACTACACGGGGGATTCCACGCAGGCCTACTTCGCAGAGGGGATGACCGACGAGCTGACGACGGCCCTCGCCACCATAAGCCAGCTACGCGTCATCTCGCGCAGCTCGGCCATGCAGTACCAGGGCAGGAATCGGCCGGCCACCCCGGAGATCGCGAGAGCGTTGGACGTCGACGCCGTGGTGGAGGGCTCCGTGGCCCGCTCGGGCGACCGGGTCCGGATCACCGCGCAGCTCATCGACGCCCGGGCCGACCGGCACCTGTGGGCGCAGAGCTTCGAGCGCCGCTCCGACGACGTGCTGGCGTTGCAGGCCGACCTCGCCTCCGCCATCGCCCGCGAGATCAACGTACGTCTCACCGAGGGGGAGCGATCGCGCCTGGCCGCCGCGCCCAGCGTCGATCCCGCCGCGCACGACGCGTACCTGCGGGGCCGGTACTTCTTCAATCGCCCCAGCGACGAGAACGTGCGGAAGGCCATCGAGCAGTTCGAGCAGGCGGTGGCGCTGGACTCCACCTTCGCGCCCGCATACTCGGGCCTGTCGGACGCGTACCTGTGGGCCGGCTACAACGAGGGCTTCATCACCGCGTCGGCCGCGAAGCCGAAGGCGAGGGCCGCGGCCGAAGAGGCCGTGGCGCTGGACGACAACTCGGCGGAGGCGCACACGTCGCTCGCCGTGTTCAAGCTCTTCTACGAGTACGACTGGGAGGGATGCGAGCGGGAGTTCCGGCGGGCGATCGAGCTCAACCCCGGCTACGCCTACGCTCACGACCAGTTCGCCATGGCGCTGGGGTTCATGGGGCGCGACGAGGAGTCGGCCGAAGAGAGCCGGAAGGCGGCGGAGCTGGACCCCCTTTCACCGCAGGTGCTCGTCGACGCGGCCGTCGTTCCGCTGTTCCGGAAAGACCTCACGACGGCCGGAGAGCTTATGCGCAGAGCCATCGAGCTCGACCCCACGTACTTCTTCCCGGTGATGATCGAGGGGTGGGCCAGGCTGGAGGTGGGGCAGTTCGGGGAGGCGATCCCCTTCTTGCTGAAGTCCAGGACGCTGGGCGCGCCGCCGTTCCTGACGGCGTTCCTGTCCTACGCGTACGGCGCGGCCGGCGACCGCGCCAAGGCGACGGCCGAGCTGGAGGCACTGAAGGAGATGTCCCCGGACGGCGTCGTGGCGCCGTTCAACCTGGCGCTGGTCTACCTGGGGCTCGGGGACCACGGGCGCGCCATCGACGAGCTGGAGCGGGCGCTGGCCGCCGACTCGCAGTCCCTGGGGTGGCTCGGGAGGGACGCCATCTTCGATCCCCTCCGCTCGGAGCCGCGGTTCGTGGCGCTGGCGAGGAGGCTGCACTTCACCGAATGAGCCCCGGTTCCCCGCGACGGGCGCACCCGCCTTCGACACCGGCCCTCAGCGGATCTCCACCCTCGCCCATACGGGCAGGTGGTCGCTCGCTCCCCGGTTGTCGGGGATCGTGCCCGAAACGTCCGACGCAGGCGGCAGGAACCCCTTCGTGAGGATGTGATCCACCCGAGCGAACCACGCGGTCCGGGGCCCCGTGGGCGTCAGCCACGTGTACCCGTCCCACAGTCCGTGCTCGGCGATCGATCGGCTGTTAAGGTCGCCGCCGATGACGACGAGCGGATAGGAGGAGGCATCGTCCAGGACGGCCTCCATCTGGTCGACCCGGGCGCTGGCCGTCTGGTTCACGGGCGTCGCCAGGTGCACCGAATAGACCCGGACGTCCCTGCCCTCCACCCGGACCGTCGCGACCGTGGCGATTCGCCGGGTGCCCCCGAAGATCGAGCCGTGCGGAAGGAGCAGCTTCTCGTCCGCCTCGATCGGCCAGCGTGACAGGATTGCGTTCCCGAAGCCGCGTCCGTGTCGGAGGGTCGCGGGGTAGTAGACCCATCCCATCCCCAGCGTCTGGGCGATCCGCTCGGTCCCGGCGGCATCCATCTCCTGGAGCAGAAGGAGATCCGCATCCCGGAGCCGGCGGTTCCCGCGGATGACCTCGAGGGCGGGGCCGATCTTCTGGCCACGTTCGATGTTGAAGCTGGCCACCTGCAGGACGTGGTCCGGCGCGGGCGCACCCGCGCTTCGCGGGATGGGGCCGGCGTATCGGGGGCCCGCAGGATCGACGTAGTTGTGCCCCGTGAAGCATCCTGCCGCCGCGAGGGCGAGCGCCAGGGCGGGGGCGCGAGGTCGAATCCGCGACTTCAGGGGGCGGTTCCGGTGGGGCGCGTACATGGTTTCTGGGTACCCGCCGTTCGTCGGGTCGGTTCGGCCGGTCCACTTGACGCGCGGCGGCCCCGGAGCGTATTCGCTGGTCGCGGGCCGACGTCCCTTGCCCGCCACGACATCGACAGGAGGGAGCGCGATGAGCGGTCGGATCGGGAGGTCGGTCCTCACGTTGGCGGCGGCCTGCATCGCCGGTGCCTTCGGCGGCAGCCTTCCCGCGGCGGAGGAGCCGGCGGGCGGGCTCGCCGTCGCGGGCGGCGACGCGCCCTGGCAGGCGTGCAGCCTCCTCACCGACGAGCAGGTGGCCACGGTGGTGCCCGGCCACGACGGGGGGCACGACCAGGACACCAGCGAGGCCTCGCTGATGAAGGACGTGTCGATGGAGCACTGCAAGTACTACCACGGCGGCCCGGAAGGCCTCGTGATGCTCGACGTGATCGTCTACCGGGCGTCGTCCGACGACGGATTCGAGCAGATCGCCGTCAGCGAGTGGGGACACAGCTCCGACAAGAAGCTGGACATCGGCGACGTCTCCTTCCTGGAGGACGCGGGCGGCACGTGGATCGCCACCGCCAGCAAGGGACGGACGGTGCTGGAGCTCAGGCTGACCGCCGACGATGCCGAGGCGAAGTCGGAGCAGCTGGTCGAGCTGGCCCGGGCCGTCGCGGCGAAGCTGTGGAGCTGAGCCGGGGCTGACTTCGCCGGCGCCGGCAGGTCGAGCGTGTCCACATTGCCGCCACCTCTTGTGCCGTTAAGGTTCATGTCATAAACTAAGTTCATAGCATGAACCTTTCCGGAGGACTGGAGGTCATCCGATGCGGCAATCTCCTGAAGCACGCCTTTTCGCTTCGTTCTGGGATGACGGAACCCTCGACCTGCTGACCGGGGGCGCGGTGGCGCTGATCGGCGTGGGCTACGTCTTCGACGCGCCCCTCGTGGAGGTGATCGTCCTGCCTCTGGCTCTCGCGGCGTGGGCGATCGTGCACAAGCGGGTCGTCGAGCCGAGGACCGGCTACGTCGAGTTCACGCGTGAGCGCCGCGCACGCACCGGGCGGGGGCTGCTCGGCGCCCTGGCGCTGGGAGCGGGCTTGCTGGCGCTCGCCGTGGTGGCGGTGCTGCAGGTACGCGACTGGCCCGCCGACCCGCGCGGATTCGTGGACGCCCTGCCCGCCCTCCTGATCGCCCTGGGCGCCGTCGTCGCCGCCGGCTTGACCCGAGCCTGGAGGTTCGGGCTCTACGCGGGTCTCCTGGCGGCCGCCGGTCTCGTAACGGTCCTGGTCGGTACCGGGCCCGGGGCCCCTCTCGTGGCCGGGGGACTGGTGGCGTGGGGCACGGGGGTGGTGCTGCTGGTGCGGTTTCTGGCCGCCAGCCGCCGCTTCCAGACGGAATAGCGCATGGCGTCGCCACTGGTTCCGGAAGTCGACCCCTTCCTGCACGAGCCTGCGAGACTGCGCGCGATGGTGTTCCTGACGATGGTGGACGCAGCGGATTTCATGTACCTGCTGCGCCAGACGGGCCTGAGCCGCGGCAACCTGTCGGTGCAGATGGGGCGGCTCGAAGAGGCCGGCCTCGTTCGCGCCTCGAAGAGGGAGGTGGACGGGCGTCTCCGCACCGCCTACGCCCTGACCGCCGAAGGTCTGGCGGCGTTGCGGGCCTACAAGTCGACGATGCAGGAGATCCTCGCGCCGATCCGGGACCGGTAGGAGCGCCGATGAAGAAACCGCGGTCTCACCTCGTGACCACCGTGTTGGCCTCCGGCACGATGTGCTGGGTGCTGTACCTCAGCTCCCCGGGGAGAGGCGCGGTGGACTGGATCGTGATCGGGCTGGTGGGCGCAGCCATCCTCTGGAACCTATGGTGCCTCGGCGCGCGCCTCGCACGTGCCGGCGGCGGCAGGTACGTGGCGCACCTGCTTCGCACCCTCACGTTGTGGATCGTGGGGCTCATGAACACCGTGTGGGCGCGCCCCGCCGGGGGACGAGGATGGCGATGGTGGATCGGCGCGGTGCCGATGGCCCTCGCCGTCGTCGAATCCGCGGCGCTCTACGTCAGAGAGCGGAGGTCTCTCCACGGATCCGACCCGAGGCCCGGCGCGGCTGGTTCCCCCGAGGGCGGGGCGGCGACGGCCCCGCCCCCGGGGAAGGGTACTCCCTGGCGACCCTTGCGCTAGGAGATCACCCGGTCCTTCGGCCGGGCGCGATACTTCTCATACAGCGACTTGTGCTTGTTGTCGGTGCTCACCTGGCGTCCGAGGATGATGAGGTCAAGGACCTGGGTCTGGATCTCCAGGGGATCGCCGTCGGTCACGATGAGGTTGGCGATCTTGCCGGGGGCGATGGTGCCCATCCGCTCGCCCAGGCCCAGCATCTCGGCGCCGTTCTTCATCACCGCCTCCAGCGCGACCTCACGGGGCAGACCGTAGGGCACGGCCATCGCCGCTTCGTAGGGAAGGGTGCGCGAGTCCGACGAGTTGAAGGTGGCGAAGGCGATCTTCACGCCGGCGGCGTGAAGCTTGCCGGCGTTGGCGTACGGCTCGTCGTACTCCTCGTCGGGGCCCGCCGGCATGGTCTGAGACGGGCCGAGAATCATCTGCACGTGCTTTTCACCGAGCCAGTCGGCGATCTTCCACGCCCCGCTGCCGCCGGTGATGACGTAGCGGATGTTCTGGCGCTCGGCCCATTCCACGGCGTGCCGGATGTCGCGCTCGCCGTTCGCCGCGAGCAGGACCGGCATCTCCCGGTTCACCACCCTGGCCATGGCTTCGAGCTCCAGGCTGCGCTGGGCGGTTCCGGCCGCGACCGCCTTGGCGTACCTGCGCCCGCCATCCATCCACTCGTCCAGGCGGGCCACCTGCTCCTCGTATTGCTTCTCCAGGTCGCTGAACGAGGTCGTGCCTCCGCCGCCGAAGCCCCCGTAACGCCGTCGGGGCTGCAGGCTCGGGAAGTTGACCACCATCGCCGCTCCGGGGTCGATGCCCATCTCCTCCACGGTCCACCCGTCCAGGCCGACCAGCGAGGCCTGGCCGGAGATGATCCCGCCCTGGGGCGCCGCCATGGTGTGGGTGATGCCGTTGGCCCGAGCCACCGGGATGTGCTCGGTGGCCGGGTGGACGGCGGTGGCGGCCTGCAGGTGGGGGTTGAAGTCCCCCTGCTCCTGGGAGTCGTTGGTCACGTCCACCGCGCCCACCTCGGTGAGGCCGAGCTGGCTCACGGCGTCGAACATCCCCGGATACACGTGCCGGCCGGTGGCGTCCACGACCTCGGCGCCGGCGGGAGCTTGCACGCCCGGGCCCACGTCCACGATGAGGCCGTCACGCACCACCACGGTTCCTACGAAGGCCTCACCGGCCAGGGTGTGGACGGTGCCGCCCACCACGGCATAGGTCTGGCCCCGGGCCGACGTGGCGAAGGCCAGGGTGGCCCCCAGGGCCCCCAGGGCCAACGCTGCTTTGCGGACTACGCTGCGCGAGCGGTTCATCGGACCACCTCCTCACCCGCCGGCGGGGTGACGCGATCCGTCACCCGCTCGTTGCCCTGTTGGTTGCCGTACCGCTCCATGAGAGCCGCCTTCTCCTTCTCCAGGGCGGCCTGCCGCTCCCGGTCCATGTCCCGGTCGAAGTAGAGCACGCCGTCCACGTAGGTCTGGAGCGGCTTGGAGAACATGCTCAGCGGTGGCCCGTCCCAGACGACGATGTCTGCGTCCTTCCCCTCGTCGAGGGAGCCGGTGCGGTCGTCGATCCCCAGCTGCTTCGCGGGGTTCAGCGTCACCAGCCTCAGCGCTTCGTCCTCCGCCATCCCTCCCCACTTCATGGCCTTGGCCGCCTCCTGGTTCAGGTGCCGCATCTCCTCCTCGGAGTCGGAGTTGATGGAGACCAGCACGCCCCGCTCCGCCATGAGCGCGGCGTTGTAGGGGATGGCGTCGTACGCCTCCGCCTTGTACGCCCACCAGTCGGAGA
>CAZPZU010000093.1:0-19723 GCA_964591135.1 uncultured Gemmatimonadaceae bacterium | reverse complement strand
CGTACGCCCGTCCATGTTTGTACACGCGCACGATGGAGCGCGCGTTCGCGATGTCGCGGCTTGGATCCGCCGACAGCACCACCAGGTCGGCGAGCTTCCCCGGCGACACGGTGCCGTGCGTCGCCTCGAGGCCCGCGGCCATCGCGGCGACACGGGTGGCGGCGGAGAGGGCCTCTAGCGGCGTAAAACCGGCGTGCTCCACGAGCGAGGCCATCTCCCGGTGCACGTTGGGGACCGTATCCTCCGGGCTGCCCATGCCGTCCGTGCCGGCGTCGATCAGCACCCCGCGCTCGTGGGCGATCCGTGTCACGGCCGCGCCCCACTCCGCGATGCCCGCCCCCGCCCCGTCCGGATTCCTCCGCTCCGTGCGCTCGAACACCTGGAGCGTCGCGTCCAGGATGGCGCCTCGCGCCTTCATCGAGTCCAGTACCGCGAGGATGCGCGGGTCGTCCGGCCGGATGTGGGCGAAGTCGCCCATGGCGCGGACGCTGTAGTCCTGCGGCACGTGCGGAGCAGCCTCCCACACCAGATACGCGCTGTGGGAGAGCACGTCCACGCCGGCCGCGACCACCTCGCTGGGCTTGGTCGGGAACACCGTGGCGTGCGCCCAGGCGAGCAGACCGGCCCGGTGCGCCTCCCGCGTGAGATCAGCCAGGAGGCTCGCCGGAAGGTTGGCATACAGCTTCAGCGCGGTCGCGCCCGTGCCCTTCGCCTCCGCCACCGCCAGGCGGGGGTCCGTCGCGGACGTGACGGCGCGCATCCACGGCGCGGCGCCGACCATGACGCCCTCGGACGCGCCGGCCACCCGGGCGTCCTCGGCGAAGAAGGTCGGGCCTGCCATGAGCGCCGAGTAGCGGACGTCGGGCGCGGCGATCTCGTCCAGCCCGGCCGCGCGTGCCAGGTACGCCAGCACCCTCGCGTCGCCGGCCATGTCGCGCACGGCCGTGACGCCGCCGAGGAGCATCCAGCGCAGCAGCTCCTCGTAGCCGGTCGCGTCGGGGGCCGAGCCGCTCAGGTGCACGTGCGCGTCGATCAGGCCGGGGATCACGTACCTCCCCCTCAGATCCTCCACGCGCGTGCTGTCGGGCAGGGGCCGCGTGCCGCTCGCGAACACCGCCGCGATGCGGTCACCCCGGACGAGGATCGTTCGGTCGGACTGGGGCGGAGCACCCGTACCGTCGACGAGAGTGACGTGCGTGAGGGCGAGCGTCGGCTCCGGGGCCCGCTGTGCCACGGCGCCGCCCGGTACCGAGACCGTGACCACGCCCAGGAGAGCGAGGACCGTTCCGAGCGGCGATGGGAGGCAGCGGCGCATGGGACCCCGGAGCACGCGCCCGCTACCTGGTGACCGTCAGGCCGGTGACCGTGCCCTCGGTGTTGTGGGCGAACCGGATCCCGTACACGCCGTCGGTGGACTTGAGCTTGCCCTCCCCTACCAACGCCGCCTTCGGATAGCTCGCGACCATCGCGCCGTTGATGGAGCACTGGACCTGGTCGGCCGTCACCGTCATGGCGATCTCCTGGGTCACGGGCTCGCCCGGCCCGGCGGCCTTGTGGACGGCGCCGTTCGTCTCGCCACGGCGTCCGTTCATCTGGAAGGGCTCCGGACCGAACCCACGCACGATGAACGAGCCGTTCCCGTAGGCCGCGCAGTAGAGGTAGCTCTGCTGCGGCGCGCCCATGTCGTTGCCGGCGATCACGATCCCGTAGGGATGGGGGTGATCGTTCAGGTTCATATACTTCGGCTCGGTGAACGTCGCCTTCACCGTGTATGCGCCGCTGGCCGTGTCGGCCGGATTCCAGTACGTCACCGCCGGGCCGGTCGTCACGTGCAGCGCATTCCCCTCCTTGGCGAGCTTGGACTGATCGAGCATCGCGCCCGAAGCACCTGGGTCCAGCGTCCCCTTCCATCCGGGGACCGAGATCCCTCCACCCTCCACCTTGCGGGTGGTCTCCTGCGCCCGGGCCGTGGCAGTGCCACAGAGCAGCGCGAGCGCGGCGACCGTCGTGACGGTCGCGGCTTTGACGACAAGCCGTTGCATGGTACGTCTCCTGTCAGCGGGAAGGTCGTCCGGGCCTGACAATACGTCAGGGCCACGGCAGGTTGCCAGCGTTCGTCACGCGGCCGGGCAGCCGATCGTTCCCTTCCAGGCGGGAGCGCGATACCACAGCTTCGAAAGCTCCGAACCGGCGACGTCCCCATGTCTACCAGAATCTCCGACCTCAGGATCCTCGCCTCGGCCGCGCTCCTCCTCGCCGCATGCGGCGACCCCCTGGGGCCGGGCCCCGAGCCGATCACCGAGCTCCCCCGCGCGCTGACCTCCGCGGAACAGGCCGTCGTCGCCGATGCGAACGCCTTCGGCCTGGCTCTGGTCGCGGACGTGGCCGGGCGTGACGGGCGACCCAACATCGTGCTTTCTCCACTGAGCGCTTCGATGGCGCTCGGGATGACGATGAACGGCGCCGCGGGGACGACGTTCGACGCCATGCGCCAGACGCTGGGCTTCGGTGAGCTCACGCAGGAGGAGATCAACGGCGCCTACCGTGGCCTCATCGACCTCCTGACGAGCCTCGATCCCGACGTCCGCTTCGACATCGCCAACGCCGTGTGGGCCAACCAGGGATTCCCCTTCTACGACGCGTTCTTCCAGACCGTCGCCGCGGCTTTCGACGCCCGAGCGGAGTCGGCCGATTTCGGCGACCCGGCCACGCTGGACTCGATCAACGCCTGGGCCCGGGAGAACACCGACGGCCTGATCGAGCGGATCCTCGACCGGCTCGATCCGGTCCTCAAGATGATCCTCCTGAACGCGATCTACTTCGACGGCTCGTGGACCACGCAGTTCGACCCGGCGGACACGCACCGACAGGACTTCACGCGCGAGGACGGGTCCACCGTGCAGGTGGACATGATGAGCCTCGACCACGTGACGCTTCCGCTGGGCGGCGGACCCGACTACGCGGCGGTCGAGCTCCCGTACGGGGGCGGCGCCTTCGCCATGGTGATCGTCGTCCCCTGGAGCGAGGGCGGCGCGCGGGCGTTCCTACGCGGCCTGGACGCGCAGGGGTGGGCGAACGTGATCGCGAGCCTGCACGAGCGGGAGGTCGACCAGGTGTCGATCCCGAAGTTCACCCTCACGTACGACGCGTACCTCAACGACCCGCTGAAGGCGATGGGGATGGCGGTGGCCTTCGGCGACGGCGCCGACGCCGACTTCACGCGGATGTCGCCCCTGGGCGACCACCTCTGCATCGACTTCGTGCGCCAGAAGACGTTCATCGAGGTGGACGAGCGAGGGACGCGCGCGGCGGCAGTCACGGCCGTGGGGGTGGGGCCGGACTCCTTCACCGGGCTGATCGCCGACCGTCCCTTCGCGTTCGCGCTCCGGGAGCGCCTGTCCGGGACGATGCTCTTCGCGGGGATGGTGGGGGATCCGACCTACGCGGACCCGGGGGCGGAACCGTTCGAGGGCAGCTGCCACTGAGACGTCGAGTACGAGCGTCTCCGCCTGGGCGCGTCACCCCGGCTCCGGAGCCTCGGCCGATCACGACAAGGCGCGCGCCCGGTCGCAGGTGCTGCGAGAGCCCTGCCAGCACGACGGCGGGCTCGCACACGGAGTGGAGCGCGTTGGCGAAGAGCGCCCCGTCGAGGCGGACCCCCGATCGCTCAGGATCTCGAGCAGCGCCAGGGAGAAGAGGCCGCGTCCGAGGCCGAAGTCGGCCCATGTGCCGGACGCCCCGCCGGTGGCCGGACGGATCAGGTCGTTCACCTCGGACAGGGTCATGGTGTACAGTAGCCCGACGTGGTGAGATTGATCCACGGGGATGCCCACCCTGGCCCGCTCTCGCGGCGGCGAGCGGTGACGATCCGCAGATCTCGAGGTGAGTCATGACGGTGCGCAGGAAGGTTCTCATCGCCCTTGGCGCGCTCTTCGTCCTGGTCCTGATCGCGCTCGCCGCGGTGCCGTTCTTCTTCAAGGACCGCGTGGCCGCGCGTGCGCGCGCCGCCGTCGACGGGGCGGTCGACGCCCGCGTCGACTGGAGCGGGGTGGGCCTGACGTTCTTCCGGGACTTCCCCAACCTCACGGTTCGGCTCGACGACCTGTCCGTCGTCGGGATCGACCGTTTCGAGGGAGACACGCTGGTGTCCATGAAGCGCTTCGCCCTCGTGCTCGACGTCGCGAGCGTGATCGGGGCATGGCGCAAGGGAACGCCGATCCTCGTCCGGTCGATCCGGCTCGACGAGCCGTCCGTGGGCCTGCGCGTCCTGGAGGACGGCACCGCGAGCTGGGACATCGCGAAGGCCCGGTCGGCCGCGGCCCCGGCGGGCGGAGGAGCGCCCGTCCGCCAGGTCGGCATCGAGCTGCGCGGGCTCGAGATCTCGGGCGGGCGCGTGCTCCTCGACGACGAGCAGACCCACCTGTTCGCGACCCTGGATGGCCTCCGGCACGACCTGAGCGGGAACTTCGCCCGGGACCGCCTGGTCGTGAGCACGAGCACCCACGCCGACGCGGCGACCGTGCGCTTCGCGGGCGTGCCCTACCTGGAGGGGGTGGCCCTCGATTTCACGGCGGACGTGGACGCCGACATGGCGGCGAAGCGGTTCACCTTCGCCGACAACGAGCTGCGCCTGAACGACCTGGTGCTGCGCTTCTCCGGAAGCGCCGCGCAGGAGGGCGAGGGCCTCGCCCTCGACGTCCAGCTCGAGGCGCCCCGCACGGAGTTCGCTCAGATCCTGTCCCTGGTGCCGACCATCTACGCCCGGGACTTCGCCTCGCTGGAGACGTCAGGGACCTTCACTGTGCAGGGGTACGTTCGCGGCAAGCTCGCCGAAGGGTCGTTCCCGTCGTTCGCGCTGAACGCCTCCGTCGCCGACGGGACGTTCCGCTATCCCGACCTCCCCCTGCCGGCGCGCGACATCGCCCTCGACCTCTCCGTCGACAACCCGGGCGGAGACGTGGACAGCACGGTGGTGCGCCTGCAGCGCTTCCACGTGGCGATCGGGGACCAGCCCGTCGACGCCTCGATGACGCTGCGCACCCCCGTCTCCGACCCCGACGTCGACGCACGCGTCCAGGGCACCCTCGACCTCGCCGACGTGGGGCGCACGGTCAAGCTCGCGTCCGTCGAGGAGCTGAGCGGCGTGGTCACCGCGGACGCGGCCGTTCGAGCGCGCATGTCCGACGTGGACAGCGCGCGCTGGGACCGGGTGAGTGCCAGCGGGACCGCGTCCGCCCGGAACGTGACGGTCAGCGCGGCGGGCCTCCGACAGCCGGTGGCCGTGCAGGAGGCGACGCTGGCCCTCTCCCCGCGACGGGCGGAGCTCCAATCCCTCGAGGCGCAGCTGGGTAGCAGCGACGTCCAGGCCACCGGCTGGATCGACAACCTGCTCGGCTTCGTCCTGCGGGGAGAGGAGCTGCGCGGGAGCGCGACGGTGGGCAGCCGGCACTTCGACCTGGACGAGTGGAGGTCCGACGACCCCGAGCTCGAGGTGATTCCCGTCCCGCCCATGCTGGACCTCACGCTGGACGCCACGGTCGACCGGCTGACGTACAACGGCCTGGAGATGTCCGACGCGCGCGGCACCGTCCACGTGAAGGACCAGCGGGCCACGCTCGACGACTTCACCATGAACACGCTGGGCGGCCGCATCGGCGTGACCGGGTTCTACGAGACCACGGACGTGGAGCGCCCGACCTTCGGCGTCGGGCTGGCGCTGGACAGCCTCGACATCGCCGGCGCGTCCGCCGCGTTCCTCACCGTGCGCACGCTCGCCCCGGTGGCCCGTTTCGCGCAGGGCGCCTTCTCGGCGAACCTCGACATGAGCGGCGCCCTCAGCCGTGACATGACGCCGCTGTTCGACGTGTTGAACGGAAACGGCTCTCTCCTGACCTCCCGGGTCGCGCTGGACGGATTCCCGCTGATGCAACGGCTCGCCGACGTCCTGAAGCTCCCGGACCTCGGCAGCCCCACGCTGAACGCCATCCGATCATCCATCGAGATCCGCGACGGGCGGATGCACGTGAAGCCGTTCCGCGTGCGCGCGGGCAACTTCGCGATGACGGTGTCCGGCTCCACCGGCGTCGATCAGTCGATGGAATACACGCTGGATCTGGCGATCCCCCGGGCCGCCCTCGGTGCCGAGGCGGACCGCGTCGTCCAGAGCCTCGCCTCCCAGGCGGGCCGCGTCGGCTTCGACCTGCAGACCGCCGACACCGTGGACGTGGGCGTGCGGGTTGGCGGGAGCGTCACGGACCCCTCGCTCCAGACCAACTTCGGTGGCGTGGCTACGTCGGCGCAGGAGCGTGCCCAGCAGGCCGCCGGAGAGGCGGTGGGACGGCGGGTGGAGGCCGCCGACGAGCGCGTGGACTCGGCCCGCGAGGAAGCACGACGCCGCGCCCAGGCCCAGGCGGACAGCATCGTCGCGGACGCCGAGGAGCGCGCGGCCGCCGTGCGGGCCGAGGCTCGCAGGCTCTCCGACGAGGTACGGGCCGAAGGGAATCGGCGCGCGGACCAGGTGCTCGCCGAAGCCACGAATCCCGTGGCGCGCGCCGCAGCCCGGCCGGTTGCGGATCGCATCCGCAAGGAGGCGAGCGACAAGGCGGACGCGATGGTGCGGGAGGCCGACGAGCGCGCCGACGCGATGGTGGCGGAAGCTCGCAAGCAGGCGGACGCGCTGCTGGGCGGAGGGTAGGCGCGGCCCGGCCGCCCGACACTCGTCGCCCGCGGGCTGTCGCGAAGGAGCGCGGTGCGCCTATCATGGCGGGATGACCCTCCCGCCCATCGACCCCGGTCGGTGGCGGCGCGTCCGGGAGCTGTTCGCGGCCTCCCTGGAGCGGCCCGCCGACGACCGCGCGGATTTTCTCGTCCGCGCCGAGCCCGACGCAGAGTTGCGCGCGTACGTTGCGGCGATGCTCGACGCGGACGCGGATCCCGCGTCCGTCCTTGCGGGCTCCGCCGACGAGGCCTTCGCGGAGCTCGGCCTGGCGTCGATGCCGGACCGCGACGACGCGGAGGCGGCGGATCCCGATCCCTTGATCGGGGCGCGCATCGGTCCGTACCTCTGCGTGGAGCCCATCGGCGAAGGCGGTATGGGGACCGTCTACCTGGCCGAGCACGAGGGCTTCGAGCACCGCGTCGCCCTCAAGGTGATCCGGAAGGGCATGGCGTCGGAGGAGGTCGTGCACCGCTTCGCAGAGGAGCGGCAGATCCTGGCTCGCCTTGCGCACCCCAACGTCGCGCGCCTCCTGGACGGCGGGCGGACCGAAGCGGGCCTCCTGTGGTTCTCCATGGAGTTGGTGGAGGGCGTGCCCATCGACCGGTTTTGCAGTCACCACGGGCTATCCATGGAGGAGCGACTGGCGCTCTTCGAGACCGTCTGTCACGCGGTCCAGTACGCCCACGCGAACCTGGTCGTGCACCGCGACCTCAAGCCCGGCAACATCCTCGTCAACGAAGCGGGCACCGTGAAGCTGCTGGACTTCGGGATCGCGAAGGTCCTGACGGGTGACGGCACCGAGATCGACACCGGCCTGACGCGCACCGGTGTGCGCCCCATGAGCCCCCGCTACGCGACCCCCGAGCAGGTGCGCGGAGAGCCCATCACCACCGCCACGGACGTCTACTCGCTGGGGGTCGTGCTCTACGAGCTGATCGCCGGTCGCGGACCCTACGGCTCCGATCTCGGCCCGCGCGAGCTGGAGGACGCGATCCTGACCGCAACCCCGCCGCCCCCGACGTCGGCGGGGACGGGGAGGGGACCGCGCCGCTACGCCCGGGATCTGGACAACATCACGCTGACGGCGCTCCGCAAGGAGCCCGAGCGCCGCTACGCGTCGGCGGGGGCATTCGCGGAGGATATCCGCCGACTCCTCACCGGACACCCGGTGCACGCGACGCGGGACTCCACGGCCTACCGTCTCGCGAAGTTCGTGGGCCGGAACCGCGCCGCCGTCGCGGCCACGATGGCCGGGCTCCTCCTGACGTCGACGAGCGTCGGGTGGTACACCGTCCAGCTCCGTCGCGAGCGCGCCCAGGCGCGCCTCGAGGCGGATAAGGCGGAGCAGGTCGCTGGATTCCTGCAGAGCCTCTTCGAGCGCCCCGACCCCATGAATCTCCGCGAAGACGCCCCCCAGGGTCTCTCCATGACCGCCGGCGAGCTCCTGGAGAACGGGGCAGCCCGCGTGGGCGAGGAGCTGGCGGACCAGCCCGTCGTCCGCGCGTCGTTGCTGTCGGTGCTCGGGTCGACCTACCGGTCACTGGGCGCGTACCGGAAGTCGGTGGATCTTCTGGAGCAGGCGCAGGCCGCCCTCACCGAGGTCGAGGATCCGGACCCCTTGCAGGTGGCCCAGGTCGCGAACGCCCTCGGCAACGCCTATCGCCAGCTCGGCGACCTCGACCGCGCCGAGGCGGTCCAGCGCGCCGCGTACGAGCGCATCCTGGCGATGGAGGGACCCGACGGGATGGGCGCGGCGAACGTCGGGAACGACCTCGCCATCGCCCTCCAATCCCAGGGGCGGTTCGCCGAAGCCGAGCTCCTCATGCGCGCGGCGCTCCGGGGCTTCCGTCGAACCAACGATCCCGACGACCCGGCGCTGGCGATCGCCATCGCCAACCACGCGCTCATCCTGCGCCAGCTGGGTCGCATCGACGAAGCTGAAGGGCTCTACCGGGAGTCCATCGAGCGGAAGCGCCGATCCCTCGGGCCGATGCACCCGTCCGTCGCCAACAGCCTCGGCCAGTTGGGATCCCTCCTCCTGGAGGATCGCGGGGACGCCGAGGGTGCCGAAGCCTTGTATCGGGAAGCGCTGGAGATCCGCCGCTCCGCCCTGGGTGACCGGCACCCCTACGTCGCCGTCAGCATGAACGAGCTGGCAGGCGCCCTCCGTGCCGAGGGTAAGCTCGACGAGTCCGAGGCCCTGTATCGTTCGGCCCTCGCCCTCCGGCGCGAGGTGCTGGAGCCCGGGCACCCCTTCATCGCATACAGCCTCGTGGGCCTGGCCGAGGTGCTCATCGACCTCGATCGCGCGACGGAGGCCGAGCCCCTCCTGCGCGAGGCCCTCGAGATCCGCGAGGCGGCGCTCCCTGCCGACCACTGGCTGTTGGCGGAGACGGTGAGCCGGCTGGGACGCTGCCTGGTGCTGACCGGGAAGGCTGACGAAGGCAGACCGCTCCTGAGGGAGGGCGCCGCGCGCCTCGAGACCGCCCTCGGCCCGGACGACCGGCGCACCGTCGAGGCACGCGAGCGGCTGGCGGCGGCAACGGAAAGCCCCTGAGCTCGCCCGCCGGCCCGCGCCCCTCCGGACCGGCGGGGCGCACCCCGCCTCAATGCACGGTGATGGCAACCCCGAGCTGGATGGCGTTCGGTGAGATGGGCACGGGGCTGACGACGCCGTTGGCCCACGTCTCGGTGGCGAACGTCCGGATGTAGGTCACATAGGGAGTCAGGAGGGCGCTGCCGCCGAGGGGCACGTCGTAGCCGATGCCCGTCGACCCCATCATCGCGTCGCTCTGCACGACCAGGATGTCGTTCTCCGCGACGGCGCGCAGAACGCCCACGCCACCCTTCACGAAGAAGCCGGACGACGCGCTCGGATACGCGAGCAGCACGCCGCTCAGGGCGGCGATGCGGCGGTTGAGCTGCGCGTCGTTCTTGATCCATCCCAGGAACTCGCCGGCCAGGACCAAGCGCGGTGTGAGCGCGCCGCCGATCTGGAGCCTCCCCGAGAAGCCGTTCGTGCGGTCCTGGAAGAAGTCGATGTCGCAGCCGGTGCACGTCGCCGACACGGAGGCCGACCCTACCCCGACCGAGAGGTGGAAGCCGCTCCTCGTCGGGGGGGTGGCGTCGGCAGGCGCACTCTGGGCCGACGCGTCGCCAGAGGAAACGGTCGAAGCCACCGCTACGAGGAGCAAGGTCAGGAGATGCCGGGCGCGGGGTCGTTCCGTGGGGAGAGTCATGGGCTGCCACCTGGATCGGGGTGCGTTCGCTGTGTCGCAGGGAGACGCGGAAACCGAGCCGACTTCGTGTCACGGGGGAGAACCCGGGCGCAGCGGGCATGGCTCCGGTGCGAGCGCTGCCCGTATCTTGGGGACCACGCGCCGAACCCAAACTCGGACCGGGGACGCCAATGGCGGAGGCCAATGACATCACGGCGTTGCTGTTGGAGCTCGACGGGTCCGGTCGCGACGCGCTGGACCGGATCTTCCCCCACGTGTACGACGAGCTGAAGCGGATCGCCCGGGCGCGGCTTCGCGCGGAGCGTGCCGGGCACACGCTGAGCGCGACCGCCCTCGTCCACGAAGCCTACGTCAAGCTCGTGGACCAGAAGCGCGTCCGGTGGCAGAACCGGGCCCACTTCTTCGCCGTCGCGGCGCGGGCGATGCGCCGGATCCTCATCGACCACGCCGTGGCCCGGAAGGCCGAGAAGCGTGGCGGCGGCGAGCCCGTCGTCACGCTCCTGGACGACGCCGCCGGCGAGGAGGCGAACGCCGACGAGCTGATCGCCATCGACCAGGCCCTCTCCCGCCTCGGGGCCCTGGACCCCCGCCAGGAGCAGGTCGTCGAGCTGCGCTTCTTCGCCGGCATGAAGCTCGAGGAGGTCGCCGAGGTGCTCCAGGTGTCCCTGGCCAGCGTGAACCGCGACTGGCGTACGGCGCGAGCCTTCCTCACCACGCAGCTCGCCGGCTGACGCCGAGACGCGGGTCGCGACGCACGGGCACGACGCGACCCCGCGTCTCCGACCGACATCAGCTCACCTGGACCTGCCGCTGCCGGACCGTGATGTCGTAGTACAGCGTGAGCCCGCAGGTGGACTTGCCCACGCCCAGGGCGCGATCCGCCCTGGTCCCGCCCGAGGGCAGCAGCGAGCTGGGGTCGAGCTGCAGGGTGTTGCTCAGGTTGTTCATGTAGTCGTCCTTCGACGGGCCGTCCCACTCCGTGACGGACATCGTCAGGGCCACCGCTTCCCCCTGCCCCAGGTTCTCGAACGTCCAGGTCTTGTTCGCGATGTTCCAGTTCTCGTCGGGGCTCAGCTCGCGGGAGGCCCCGGTGACCGTCCCGTAGCCGTTCGACTCGTCGCTCTTCGACATCGAGCCGTACTTCCCGGTGATGCGGTATTGGAACTCACCCGGATTGGCGGTGCCGATGATCGTCTTCCCGTCGCAGGTCAGCTCGGTGGACGCGTGCAGGTACCGGATGACCACGTCGATGTCCCAACGACTTTCGAACGTCGGGCCCTCGTCGACGGGAGCGGTGAGGTCGGCGGCACAAGCGGCGGCGAGGCCGCCGACGACGAGGGTCAGTACGCATCGCGCGAGTCTCGAGTACGACATGGCTTCTTCTCCGTAGCTGGGGGCAGGTCCGCTCGGAACCGTTCTGGCTCGCGGTAGACGCGGGAACCGGACGCAGAACGTGTCACAGGGGGTCTGGCGACCCTCCGCGCGGCGGGACACGTTGCCCTGTCGTCGGCACACCCGCCTGCATCCGGAGGAGGCCCCATGACGGCGTCCCGCGCCCCGTTCTGCCCTTTCCTGCTGTGCGGTCTCGTCGCCCTGGGCCTCGGTCCGCTTCCCGTCGCCGCGTGGCAGCGGCAGCCGACTCCCGTCCGCCAGTCGGCCCTGACGCAGGAGACCGCCACCGTCACGCCCCTGACGCTCCGCGACGCCTCGCGCAACGACCGGTGGCTGGGCCTCGGGGTGCGCGACGTGCGCTGGGCACCGAACGGCTCGGTCGTCTACTTCCGGTGGAATCGCAGGCCCAGCTCCGAGGACGTGCCCGACGCGGACCCGTGGTTCCGCGCGGACCCGGAAGGGGCGTGGGTGGAGGAAGTGCCCCCTGGGAACGAGTCCGAGATTCCCGCGGAGGGGATCTCCTGGAGTCCCGACGGGCGCACCGCGGCGTGGGGCCGCGGGAGCGCAGTGTTCGTCTTCCGAGCCGGGGCCGCGCCGGGAACGAGACAAGTGGTCGACGGGACGCAGCGGGTCTCCGACGTCCGCATCGCGGAGCGGGGTGCCGCCGTGCATTTCCAAGCGGGCGACGCCCTCCTGCGTTACGACGTGGCCACCGGAGCCACCACCACGATCGCGCACAAGGTGTCCTCCCCCATGCCCGCCGCCACGGAGGAGGGGCGCTGGTTGGCCACGGAGCAGCGTGAGCTCTTCGAGCACGTGCGCGACCAGGAACGACGCCGGGAGGTGGCGGCGGCTGCCGCCGCCAGGCGCGGGATCCCGCAGACGATCCCCGTCTCCGCGTCCGTGCGCCTGGAGGAGATCACGCTGTCGCCCGACGGGCGGTACGTCACGTTCCGGGCCCACACCCCGGCAACCAACCGGCCAGAGACGCAGTACGTCGATTATCTGGATCCTTCCGGTTACAGCCGCGTGCACGATGCGCGCGCGAAGGCGGGCGAGCCGCGGGACCGCTACCGGCTCGGGGTCGTGGACGTAGATCCGACGGTGCCCGCCGACAGCGTCCAGGTGCGCTGGGTCGACCTGGCGGAGGCGGGCGACGAGGCGACGGTTTCCCACGGCCCCCGGTGGAACCTGGAGGGGACCCGGGCCGTGGCGCAGTTCATCGGCGAGGACGACAAGGACGTCTGGTTCGCGCAGGTCGACCTGGCCACGGGTGCGGCGACGGTCCTGACCCACGACCACGACGACGCGTGGATCGGCGGCCCGCCGGTCCAGGCCAACTACCTACAGCCCGCCCTGATGGAGTGGCTCGCCGGAGACCGCTTCGTCTTCGCGTCCGAGCGGAGCGGATGGAGCCATCTCTATCTGATGGAGCCGGACGGAAGCGTCACACCCCTCACCACCGGTGCGTGGGAGGTGCGGGGCGCGACGCTGTCGCGGGACCGCTCGTGGTGGCTGCTCCAGGCCGGCCGCGAGCATCCCTCGGACGATCACCTGTACCGCATGCCCGCCGCGGGCGGGGAGACGACGCGCCTCACCGACGGAGCGGGACGCCAGGCCGGCGTCCCGTCACCCGACGGCCGTCGCCTGGCGCTGGTCTCCGACGACGCGACGCACATGCCCGACCTCTGGCTCGGGCCCATCGAGGCGCCCACGCGCCGGCGCGTCACTGTGAGCGGCACCGACGCGTACTTCGAGCACCCCCTCGTCGCTCCGGAGATCGTGTCCTTCGAGCACCCGGACGGCGGGCCGCTGTGGGCCGCCGTGTACCGTCCGGACCGTCCGGATCCGTCGAAGCCTGCCCTGATCCACGTCCACGGGGGCGGCTACCGCCAGTTCGCCCACCGGGGGTGGACCGTATACGGCTACGCGCTGCACCTGGGCTTTCTCAACTACATGGTGCAGCAAGGCTACACCGTGCTGGACTTCGACTACCGGGGGAGCGCCGGCTACGGCCGCGACTATCGCACGGACATCGCCGGCGCCATGGGCATCAGCGACGTCGACGGCGCCGTGGCCGCCGCACGCTGGCTGGCGGACCGCGAGGGCGTGGACCCGCACCGCATCGGCATCTACGGCGTCTCGTACGGCGGCTTCATGACGCTGATGTCCGAGTTCCGCTACCCGGGGGTCTTCGCGGCCGGCATCGCCCGCGCCGCGGTCTCCGACTGGGCGCACTACAGCGACGAGTGGACCAGTCGGATCCTGGGCGTCCCCCACGCGGACCCCGAGGCGTACCGGATCTCCAGCCCCATCTACTACGCCGAAGGACTCCGGGACCACCTCCTGATCACCCACGGGCTCGTGGACGACAACGTCCACTTCCAGGACACCGCCCGCCTCATCCAGCGGCTCGTCGAGCTGGAGAAGGAGTTCGAGGTGATGGTCTATCCGGTGGAGCGGCACACCGTCGCCACGGAGGCCAGCCGCTACGACCTCGTGCGCCGGTCGGCGGCGTTCTTCGACCGGTGGCTGAGGGGCGGGTAGCGATGCGGGCTCCCCGTGCGGGACGCGACCCTACGGCAGAGGGGTTACCCTCACGAAGCAGTCGCCCGTCTTGGCGTCGGTGAGCACCTCGAACTTGAAGCAGATGTGGCCTGCGTCCTCCCAGCCATCGCCGGGGTTGGGATCGGACTGATCCTTGATCCGCATGTGGCAACCATCCCCGGCCTTCTTGGTGTAGATGTAGTAGCACCGCTCTTCCTTCCCCCTCACCTCTCCTGCGATCTCCTGGTTCATTCCGCACGGATCGGAGCCCGAGCTGCACTGCCACGAGCCGTCGCTGCACTTCACGCATGACATGTTGGACACTCCTGTTGTAGGGGTCGACGATTGTGCTACGGATCACGCATCAGCCGCGAGACGCGCGCGCGTGCGTCTCGCACCAGGGGGAGGGCCAGGTCGTCGGCTCGGGCCCACCCCGAGGCGAATCGTTCATAGGCGCCCACGGCCCGTCCGGTGTCGCCCGCCGCTTCGTAGGAGCGCCCGGCCCAGAACATCGACACCGCCCATAGCTCCCATCCGGGGTCGAAGAACTCCACCGAAAGCGCGAGGCTGTCGAGGCGCGAGAAGCTGCGGGCCGCCTCTTCGAACCGACCCGCCCGGTAGGCGATGCGACCGGATACGAAGCTCCGGCTCGCCGGCCCGAGTACGCGGCGGGCCTCGGCGGTGTCGGGAGGCACGCCGGTGGCGGAGCCCGCGTCCGACTCCACTCGGATCAGATCATTCCAGAGGGGCTGGTCCACGCTCACACCCGCCGCCCATTCCCGCCGGGCGAGGGAATCCGACGCCAGGGCAGCGAGCAGCCGCGTGGTCGCGTCCGCCTCGAGGACACGACGGTCCGCGTCGGAGTATTCGTCTCCAGCCCAGCGGGACCGGATGTCCTTCAGCTCGTCTCGCAGCAGATCGGTCCCCTCGGTCAATCCGACCGTCATCGCGGCACGGTCGAGGACGCTTTCGGCTCCGCCGTACGGGATGAGGCGGTCGCTGTCCCCCTCGAGGAAGAGCCGCACGCGTTCGGAGGACGCCAGATCGAGGGCTCCCTGGATCCGGCCGTTGGCGAGGTATGTGTTGAGCGCGAAGTCCGGAGGCCGTCCGCCGCCCCGCGCGCGCTCGCGGTCGACGAGCTCGAGCGCGCCCTCCGGATCCCCGGCGGCGAGCTTCAGGTTCGCAAGACGGAAGAGGTCCGCGGGCACGGTGTCGTGCATCATCGACAACGCTTTGGAGAGCGCGTCCCGGGCCTCCTGCGCGAGCGCCGCGAGCTCCTGCGGGGCGCCCGAACGCATGTTCAGTCGCTGAGCGGTCAGGGCGGCCGCCAGCTCCTGGAGGGGCTTGGGTTGGTCCGGGGCGAAGGCCACCCACCTCCGCAGCATCCGCAGCGACTGCCGGAACAGCCGGTCGGCGCCCAGGCGCACCGGTGCCGGATCGAGCGCCATGAAGTCGTCGTACGCCATCCACGAGATGGAATCGGATACGACGGGACAGAACGCCTGCTTCCGCTCCGGCCCGATGTCGTCCCAGGGCGCGATGTACTCGTCCCTCGGCTCCTCGAAGCCCTGGCATGCGCGGAACGAAGCCGCTCGCGTGAGCGCGGCGTGGATGTCGAAGAGGTGTCCGTACCCGAGCTCGAAGGTGGGTTGGAGGCGCAGCGCCTCCTCGAAGGACCGGATAGCGACGTTGAGGTTGGACCGCGGCCGAAGCCCGTCGGGCGTCTCCGCCAACCACGGATCGGAGTACTCGACGCTGCCCAGCATCAGAAGCGCGTATACGTCCGACGGTTGCCGGTCGAGCAGCTCACGATAGATCGAGCGGGCTTCTTCGTACGCCCCGGCCTGGAACTCGTAGAACCCCAGGACATGCAGGCTGTCCCGCGCCGAGAGCCCCGCCGCATTGCGGGCCGCGAGGGCGCTGAGCCTCGCGAGGTCGTCCCCGACCTCCGTGAGCCCGTGAGGGTCTCCCGCCGCGCCCCAGTAGAGCGTCTGCGCCAGGCGAAGGTAGGCCAGCGCGAAGGTCGAGTCCCGTGCGATCGCATCCGCGAAGCCCACCCTGGCGTCGGGCAGCTGCCACCGCTCCAACGCGCGGTTGGCCCGCGCGAACGCCCGCAGGGCCTCCGGGCTGGAGGTGAGAAGGTGCAGATCGGAGCCGAGCGTCGCGTCGTCCAGACCGAGCATGCCGTAGGCGATGATCCGCGGAAGATCGCTGGCGCCCCTGGGCGCCGCGGCCACGAGGGGCCGCCCCGACGACGCCCCGGACGCCACGTCGAACAGGTTGCCCTCCACGTCCGCGGTGTCACCGCGCAGCTCCACGTGGACTGCGAGAACGGCATCCACTCCCAGCACCCGCCCGACGTCGAGCCCCGACTCGACCGTCCTGAACGTGGGACCCCTGACCCCCAGGTCGAACATCGGGCCCGCGAGCGCGACGCGGGGCACCGCTGAGATCGCGTCCCAGTGGTTCAGCTCCACAGTGATGTCTGCCGCCAGGTCGGCGGCGAGCACCCGCTCCTCGTCGGTCGATGTGCTCGTCTCGTACGGGAGGACGACCACCGACCGGGGAGCACCGCCGGGTGGGCGCCGGTGGGTGCTCGCCCGGATGAAGAGCGCCGCGGAGACGGCTACGGTGACCAGGACGATGGCTCCCACCCGGTGCGTCCTCGCCCTCCAGAACCGCCGGGCACTCCTGCTTCGGGCTCCCTCCTCGAGCGCGGCGACGAACGCACCCGCGGTCTCGAAGCGGTCGACCGGGTCCTTCGCGAGAGCCCGCTCGATGGCCTCGGCAACCCCGACCGGGATGCCGTCTCTCCCCACCAGCGAAGGCACCGGACCCTGCACGTGACGCCCGAGGAGGCCGGCGGCGGTCCGGGCCGTGTAGGGCCGTTCTCCACTGAGCATCTCGTACACGAGGCAGCCGAGGGCGTACACGTCGGTGCGGCCATCGACCTCGCCGTCGGCCAGCGCCTGCTCGGGGCTCATGTACGCGGGCGTCCCCACGGGAGCCCCCTCCGTAAGCGTGACATCCTCGACGGTCGCGGCTTCCAGGGCGCGCGCTACGCCGAAGTCGCTCACGAGGGCGTGGCCTGCGGTGAGCAGGATGTTCGCGGGCTTGATGTCGCGATGCACGATGCCCATGTGATGGGCGTGGTCGAGCGCATCGGCCACGTCTCGTGCGACCGCCAACGTCTCGTGGACACCCAGCTTCCCCGATGAAGCGAGATGGCCCTTGAGCGTCTGGCCGTCGATGAACGGCATCACGTAGTACGGGAGGCCGTCCGCCACGCCCGAGTCGTGCAGCGGCACCACGTGGGGGTGGGCGAGCTGCGCCGCGATGGCGATCTCCCGCCGAAAGCGGTCCGCTCCGGACCCGGCGGTGAGCCGCTGGTGCAGCACCTTGATCGCCACCGCACGGGAGTGCTTCCGGTCGTGCGCCAGCAGCACGGTGGCCATCCCTCCGGACCCCAGCTCGCCCCGGACCTCATACCGGTCTCCCAAGGCGCGGCGGACGCGCTCGATCAGGGACCGATCGGGAGTCGTGGCCGGCTCGGGGTCCAGGGACATCGTGCGCTGGCAGCCCCGAGGGAGCGAGAGCGCACGTAGGAGGCGTGCGGACCTCCGAGCCCGGCTGGGGCAGGCGCCGGACAGGCTGTGGGCGTCAAGATGCCCCTACCTCGTCGCGAGCAGCAAGAAAAAAAACGACCGGAGCCGGCGCCCCGCCGGTGCCTGCTACGGACGAATGCCGAGGGGCGGGGCCGGATAGGCCCCGCCCCCGTGTGTCACCGCAGCGCCGTGCCCCCCGACCCGTCGGTCACGGTCTTGTCCTCCTTGGTGGGCACCTGCAGGTCGTCGTAGTTCATGAGCGCGTTGAAGAGCATGTTGAACTCGCCGTGGTTCTGCCACCGGTACACCGGGTTGGTCGAGTACAGCAGCAGGCGCCCCTTCCCCACCGGCACGTCCACGATGGCCGGACGGTCCTTGATCTGCGAGGCGCCGCGCATGAGGCCGCTCAGCACCGCGTCGTCCCCGCCGACGAACTTCATCAACACCTCGTCGTCCCGGTCCTCCTCGGGCACCTGCAGCATGGGACCGTTCGTGTACTTGATGGGCACGGTCTCGTTCGTGTAGCCGTAGAAGATCGGGCTCTCCGACCGGAGGATCTTCGCCTCCACGATGGGCCTCGGGGCGTAGAAGTTGCCCGAGGTGCGCGACGCGTTGATGTCGCGTACCAGGCCGAACTCGGGGGGAAGCGTCGTGGCGTTGCCCAGGGTCATCATCACGCCGCCCCCATCCAGGAAGCGCTGGAGCTCGAGCACGCCCTCCAGACCCATCCCCCCCGTGATGTCCTCGCTGGAGCCGTACATCCCCAGGTTCTGGAAGCGGTCGGTCTTCGTGTACGCGAGGGGCTCGTCGCGGGGCTCGAGGCCGACCACGAAGCTCTTCCCGTCACGCCCCTGGCTGGGCATGACGATCACGTCGTAGTCGGCACGCAGGTTCCCCTGGCGGACCCGCTCCTTGTAGATCAGGTCGTAGGGGATGCCGAAGCGGTCGAAGGCGTAACGCACCCACCCCACGTCCTGCGTGCTCCCCCACGTGCTGTACATGGCGATGCGCGGGATGTCGAGGTCGTGCATCGGCACGTCCGGCTCGCCCTTCACCCCCACCGCCGTGAGCCCGAGCTCCTTCACCGCTGCCTGGATCCGGTCCGCCGCGCCCGTGGCGGGCACGATGAACGACCCGGCGGGCATGTCGACGCCGCCGGCCTGGAACGATGCCTCCGCCGCCTTCACGCCCAGGTCCCGCAGCCGGTAGCGGAGCGCGATCATGTTCGTCGAGCCGTAGTGCGCGACGGCGTAGACGGCCGGGCTGCGCTCGCCCGTCACGGTACCGGAGAGCACGGCCTCGTCCACCGGCGAGGTCGGCACGTCGAGGATCGCCCGGTCGTCCGCCGGAACGACCTCGGTCTGCAGCATGAGCCCCATGGTCCAGCCGCTGTCGTCGTACGTCATGAGGCTGGGATCAGGATAGTTGTCCTGACGCTCGAGGAGTATCTTCGCGAGCCGCCCGTAGGGCTGGTTGCGCTTGATGACGTAAGAGCCCGCCGGATACGTGCTGTCACCGACCTCGACCTTCTTGGTGGCCTGGCCGACCTCGATGCCCTGGAGGCGGAGCAGGTTCACCAGCGTCGCCACCCGCGTCATGTCCCGCTGCCCGGCAGGAAGGACCCACCCGTGGGGCGTCTCGTTCTCCCCGTCCTGGATGGAGTGCAGGCTCTTCTTGTAGAAGTTCTCCAGCACCACCTTCGGGAACTGCGAGGTGAGCTGCATCCCCAGCAGCACGCCGGTCTCCGAGTAGTTGGTGTTGTTGCGCATCGACCAGACGACGGAGTCGTATGCGGGCAGCGGCCGGAACCAGTCGCGCTTGGTGGCGCCGCGGTCCCCGCCGTCGCTGAGGTCGCGCATCATCGTCGTGGCGCCACCGTTTCCGAAGATCTCGTACATCCGCATCATGCCGTTGTGGTTGTACGACATGGCGCCCAGGTAGCCCGGCGACCAGGCGTCCATGAACCCGTGGGTCCACACGCCCGGCATGCCGTACTTGATCATCTGACCCATCTCCCAATTGGCGTACCACGGCAGCTCGCCGAACAGGATCGGGTCGAAGTCGGGGTTCTGCGGAGCCTGCCCGCTGTAGTCGTACATGAACGGGATCGACTCGTGCAGCTCGTGCATGATCGGCGGATGCCAGTCGAGGTACCAGTCGAGCAGCGTCCGCATCGTCACCTGCGAGTAGTTGATGTCGCGGTTGTTGTCGTGCAGGACGTA
>CAZPZU010000092.1:0-20217 GCA_964591135.1 uncultured Gemmatimonadaceae bacterium | reverse complement strand
CTAGGCCCCTCGGGAGCTCCCCGCCCGGCCCTCACCCTCCGCGGGTCCCGAGGACCGGGCGCCTCCAGCCCAGAGCCAGCTCGAGACCGATCAGGACCAGCGCCAGCACCCAGGTGATCGCCTGGGCGCGATCGTCACCCAGATAGACAACCGCGGCCAGGTAGGCCGACGAGATCAGGATCGTCAGCGTGGCGATGGGCGCCGCGAAGCGGCTGTACTCGCGGAAGCCGATGCGCACACCGTCCTTCTCGGCGAGCCCGACGGTGGTCACGTTCGCGGACGCCCCCACCACCGTGGCGTTGCCGCCCAGGCAAGCCCCGAGCGCCAGGGCCCACCACAGCACGCTCGTTTCCCCGGAGAGCGTGGGGATGAGCTGGTGGATGATGGGGATGCTGACGGCGACGTAGGGGATGTTGTCGATGAAGGCCGACAGGATCGCCGACAGCACGCAGATGAAGATCGCGGCGAACACCAGCGTGCCCTCGTCGGTCAGACCGAGTCCCGTGTGGACGGCGCTGATGCTCCAAGCCATCCCCCGCGCCACCGAGTGGATGAGCCCGGTCTCGACGGCCGCACCCACGATGATGAAGAGGAAGACGAAGAAGCTGAGCGTGGGCCATTCGATGTCCTTCTCGATGACCTCGAGGACGCCGTGTGCGCGCTCGTGCGCCGTAGGGTGGTGCGTCCGGACGTACATCCGGTCCTGGACCAGGAGCGCGCACGCTGCGCCGATCATGGCGGGCACGGCCACCGGCGTCTCGGTCAGCGAGTGCGTGAGGAAGCCCACGAGGATCCCGGCGCATATCGCGACCATCCAGCGGAAGAGCGCGGGATCGGCCAGCGGCACCTCCTCCACGGGCTCGTCCGGCACGCTCGCGGCGGCCTCCGCGTACTCGTCCTTGTAGTACCAGGAGATGTAGGCCTGCATCACCACCATCATCACGAGCACGGGCGCCGTGAGGTTCACGATGAAGTCGAGGAAGCTCAGGTGCGCGCCGGATCCGATCATGACGTTCGGGGGGTCGCCGATGAGCGTGGCGGTTCCACCGATGTTCGAGGCCACGACCATGGGCAGGAGGAGCGCCACCGGGGCGAGGCGCATCTTCCTGGAGAGCCCGACGGCCATCGGCGTGACGAAGATGACCGTGGTGACGTTGTCGAGGAACGCCGAGGTGATGCCCGTGAACCAGGTGATGAGCCGCGCCGCCAGGCGCGGTCGCCCGCGCGCCCGGACGAGCAGCCGCGCGACGGCCCATTCGAACGCGCCGGTGGAGCGCAATACGCCGACTACGGCCATCATGCCCGCGAGGAGCATGATGACGTTCATGTCGAGGGCGCGCACCGCGCTGTCGAAGCTGATGAGGTGCCACGGTGTCAGATAGGTGACGAGCCAGAGGATCGCTGCGCACACCATGGCGATCAGGACGCGGTGCGCCGCCTCGCGGGCGAGCAGCACGAAGAGCGCAACGATCACGATGGCCACGATGCCCTGCGATACCGGGCCCGTGGTGCTGACCGGACCGGTGGCGGCTTCCTGGATGGCTGCCGGGAGTGCGGCCTTGGCGAGCACATCCGCAGGGGGGAGGGCGAATGGGTTCACGGGGAGCTCTGGATGACCTGGATCGGCGAACGGATGGGCAGGACGAGGCCCGACGTTTACACGCACGGTGAGCGGACGGCAAGGGGAGGAGCTCGCCGTGGCGGCCGTCGGCTCCCGACCGTAAGCTGTCGCATGGTGCAGATCTCGGGACGGCTGTGGACGGGGATGCGCGCGCGGGTGCTCCTGCCGCTGATCGCGTGGGCGGGTTGGAACGCCTGCACCGACCGCGACCTTCCCAGGGCAGTGACCTTCGCGGACAGCTCCGGCGTCACGATCGTCACGAACCTGCCCAGTGCCATGGAGGCATCGGTATCGTGGTCGCTTTCGACCGAGCCGGCCGTCGAGGTCGGGACGGACGCGGGGGGCGACCTGACCCTCTTCGGCGTGCGGGACGTGGTCCCGCTGGACGACGGGGGGGTGGCCGTGGCGAACGGGAGCCCCCCACGCGTCCTGTTGATCGATGAAGACGGGACGTTGCTGGCGACACTGGGAAGGGAGGGCGAGGGCCCGGGGGAGTTCTCGAGCATAGGGTCGGTCCTGGTCCTGCCTGGCGACTCCGTCGTGGTCTGGGATCCCGAGCGGCAGCGGATCTCGGTCTTCACCACGGACGGCGTGTACGCCCGTGGAGCGAGCCTGCGTGACCTCGCGGCTCCCTCGGTCGAGGGGCGGACGCGCCTCCTCTCCACAGCGGGGGGAACATTCGTCCTGTTCACGGTGGCCAACATCGGTCCCGGGAAGGGCGTGTACCGTCTCGAGGCCGACGCGCACCTCGTCGGACCGGCGGGGGAGGACCTGGGCAGGCTCGGTCCCTTCCCCGGCGACGAGATGTTCAGCAACGATCTCGGCCTCGGCATGGTCGCGTTCGGCGCCCACACCTGCGCCGCCACGACGCCGGACCACCTCGTGGTTGGGACGGCGGATGCGCCGGAGATCAGGCTTTACGCGTTCTCCGGAGAGCTTGAGCGGATCGTGCGTTGGCCCGACACGGACCGGTCGGTGACGCCCGAGATGGTCGCTGCCTGGACGGATGCCATGCTGTCCTTCGTGCCCGAGGCGGCGCAGGCCGAGAGCCGAAAGATGATCGAGCGGATCCCGCGAGCGGAGCGGGTGCCGCCCTACGCCGACATCCTGATCGCCGACAGCGGTCGGATCTGGGCCGGCGAGCATCCCGGCGAGCTCGCCGTCAGAGGCTTCTCCCGCCCACCCGAGCGCCGCTGGCTGGTGTTCGACGCCGGAGGGGCGCTCGTGGCCACGGTGCGCACGCCGGAGGGCTTCCAGGCGTACGCGGTGCGAGGCGCGAAAGTGTTTGGCGTCTTCAGGGACGAGCTGGAGGTGGAGTCGGTCCGGGCCTACGAGATCGTGCGGGAGTGACGACCGCCGGACCCGACCGGCTCAGCCCCCGGCGCCGGTCAGCGCTCGCAGGACCTCGTCGTGCAGCGTGCCGTTGGTGCTGATGCCCGAGCCTCCGTGGATGGTGGCGCGGCCCTCGCGCGTCGTGAAGCGGCCCCCGGCCTCCGTCAGGATGGTCAGGAACGGACCCGCGTCCCACGGCTTCATGACCGGATCCACCATGACCTCCGCTCTTCCGGTCGCCACCAGGGAGTGGCCGTAGCAGTCGCCCCAGGTGCGTGAGAAGGCCGCGCGCCGCTGGAGTCCTCGCCACCCGGGATCGGCGGGGCTCGACAGCACGCGCTCCACGTCGGTCGTGAGCACGAGCGCCTCCTCGATGGTGGCCACGGCGGACACGTGGCAGGGCTCCCCGTTCCACGTGCACCCGAGGCCCCGCCCGGCGGCCACCGTCTCCCGCAGGGGCGGGAAATGGGCGACTCCGACAGCGGGCTCCCCATCGACTTCGACCCCGATGAGCACGCCGTAGAGCGGAACCCCTCGCATGAACGAGCGCGTCGCGTCGATCGGGTCGAGGATCCAGCGCACCCGCGCGCCGGAGTCGGTCTCGCCGAACTCTTCCCCGAGGACCCCGTGGCCCGGATAGCGCTCGGCGATCCCGCCCCGGATGAGCTCCTCGGCCTCGCGGTCGGCGATCGTGACCGGGCTGCCGTCCCCCTTGGCGTCGTAGTCGACGAGATGTCCGTAGTGGCGAAGGGTCAGGTCGCCCGCCCGGTGAGCCAGGTCGACCGCGTAGTCGAGGAGCTCGCGGACCAGGTCCCGAGGGGTGACGCGGCTCACGGGTGGACGGCGCCGACGGGGATCAGGAGGAAGCCGCCTGTCGGTCGGCGTTATGGCGGTTCTTGGAGCGGTACATGTCCGCGTCGGCCGCGTGGATGATGTCGTCCATGGTCGTCATCGTCTCGCGATCGAACTCCGCGATGCCGGTGCTCGTCGTCACGCCCCGCGGCCCCATGATGGGGTCCTGGGCCATGCGTTCGCGCACGCGCTCGATGTAGAGGTGCGCTCCCTCTACGTCCGTGTCGGTGAGGATCGACACGAACTCGTCGCCCCCGTACCTGGCGACGAGGTTCATCGAGCGGTTCTCGTCGTCCAGGATCTGTCCGAAGGCTCGTAGGATGTCGTCGCCGGCCACGTGACCCAGGGTGTCGTTGACGACCTTGAAGTCGTTGAGGTCGAAGAGGACCACGACGAGGGGCCGGCCGCGGCGTGCCGCCGCCACTTCCTTGTCCAGGTGGATCTGCAGGCGGCGCCGGTTGGGCAGCCCGGTCAGGGGGTCCGTGAGGGAGAGCGCCTGGAGGTTCGCGTGCAGGCGCGCGTTCTCGAGTGCGACGGAAGCCTGGCTGGCGAGCCGCTGGAGCGCGGCGGTGTCGTCCTGACCGAAGTGTCGGGGTCTGCGGCTGCCGGCCGTGAGCACACCCACCACCTGGCCTCCCACCATGAGCGGCACGCCCATGCCGGACCCGGCTCGAAGGTGCTCGCCCACGTGCGCGGGAACCACCGAGTCGTTGGCGAGGTCGTCGATCACGACCGCCTTTCTCTCGATAAGAAGCCGATCGGCGAGCGGGCCCTCCAACTCCCAGGCGAGTCCGTGGGGGAGCGCGACCGCACCGCCGGACTGCGACACCCGCACCACCTCGCTCGCCGGTCCGTCGCACAGCCAGACCGAGCATCCATCGACGGTGAGGACGTCGTTCACGGCCGAGATGACCTTGGCGAGCACCTCGGTGGGGTTGAGCGAGCTGGCGAGCCCCCGCCCGATCTCCTCGATCTGCTCGGCCTCGAGACGGCGCCGTTCCAGCTCTTCGACGTGGATCGCGTTGTCCACCGCGACCGCGGCGAGGTCTGCGATCCCGCGGAGCAGATCCATGTCCTCGCCGTCGTAGGCGTTCGGCTGGTAGCTCTGCGCGCTGATGGCACCGAGAAGGCGGCCCTTGTTGACCATCGGCGCGGAGATCGCAGAGCGCGTGATCTCGCTCTCGTCCTCGCCCAGGTGGAGCAGCTTGCGGTCGTCCAGCCGGTCCTTCACGAGCACGGGTCGCCGGGAACGGATGACCTCGCTGTCGGAGCCGCGGTAGCTGATCTCGGCTCGCTTCACCTCGGCCCGGTCGGCGAAGTAGACGATGGTAGCGAAGTCGCGGGCCTGGTCGTACAGGGAAATGTAGAAGCCCGCCGCTTCCAGCACGCGAGCCGTCTCGTGATGGATTGCCGCGTAGAGGTTGTCCGAGCTCAGGGTCCCCGCGAGCGTGCGACCGATGTCGAGGAGAACGCGGTAGCGGTCCCCAACGGTCGTACGCTCGGAGGGCGCGTCCGATGCGGGCATGGGTGGAACTCTACCGGGAAGCCGCCACGGGAGGAGGGCGGCTCGTGTCCGAGTCTTCGATTCCCCCAAGATAGGCGGCGCCGGAGACGCTTACAACAATGGAATCAGGCGTCGTCGGATGCGTCCCGCAGGCGCTGGATGTAGTGGCCGATCTCGTAGCCTACCGCCGCCAGCAGGCGGGCCTCCCGGAGGTCCGGCTCCGCCCGCGCGAACAGCGTGCGCAGGGTCCGCATCACCGCCGCCGGCTTGCGTGCCTTGAAGAACTCGATGGCACCCAGGCCCTGCTCCAGCGCGGCGTAGGTCTGCTCCAGCTCCTCGGCGGTCGGCGCTCTCGTCGCGCGTCGCCCCCGCGGAAGCTCCTCCGGCGCCGTCTCGGCCGCCAGGAACGTCTCGTAGGCCATCACCAGGCAGGCCTGTGCGAGGTTGAGAGACGAATACTCCGGGTGCGTTGGGATGATCGCTGCCGCGTGGCACAGGTCGAGCGCTTCGTTCGACAGCCCCTTGTCCTCCCGTCCGAACACGATCCCGACCCGCCCACTCGCTGCCTTTCCGACGATGTCGCCGGCCACTTCACCGGGGCGGGCGTAGTTTCGGCCGGCGGTACGCGCGCGGGCCGTGGTTCCCACGATCCAGGAGCAGTCGGCGACGGCGTCCGTGAGGGTGTCGTGGAGCGTGGCCGACTCGATGAGCGGCGTGCTCCGGTGGGCGATGCCCTCGATGCGGTACGGGTCGAAGTCGTCCGGCTGTACGAGGCGTAGCCCGGAGAGCCCGAAATTCATCATCACCCGGACGACCCCGGCGATGTTCACGACGTCCTTCGGGTGGTCGAGCACGACGACCACCCGGGAGAGCGCTCCGTTCACTCGCGCTCGTCGGAGTCGTCGTCGGGCGGTGGCTTGAGCTCGCCCTTGAAGTTGCGGATCCCCTCGCCGAGGCCCCGGGCGAGCCCCGGGAGCTTCTTCGCACCGAACAGGAGCATGATCACCGCCAGGACCAGGATCATCTCCCCGATCCCGAACGTGAAGAGGGCGAGAGAGGAGACGGGGGTCAGCACGGCATGGCTTCCTGAACGGGGTGCGCAGCGGGACGCTTCACTTCACGAGCATCTTGGCGATGGTCTGCTTCTGCATGTTCGACGTCCCCTCATAGATGGTGCCGATCTTCGCGTCGCGATAGAGCTTCTCCACGGGATACTCCTTGGTGAAGCCGTACCCGCCGAAGAGGTCGATGCACCGGGACGCGACGCGCTGCGCGGCCTCCGAGCTGAAGAGCTTCGCCATCGCCGCCTGGGTCAGGAAGGGCTGTCCCGCGTCCTTCAGGCGGGCCGCGTTGTACACGAGGAGGCGGGCGGCTTCGATGTCGGTGGCCATCTCCGCGAGCTGGAACTGCACGCCCTGGAACGAGGCGATCGCGCGCCCGAACTGCTCCCGCTCCTGGACGTAGCGGACCGTGTGGTCGAGCGCGCCCTGCGCGAGGCCGATCATCTGGGCGCCGATGCCGATGCGCCCTTCGTTGAGCGTCTCGATCGCCACCTTGTACCCCTTCCCGACCTCGCCGAGCACGTTCTCCACGGGGACGAAGACGTCGTCGAGCACCAGCTCCGTGGTGGACGACGCGCGAATCCCCAGCTTGTCCTCCTTCTTTCCGACCTCGAAGCCGTCGAATTCCTGCTCCACCACGAAGGCCGTGATGCCCTTGTAGCCCGCGTCCGGATCGACCGTGGCGAAGACGATGTAGATCCCGGCCTCCCTCCCGTTGGTGATCCACGTCTTCCGACCGGAGAGCCTCCAACCGTCGCCGTCCGGGGTGGCCCGGCAGGCCAGGGCGAAGGCGTCCGAGCCGCTGCCGGCCTCGGACAGCGCGTACGCGCCGACCGTGTCGGTGGCGAGTCGAGGGAAGTAGCGCGACTTCAGGTCGTCGGAGGCCCAGCGCAGGATGGCGTTGATCACGAGCGTGTTCTGCACGTCCACCAGCACGGCGATGGAGGGATCGACGCGGGACAGCTCCTCGACGACCAGCACGGAGGTGAAGAAGTCCGCGCCGGTGCCCCCGTACACGTCCGGAATCTCCACGCCCATGAGCCCGAGCTCGAAGAGCTGGCGGACGAGCGCCGGGTCAAGCTCCTGGGCCTCGTCCATGGCCATGACCCTGGGCGCGACCTCGGAGGTGGCGAAGTCGCGCACCGCCTCGCGGAACAGGAGCTCCTGCTCGCTGAGCGTAGTCAGGGCCGGGCGCGCATCTGTGAGAACGGTCGACATGGCTCGGGCGGTTGAGGCGGATCGTGTCGCCTCCGGGGCCACGGTACCCCCGGTGCGAATCTCGGTTCGTTCCGGAAATCTACAACTACCGCGCCAATCGCGGGGTCTGGCCGGACCGGGCGCGTGCCCACGCCCTCAGCTCGTCGGGCACGTCGAGCCCCCGCCGACGGCGCTCCAGCTCTTCGGGCCGCATGGGCCCCCCTTCGGTGATCACCCACGTGACGGCGTCGAGTGGAACGCCCTCGAAATACCGGTTCCACACCGTCACGCCGGCCGGGGCCGCCCACACCTGCTCCGCGGGACGGTCGTCGGCGAGGTGCTGGGGGAAGCCCGGGGGGAGGATCTTCGAGGAATCCGCCGCCACCAGCACCGGGACGTCCACCCGCTGCGCCGAAAGGGCGACGGCCAGGCTCCCTACCTTGTTCACCACGCCCCGGTCGCCGATCGAGTCGGCCCCGAGGAGCACGGCCGTACAGGACGTGACCATGGAGCTGGCAGCCGCGTCCACCGCGAAGAGCACCGGGACGCCCGCCGCGGCCAGCGAGCGGGCCGTGTCCCTCCCCTCCCCCGCCGGACGACTCTCCAGGACGACGACCCGCCCTTGCCTGGCCTCCCGGTCGTGGAGCAGGGCTCGGAGCACCGTGGAGGAAGACGACAACGTGAGGACGTCGCCCTCGCGCGGGAGGAGCTCCGCGGCACGTGCCGCCAGAGCAGGGGCCCTCGCCTCCATCCCCGCCGTGAAGCCTTCCGCGGCCTTGCGCACGGCGTCCCGCGCCTCCTCGGGGGCCGGTGCGCCGGTGGCCGCGCGAAGCGCCTCGGCCACCAGCGCCACCAGGGGCGCCATGGCCGGTTGGGCGTCCAGGATGCGCCGGCCCACGTCCGCTACCAGGGCTCGCACGTCCGTCCCGGGGGTGAGCTCCGTCTCGACCGCCCGACGGAGGACGTCCGCGGCCCCTCGCGCGAGCTCGGACGCGCCGGAGACGACATCGTCGCGTAGAGGTGCGACGAGGGCATCGAGCCGCTGCGTGCGCTGCATGGAGACCGATCCCGAGGGAGGGCCGAAAACCACGGTGGCAAAGGCCAAAGTACGAGGGTTGACGCCCGGTCAAAACCCAGGCATCGTCAGGTCCCGAGCAGGTCGTCGAGCGAGATGGCGACCTGCCGGGCCAGCCTTCGATCCCACCCCGGTTTCACGCCCGGAGAGAGCACATGTCCGACATCCCGGCCGATCTCCTCTACACCGAGGAGCACGAGTACCTGAAGGGCACCGACGAGGACGGCGTCTACTTCGTCGGCGTCACCGACTACGCGCAGGGCGAGCTCGGGGACGTCGTCTTCGTAGAGCTCCCCGAGCCGGGCACGTCCTTCGGGAAGATGGACACCTTCGGGACCATCGAGGCCGTCAAGGCCGTGAGCGACCTGTACTGCCCGGTGGCGGGGGAGGTGGTCGAGGCCAACTCGGCGCTGGACGACGACCCGTCCCTGGTCAACAACGAGCCCTACGGGGCCGGGTGGATGATCAAGATCAAGGTGGCCGACGAGTCCGACCTCAAAGTCCTCATGGATGCCGCCGGCTACGCGGAGCACGTGGGCGAGTAGCGGCGGAACGGCCGTCATGGAAGCAGGTAAAGGGCCGCGTCCTCGCCCAACGGCGGCGCGGCCCGTTCTCCATTCGCGAGCACGACGAACATGCCGACGCGCATAGATGTCCCGGCCGGATTCGAGCACCGTCACCTCGGCCCCGACGCCGGGGAGCTCAGGGCGATGCTAGACGCGGTGGGCTACGACTCCCTCGACGCCCTCATGGAGCGGGTGGTCCCCGAGGCGATCCACCACCGCTCCGAGCTCGCGCTCCCCGAGCCGCTGCCCGAGTCCGAGCTGTTGCGCGTCCTGAAGGACCGTGCGTCGGCGAACCGGGTCTTCCGCTCGTACCTGGGGATGGGGTACCACGACACCGTGGTACCCGGCGTGATCCTCCGGAACATCATGGAGAATCCCGGCTGGTACACGCAGTACACGCCCTACCAGGCCGAGATCTCGCAGGGGCGCCTCGAGGCCCTCCTGAACTACCAGACCATGGTGATCGACCTTACCGGTCTGGAGATCGCCAATGCCTCCCTCCTGGACGAGGCGACCGCCGCGGCCGAGGCGATGCACCTCGCGCACCAGGAAGCTCGCGGCGACGCGAACCGCTTCTTCGTGTCGGAGCTGTGCCACCCGCAGACGATCGACGTCGTGAAGACCCGCGCATGGCCGCTCGGGATCGAAGTGGTCGTGGGCGACCACGAGACCGCCGACCTGGACGGGGTGTTCGGGGCCCTCGTCCAGTATCCCGCGACGGACGGCTGCGTGCTGGACTACCGGGGCTTCGCGGAGCGCGCCCACGCGGCGGGAGCCGTGGTGGTCGCGGCGGCCGACCTCCTGTCCCTCGCGCTGCTCGCGCCTCCGGGGGAGTGGGGCGCCGACATCGCGGTCGGCAACACCCAGCGCTTCGGTGTACCCATGGGCTTCGGCGGGCCGCACGCGGCGTACATGGCCGCGCGGGACGCCTTCAAGAGGAAGATGCCGGGTCGCATCATCGGCGTGAGCGTGGACGCCGACGGCAATCCGGCGTTGCGCATGGCGCTCCAGACCAGGGAGCAGCACATCCGACGGGAGAAGGCCACCTCCAACATCTGCACCGCGCAGGTCCTCCTCGCGATCATGGCCGGGGCGTACGCCGTGTACCACGGCCCGGAGGGGATCCGCGCGATCGCCCGGCGGGTGCGCGAACTGACCGCCGTGCTGGCGCGCGGGCTGGCCGACCTCGGGCACGAGGTGCTCACCCCCGTCTGGTTCGATACGATCCGCGTCCGCCCCGCCGGAGGCACGGACACCGTGCTGAAGGAGGCCGAAGGGCGGCGGATCAACCTCCGTGACTTCGGGGACGGCACCCTGGGCGTCGCGCTCGACGAGAGCGTGCGTCCGGACGATCTGGACGACCTCTTCGCCGTCTTCAACGGCGGTGCCGAGGCGAGCTTCGACGCGCGCGGCCTGGCGGCCGCGACGCCCGCGCCCGAGCTCCCCGTGGCGTTGCGGCGCACGTCGGACTACCTGACGCACGAGGTCTTCAACCGGTACCACTCCGAGACGGAGATGCTGCGGTACCTGCACAAGCTGGAATCGCGCGACCTGTCGCTGAACCAGAGCATGATCCCCTTGGGTTCGTGCACGATGAAGCTCAACGCGACCACCGAGATGGAGGGGGTGACCTGGCCGGAGTTCGGCCGCCTCCACCCCTTCGCGCCCCTGGATCAGGCAAAGGGCTACCTCGAGATCTTCGACGATCTCAAGCGCTGGCTGTGCGAGATCACGGGCTTCCAGGCGTGCTCGCTCCAGCCCAACTCCGGGGCCCAGGGCGAGTACACGGGGCTCCTGGTGATCCGGGCCTACCACGAGGATCGGGGGGACGTGGAGCGGAACGTGTGCCTTGTCCCTGCGTCCGCCCACGGCACCAACCCCGCGAGCTCGGTCATGGCCGGCATGAAGGTCGTGGTGGTGGCCACGGACGACGAGGGCAAGGTCGACATCGCCGACCTTGAAGCCAAGGCGAAACAGCACGAGGACCGGCTCGCGGCGCTCATGATCACCTATCCGTCCACGCACGGCGTGTTCGAGAAGGGCGTCCGCAACGTGTGCGCGATCATCCACGACCACGGCGGCCTGGTCTACCTCGACGGAGCGAACCTGAACGCGCAGGTGGGCCTGGCCCGTCCGGGTGACTACGGTGCCGACGTCTGCCACATCAACCTGCACAAGACGTTCGCGATCCCGCATGGTGGCGGCGGACCGGGGATGGGCCCCATCTGCTGCAACGACAAGCTCGCCCCCTATCTGCCCGGCCACCCCGTGCACCGCGTGGGTGGCGCCAAGGCCATCACGCCGGTTTCGGCGGCCCCGTGGGGGAGCGCCAGCATCCTGGTCATCTCCTGGGCGTACATCGCGATGCTGGGCGCCCGCGGGGTAAGGCGGGCGTCGGAGGTGGCGGTCCTCAACGCCAATTACATGGCGCAGCGGCTGGAGGAGCACTTCCACGTCCTGTACCGGGGGGAGGGCGGCCTGGTCGCCCACGAGTTCATCGTGGACCTGCGCCCGCTCAAGAAGGCCACGGGGATCACCGAGGAGGACGTGGCGAAGCGGCTCATGGACTACGGCTTCCACGCGCCCACGGTGTCCTTCCCGGTGCCGGGGACGCTCATGATCGAGCCGACTGAGTCGGAGCCGAAGGACGAGCTCGACCGGATGTGCGACGCGCTCATCTCGATCCGAGCCGAGATCCAGCAGGTCGAGATGGGGATCGCCCACCCCGAGGACAACGCCCTCAGGAACGCGCCCCACACGGCAGCGATGGTGACCGCGGACGAGTGGAGCCACGCCTACCCGCGCTCCCAGGCGGCGTATCCGGCCCCGTGGACCCGCGACAACAAGTTCTGGCCCCCGGTCCGCCGCGTGGACAACGCCTACGGCGACCGGAACCTCGTGTGCGCCTGTCCTCCTTTGGAGGAATACGCGGAGGCGGGGGCGGAGTAGGTCCTCGATGCGGGATCCCCCGGGGCGCGCGCCGGTCGCGCCCCGGGGGGTCCCCCTGGTCCCCCCGAGTGGCCAGATTCCGGGGACGAGACTTCAGCACGAGGATCGACCATCCATGGCCAAACTCAGCTACCACGGCCACTCCGCCTGCACCCTGGAGACCGACGACGGCACGAAGCTGGTCATCGACCCCTTCTTCGCCGACAACCCAGCCACCGAGCTCACGGTGGACGACATCGAAGCCGACTACATCCTGGTTTCCCACGGTCACTTCGACCACTTCTCGGACTGCATCCCGCTGGCCAAGCGCACGGGCGCGACCGTGATCGGGACCTTCGAGCTCGTGAGCTTCTGCGGGGAGAAGGGAGTCGAGAGCGGGCACGGGATGAACATCGGTGGAGCCCACGACTTCCCCTTCGGCCGCGTCAAGCTCACGCCCGCACTACACACGGGCTCGGTCGCCGGAGACGACAGCGGGACGCACACCACTGACTGCGCCGGCTTCCTGATCGAGTTCGGCGGCAAGCGCTTCTATCACGCCGGCGATACGGCGCTGATCATGGACTTCCAGCTCCTGAAGGGCAGGGTGGACGTGGCGCTGCTGCCCATCGGCGACAACTTCACGATGGGGCCGGAAGACGCGGCTCGCGCGGTCGAGATGATCCAGCCGAAGGTCGTCATCCCGATCCACTACAACACGTGGCCGGTGATCGCGCAGGATCCGGAGGAGTTCCGGCGGAAGGTGGGCAGCGCCGCCGAAGTCCGTGTCGTGGAGCCCGGGGACAGCTACGAGTTCTGAATCCGGCACCGCCCTGCGCTGGCGCCTCGTGATCGACGATGCGCCGCGCGCCGGCGCGCGCAACATGGCCCTCGACCACGCGCTCGCCGAAGGCCTCCCAGCGGGAGAGGGCGTGCTGCGCCTCTACGCGTGGGATCCCCCCACCGTCTCCTTCGGCCGCAACGAGCCGGCCGCGGGGCTCTACGACCGCTCCGCGGCCGCGGCCGAGGGCCTCGGCTTCGTGCGCCGCCCGACGGGGGGGCGGGCCGTGCTGCACGCCGACGAAGTCACGTACTGCGTGGTCGTCCCGGCCCGAGCCCTCGGGGGTGTGCGCTCGGCGTACAGGGCGATCCACGAAGGGCTGGTGGCCGGCTTGCGCTCCCTCGGCGTCCCGGCCGCGGTGGCCGAGGGCGGCTCGGTGCTGGCGCCCGACGCGGGGCCCTGCTTCCAGACGCCGGCGCCCGGGGAGGTGGTGGCGGGTGGGCGAAAGCTGGTGGGCAGCGCGCAGGCGCGGGTGGGGGGGGTGATGCTCCAGCACGGCTCGGTGATCCTGCGGGGCGACCAGGCGGCGCTGACGCGCCTGACGGGCGGGGTGGAGGGATCGTCCCCTCCGGCCACGGTCGAGGAGCTGCTCGGACGAGGGGTCGGGACGGCGGAGGTGGTCGCCGCGCTCGCCGGGGCGTTGCGCCTTGCGCTGGGCGGCACGTGGAACGAGGGTGACTATCGTCCCACGGAGACACGGCGGGCGGACCTGCTGGAAGAGGATCGGTACGCTCGCGACACCTGGACCTGGCGTCGCTGAGGAAGGACGCGTCATGAGAGGGAGTCCACGGATGGTGCGCAGGCGCAGGATCTGGACCCGCCTGGGGGTGCTGGGACTACCCGCCGCCATCGCCTGCGGCGGGCGCGAACCCGTCGGGGCGGACGCGTTCGCGGGGTTCTGCGCCGAGGTCCGGCCTCGGGTGACGGCCTACGTCGAGCGCGCGGCAGCCGAGCACTCGGTTCCGGCCGATCCGCGCTACGGAGGGACGGTGGTGGTGGGCACGGTGGCCGACCTCCCGGGCGGCATGAACGCGGCGATCGTCACCAGCTACACGGCGACACAGTACCAGCAATTCGTATCGCTCATGACCCTGGTGCGCTACGACGCGGACCTCGTGCCACAGCCTTACCTGGCCCGCTCCTGGGAGGTCAACCCGGACACCACCGCGCTCACGTTCCACCTGCGCAGCGACGTCTACTGGCACGACGGCGTACGCACGGATGCTCACGACGTGGCCTTCACCTACCGCACCGTCACGGACCCGGCGACGGGATTCCCCAATCCGGCGTATTGGGATCTGTACGACCGGGGTCCGGAGGGCGTGGAGGTGGTCGACGACTCCACGGTCACCTTCCATCTGCGCCCGCACGCGGACTTTCTCGATGCGTGGCGGGCCACGGCGATCCTCCCGGAGCACCTCCTCGGCGACGTGCCGCCGGAGCGGCTCATGCAGCACCCCTTCAACTCGGAGTGCCCGGTGGGCAACGGGCCTTTCGTCTTCGTCGAGCACCGGCCGAACGAACGCTGGGTGTTCGAGGCCAACCCGGCCTTCCCCGCGGAGCTGGGCGGTAGACCGTTCGTCGACCGGCTCGTGCACCGGGTCATTCCGGAGCAGACGACCCTCCTGACCGAGCTGCTCACCGGGGGTATCCAGGTCTACGTGGGGGCGCAGCCGGATCAGGCCAAACAGATCCAGGCCGATCCCGACGTGGACCTGATCACCTTCACCCACCGGGAGGTGGCGTACGTCGCGTGGAACTCACGCCGTCCGCAGCTCGCGGACAGGCGCGTGCGCACCGCGCTCACGATGGGCGTGGACCGGAGGCGCATCGTCCAGGCCGTTCTCGGAGGATATGGGCAGATCGCCAACTCCACCGTCACCCCGACGAACTGGCAGTACGATCCCGACGCCGTGCCCGACACCCCCTACGACCCCGACGGCGCCAGGGCGCTTCTCAAGGAGGCGGGCTGGATCGATCGCGACGGCGACGGGGTGCGGGAGAACGCGGCGGGCCAGCCCCTGACCATCACCCTGAAGTACAACCAGGGCGCCCGACAGAGGCAGACCATCGCCGAGCTCATGCAGGCTCAGCTCGCCGACATCGGCGTCGACATCCGCCCCCGCGTGGTGGACGCGACCACGCTCACGGCCCAGCTGTTCACGGAAGCGAAGGATTTCGACGCGGTCGTCCTGTCGTGGGTGATGGACTTCCGTCTGGACGACCGCGACATGTTCGACTCCAGGCGCCTCTCGGGGGACTTCGCGCTGTCCGGGACACGCAACCCGGAGCTGGATCGGATGCTGGACACGCTGCAGACCGTCGTGGACCGGGACGCGGCGAAGCCGCTGTGGGACGAGTACCAGCGCCTCCTGGTCGAGGAGCAGCCCTACACGTTCCTGTACTTCGTCGATCGCATCGCGGGCGTCCGCAAGAGCGTCCACGACGTGAGGGTCGACAAGCGCGGCGAGTGGGTGGGCGTCCACGACTGGTGGCTGGATCCGTCCGCGCGGTGACGCCCACGGCTCCACGAGGTACCCTCGACCGGGCGGGATGAAGCCGCCATGAGCCGCTATCTGGCGCGCCGCATCCTGGGAGCGATACCGCTCCTGCTGGGCATCGCCACGCTTGTGTTTTTCGTCCTGGCAATCGCGCCGGGCGACCCGGCGACGTACCTGATCCAGCCGGGCATGACGGCGGAGGTGGTGGCTCGGATACGCTCCAATTTCGGGCTGGACCAGCCGCTGCTCCTGCGCTACGTGAAGTGGCTGGGCGCGATGCTCACGGGCGATTTCGGCTACAGCTTCTCCTTCGGGCGTCCGGTGCTGGACGTGATCCGGACGTTCCTCCCCAACACGCTGCTGCTGTCGGGATGCGCGCTCGTCCTCTCCTTCGTGGGTGGGGTCGTCCTGGGCGCGCTGCAGGCGGCTCGCCAGTACTCGAAGACGGACTCGGTGCTCAGCGTCGTGTTGCTGTTCTTCTACTCCATGCCGTCGTTCTGGCTGGCGCTCATGCTCATGCTGGTCTTCAGCGTGTTCGCCCGGAGCGTGTGGCACTGGCCGTTCTGGCTGCCGGTGTCGGGCATGACCTCCATGGACTACGCGTCCCTGGGCCTGGGCGGGCGGATCCTCGACCGAGCGTGGCACCTCGTGCTGCCCACCGTGTCCCTCACCCTCGTGCTGACCGCCGGCATCGCCCGCTTCATGCGGTCGAGCATGCTGGAGGTGGTCCGGCAGGACTACATCCGCACGGCCCGCGCCAAGGGCCTGCCTGAGCGCACCGTCGTCTTCAAGCACGCGCTGCGCAACGCGCTCATCCCGGTCATCACGCTCGCGGGGCTGTACATCCCCCTCCTCTTCGGCGGGACCGTCTTCATCGAGTACGTCTTCTCGTGGCCGGGCATGGGCAAGGCGATCGTGGACGCGATCGTGGCGCGGGACTACCCCCTGGTCATGGCGACGAGCTTCCTCTTCGCGGCGATGGTGGTCGTCGGCAACCTGCTGGCCGACGTGTTGTACGCGGTGGTGGATCCGCGCATCCGCCATGGCTGACGAGACCATCGGACGGCGCACCCCCATCCTCGAGCGGCTGTTGTCCGCGGTGGCCCCCGGCCTCCCCCAGCTCCTCGCGGGACGGTGGGGAGGCGGTCTGGCCGCGCTCTCCGTCTGGGTGTGGTTCCTCTGGCTCGTCCTCACGCGTCCGGGTCGCGTCGTGGCGGCGTCCGCCGGGACGGGGGAGCAGCGCATCGCCGTGGCGACCGTGGTCGCAGGGCTGGTCGTGGCCTGGGCCTGGTCGTGGAGGGACCTCCAGGCGCGCGCCGCCGGCGCTTCGGCCGGCTTCGGTGGATGGCGCGCGACCCTCGATTCATTCTCCCGGAACCGCTCGGCCAGGCTCGGCCTGTTGGTGGTCCTGCTGCTCGGCCTCGTCGCGCTGGTCGCGCCGCTGCTGGCGCCCTTCGACCCGCTGCGCCCGGGGGAGCTCCTCACCGAGCGGATGGTGGGGCCGTCCGCCGTCCACCTCATGGGCACCGACCAGTCGGCCCGGGACGTCCTCTCCCGCCTCCTGTACGGGGCCCGGATCTCCCTGGGGATCGGGGTCCTCGCGGTCGGGATCGCCGTGACGCTCGGCACGCTCCTGGGGGCGGTGGCCGGTTACGTGGGGGGCTGGGTGGACGTCGCCACGATGCGTCTCGTGGACATGGTCATCGCGTTCCCACGGCTGGTGCTCCTGATCACGGTCGTGGCGCTCTTCCAGTCGAGCGTCGTCCTTATCGTCGTCGTGCTGGGCCTCACGCTGTGGCCGAGCACGGCCCGCATCGTACGCGCTGAAGTGCTGGGCGTGCGCGAGCGGGAGTTCGTCCAGGCGGCCAGGGCGCTGGGGTACTCCCGCCGGCGGATCATCTTGCGGCACGTCGTCCCCAACGTGCTCGCCCCGGTCATCGTGGCCGCCACGCTCGGGATCGGGGACACCATCGTGCTCGAGGCGGGGCTGTCCTTCCTGGGGCAAGGGATCCAGCCGCCGACCCCCTCGTGGGGCACGATGGTCGCGGACGGCCGGAACAACCTCCTCGGCGCATGGTGGCTGTCGACGTTCCCGGGCTTCGCCATCGTGATCACCGTGCTCTCGTTCAACCTCGTGGGCGATGGCCTGCGCGACGCGCTCGACCCCAGGCACCGTCCGTGACCGCCGGACCCGAATCGCACCTCCTCGAGGTCACCGACCTGCGCACCTGGTTCGACACCGAGCGGGGTCTGGTACGCGCGGTCGACGGCGTGTCCTTCCACGTCGATTCCGGCGAGACGCTCGGCATCGTCGGGGAGTCGGGGTGCGGAAAGACGGTCACGTCGCTCTCGATGCTCGGCCTGGTCGGGGGGAAGGGGCGCATCGTGGAGGGCAGCTCGATCCGGCTGCGCGGCGAGGAGCTGGTGAGCGCGTCGCCCGAGCGGATGCGCAGCGTCCGTGGCAACGAGATATCGATGATCTTCCAGGAGCCGGCGGCCTCGTTGAATCCCGTCTTCTCGGTGGGAGAGCAGATCGCGGAGGTGCTCGCCCTCCACCGCGGGATGGACCGGGCGGCCGCCCGGGCGGAGGCGGTGCGCCGCCTCGAGGAGGTAGGCATCGCCGACCCCGGAATGCGGGTGGACGACTATCCCCATCAGCTCTCCGGTGGGATGAGCCAGCGCGTGATGATCGCGATGGCGCTGGCGTGCGAGCCGGCCCTCCTCGTCGCCGACGAGCCGACCACCGCGCTCGACATGACCGTCCAGGCGCAGATCCTGCAGCTGCTGAGGGCCCTGAAGGCCAAGCGCGAGATGGCGATGATCCTCATCACCCACGACCTGGCGGTGGTTGCGGAGATCTGCGACCGGGTGGCGGTGATGTATGCGGGCAGGATCGTGGAGACCGGCGCCGTCTCAGCTGTCTTCCGCCACCCCGCACACCCCTACACGCGTGCCCTCCTCGAGGCGCTTCCCTCCGGCGGAAACGTAGGGCCCAGCGACGGCGAGGGGCTCGGCGACGGGCGCCTGCGGGCGATTCCGGGGACGGTGCCCGAGCCCACGGCGTGGCCCGACGGATGCCGCTTTCGCCCGCGCTGCCCGTTGGCCTTCGCCACGTGCGTCCACGAGCCGGAGCTCATCCCCCTTCCTGGAGCGGGCCGCACCGCACGGTGCTGGCTGGCGCAGCCGTGGGGCGATTTCGAGGGGGAGGGCCTGGCGTGAGCGAGATGTCCGAGATCCGTCCGCCGGTGGACCGCTCCGGCGACCCCCTGCTGCGCGTGCGGGGGCTGGTGAAGGACTATCCGGCCCGCGAAGGCTTCTTCGGCAGGCGGGGTGGAGCGGTGCGGGCCGTTCGGGACGTCGATCTGGACCTTTGGGCGGGGGAGACACTGGGACTGGTGGGCGAATCCGGTTGCGGCAAGTCCACGGTGGCTCGGACGGTGCTCCGACTCTCGGAGCCCACCGCAGGAGAGGTCAGCTTCGACGGAATCGACGTCAGGGCCCTGGGCCCGGAGGGCCTGAAGCGATTCCGGGGTCGGGCTCAGATCGTTCTGCAGGATCCTGCGGGCGCGCTGAATCCGCGCATGACGGCGGGCGAGGCGTTGAGCGAGGCTCTGAAGGTGCACGGACTGGGTGGCCCCGATCCGGCGGCCAGGGTGACCGAGCTCCTGGAGCGCGTGGGCCTCGGGCCAGAGCACCAACGCCGGTATCCGCACGAGCTGAGCGGCGGTCAGCGGCAGCGGCTGGGGATCGCTCGGGCGCTGTCGGTCGAGCCCGACCTGCTGATCCTCGACGAGCCCGTGAGCGCGCTCGACGTCTCGATCCAGGCGCAGGTCGTGAGCCTCCTCCTCGAGCTGCAGCGGGACATGGGGCTCACCTACCTGTTCATCGCCCACGATCTCCCCCTGGTGGAGCTCGTCAGCAACCGGATCGCCGTCATGTACCTGGGGCGGGTGGTGGAGTCGGGTCCCTCCCGGGAGCTTTACGATCGCCCCCGCCACCCCTACACCCGTGCGCTGCTGTCGTCGGTGCCCATGGCGAACCGCCGTCGCAAGGGGAGCCGGCGCGCGGTGCTGTCAGGCGACGTGCCCAGCGCGGTGTCCCCGCCCCCGGGGTGCCCGTTCCACCCGCGCTGTCCCCATCCCGGGAAAGACGAGGCGTGCGTCGCCGAAATCCCGGCGCTCGAGCCGGTGGCTCGTGGGCGTTTTGCCGCGTGCGTCAAGGCCTCCCGCGACCCTTGACACCTTTTTCCAGGCGACCCATTATCCGGACCTCCTGAAGTACGGCCGTTTCCTCGGTCTGGCGAGGTGCGGCGATGCGAAGACCAGACATTGAAATTGGCTGGAGGTCCCCTTGCTGGCGATGCGACTTTACGGCGCCCTGCTGCAGCTTCCCGCGGCCCCCGAGCTTACGTGGCAGGAGCAGTTGGCGAAGAGTTGGTCCGATACCGGCTTCATGGTCTGGCCTCTGGCTCTGTGCCTCGTTCTCGGGGTGCTCGTCATCGTCTGGAAGTTCATCTCGCTGACCGCGAAGTCGGCGGCGACGCGGCGGATCCTGAAGGACGTCGACGAGCTTCTCACCCAGCGCCGGATCAAGGAAGCGCTGGAGCTCACCCGCGACCACAACAGCGCTGCGGCGAACATCCTCTACGCCGGGCTCGAGCGGGCGGACGAGGGCACGGACCGCGTCATGAAGGCCATCGAGAACCAGGGCCTCCTCGAGATGAGCAAGCTCGAGAAGGG
>CAZPZU010000091.1:16359-20313 GCA_964591135.1 uncultured Gemmatimonadaceae bacterium | reverse complement strand
CGGGCCCTCTCCTCGTCGTCCAGGGCCACGCCCATCTGCTCCGAGAGCGCGAGGGCCACGTGGCGGTACAGCTCCGGTATCCTCCCGGGCGGAGTCTCGAATCGCTCCGTCCAGACGATCTCCTCCGTATCTCCGTCGAGGAGTTGGAGGTTGAGCGTCACCCGTTCCGGGTCGAGGGCGACCCGCCCGGTGACGATTCCGTCGACGCCCAGCTCCGTGGCGATGTCCCGGGGTCGGAGGCCGAGCTGCACCGCCCGCTCGGCGGAGGGCCGGCTGATAACCCGCACCGCCCTCGCCAGCTCGTCCACTAGGTCGACGTACGCTCCCGCCACGAAGTACTGCTGTGCCGTGTCGCGCTGCGCGTTCTCCAGGGGGAGGACGACGATGCGCTCCATGACCGGCCCGGTCACGGCCCGCGTCAGGAGCCACCCGGCCAGCGCCAGGGCGATCGTGCCCACGCCGGCGCCCACATGGCGGACGTTGCGCCGGAACCGCCGACGCCGCTCCTCCTTCTCCACGGCTGAACGGGTGGTAGCCTTCCGGAGCTCCCCGATGAACAGGTCCGCAGTGGGGAAGCGCCCGGAGGGATCCGTGCTCATGGCCCGCGTGACCACCCGTTGGACGGTGATCGGCACGTCCTCCCGGGTCTCCGTGAGGTCCGGGATCTCCCCGCCGAGCTTCCGGCCGAGCACCGCCTGCGGCCTGTCGGCGGCGAACGGGTTGGTCCCGGAGAGCATCTCGTGCACGATGCACCCGAGCGCGTATACGTCGGTTCGGCGGTCGACCTCGGCGGTACCGTCGAGCTGCTCGGGACTCATGTACGCGAGGGTTCCGACGGAGACCCCCGTCCGCGTCAGGTGCTTCTCGTCGGCGGTCCCTGCCCGGGCGATGCCGAAGTCGCACACCACGGCGTGGCCGGCCTGGAAGAGGACGTTCTCCGGCTTCACGTCCCGGTGGACCAGGCCCTGGGCGTGGGCGTAGTCGAGGGCGTCGCCGATCTCCGAGGCGATGCGCATCGCATCTTCGAGGGGAAGCCGACCCTCGCGGCGAAGACGGACCCGCAAGGACTCGCCCTCCACGAAAGGCATCACGAAGTAGATGAGCCCGTCGGCCACCCCCGAGTCGTGCAACGCGAGGACGTTGGGGTGGTTCAAGCGGGCCACGACTTCGATCTCCCGCAGGAAGCGCTCGGTGCCCACTCCGGTGGAGATCTCGGGTCGCAGAACCTTGAGGGCCACGCGACGCCCGTGCTTCAGGTCGTCGGCGAGGTAGACCAGGGCCATCCCGCCCTCGCCCAGGAGCCGGTCGATGCGGTAGCGCTCGTGGAGCGCGGCCCGGAGGCGGTCACCGATGTCCATCACGCGCAACATGCGGTGATGGGTCCGGGATGAACAAGGAATTTGCTCTACCCGATCTTCTGCAGCAGCTCAGCAGCTTGCCGTTTGTAGGTCGGATCGCCGAGGTCGCAGCCCAGCGGAAGCTGCTCGATCTCTTCCAACTGCGGCCGCGCCTCCGCGGGTTGGCCTGAGTCGACCAGCGTCTCGGCGAGATCCAGGCGGTGATAGATGTTCCGCGGGTCGATCCGGATCGCGTCGCGGAAGAACTTGACGGCGTTGTCCCAGGACGCCTCCCGGAAGACCGAGGCTCCCAGGAAGGTCCGCGCGAAGAACCTGCTGAGTCCCGACAGGCGCATGATCTCGGCGTTCCACCGGCCCATCACGTGCATCGCGGCGTCGTTCATGCTGTCGAGGGCGATGGCCCTCAGCGCCTCGTCACGCACCACGCGGGCCGACCTGACACGCTCGCGTGCGCTCTTGGTGAGCGCCTCCCGGCCCACCGCGACCGCGACCATGTAGTGGCCGTAGGAGCCCATCGAGTCGGCCCGCACCGCCCGCCGTGCCAGCGCGAGCGCCCCGGCGTAGACCGAGTCGCGCGCGATGCGCTGGCTGTCGGGCATCAGCTTGCCGCGGTCGGTGAGCTCCCGTGCCGCCTTCCAGTTGGCCGCGTAGTCCAGGGAGTCCAGCGCCAGCGCGTCTCGGAAGTCGGTGAGCGCGGCTTGAGCGTCGCGCTCGCAGCGGGCCTCGTCACCCTCACGCACGAGGTCGGCGGCCTGCTCCTGTGCGGTGGCGGTCTGCTCCTGAGCGGCGGCGGGCGGCGCCGAGAGGGCCAACGTGCTCACGAGGGCGGCGGACGCGACTGCGACGATCCGATAAGGCCACGGTGCCATGGTATCAGAAAGCGTACGAGAGCGAGACGCCGAACAGGTGCGCATGGAACGCGTACACGCCGTTGTCCACCGCGACGGTCGGCGTCGCCATGCCCCCGTTCGTCGAACGGCCCAGGCGGTTGGACTGATCGACGTACTCGTAGGCCAGGTCAACGGTGATGTGGCTGGTCGGTCGGGTGCCCACGCCGGCGGAGAACTCGCGACGGGCCCCCCCCGGAAGAACGGGGGTAACGCTCTGGGCCGGCGCCGCCGCCCCATGGAAGTCGAAGCCGGCGCGCAGGGTGGTGCCCGGCCGGAGGCGAACCTCACCGCCGAAGCGCCCCCCGTAGGTGGCGCGGTAGTCCTCGGCCACGGTCACGGTTCCGAGTCGCTGGAAGTCGATCGGCAGTGATTGGAAGACCCGCCAGTCGGTGTAGTTCGCGTCTCCCAGGACCTTCACCCCGGGGCTCACCTCGTAGGAGAACCCCACCACCGCCTGCTCCGGGAAGTTCAGGACGGTGGTGACTGTCTGGTCGGACAGGGGTGCGCCTTCCGCGAACTGCTGCGCCAGGATGGCATCCAGGGGTGTGCCGGCCGGCGCCCCGAAGGGGTTGTTCTGTGGCAGCACGATGCCGGTCGGGACCTGCGCTATCGTCGCCCGCCCGTTGCCGATGTCCACTCGTTGGCGTGAGAGGAACCGCGCGCCGAGGGCGAGACGGTCGGTGGCCTGGAAGCGGATTCCCACGTGGTAGCCCCACCCGCGCGCGCTCCCCTTGAGCGCCACGTCGGCGAAGTCCGTTCCCGACGGAATCCCGAGATCGCCGAACGTCGCTCCGCCGCCACCGGGAACGGGCTGGGCCGCCAGGTCGAGCCGCCGGCGCAACTCCACGGACACGAAGTTGACGTCGATGCCGGCACCCACCGACCACCGCTCGCCGAGCCGATACGCGACCGTTGGCTGAACATAGAGCCCCCGAACCATGCTCTTGTAGCCGAGGAATCGGCCCTCGCTCGTGTCGGGCCAGTCGGTCTCGAGTCCGTAGGGCGCGAACACGCCCAGGCCGACGGTGGCCCGCTCGGTGATGCCCCGGGCATAGTAGCCGGAAGGAGAAGGAATGACGCGATTCAGGAGCCGACTGACCTGACCGGTGGAGCTGTCGGTGAAATCGCCCCGCGGGGCCACGAAGGTGCCACCGACGCTCACGACGGACCGGCCCCGGGCCAGGCTCAACCCGGCTGGATTGAAGAAGATGGCGGAACCGTCGGCGCACGGATCGGCGACGCCGGTGCCGCCACGAGCCATGGTGCAGGCGTTGTGCTCGTAGAGACCGTAGCCTTGCGCAGCCGCCGGGTGCGCAAAGGGTAGGGACACCAGAAACAGGCCGAATGACAATGCGACGGGAGACCTGCGCATGAGGCAGATGCCCGTCCAGACGCGAACGCGATTCACAGTGCAAGCCCCTCAGCTCTCCTGGATCTTCCCAGGTCGAGCAGATGAAAGTCGTCCCCCCCCGCCCTGCACTCGTGCGCAAGACACATGCTAGCCACGGAACCGCTGCTGGGCGGGGCTCCTGGAGGCGCTCGCACGAGAGGCTCGAGAATGCGTCCGCCGCGGTTTCCCTGCCCGGCCGCCATTGATGGGAGTCGCGCCCCCATGGCGCCCGCCACACCAGGGGATTCCCGCGGGCCTGGCCCCACGCCGATCGTGGAGGGTACGCGCCACGGGCCCGTTGCGTCGCTACATCAGC
>CAZPZU010000091.1:0-16259 GCA_964591135.1 uncultured Gemmatimonadaceae bacterium | reverse complement strand
CGTGACGAGAGGGCCAGGCGCCGGGAAGACGATCCGACAGGGCAGGCCCCAGCGGGTCGCCGCGCCGCGCCGTGTTACATTGCCTCGAGCCGATCTCGATGCGACGCATCGAGCCCCTGAAACGGTGGACCGATGGGAGGCTTCTCTTGGCGACGACCCCCCTGTTCCAGCGCGCCGTGGAGCACGGCGACCGCATCGCCGTGGTCGCGCCCGAGGGCGTGTTCACCTACCGGGACCTGACGAAGGCCTCCGCGGCGGCCGCGACGCGGCTGCTGGCCGGGCGCGATGACCTGGACGGGGCCCGGGTGTGCTTCCTGGTTCCCCCCGGCTGGGACCACGTCGCGACGCAGTGGGGCGTGTGGCGCGCGGGGGCGATGGCCGTCCCCCTCGCCGTGTCGCATCCGCCGGCGGAGCTCGCCTACGTGCTCGATGACGCCGAGCCGCAGGTGGTGGTGGCCCACCCGTCCCTGGCGGAGCGCGTCTCGGGTATCGCGGCGGAGCGGGGACTCAGGGTGCTCCACACCCCCGCCCTCCTCGACGACGGCCCCGCGGCCGAGCTGCCAGAACTCACGCCGGAACGGCACGCGATGATGCTGTACACGTCAGGCACGACCGGCCGGCCGAAGGGGGTGGTCACCACGCACGGCAACATCGAAGCACAGGTGCGCTCCCTCGTCGAGGCATGGGGATGGACAGTCGACGACCACATCCTCCTCACACTCCCCCTGCACCACGTGCACGGCATCGTCAACGTGCTCACGTGCGCGCTGTGGTCCGGTGCGGTCTGCCAGATCCTCCCGGCGTTCGACGCCCACGAGGTGTGGACGCGGATGGGCCGCGGCGACCTGACGCTCTACATGGCCGTGCCCACGCTCTACCGGCGGCTGATCGACGCGTGGGAGGCGGCGGACGATGCGACGCGCGCCGCGTGGAGCGAGGGGGCCCGTGGCCTCCGCCTCATGGTGTCGGGCTCCGCCGCGCTCCCCGTGCCCACGCTGGAGCGGTGGGAGGAGATCACCGGCCAGCGCCTGCTCGAGCGCTACGGGATGACGGAGATCGGCATGGGGCTGTCGAACCCCCTCCATGGCGAGCGGCGCCCCGGACACGTGGGAGGGCCGCTGCCGGGCGTCGAGGCACGCCTGGTCGACGAGGAGGAGCGGCCCGTCGCCCCCGGCGAGGCGGGGCAGATCCAGGTGCGCGGCCCGGGGGTTTTCGGAGAATATTGGCGCCGCCCGGGCGCGACGGCCGAGGCGTTCACGCCGGAGGGGTGGTTCCGGACGGGCGATCGCGCCTTGGTCGAGGACGGGGCGTATCGGATCCTCGGGCGCGAGTCGGTCGACATCCTGAAGACCGGCGGCGAGAAGGTTTCGGCCCTCGAGATCGAGGACGTGCTGCGCGCGCACCCGCAGGTGGCCGACTGCGCCGTCGTCGGCGTGATCGACCTGGCGTGGGGCGAGCGGGTGTGCGCCGCGGTCGTGACGCCCCCCGGCGTGGACGCACCCGCGTCGGACGCCCTGCGTGCCTTCGCGAAGGAGCGCCTCGCACCCTACAAGGTACCGAAGGACTTCCTGGTGGTGGCCGACCTTCCGCGCAACGCGCTGGGCAAGGTGACGAAGCCCGCCGTGAAGAAGCTGTTCAGCCCTCCCGCATAGTGCGAGGACCGACCCGGACGGGCCTCAACCCACGGTCGCCCAGCATTCGATCTCGACTGCCGCGCCGAGCGCGAGACCGTCGGCACCGATGGCGCTGCGCGCCGGCTTGTGGGTCGGGAAATACGTCGCGTAGACCTCGTTCATGGCAGGCCACTGGGCCATGTCGTCAATCATGACCGTGCACTTCACGACGCGGTCCATGGACGAGCCGTACCGCTCGAGCACCGCCTTGATGTTGTCGAGCGCCTGACGCGTCTCGGGCTGGACGCCGCCCTCGACCACCGCGGTCTGGCCGGGCGCCGCCCCAACCTGCCCGGAGAGATACAGCATGTGGCCGACGCGGACCGCTTCGCTGAAGGGGAAGCCCATCGCCTCCGTCTCCGGCGTGGTCAGGTACTCGACCTCGGGCGCGGGCGCCTGCGCCATGGGGGCATCGTCCGCGTCGGGTGCCTCCTCGCATCCGGCCTGAACGAGCAGCGGAAGGGCGACCAGGAGCCCGGCGAACGGACGAAGGGCACGACGAGGGAGCGAGGCGTGCCGCCGATCCGCGCGACGGGTGGAGGGGGAGGGTGTGTTCATCGGGACGCTCCTTCGGTGTCGTGGACGCAATGGGCCCGACGGCTCGAGTGCCGCGGGGCGGTAAGACTACGCATCGTGATCCGCGGGCGACACGGGGGGACCAGCCAGAGGGGCGTGGACACGTCGCCCTTTGTCATGTAGTCACGCGTGACTACATTTCTCCCATGAAGGCCGTCGGGATCCGTGAGCTGAAGGCTCGGTTGAGCCAATACCTGCGGGAGGTACAGGACGGGGAGGTCGTCCTCGTGACCGACCGGGGCCGAGTCGTGGCCGAGGTACGCGCGCCGGGAACGGTGCCGGAGCCAGAATCCGCATCCGACAGGGCGTTGCGACGCCTCGCGGAGCGGGGCGGATTGATCGTGGGCGAACCTCACGACCCCGGCCTGTACATGCGCTCCCCACTGGAGACCGAGCCGGGAACGGCTTCCGAGCTGCTGGCGGAGGAGCGGGAGGAGCCGTGATCGCCTACGCCGAGAGCAGCGCGGTCCTCGCGTGGGTCCTCGGCGAAAAGAACGGTGAGGATGTGCGCACGGCCTTGGCGGAAGCCGAGCGCGTGGTGTCCTCCACCCTGACCGAGGTGGAGTGCGCTCGTGCCTTGGCACGAGGTGCGGTCACCGGCTGGATCGCGCGGACCACCGAGCTGGCGGCCCTCAAGCTGATCGAGATGGCTGCCGCGTCCTGGGTGACGCTCGAGCTGTCGGGGTCCGTCCTCACGCGCGCGCGAGCCTCCTTCCCCGTCGAACCCGTGCGTACGCTCGACGCGCTCCATCTCGCCACGATCCTGGCGTTCAGGGAGGTGCTGCCCACCCTGGAAGTCGTCTCCCTCGACGAGCGCGTGCGCGCAAATGCCCGGGCCCTCGGCATGACCGTACGCCCCTAGCGTGGTGGAGGCGGAGGCCCCCATGCGCTTGCGCGGATTCGGGTCCGACGACACCATCCACCGCTTCGCGACCCGAACCCCACGGTGCCATGACCCGACCCTCTCTCCGGCTTCTCGGCCTCGTCGCCGGCACGCTGCTGGGCACCGCGTGCGGCGGCGAGCCCCGTGTCACGCTCGGTCCCGTGGACGGCCGGGACCTCCCGCCGCTGGACACGGGTCGCGTGGCCGTGGGCGACGTCGCGCCGGACTTCGCGCTCGCGTCCTACGCCGACGGCGTCGTCACGCTCTCGGACTTCCGCGGGAAGAAGGACGTGATCCTCGTCTTCTACCGCGGCTACTGGTGACCGTGGTGCATCCGTCAGCTCGGTGAGCTGAGAGACCTCCTCACGCCCCGGCAGAAGGAGCGGACGGCGCTCCTGGCCGTGTCGATCGACGACCGCGAGCACCAGAAGATCATGATCGATCGGGTGGCGGAGTCCGACGGCCGGGAGCTGGAGTTCACGCTGCTGTCCGACCCGGAGCACGCGGTCATCGACCGCTACGGGCTCCTCAACCAGCACGACCCGCGCGCCCGACCGATCCCCCATCCCACGACGCTCGTGATCGACCGGGATGGCTTCGTACGCTGGAAGTTCGTCGAGATCAACTACAAGATCCGGCCGACGAACGAGCAGATCCTGGACGCGCTCGCGGAGGTGCAGGGAGAGCGGTAGGGGCGGGAGGGGACCTTCACCCGTACTTCCAGTTGCGCGCCTTCCCCTCCGCCATCCACTCCACGGCCTGGGCGATGCGACGTGCGCGTGTCTCCTCGCGCTTGGCCTCGACGATCCACTCGACGTACTCGCGACGGTGGCTCGTGCTGAAGCCCTCGAAGGTGGCGCGCGCCCTGGCGTTCTTCTTCAGCGCGGCGGCCAGGTCGTCCGGGACCTCGGCGTCCGGCTTGGCCTTCTTCGGCCTCTGCGCGCGCTTCGGCGTCACGCCCTGGTCGTTGAGCCGCATCGCCGTCTTCACGTACCCGATCAGGACCTCCTTGGCCGGCAGGTCCTTCACCGAGGCGATGCGGCCGAACTGACCCATCCCGCCTTCCTTCGCCGCCTCGCCGAGCACGAGCTCGGGCTTCCAGAAGCCGAATGTGCAGTGTGCCTTGAAGGCGGCCATGCTGCACATCATCCCCTTGTGGTCGAAGTGGGGGAAGCTCCACTTCATCTTCTCCTCGACCTCGGGACAGGCCTCGTGCACGACGTCGCGGAGGTAGCTGAGGATGGGCTTGGCGAAGTCCGCGGACTTCTCGACGTAGGCATCGATTCGTGGATCACGGGAGGGCATGGGGTCGACTCCTGTCCGGCGTGCGTCGCGCTGCGGGCCACGGCGGAAGTTACGGAGTAGCCGCCGGCGTACGCAGCAGCGCGGCTCGGAACCGCTCCTTCAGGAGCACGCCGTCCCGTGGGGGAAGCACGAGAGGCGGCGACTCGGCGATCACCTTGACGGCCGCGAAGCCCGGACCGACGCCCTCGTGGATCGAACGGCGCAACTCGGGCAGGTCGGCGGAGTCCTCCGCGGTGGCCGCCCACGCGAAGCCGCACGCCCGCGCCACGCCGGCGAGGTCCACGCCGTGGGCGGTGTGCGTCGGCTGCATCCCTGTCTCGCCGTAGCGCTCGTTGTCCAGGACCACGACGCTCAGGTTCTCCGGCTTCTGGACGGCGACGGTGGCCAGCGCGCCGAGGCCCATCAGCATCTCGCCGTCGCCGGTCACGACGAGCACGCGACGGCCGGGGCGGGCACACGCGAGCCCCAGGCCCGTCATGACGGCGAGGCCCATCCCTCCCCAGAGGGAGAACGTCAACGGGTGGTCGCCGGCGGCCGCGCAGTCCCAGGCGGGCGCGCCGAGTCCCGCCACCACCAGGAGATCCCCCCGGCCCACCAGCAGCGCCGTGACGACGTCCCTCCGGTGCAGCGTGGGGGTCATTGCCGGACCCCTTCGAACTGCTTCACGCCGACGACCCGCTGCGCGATCAACACCGCGACCGCCGCCTCGTCCCCGTAGGCGCGCTCCAGCGCGGACCGCACCGCCGGGACCACGCCCTCGACCGTGTCCGACTGCACCACCTCCACGCCCATGATCTCCAGGACAGAGCGCGCCCCTTTCCCCATGGGGGTCTGCCAGGGGTTGGTCTCCCCCTCCTCGCCACGCATGGTCACGATCATCGCCAGGGGGAAGCGGCACGTCCGCGCCATGGCGAGCGCGTTGGCGAGGTTACCCACGCCGCTGGACTGCATGAGCAGGACCGTCCTCGCGCCCCCGAGCCACGCCCCGGCAGCCAGCCCCACACCCTCTTCCTCGCTCGTGAGTGGCACCGGCCGCATGGAGGGGTCCTCGTGGCACAGCTCGATGAGCCGCTTGTGACCCGCGTCGGGAACGTAGCCCACCTGGGTCACGCCTGCGTGGGAGAGGGCCCCGTGGACCTCCAGCGGCCAATCGACGGGGGGGGAAGCGGATAGGGTCATCGGAGAAAGCTGGAGACGGGCCGCCAGCGACGCCAGCGGGAACGAATCAGTTGCCGCCGTCCCGGTCCGCCAGCGATGCCGCGCGCTCCCGAGCCGTGTGGACGCGCGGCTGAAGCACCTCGTCCGCTTCGGCCCAGTGGTCCACGAACCGGTTCCACGCGGCCCGCGCCTCCTCGGTCCGCCCGACCCTCTCGTAGAGGCGGGCCAGCTCGGGCAGCACCTCGCCGAGCCCGTTCTCGCGGTCGTCCACGTGGTCGAACTCGTCGCCGGCCACGAACCGTTCCAGCGCTGAGACGGCCGAATCCGGCTGTTGGAGCGCCTCGAACACGGCGGCCTTCTCACGAAGGTTACACAGGCGGCAGGGGTTGCGTCGTTCCAGCTCGCGCAGGTCCTGCAGCGCCTCGTCGGGGCGACCGCGCAGAAGCGCGACCCAGTGGTGGCGATACAGCTCCCCGTTCGCGAACGCCTGCCCCCCCCGCACCGCCTCGGGCGTCGCTTCGCGGAGCTGATTCCACCAGTGCTCGGCGCGGTCGGCGTCGTGGCCACGGGCTGCCCAATACCATGCCAGGTCACCGTAGCGACGGTTGAGGGGCGGGAGCTCGGCGAAGCGCGCCTCGGCCTCGCGCTCGAAGCGACGGAGCTCCGCCAGCGTGTCGGCACCCGCAGTGAGGTGAACGTCCACCAGATCCGAAGCGAGGACGATCACGGCCGCGGGCTGACCCTGGGCTTCCGCGATCGCCATCGCCTCCCGGAAGCGCCGCTCGGCCTCGGCCAGCCGGCCGCGCGCGAGTACAAGGTGGCCGGCCGTCTGCATGATCCGGAGGCGCCCGACGAGGTCCTCCTCCAGGGCGGCTACGGCCTCGTCGGCCGCCGCCTTCGCGCCCTCGGCGTCGCCCGTTCCCAACAGCACCGTGATCCGCTGACGGAAGAAGGAGAAGTCGGGCGGATACAGCTCTTCCCACCGGGAGAGCGTCTGGAGCGCCCCGTCCTTGCGGCCCACGTTGTACAGGCTCATGACCAGGTTGTTGTACGCGCTGCGGGAGCGGCCCGGACCGGACACCGCGCGCTCCAGGAGATCGACGGCCTCCGGCCACTCCTCCCGGTCCATGTAGATGATGGCGAGGTTGTTCAGCGCGACCGGCTCGTCGGGGTGGCCGTCGAGCACGCGGCGGTAGGCGCGCACGACTTCGTCCTGGTCGCCCGTGACCGTGTAGTGGTAGTACGCCACGGCGAGCTGTCGCTCGCGCTCGGTCAGTCGCTCCCGGTTCTCGTACGCCTTCGTGGCGGCCTCGACCGTCGCGGCCCGGTCACCACCGCGGTTGGAGTAGACGACCGCGAGCCGCCGCCACGCCATGGCGAAGCCCGGATCGAGGGCCACCGCCTCCTCCAGGAGGTCGATGGTGCGCTCGACGTCGCCTTCCTCGTCCGCCCGGCTCGCCTCGGCGAACTTGCGCAATGCGTCGAGGGACGAGGTCGTGACGGCCTCGAGGGGCTGGCCCGCGCGCACGTCGCGCAGAGACTCCCCCGCCTTCTCCCGCACGCGCTGGGAGAGACGGTCGATGGCGGGCAGGAGGTCCGCGTCGTCCGCCGCGTTCTCCCGGAAGCCCGCCACCGCGTGGCCGTCCTCCGGCATCGTGATGCGCGCGGCCAGGAGATAGCCGGAGCCCACCCGCGACACCTCGCCCTCTACGACGGCCTTGATCCCCTCGCGCACGGCCACCTCGCGTGCGACGGCCGGGGTGAGATGTTCGTCCGTCGCGCGCCCCATCCTCTGGAGCACGTCCTGGACCAGGCGTCCGTCGACGAGCGTGACCACCTGCGACTCCAGCAGGTCCACGCGGAACGCGTCGGTCACGGCGGCCGCGAGCGAGACGTCGTCGGTGCGGTTCTCGAACTCGGCCAGGATGACGGGGTCGCGCGCGTCGATGACCCCCTGGGCGACCAGCGAGCCCATGGGCCCTATGCCCAGGGCCCACATGATCAGGTAGGAGACGACGGCCGCCAGGAGCAGCGCGCCGGCGCCCACGCCTCCGAGCATCGCGTTCCGCCACGTGAAGACGTGCTCGCGGTGCAAGGGGTGGGCCTCGGGGTCGTGGTGCACCTCCTCCGGGGTCCGTCCCTCGAGCTCGTTGGGATCGACCTCGTCGCGGTATTCGCCACGCAGCCCGGGCGCGCCCGCCTGGATGAAGGCGGTCGCGCCCACGATCGGCAGTCCGATCAGGAGCAGCACGAAGGCGAAGCTCGGGGTCCACGCCGGCAGCCCCGCGAAGCCGGTCATGAAGTCCACCGCCTGCAACACGCCCCACGACCCGGCCAGGTAGATGCCGAGCACCTGCCAGAGGGAGCGGCGGTGGATCTCGCGGAGCAGCTTGCGCAGCCGGTGCATCGCTACGCGCCGAGCATCGAGGTGGCGTGCTCCAGTCCGTCGCTCAGCCGGTCCAGCGCCGCGGCGACCTCGTCGACGAACTGACGCACCTCGCCCCACTCGCGTTGCTCGATCCCTTCGCGCACGCCCGGAAGGGTCTTCACGCCGTACCCGGTCCAGAAGCCCGGGGCGTAGATCTGGTGGCGGAACCAGGGGCGCCGGGGCAGTCCTTCCTTGCGGGTCAACCGCTGCTCGAGCCCCTGCAGTAGGTCGTTCAGACGCGCGGCCTCGGCGCCGTCCACGCCCCCCGACGACATCGCTTTGGCGAGCGCCGCATCGTAGGCCGACGCCGCCTTGTCGAGGCGTGCGGAGGCGTTCTCCAGCGGTGCGAAGTTGAGGTACGGAACAGGCTCCTTCTTCTCCGGCGGCACGTACGCCTCCGTCGGGTCGGCCGCCAGCGTGTACGCCTTCTCGTCCACCATGCGGTTCAGGTGCTCGGTTTCGGTGCGCATGTCGTCGGCCAGCTTCTTCACCTCGCCGACATAGCCCTTCACGTCGGCGGCGAGGCTGGTGTAGCGGAACGGGAGCACGTCGGCGTTCGCCAGGCGCAGCGTCGCCCGCCCCGCCGTCTTGGCCAGCGCGACGCCGTACTCGAACGTCGTGTCGCCGAAGCGCGTGTAGTGGTCGAAGGAATCGAAGATCGAGTGGTACGAGCCTCCGCCGTCCTCGCCCCCGTATCCGATGTTGAGCGCTGGGATCCCCAGGTGCTGCAGGAAGGGCGTGTAGTCGGAGCCGGAGCCCAGCGGCGAGATGTCCAGGTCGCCGGTGGGAACGGGCATGCCGCGCACCCCCATGGCCGCCTTGAGGCGCGCCAGCGCCGTGACCCCCGTCTCGGGATCCGGGACGTCGGCCGCCACCTGCGTGACGAAGCGCTCGAGCTGGTGCGAGCCCCCGACGCCGAGGAAGCCGCGGCCGTTGCCGTCCGAGTTGATGTAGGCCACGGCCTTCTGTTGCAGCTCGGCGCCGTGGTCCTCCGCCCACTCGGTGGAGCCCAGCAGGCCGGGCTCCTCACCGTCCCATCCGGCGTAGACGATCGTCCGCTTCGGCCGCCATCCGGTCTTGACGAGCGCGCCGACGGCACGCGCCTCCTCCATGAGATCGACGAAGCCGGACAGCGGGTCGCCGGCGCCGAACGTCCAGCCGTCGATGTGGTTGCCGCGCACGACCCACTCGTCCGGCCGCTCCGAGCCCTGCATGACCGCGATCACGTCGTGGGCCGTCACCAGGTCCCAGTTGAAGGCGAGCTTCATGTGCACGCGCGCCGGCCCCGGGCCCAGGTGGTACGTCAGCGGCAGGGCGCCGCGCCACGACGGCGGCGCGACCGGCCCCTCCATCGCCTCCAGAATCGGCTGAGCGTCCCCGTAGGAGATCGGAAGCACCGGGATCTTCATGATCGTCGGCGACTCCTCGACCGTCATGCGCTTCGCGTCGGCGGTGGCCCCCACGCCCGGCGTGAGCGGATCGCCCGGATACTGCGGCATGTCCTCGACCGAGCCGCGCTGAACGCCCTGGTCCATCCGCCAGGCGCCTTTCGGATAGACGTCGCCCTGGAAGTAGCCGTCGTCGCGCGGGTCGGAGTAGATGATGCATCCGATCGCGCCCTTCTGGGCCGCCACCTTCGGCTTGATCCCCCGCCACGAGCCGCCGTAGCGGGCGAGCACGATCTTGCCCTTCACGTCGATGCCCCGACGCTCCAGCTCATCGTAGTCGTCGGGCACGCCGTAGTTCACGTAGACCACCTCGGCCTCCACGTCGCCGTCCGCCGAGTAGGCGTTGTAGGTGGGTAGCCGGTCCTTCGTGATACCCGAGGTCGCGTCCCCCTTCACCGCAGGCTCGGCCAGCTTGAGCCGGTAACGGCGGGGCGCCACCAACTCGACCATCCGCTCCTTGGGCGTCGGAAAGAGGACCTGGTACTCGTCGATGCGGGTGTCGAACCCCCATGAACGGAACTGCTCCGCGATCCATTCGGCGTTCTCCTTGCCCCCGGGCGAGCCGATGTGGTCGGGATGGCGAGTGAGGTACTTGAGCCATTCCCGCAGGCTCTCCGGCTCGAGCTGCGCGTCGAAGCGCGCCTCCAGCTCGCGCTGCGCGCGGCTGCTCTCCGCCGTGAAGCCCAGCAGCACGTCGTCGGTCGACTGGCGCGGTGTGAACGCCAGCACGGCCAGGGCTGAGAGAATCGCGAGACTCGAGCGTAGGATGATGCGGGGCATGGGACTCTCCGTTCGCTTCGTGGCGCCTTCCGTCCGTCGGGCAGTCGAGGCCGGAAGCGTGCATGATCGGGGGTGGAGGGGCTCGGGGCAATTCCACCGGCTCCGTGCGGGTGGAGCCGGCTCGCTCTCGGCACCGCGGGGTAGCATATTCACATCGAAGCCCAACACTCAGGAGCATCTGCGTGAAGCCGCCGTCCCGCACCTCCTACCGTCTCGTGGTGATGGTGATGCTCGCCCTCGCCCCGGCCGGGTGCATCAAGAGCACGTCGGGGACGAACCCCTTCGCCGCTCGCGGCTCGCGCGGCAGGGACGGCAGCATCCAGGTGCGGGTGGAGAACCTGAACTTCGGGGACGCCACGGTCCACGCGCTGCGCGGTGGGGAGCGGATACGCCTCGGCCAGGTGACCGGCAAGTCGGAGCAGAGCTTCACCATCCGCTGGAATTTCTCGGTACCGCTGGAGTTCCAGGTCGACCTCGTCGGCGGCGGGGCCTGTGGCATCCGACCCATGACCGTCGATCCGGGCGACAAGGTCTGGGTCCGCATCCCCACGCGGATCGACGCGTCACCGTGCTACGCCGGCAAGAGCTGAGGCCACAGGAGGAGTCATGCACGCCCCCAACCGACGTCTTGCCCTGACCGGAGCGCTGCTCGCGACGGCGGCGTGCGCCAGCGGCGGCGGACCGCAACGCTCGGGTAGCCCGTTCGGCGAGGATCTGCGCGAACGCAACGAGGTCCGCATCCACATCCAGAACCACAACTTCTCCGACGCCACGGTGTGGACGCTGGTCCGCGACGGACGGCGCAATCGTCTGGGCATGGTCACCGGCAAGACCGACGCGGTCTTCACGGTGCCGTGGACGTTCTCCGAGCCGCTGCGCATCGAGTTCGACCTCGTGGCCGGCCCGCGGTGCACGACGGAGAACCTCTCGGTGGATCCGGGGGACACGCTCGAGATGCAGATCGCCGTGGACATCGCCATGATGTCCGACTGGTGCCGCTGAGGGTCGCGATCAGATCACGGCGAAGTCCGGCTGCATCTCACGGGATCAGCGCCGAGGGCACCACGCCGGCCAGGGAGACCGCCAGGTAGACGATGGCCTTGGTGGCGTCGCGGGCGCTGGTTCCGTCGGCGAACTCGGTGAGGGTGTGTTGGTCACCGCCCCTGCCCCGACCCACCGCGATGGAGGGGATGCCCCGCACCACGCCGGCGTTGCCGTCCGTCGAGCCCGAGGGCACCGCCCGGGTGGGAATGTCCAGGCTCTCGTACACGTCCAGGGCCGTCACCACGACGGGATGGTGCACGCGGTCTCCCAGTTGGTCTTCCGTTCCCCCCGCGGGGCTCTGCTGCACCCGCTCCATGTCCCAGCGCACCTTGTGCTCTTCGGCGGCGGCGGCCACGCGGGCGCCGATCTCGGCATCCAGGGAGTCGAGTAGGACGGGGTTCACCGAGCGCAGATCCATGGTGAAGAAGACGTCCTGGGGGATGGCGTTGAAGATCTTGCCCCCGCCGATCATCCCGATGTTGTACACCGCGCCGCCCCGACCCTCGGGGATCCCGATCTCGTAGATCCGGTCCACCGCGTCGGCGAGGGCCCGCACGGGATGGGGCTTGCCCGCGCTGGTGTTCGTGTGGGATCCCTCGCCACGGAACCAGTACCGGGTCCAGTAGATCCCCAGGGCACCGTACGAGACGGAGCCGAGGCCCCCGTCCATGGCCACGAGCATGTCGGTGACGCCGGGGTTGTGGTCGAGCCAGTAGTTCATCCCCACCAGCCCCAGCTCCTCCTGGACGGTGGCGACGAAGATGACGTCACCCTGGGTGCGCACGCCCGCCCGGTTCATGGCCCGGATGGTGGCCAGCATGTTGGCCACGGAGGCGCTGTTGTCGAAGATGCCCGGGGCCCGGAGGATGTCCCCGTCCCGCGTCACCGACACGTCGGTGTCCTGGGGATGGACGGTGTCCATGTGAGCCGCGAACACGATGGTGGGGCCGCCCCCGGTGCCCCGGCGGATCCCCGTGACGTTCCCGATGGAATCGGTGGACACCTCCAGGCCTTCCGCCTCCATCTGGGCGCGGACGTACGCTCCCCGAGCCTGCTCCATGGTCGATTTGGAGGGGATCTCGGTGATGTGGATCCACTCCTCCACCTGGGCGTCGTAGTTGTCGTCGATCCACTGCACGGCGTCCCGGACGGTCCGGTTCGCCCGCAGCTGCGCGGTGAAGCGGCTTCCCGTCGTCTGGGCGGTGAGGTGGACGGGCGTGCCCGTGGAGAGAGCGAGGGCCAGGAGCGATCCTGCTGCGCGGAGCCGGTACATGGGGTATCGCCAGTAGAAGGGATGGCGTGCGCGCCGATGGGTGAGGGGGCGGAACACTAGCCGACGAGCTCGGTGGCGAGCAAGAATCGCCGGCGATCCCCCCTGCCCCCGTCAGTCGTAGAGGAGGAACTTCCGCGCACCCCGGCGGAACGCCGCGCACTCCTCCTCGACGCCCGCCAGGATCTCGTCCGTCGTGCGACCGGCGTCCACGCCCAGGCGCAGCCCGTCGTGCCCCCACAGGATGTCGATGGGCATGAGCCGCTCCTCGTACTCGTAGGGCGGCGGACGCCAGTCGAACGCGTCGGGGGCCAGCGCCCGCGCGGCGCGGAACAGCTCGACCGCCGTGCGTACCGGCTGGAAGACGGTCCGGTCCGTGACGTGGACCTGGACGCCGCCGCACACCGCGCCCATGTGCTTCTGGAACGTCGGCTCGAAGGAGCAGGGCCGGCAGCGCACCCCCTCCAGGCCGGCGCCCCCGAGGCGCTCCGCCAGCGCCCAGCCGTCCAGGTACGGCGCCCCGACCAGCTCGAAGGGCCGCGTGGTGCCGCGCCCTTCCGAGAGGTTGGTCCCCTCGACCAGCACCATCCCCGGATACACGGCGCAGGAATCCGGCGTCGGCAGGTTGGGGCTGGGCATGACCCACGGCAGCCCGGTGTCGCGCCACGACCTGTCCCGGCGCCACCCGTCCATCGGCACGACCTCGAGGTCGCAGCCGATCCCCCGCTCCGCGTTCAGCCAGCGGGCGAGCTCCCCCGCGGTGAGGCCGTGGCGCAGCGGAATCGGGTGCAGCCCCACGAACGACTCGAAGCCCTCGCGCAGGACCGGTCCCTCGACGAGCGTCCCACCCACGGGGTTGGGACGGTCGAGCACCACGAAGCGGATACCGGCGTCCGCGCACGCCTCCATGGCCAGCGCCATCGTCCACACGAACGTGTAGACCCGCACGCCGACGTCCTGGAGGTCGAAGAGGAGCGCGTCGAGCCCCACGAGCATCTCCGGCGTCGGCTTGCGCACCTCGCTGTACAGCGAGTGGACGGAGAGCCCGGTGCGCGCATCCACGTAGTGCCCCGACTCGATCATGTTGTCCTGCTTCTCGCCGCGCGCGCCGTGCTGCGGGCCGAAGAGCGCGCGCAGGTGGAAGCCCGCGCCGAGGAGGGCGTCGACGGCCAGCGCCAGATCGGCCGTGACGGAGGCGGGATGGAGGACGAGACCGGTCGCGGCGCCGTGTAGCGGCGCGGCCGCCTCGCCCGCGAGGAGGCGTTCGAGACCAGTGCGCACGGCAGGTCTGAGAGGAGGCGTCATGGCGGCAAGATAGCGCGCGGCGTCACGCCCCGCCGCCAGCGGCGACCCGCGCACGGGACCGGAGGCCGCTGCGGCTTGCCCGAGCCCCATCCGTCCCCGATCGTTCGGGCTTCGTCTACTGTCCGAAGGGTTCGATGATCCGAAGCCGCTCCCTCCTCACGCTCGCCCTGGGCCTGAGCCTCCTCGCCCCTCCCCTCGCCGCCCAGGTGGAGGGAAACGGAAACGGCCACGGGACCCGGCCGGTGGATCCCACGACGATTCCGAGACCGTCGCTGGCGGCGCATCGGATCGACGGAGGAATCCGCGTCGACGGACACCTGGACGAGCCTGCGTGGATGGAGGCGGACTCGTCGACATCGGACTTCATCCAGGTCCAGCCCAATCCGGGCTATCCGGCCTCCGAGCCGACGACGATCCGAATCCTCTACGACGAGCGGGCGCTCTACATCGGAGCGACGCTCTACGAGTCGGAGCCCCACAAGCTCATCGTCCCGGGGCTCGAACAGGACTTCGCCACGCACGACTCCGACATCTTCGGCATCGCCCTCGACACCTACCACGACAAGCAGAACGGCTTCCTGTTCGCGATCAACCCCGCTGGCGCGGTGTGGGACGCACAGACGTTCAACGACGGGCGCGACGTGGCGGTGGCGTGGGAGGGGATCGTGAACGTGCGCACGTCGGTGGGCGCGGACCGCTGGACGGTGGAGATGGAGATCCCCTTCGCCACGCTGCGCTACAACCCGGTCGCCGGCGACCAGGTGTGGGGCCTCGCGTTCTCGCGGCGTATCCGCCACCTCAACGAGGAGTCGAACTGGTCGCCGACGGAGCGCCAGCACAAGCTGTACAAGTTCTCCCTGGAAGGGACCCTCACGGGGCTGCGCGACCTGCAGAAGGGGCGCAACCTCTGGGTGAAGCCGTACGTCCTCGGCAGCCGCACCACGGGTCAGACGCTCCCGGAACCCTACAACCACACGGACGGGGGGCTGGACGCGAAGTGGGGCCTCACCCCACGCATGACGCTCGACCTGACCGCCAACACCGACTTCAGCCAGGTGGAGGTGGACCAGGAGCAGGTGAACCTGGACCGCTTCAGCCTCTTCTTTCCCGAGAAGCGCGACTTCTTCCTGGAGAACGAGGGGACGTTCGCGTTCCAGGACGTGACGATCCGCAACTACAAGACCGGCTCCTCGCCGAGCAGCTTCAAGCTCTTCCACTCCCGGCGCATCGGTCTGTCCCCCGAGCGGACGCCGCTACCCATCGCGGGCGGGGCGCGGCTGACGGGCAAAATGAGCGAGCGCACCGAGGTCGGCTTCCTCGAGATGCAGACTCGCACGGACGGGCCGACCGACACGCCGGGGCTGTATCCGGCGGAGAACTTCGCGGTCGCCCGGGTGAAGACGCTCCTGGGCGACGCGTCGAACGTCGGCGTGATGTTCGTGAACCGCGAGCAGACGGCCGGCGCGGGCGAGCGAGACTACAACCGCTCGTACGGGGTGGACGGGAACCTCACGCTCTTCGACGACCTGGTGCTGTCGGCTTACGCCGCGCATACCGACGAGCGCGCTCCAACCGGGAACAGCCGCGAGGCCGCCATGTTCCAGGCGGCGTGGCGGGATCCACTCTGGGACGCGTCCGTTCTACTCAAGCACGTCGGCAACGACTTCAACCCGGGCCTGGGCTTCGTCGACCGGGTGGGCGTGCGGCGGCTGTACGCCACCGTGGGGGCCCACCCGGAGGTGCATCGCGAGCGCGTCTTCGAGGTGAACCCCTTCGTCGAAGCCGACTTCTACCAGAACCTGGACGGAGCGCTGGAGAGCCGCACGCTGTCGCCGTCGTTCGCCGTGAGCTTCACGGATGGCGGAATCCTCACGCTGTCGGCGTCGGACCGCCGCGAGCGTCTCTTCGAGCCGACGCCGATCGCCGGAACGGAGGTGGCCGTCGGCACGTACTCGTGGCGCGAGGCCAAGGCCAGCTACTTCCTCTCGGGCAGCCACATGCTGAGCGGCATGTTCTCCGTCACCGGGGGCGACTTCTACGACGGCTCGCGCCTGTCCCTCTACGCCAGCACCCGCTTCCGGCCCAACCTCCATCTCACCGTCGACGTCGGAGTGCAGCACAACGCCCTCGAGCTGGCGGGCCGCCGCTTCGACGCCGACGTGTACAACGCCCGCATCCGGTGGGCGCGGGACGTGCGCACGTTCCTCATGGGCTTCGTGCAGTACAACCAGCAGACCGAGGAGCTCATCACCAACGTGCGCTTCAATCTCATCCACGCGCCGCTGTCCGACCTGTTCGTGGTCTACACGGAGCGGCGCTCCCTGGCCGACGCGGCCACGGAGCACGTCCTGGAGCGCGGCCTCACGCTCAAGGTGACGAAGCTCTTCGC
>CAZPZU010000090.1:0-22192 GCA_964591135.1 uncultured Gemmatimonadaceae bacterium | reverse complement strand
CCGGCCGGGGAGAGGTGGATGGTCTTGGCGTAGCAGCCACCCTCGAAGTTGAACACCCCGTGCCGGCTCCATCCGTGCTCGTCGTCCCCGATCAGCCCGCGCTCGGGGTCCGCCGAGAGGGTGGTCTTACCGGTGCCGGACAGGCCGAAGAAGAGCGCGACGTCGCCGTCCCTGCCGACGTTGGCCGAGCAGTGCATCGGGAACACGCCCGTGTCCGGAAGGATGTGGTTCATCACCGAGAAGATCGACTTCTTGATCTCGCCGGCGTACCGCGTCCCGCCGATGAGCACCTCCTTCGCCGAGAAGTTGACCACGATGAAGGCGCCCGAGCTCGTGCCGTGCTTGCCCGGGTCGGCTTTGAAGTGCGGCGCGTGCAGCACGGCGAAGTCCGGCACCATGCTCTCGAGGTCCTCCGGCGTGGGGCGGAGGAACATGTTGTAGGCGAACAGGGAGTGCCACGGGCTATCGGTCACCACGCGTACGTTGATGCCGTACGCTTCGTCCGCGCCCGCGCGTGCGTCCCGGACGAACAGGCTCCGACCGTCGAGATAGGCTACCACGTCCGCGCGCAGCGCCCTCCAGTGCTCCGGCGACATCGGAACGTTCACCTTCCCCCAGTCCACCACGGCCTCCGTGGTCTCGTCGCGGACAACGAACTTGTCGTTGGGCGAGCGTCCCGTGTGCGGCGCGGTGGACGTGGACAGCGCACCCATGTGGGCGAGCTCCCCATCGTCGCGTGCGAACGCCTCCTCGTAGAGGCGGGCGGGCGACAGGTTCCAGTGGACCGCCTCACGCGGTGCGAGGCCGTGGTTCTCGAGTCCGTAGCTCCCCGCGGCCGTGGCGGCGGCTACGGGGCGCTCCGGCACGATGCGATCCTGGGTCTTGGTGGTCATGTGTGTCGGTGTCTTTCGGAGGATTTCGGCAAAGACTTTAAATCTGCTTGGTCCGCGCCTGCCAGTCCACCGATGCCACCGTGGCCAGATTCAGCACGTCCTGGACGGAGCACCCGCGCTGCAGCACGTGCACGGGCTTGTCCATGCCCAGGAGCACCGGGCCGATCGTGTCCGCACCACCGAGCTTGTCCAGCAGCTTGTAGGCGGCGTTCGCCGCCGACAGCCGGGAGAAGATCAGCACGTTCGCAGGCCCGTCGAGGTGGCTGAACGGGTAGACCCCCTTGAGCTTGTGCAGCTCCACGGCCGTATCGGCCTGGACCTCCCCGTCGATCTCGAGCTCCGGGTCCGCCGCCTGCACCAGCCGCACGGCCTCCGCCACGTTCCGCGATTCGGGGTGATCCACCGAGCCGAAGTTCGAGAAGCTCACCATCGCAACGCGCGGCCGGATGCCGAGGTCGCGCACGAAGGTCGCCGTCAGCAGAGCGACGTCCGCGAGCGTCTGCGCGTCGGGCTCGATGTTGACGGTGGTGTCCGCGAGGAACATGAGCTCGTGGTGCGGGAACGCGACCATGTACAGGCCGGCGACGCGGCGCACGCCCTCCGCCGGGCCGATGACCTGCAGCATGGGGCGGAGGATCTCGGCATAGTTCGCCTCGATGCCCGCCACCATCGCGTCCGCCTCCCCCTCCTTGACCATGGACGAGGCGTAGTAGATGGGTCGGTACATGTTCCAGCCCGCCTCGGCCAGCGTGAGCCCCTTGCGACCGCGCTGCTGGAACAGCTTCTCCGCGTATGCGTGGCGCTTCGACTCCAGCTCGGCGGCGTAGACGATCTCGATACCGTCGAGCTTGACCCCGAGCAGGTGCGCCTTTTCCTCCACGCGGGGCGGACGGCCGATCAGGATCGGCACCGCCACGCCCTCCTCTACCATCTGCGCCGCGGCGCGGAGGATCGTGTCGTTGTGGCCCTCGGGGAAGACGATGCGGGCGGGGTGCCGGCGGGCGCGATTTGTCATCCAGCGCATGACCTCGCGGCCGGGCCCGAGGCTGGCACGGAGCCGGTCGACGTACTCGTCCAGGTTCACCGGCGTGCGGGCGAGACCCGTCTCCATCGCGGCCTTCGCGACGGCGGGCGCGACGTAGAAGAGGACGCGGTGGTCGAAGGGCTTCGGGATGAGGTAATCACGGCCGAACCTGATGTCCGAGCCGTCGTAGGCGCCCCGCACGGTGTCCGGAACCTCCTCGCGTGCCAGCTGGGCGAGCGCATGGGTGGCCGCGAGCATCATCTCCGGGTTCACCCCGCGCGCCCGCACATCGAGCGCACCCCGGAAGATGAAGGGAAAGCCCAGGACGTTGTTCACCTGGTTCGGATAGTCCGAGCGCCCCGTCGCCATGATGGCGTCGTCGCGCACCTCGGCGACCTCCTCCGGCAGGATCTCCGGGTCGGGGTTCGCCAGGGCGAAGATGACCGGGTCGTCGGCCATGGAGGCGACCATCTCCTTCGTGACCACCCCCTTCATCGACAGTCCCACGAAGACGTCCGCGCCGTTCATCGCGTCCGCCAGCGTGCGGGCGTCGGTCTTCACGGCGTAATGGGCCTTGTACTCGTTCATCCCCGCGGTGCGACCCTCGTAGATCACGCCCTTGGAGTCGGAGATGACGATGTGCTCGCGCGGGACGCCCAGGCGCTGGAAGTGGTCCGCGGTGGACAGAGCCGAGGCGCCGGCCCCGCTGAACACGACCTTCACGTCCTCGATCTTCTTGCCGATGAGGTCGAGCGCGTTCAGCAGCGCGGCGGCCGCGATGATCGCCGTGCCGTGCTGGTCGTCGTGGAAGACCGGGATGTCCATGGTCTCCCTGAGCGTACGCTCGATGACGAAGCACGCGGGCGCGCTGATGTCCTCCAGGTTGATGCCTCCGACCGTCGGCTCGAGGAGCTGGCAGAACCGGATGACTTCGTCCGGGTCCTCCGACCCCACCTCGATGTCGAAGACGTCGATGCCGGCGAAGCGCTTGAAGAGGACCCCCTTCCCCTCCATCACCGGCTTGGCGGCGAGCGGCCCGATGTTGCCGAGGCCGAGCACTGCCGTGCCGTTCGACACCACCGCGACCAGATTGCCGCGCGCGGTGTACTTGAAGACGTCCTCGGGATTCTTTTCGATCTCGCGGCACGGCTCGGCCACACCGGGCGAGTACGCGAGGGAAAGGTCACGTGCGGTGGCCACCGGCTTGGTGGCGACGACCTCTATTTTTCCGGGACGTCCCTGCGTGTGGTATTCGAGGGCGTCCTTGCGGCGATTCGCCATGGCGATTGGACTCCGAAGCTGGAATGGGGAATGGACGTTAGAGAAGCCTGGGAGCCCATGTCAAACCTCCCTCCCGGTCCTAGATTAGCTGATTCTCCACGCCGGTCCCGGAAGCCCCGGAGGACGCCATCCGAGCCCGCCTGAACCCAGCGAGGGTCCGGCCCGTGGTCGCCTGCCTGGTGGCGGCGGCCCGCGCCCTGATTCCGGACGGCGCGGCCGGGCAGTCGGCGACGTTGGACACCCTCTCGGCGTGCCCCGAGGGCAGGATCACCGCCATCTTCGTCGACACCCACTCGATCTACGACGTCGGTCAGGTGCACGACGGGGGCCTGCTGGGGTGGGTGTACGGCACCGCCAACGCCCTGCACGTGAAGACGCGGGAGAGCTTCGTCCGGAGGGAGCTGCTCTTCCACGTCGGCGACTGCTACGACCACCTCCTGATCGAGGAGTCGGGCCGGATCCTGCGCAACTACTCCTTCCTCGCCCGCGCGGACGTCTATCCGGTGGATCAGCCCGACGGCAACAAGCACGTCGTGGTGGACACCCAGGACGAGTGGACCACGCGGGTGGACCTCGGCCTGTCGTTCGACAGCGGCCTCCAACTCGAGGCGCTCGAGCTCTCAGAGGAGAACCTCGTGGGGCAAGGCATCCAGGCGTCCGTCTTCTACCGGCAACGCAAGGAGCGGCAGGACATCGGGGGTCGTGTGGGGCTGCCGCGCCTGTTCCACACGCGGACGGACGCCTCGGTGAGCGCCGGGCGCACCCGGTCGGGAACGTTCCTCCAGGAGCAGGTGGCCTACCCGTTCGTCGGGGAGGTGGGGCGGCTGGCGCTTCGCCAGGCGTACAGCCGCCGCGACGAGCTCTTCCCCTACGTCGTGAGCGATCCCGCACTGCCCTACAGCCACGTTCTGCTGCCCAACCTGGACGAACGGGTGGAGCTCTCGGTGGCGGGGCGGCTCGGGCGGCCCGGTAACCTGACGATGTTCGGCCTGGGCGTCTCGAGGGAGACGCTCGACTTCGAGGGCTTCCCTGGCAGCCTCGAGATCGCTCGCGAGAACGACTTCTCGAACACGGCCCCTGCGCCGCCCGGGGTCGAGGACGACGTCCGGCACCAGGTCCATCCCTCGTCCACCACCCGCGTCGACTTCTTCCTGGGCCAGCGCAACATCCGCTTCGCCCGCGTGCGCGGCCTCGATGCGCTGACCGGGATCCAGGACATACAGCTCGGCACCGACCTGGGGCTCACCCTGGGGCGCAGCATCGACGTCCTGTCCGCGTCCGGCCTGGAAGGCGCGAACGACCTCTACGCACGCATGCGCTTCTTCGCCGCTCACGACCCCGGCACGTCGTACATCTTCCTCAACGTGGGCGCCGAGGGGCGGGACATCCTGTCCGGCGGCGAAGACGGGGATGGCTGGCAGGACCTGATCGGCGAGGTGGACCTTTACGGATACCTGCGCTCGCGCACAACGCCCGACCACACTTTCTTCGCCCGCGTATCGGGCGCAGGAGGGTGGTCGATGAACACGCCCTTCCAACTCACGCTGGGCGGCCGGCAATCCGTACGCGGTCTCCGGGAGGAGGACTTCCCCGGCTCCCGCAGGGTGCTCCTCACGGTCGAGGACCGCTACTTCGTCCGCAACTGGCCCGCCCCGACCGTCTTCGATCTCGGCCTGACGCTCTTCGCCGACGCGGGCCGCGTCTGGGCCGGGGAGGTTCCGTACGGCGTCGATTCAGGGTGGAAGGGCACCATCGGCGGCGGGCTCCGCCTCGGCTTTCCCACGGGCACGCGTGGCCTGGCCCGGCTCGATCTCGCGTTCCCCCTCGGGATGGACAACACGCGCGGTCCGATCTTCCGGGTCACGCTCCAGGAGCTGCTCGGCCTGCGGGTGGGCTTCCAGGACCCCCAGCTGCAGCGCAGCCGCCGCCTCACTGTCGGCCCCGACTACTTCACCACCGATCGCCGGTGAAGCGCACCCTGCACGAGCGGTCTCTCGAACCCGAGATCCTGGACGGGCCCCACCACGACCCCGCCGAGCTGGCCCATTCCCTCGAGCAGGTCGCCCAGGTCAACCGCTGGCTCGGGGGCATGCGGGCGCTGTGCCGACATCTCGGTCCGCTGGTCCGGCGCGGGTCCGGGGTCTCCGTCCTCGACGTCGGCACGGGGAACGGCCGGACGATGCGCGAGCTGGCCGCGTGGGCCCGCCGCCGCGGCGCCCGATGGCGGGGCGTCGGCATCGAGCTGAGCCCCCAGAGCGCGCGCCTGGCGGGCGGCGACGGCACCCCGGTGGTGCGGGGTGACGCGCTGCGCCTGCCCTTCGCGACGCGCTCGTTCGACGTGTCCCTGTGCACGCTCACCCTGCACCACTTCCCCGACGAGGATGCGGTGGCCCTGGTGCGGGAGATGGCGCGTGTCTCGAGCCGCCTCGTGCTCGTCAACGACCTGGAGCGCGTGTCGGCCAACTACTGGGGAGCGCGCGCGCTCGCGGCCACCCTCTGGCGGCGCAACAGCATCACCCGGAACGACGGTCCACTGTCCGTGCTGCGCTCCTTCACGGCTCCCGAGCTCCTGGAGGTGGGCCGGCGCGCGGGGCTGCGGGACGCACGCGTGCGCCGTCACTTCCCGTGGCGGATCGTGCTCGAGGGGCGGACGTGAGCGACCGGGACGCGGAGGTCGTCGTGGTGGGTGGCGGACCGGCGGGGAGCACGGTCGCCACGCTCCTGGCCCGGCGCGGCCGCCGGGTGCTCCTCCTGGACCGGGCCCGCTTTCCCCGCCCCAAGCCGTGCGGCGAGTGTCTGAACCCCGGGGCGGTGGCCGCACTGGCTCGACTCGGCACACTCGACGACGTGCTCGCCCTGGATCCCGCCCCCCTTTCCGGGTGGCGGCTGCGGACCCGGAGCGCCGACGTGTCGGGACTGTTCGGCCAGGGCCTTGGCGGACTCGGTGTCCCGCGCCGGGCCCTCGACGCCGCGCTCCTCCAGCGGGCCCGGAAGGAAGGGGTCGTCGTCGTGGAGGGATGCCACGTGACAGGCGTGACCGCCGCGGACGGTCCCGGATCGCTCCCCCGCGTGGAAGTGCGTGGCGACGGGCCGAGCCGCCCCGCGGCGCTCCGACCTCGGATCGTGGTGGGCGCGGACGGACTGCGCTCGGTCGTCGTGCGCAGCCTCGGGCTCCTGGCCCGTCGTCCACGCCTGCGGAAGGTGTCCTTCACCATGCACGTGCGGGGCGAGGCCCTTCCCGACGGGCAGGGGCTGCTCGACCTCCGGGACGGGATCACGCTCGGTGTCGCCCCGGTGGGGCGTGGGGTCTGGAACGTGACGGTGGTGTGCCCGGCCTCCCGAGCGAAGGAGGGCATCCCACCGGACCCTGCCGGCTTCCTGGAAGCCGTGCTGAGGGAGCGCCTCCCGGGGGCCCGCTGGACGTTGGAGGACGGCCCCTACGCATCGGGACCGTTCGACTGGCCGGTGCGCCGGGGCTGGGCACCGGGCGCCGTGCTCGTGGGCGACGCCGCCGGCTACTTCGACCCGTTCACCGGGCAGGGCGTCTATCGAGCCCTGCGGACCGCCGAGCTCGCCGCTCCGGCCGTCGACGCGGCGATCGAGCGCGGGTCGTGGGCGCCGCTGGCCGCGTACCACCGCCGCTGGGCTGGCGAAGCGCGCGCGGGCCGGATCGTCCAGCGGGGGGTGGAGGCCGTCATGTCGCGTCCTCGTCTCCGGGGCCGGGTGCTCCGCCGCCTCGGCGCGTCTGGCGGCCTGCCGGCCGTGATCCGGGTGACGGGCGACGCCGCGCCGCCTGCCACGTTGCTCCGTCCGTCGGTCTGGTTCGGGCGCCCCTGGTCAGAATAGCCGGATCTGGAAGCGCAGGAGCCTGCCCGGGCGCGGCAGCCCGCACTGGTCGTAGAGAGCGGTGTCGGTGAGGTTGTCGGCCGACAGCCTCGTCTCCAGCCGCGTCAGGAAGCCCGTGCCCGAAGGCGGCAACGACCAGGTGCGTGCGACGTCGGCCTTGAGCCACGTGCCCCCGTCGAGCTTCACGTCGGCCCCCGTGTTCGGATTCTGGCAGTACTGCGCGCCGGTGTAGTCCGCCTCGGCCCCGAGCGTCGTGCCCGCGGCGAGCGGGATGCGCACGTAGGCGCTCCCCGCGGTCTCGGGGAGGTTCTCCGGCTCGGTGGACAACGCGGTCGCGGGGTCGATCAGCTTCACGGCCTGGAGGGTCAGGTCCCCTCCCACGGACAGCCCACCCCACGTCTGCGCGACGAGCACCTCGACGCCGGTGCTCTCGAGCCGATCCGAGTTCACGCGCTTGCGGCGTCGATCCGGGAGTGTGATCCGACGGATCGCGTCGCTCAGGCGGTGATGGAACCCGACCAGCTGCAGCTCCCCCTCTCCGAGCCGGGTGGTCACCCCGCCCTCGAAGGCCACGAGGTGCTCGGGATGGAGATCCGGGTTCGGCTCGAAGCGGTTGAGGGCCTCGGAGTAGGTCTCGCGCAACGCCGGGAAGCGCCCGCGCCGGCTCACCCCCGCATGGAAGAGCGTGTTGCCCCCGTTCGTCAGGGCTGTGAGACCGAGGCGGGCACCCCAGTCGTCCAGCGTCCCCAGCGACGGTAGTCCCCCGGTGAGCGGGGTCTCCCCACGGTCCAACGCGCCGCCCACGCTCAGCCGGACCGCCTCGATCACACCGTCGTGATCGTCGACGAGCCGCCAGACGGTCTCCGCGCCCAGGCTGCCCAGACGCTGCTGGTACTCGCTCAGCTCGCCGTCCACGGTGGCGTCGTGGTGGATGTCGGCCACCGTGAACGCGGCGTGCAGGTCGCCGCGGCCACCCAGGGTGTGGTCGGCCAGCAAGCGCAGCGACAGCGTACGATCGTCCCCGTCCTCCGTCCCGGTGATCTGGTCGTAGGCCCGCGTCGCGTACGAGCGGATCTCGGAGCGGCCGAGGTCCACGCCGAAGCTCGCCTCCACGTCTCCGCGTCCGAAGGTCGTGGCACGGTCGCCGGTGCCCACCGACGTAGCCACAATCGTGCGGGAGATGTGCGGGTACCGCCACAGCCGCGGCTCGTCGGCGCCCAGCTCCGCGGCGATCCCCCGGTTCGCGCGGAAGGTCGACGCCGCGAGGCTCAACCAGCTGCCGCCGTCCCTCGCGTAGCGGAGCGCCAGGAAGCCGTCGACGCTGCTCATGTCGGTGTTGAGTCGAAGCGACTCCCCGGTCGGAACCGGCTCGCTCACGCCGTCGGCGAGCGGCGCCCCCGGGGAGTCGCGCAGGCCCGCGCCGGCACGCACCAGCCATCGGCCGCCACCCGTCTCGAAGGGGACCTCGGCGTGCGCAGCGCTCGAGTATCCACCCACCCCGTCGTAGGCGCCACTGAAGTCGGCCGAGGCCCGCTCGGGGAAGGTGGTCCCACGCGCGACGCTCATCTCGACGACACCCCCGAGCACGTTGGGGCCGTGGAGGATCGACGAAAGACCGCGTATCAGGTTGACCTCGTGCGTGGCTCCGGCCGGGAGGACGGACACGTCCGTGCGCGCGTCCCATCCCAGCGTGAGGGGGATGCCGTCCACCAGGACGGCGACCTGCCGGGACTCGGAGCCCCGCACCGAGATCTCGGCCTCGCCTCGCGAGTTCGTGCGCACGTGCACGGCGGGAATCTCGCGCAGGACCTCCTCGACGGTCGGCGCGGCGGCGAGCCCGAGCGAGTCGACCGTCACCTCGATCGCGCTCGCTCCCCCGACCGTGGTCACCGGACGCCTCGCCTGCACGCGGATCTCCCCGATCCGGAAGACCATGGTGTCGGTGCGCACCGTATCACGCTGCTGCGCCGACGCCGGCGGAGCACCGACGACGGTGAACACCAGCGCCGCCCCGAACGCGAAGCGCCTCATGGGACTCCACTCCCTCCGATCCTGTCCGGTCGATCTCGACCGCGCCCGCCGCGAGGCTGAATCTTGCCGCTTCGGCACTCCTCGTCTAGCGTCCGGGCCCGGCGCTGTCGCCCGCCCGCTGCCCCCAACCCTCCGGAGCACCTTGGTCACCATCGACGAGCACCGCTGCTCCGCCACCCCGGACGTGGCGTTCCAGGTCGCGGCCGACGTGGAAGGCTGGCCCGGGATTCTCCCCCACTACCGATGGGTACGATTCCTGCGTAAGGACGGCTTCGCGCAGGGGCTGGTGGAGATGGCCGCATGGCGCCCCTTCGGGCCGCTGCGCTACCCCACGTGGTGGGTGTCGGAGATGGAGCACGACGCGGTGAAGCGCCAGGTGCGCTATCGTCATGTGAGGGGCGTCACCCGGGGGATGGATGTCCTCTGGGAGGTCTCGGAGCTCCCGGACGGTGGCAGCCACCTGCGCCTCGTCCACGAGTGGGACGGGCCTCCCTGGCCGCTGATCCGCGGCTTCGCCGCCGAGCGGATCATCGGGCCGGGCTTCATCAGCCACATCGCGGCGCGGACGCTGGCGGGCGTGTCGGCGGAGTCGGAACGGAGGCATCGGTTTGGGGCGTGAAGGGAACATAGGAGCCGGCACGCCGCGGCGGGTCGTCATCACGGGGTTGGGCCCCATCACCGCGTCCGGCATCGGCGTGGACGCGTTCTGGACGGGGCTGCACGGCGGGGTGTCCCCGGTTCGCCGCATCAGCCGTTTCGACGCTTCCCCCTTCCGCACCCGCGTCGCCGCGCAGGTCGAGGACTTCGAGCCGGGAGACTTCTTCGATCGCCAGGAGGCGCGGCGCCTCGATCGCTTCGCGCAGTTCGCCCGGGCGGCCACCGAGCTCGCGCTCCGCGACGCCTCACTCGCGCCCGACCAGATGGATCCGGATCGTGTCGCGGTCCAGATGGGCTCCGCCCTGGGAGGGATGGCCTACGCGGAGCTCCAGGTGGGCAAGCTGCTGCGCGAGGGTGTGCGCAGCGTGGATCCGCACGTGGTCACCAGCGCCTACTGCGGCGCCGCGAGCTGTCAGACCGCGATCGCGACCGGGTTCAGCGGGCCCAACTCCACGAACGCGATGAGCTGCGCTTCGGGGACGATCGCCGTGGGCGACGCCTTCCGCCTCATCCAGGCCGGGCTGGCGGACGCCGCGGTCGCCGGAGGGGTAGAGGCTCCGCTCGCCCCGCTCTGCTTCGGGGCCTTCGCGATCGCGCGCGCGATGACGCGGCGCAATGACGATCCGGAGCGCGCCTGCCGACCGTTCGACCGCGGGCGTGACGGTTTCGTCATGGGCGAGGGCGCGTGCGTCCTGGTGCTCGAAGAAGCGACCCACGCCCGGGCGCGCGGCGCCCGCGTGTACGCCGAGGTGATCGGCTACGCCGTCACCAACGACGCGCACCACATGGTCGCGCCTCGTCCGGACGGCGCCAAGGCCGCCGCTGCGATGAGGCTCGCGCTTCGGGCAGCGGGCGTTCTCGCCGAGGACGTGGATCACGTGAACGCGCACGCCTCGTCCACTCCCCTCAACGACTCGGTGGAAAGCCTCGCCATCCGGCAGGTTCTGGGCGAGCACGCGAGTCACGCGTCGGTCTCGGGCACCAAGCCCTTCTACGGTCATGCGCTCGGCGCTTCCGGCGCGATCGAGGCGGCCGTCGCGTGCCTCTCCATCCGTGACGGCTGGGCGCCACCCACCCTCAACCTCGAGGAGCCGGGCGAGGGTTGCGACCTGGACTACGTGAGCGGCCGAGGCCGGTCCCAGGCGATCACAACGGTGCTGTCCAATTCCTTCGGCTTCGGAGGGATCAACGCGGCGCTGGTGCTCCGTGCTCCCACGCAGGCTGCGGAGGCGGACGCTTGAGCGCACTGGAGGGCGTCCCTCCCGAGATCATCATCCTGCCGCCCCTGGCCCTGGCTGCCGGCGTGGACCTCTACCTGACGCTCCTGGTTCTGGGCGCGGCGACCGGATCCGGTTGGTGGGCGACCCTTCCCGGGGCGCTGGGCGACCTGGACGCGCCAGGCGTCATCCTCATCGTGGGCGGCTTCTACCTCCTCGAGTTCCTGGCCGAGACCCGACCCTCGACCGCCCTCTTCTGGAACGCATTCCACGCGATCATCCGGCCGCTGGCCGGGGTGCTGTTGGCACTCCTCCTCCTCGAGGGCCAACCGCTCACGATCGTCGTACCGGGCGCCGCCCTCGCGGGGATCCTCGCGTCGGTCGCACACGCCGCGAGGACGGGGGGAGGCGTGCTCCTGTGGCTGGACTCCGCGCGCCACCCGAACCGCCTGCTGATCGCGCTCTTCGAGGACGTGGCGGTCATCGGGATGGTCGTGCTCCTGCTCGATGCTCCCCGGGCGGCACTCCTGGCGGCCCTGCTCGTCATCACCGCCACCCTGCACCTCGCCCGATCCCAGGTACGCGCGTTCGCCTTCGCCATTCGACTGGTATGGGCCAAGGCCTGGCGCACGCTCGGCCATCCCCGGTGGACCGACCCCCAGGCGTTCCCGCGCTGGGTGCGGGACGCGCTGGCGGGCGACGTCATGGCGCCGGGCGGGGGTCTCCGCGGGAGTCCCGCGGCGGGGCACCGCCTCCCACGCGCCCCGCGCTTCGCGGTCGGCTGGGTCGTCGTGCGCGGCGACACGCCCCTGTTCGTCTACCAGCGCCACGGGGGAATCGGAGAGGTGGACATGGGCTCGCTGCGTGCGACGAGCGTGTCGGAGAGCGCCTTCTTCCGCCGCGTCGAGCTCGCGGGCACGGCCTCTCCCAACCTCTACTTCGGCCTCGATGGCCCGGGAACCGAGAGCCTGCGCGCCGAGTTCCTCGCGACCCGAACGGACCTCCCCCCCGCCCGGAACCCGGGGGCGGGCGGCGGGTAAGCCGACCGTCAGTCTTCGCTGGGAATTGCGCAGGATGTTTCCCGAAGGCGACCAAGAAAACCTTTGACCGTGGAAACAGGCTTTTATAAGTTCGGTCGCAATCTTCAATCATCCGGTTCGACCGCCCGTCTTCATATGAGAGGGATCCGCCCCCCAGGAGCCCTCACGTCCCGTCGGTAGCAACGACAAGGTCCCTTTCGGTCGCAAGTCGAGGAATTGACAAACGGATGTTCTCTCCCTCACGTGGTCTGGACTCGTTCGACCAGTACCTGCAGGATGTCGAGAAGTATCCGCTGATTCAGGACCCCAGGGAGGAGCGGGAGCTCGCCCGACGGGCCCGCCAGGGTGACAAGGAGGCAGCGGAGCGTCTGGTGACCGCGAACCTGCGCTTCGTCATCTCCTATGTGAAGAAGTACCAGGGCCGCGGGCTCGGGCTCGCGGAGCTGGTCTGTATCGGGAACGAGGGCCTCCTCAAGGCCGTGAAGAAGTTCGATCCCGACAAGGGGGTGAAGTTCATCTCCTACGCGGTGTGGTGGATCCGCCAGACCGTGCTGCAGGCTTTGGCCGAACAGACGCGTTCGGTGCGCATCCCCCTGAACCAGAACTCCAACCTCGCACGTCTGGCCCGCACGGACACCCAGCTCACGCAGACGCTGGGGCGGTCGCCGACCGACCAGGAGATCGCGGACGAGATGGGCGAGCCGCTGGAGACGATCCGCGCACTTCGCCGTGTGGCCGCCTCCGAGCTGAGCCTCGACGCGCCCATCGACCGGGGTGATCGCGACAGCTCCAGCTTCGGCGAGCGCTTCGCCGGTGCCGAGGGCAGCGACATCGAAGAGGACGTGGAGGCCATGGCCCGCCGGGAGTTCCTCGAGCAGATGTTCGAGAGCTACCTGACCGAGCGGGAGCGGAAGATCCTCTACCTCTACTACGGCCTGGACGACGGTGAGGAGCGCACGTTGGAGGAGATCGGGTCCCTCCTCGGGGTAACCCGCGAGCGCATCCGCCAGATCCGCAACCGTGCCTTCGAGAAGCTGCGCGAGAGCCCGCACGGCGAATCGCTTTCCGGCTTCTGGAACGCCAACTGACGGCCTGACGCCGGCGCGTGTCTTCCGACGCGCGCGCCATCGAGGATACAGGGGCCCCGTCCGACCACGGATGGGGCCCTCTTCATCGGAGGAACCGCCTTCGCCGCGCGGGCGTACCACCCTGGACCACCCGTGGCCCGGGAAACCCGTCCGCCAGCCCCACCGAGAACCCGTTGACCCGCCGAGATTCCGGCCCGAGCACCCCGCTCACCACCTTGCTTCTCCTGTGGCTGTTCGCTGGGGCCACCTCCGCGCACGCGCAGGAGCCTGTGTGGAACGGGACGTCGGTGATGGATCTGGTCGAGCGCGCCCGCGTGGAGCGACACTCGGCGGTTGTGGACACGGCGTTTCGCGCCTACCAGGCGGACGCGCGTGGCTACGTCTACTTCTTCTTCGATCGCCCCGACTCCGGCGAGCGCACGCTCGTCAAGGCCGACCAGATCGCGCTGCAGGTCTTCTGGCAGGCCCCCGACAAGACGCGCCAGCGCATCGTAGGGCTCCGGGACAAGAAGGTCCTGCCGACCAACATCCACTACCACCTCGACCACCTCACGGTCGTGCAGGACGACTTCGGCGATCGCATCCGCATCGGGGACGGAGACGAGGTTTCCGATGTCCTTCACCCGCTGGCGCCGGGAGCGGACTCGGCATACGACTACCGCCTCGCCGACTCGTTGAGCATCCGCTACGGCGGGGGGACCGAGGAGGTCAAGGTCTACGAGATCCGCGTGCGACCCAGGGATCCGGGCGCGCCGGGCTACATCGGATCGATTTTCCTCGATCGCACGACGGCCGCGATCGTCCGGATGAGCTTCACGTTCACCCCGTCCTCGTACGTCGACCCGTACCTCGACTACATCAGGATCTCTCTCGACAACGCGTTGTGGATGGGCCGCCACTGGCTGCCGTACCGCCAGGAGGTCGAGCTGCGCCGGGAGATCCCGCAGTTGGACTTTCTGGTCGGTAGCATCATCCGGGGCCGATTCGAGATCGGCCCCTATGTCTTCAATCCCCAGCTCCCGCCTCAGCTGTTCGCAGGGCGGGGCGTCACGGCGGCCCCCGAGCCCGACCGGCGAGCCTTCCCGTTCGAGCGCGGCCTCTTCGACGACCTCGAGCAGGACGGGCTCGCGCCCACACCGAGCCTCGAGGAGATCCGAGCGGAGGCGCGGCGGATCGTGACCGATCGCGCGCTCAGCGGTCTCGCCCCGGTGCGCCTGTACTTCCATTCGTTCTCCGATGGGCTCCGCTACGACCGGGCCGAGGGTGTGTTCGCGGGCGCCGGGATCGACCTACGGCCCCTTCCCTCGGTCCAGATGCGTACGTCGGGCGGGTATGCCTTCGGGCGCGAGAAACCCAGCGGGTCGGTCACGCTGCAGGGTGCTCCCGCCCGCGTCGTCCCGGTCCTCGAGGCCTATTGGGACCGCCTCGGCGACCTCGGCCCGTTCGAGGCCGCCGCTCCGCTGATCCGGTCGTTGGGCGCCACCTTCGCGAGCCAGGACTGGCTCGATCCCTGGTTCGCCCGCGGTGCCCGCCTCACCCTCCGTGGGTCACGCCCCGGAGCAGGTCCGTCGGTCGCGTTTCGGTGGGAGCGGCAGGCCTCGGCGAGCGACGTGCTCGCGGGGAGGGGTTTCCCGCCCGTCCGCCCCATCAGCGAGGGTAACCTCGCCGCCATCGACGCCCGCGCGCCCTTTCCGCTCCCCGGCGCGGGAAGCGGAAGCCTCGATCTGACCCTCGCCCGGCTCGGTGCGCGCACCTTCGCCTCGGCAGTGCTCCGCGACCGGTGGACCCTCGATCGGCCCGGAGACGCCTGGAGCGTGCGCGCGGATGTTTCGGCCGGGGCCGCCACGGCCGAAACGCCCGTTCAGGAGCTCTTTCTCCTCGGCGGACGCGGCACGCTGCCGGGCTTCCCCTTCAGGGAGTTCGTCGGCCGGGGCTTCTGGCTCGCGCGCGTCGAAGGTACCCACCCCCTCCTCCAGCCGTGGGTGGGAATCCGTGCGACCGCCGCCCTCGGCGCCACCACCTTCGCCTCCGCGTCCCTCCCGGACGGCTGGGAAGGCGCGCACGACAGCGGCGGCGTCCGAGCGTCCGTCGGCGCCGGGGTGTCGCTCGGCTGGGACGTGATCCGACTCGACGTCGCGCGCGGCCTCGGCCCGGGCGGTTTGTGGGAGGTGATCTTCTCCGTGGACCCCCGCTTCCGCCCGTGGCTGTGAGCCGAGCCGGAGCGCGGGGTGATCCGTCGGACCACCCCGGCCCGGTTGGCGTGCGCGTGCCGGCTCGTCAGGCGGCCTCGTCGAGCTCCTCGTCCGCCGAGCCGGCCTTCGACGACAGCAGCACGATCTCCTTGACGCTCACGTCCGCCGTCGGGATCGAGATGCCGTCGCGCTCGTACGAGTCGTACTCGACCCGTCCCTCGACGTAGATCCGGTCGCCCATCTTGACGTAGTCCTCGGCAAACTGCGCCAGGCGATTCCACAGGGTGAGCCGATGCCAGTCGGTCCGCTCCTGGCCATCCGACCCCGCCGGAACGTGCCGGTTCGTCGCGAGCGACAGGTGGGCCACCTTCGTCCCGTTCTTCGTCTGCTGGATGTCGGGATCACGTCCGACGTTGCCCACCAGGATGATCTTGTTCACCGACCGGCTCATGGGGACTGCCTCCTCCGAATGTTGACCCTTCGCCGGCGTACCAGCCGGCGCGTGGCACCCGGAGGATCGTCGGGGGCGTTGGGCAGCCGAATACTCGAAGGGGACTCCGCCGCGACCTCGGCCGCGCGCGCTCCGGGATGCCCGGAACCGCCGGCGTTCAGGCGCCCTTCGGCAGGTCCTTCCCCCAGAACGGAGCCTTGATGAACGAAGCAAGCAGACAGAAGTTCAACCCTCCCGCCGCCACGGGAACCAGTCCGATCACGGCCAGCACCCACCCTCCGGTGCCCTTGACGACCGCGAGGCCGAAGTAGATCAGCACTACGCCGACCACGATGCGGATCAGCCTGCCGGCCGCGGACGCCATGAAGCGTGCGAGTCCCATCCTTCCCTCCGACGAAGTGGGTGACGAGCAAGTCCAGCGATCCTACCCGGCCGTGCAGAAAACCCCCGAAGGGTGAGAGAGGGTTCCCCTCACCCCTTGCACTCGTACCAGTTGGCGCCCATTCCCGACTCCGCCACGAGCGGAACCTTCAGCTCCATCGCTCCCTCCATCCGCCCAACCACCAACGTGCGCACCTCGTCCAGTTCCCCCTCGGGCACCTCGAGCAGAAGCTCGTCGTGCACCTGGAGGAGCAGCCGCGCGTCGCCGCCCCGTTCGTCGAGCGCCCGTTGCACGTCGATCATCGCGCGCTTGATCATGTCCGCGGCGGTGCCCTGGATGGGCGTGTTCTGCGCCACGCGCTCGCCGAACTGGCGCACGTTCCAGTTGCGCGAGCGCAGCTCCGGCACGTACCGCCGGCGTCCCAGCAGCGTCTCGACGTAGCCGAGCTCGCGAGCCTTCTCCACCTGTTCGTCGAGGTAGGCGCGCACGCCCGCGAACCGTTCGAAGTACGTGTCGATGAAGCGCCGAGCCTCGTCGCGGCTGATGCCGAGCTGCCGCGCCAGCGAGAAGGGCCCCTGACCGTAGAGCGTCGCGAAGTTCACGGTCTTGGCCTGGGCGCGCATCGCCGGCGTCACGGCCTCGATCGGCACGTCGAAGATCACCGACGCGGTCTGCTTGTGCACGTCCACGCCCTTCGTGAACGCGGTCACGAACGCCTCGTCGCCGGAGAAATGCGCCAGGATGCGCAGCTCGATCTGCGAGTAGTCCACCCCGAGGAACACACACCCGCGGTCGGCGACGAACCCCTTCCGGATCTCCCTTCCAAGCGGGGTTCGGATGGGGATGTTCTGGAGGTTGGGGTCGCTCGACGACAACCTCCCGGTGGCGGCCACCGTCTGGTTGAAGCTGGTGTGGATCCGTCCGGTTCGCGGGTTGACCAGGAGGGGCAGGGCGTCGACGTAGGTGCTGCGCAGCTTCTCCAGCTCACGGTACTCCATGAGCAGCTTCGGGACTTCGTGGCCCTCCGCTGCGAGCTCCTCGAGCACGGAGGCATCGGTGCTCGCGCCGGTCTTGGTCTTCTTCAGGACCGGCAGATCCAGCTTCTCGAAGAGGATCTCGCGCAGCTGCGGCGTGGAGTTCAGGTTGAACTCGCCACCCGCCACCTTGAAGATCTCCTCCTGGATCTGCTCGAGCTCGCGCTTGAGCCGGTCGCGCATCCCGCCGAAGAACACCTCGTCGATCGCGATGCCCGCGAGCTCCATCCGGGTGAGCACCGGCATGAGGGGCATCTCCAGGCCCCGCATTAGGTCGGTGAGGGACCCCTCCTCGAGTTCCGTGGTGAACCGCTCCTCGAGGCGAAGCGCGAAGTCCGCGCGCTGGCATACGTAGTCGCGGATGCGATCCACGGGTGCCTCCGCGAACGGCACCCTGCTCCGCGCGTTCCCGACCACCTCCGCCAGCGAGATCGTCTTCAGCGCGAAGAGCTCGAGCACCAGGAAATCGAGTCCGTGCCCCCGCCGACCGGGGTCGAGCACGTAGCTCGCGATCATGGTGTCGAACGCCTCGCCCCGCAGCGTGACGCCCGTGCGGGACAGCGCCAGCGCCGACCGCTTGAGGTCGTGGCCCACCTTGGCCACCGCCGGTTCCTCGAGCAGGCCGCGCAGTCCCTTCATCTTGGGTGAACCCAGCGGCGGCAGGTTACGCGCTTCGCCCTCCTGCTCGCCCTCGAAAGTGAGGGCGAAGGGTGCGACGTGGCCGAGGGGCACGTACCAGGCAGTGCCGGGCTCCAGGGCCAGCGAAAGCCCCACCACCTCGCCCCGGAGCGGGTCGGGCTCCGAGGCTTCGACCGTGAGCGCCACCCGCCCCGTCCGGCGCGCGGCGTCCACGACGGCGTCCAGCTCGGAGGGATCGCCGACCACCCGGTAGACCGGCTCGCCCCCCGCCTCGCCCTCCACGGCGGCATCCGGCCGGCCGGTCTCCGCCGCTTCCGCGGCGAACCGCTCCGCCCACCGTCGGAACTCGAGCTCCACGAAGACGTCCCGCAACCGCGCGGCGTCCGGCTCGTGCACGCGCCATTCTTCGAGGTCGAGCTCGATGGCCAGATCCGTCATGACCGTGACCAGCCTGCGCGACAGACGCACCTGGTGCGCGTTCTCCTCGAGGGACTTCCGTGCTCGCGGAGGCGTCACGTCTTCGGTCCTCCCGAGCATGGCCTCGAGCGAGCCGAACTCCCGAAGGAGCGCCACCGCGGTCTTCGGGCCGATGCCGGGCGCGCCGGGGACGTTGTCCGAAGAGTCGCCGACCAGAGCCAGGTAGTCCGCGACCTGGGAAGGGGGGATCCCGAACTTCTCGGAGGCGTTGCTCTGGTCCACCCACTCGGCCGCGACGCCGGCCGCGCCACCCCGACCGGGGTTCATCAGGTGGATGCCGGGACCCACGAGCTGATAGAGATCCTTGTCGCCCGATACGATCACCGCCTCCAGCCCGGCTTCGCGCGCCTCGACTGCGAGCGTCCCGATCACGTCGTCGGCCTCGTATCCCTCCAGCTCCACCACCGCGTCGTTGAACCCGGAGACGATCTCGCGCACCCGCCCCAGGCTCGCGCGCAGGTCGTCGGGCATCTTCGCCCGCGTGGCCTTGTAGTCCGGATAGATCTCCTCGCGGAAGGAGTCACCGGCGTCGAACACCACCGCCAGGTAGTCGGGGGCGAACTTCTCGCGGATGTCCAGGAGGAACTGCGTGAAGCCGAACGGAGCCGAGGTGTTCTCTCCCCGCGTGTTGGTGAGGGGGCGGTTGATGAACGCGAAGTAGGCGCGGTAGATGAGCGCGTACGCGTCGATCAGGAAGATGCGGGGGGCGGTCTTCTCGGGAATGTCCAACGGATCCTGGGGCCGGGCGTGAAAGGCGCTCCGCAGCCGTACGGCCGCGGAGCGCCTCTATTCCGTGCAGGTTGTTCTTCAGGCCCGAACGACGTTCGTGGCCTGGGGGCCGCGCTCACCGTCCCGAACCTCGAACTCCACCTGTTCGCCCTCGGCAAGCGTTCGAAAGCCCTCGCCGACGATGGCAGAGAAGTGGACGAATACGTCGTCACCCGCGGAGTGCTGGATGAAGCCGTATCCTTTCGAGTCGTTGAACCATTTCACGGTCCCTTTCATGCCCTCACCTCCGGCTGAGTCACGGAAGGCCGCCCGCTCGGTGCGGCGGCCTGGACAACCTTGGCGAAGGCCCGGCGCGGACGCAAGGAAGAAGCCGTAGCGGGCGAGTCGTGGCGGCGGCGCACTGGTGCGCCCGGCGCTGGGGCACCGGATCCGCCCCTTCTACTGGGGCCCGTAGAGGGCCTGATAGACACCCAGGTTGCGCCGGACGTTCTTCACGTAGCCGCGGGTTTCCTCGAAGGGGATCCGCTCCACGAAGCGCTCGGGGTCGGACGCCTCCGGATATCGCCGCCAACGGGTCGCCCGGGTGGGGCCCGCGTTATAGGCCGAGAGCACCAGGGGGAGGTCTCCACCGTATCGGCGATCCATGTCCACGAAGAAGGCAGCCCCCAGATGCAGGTTGACCTCGGGCGTCGTCAGGCTGTTCTCCTGGAAATCCTCGGGCCCGTACGTCATGGCCAACTGGCGTCCCGTGGGCGGCATCACCTGCATCAGCCCGACGGCACCCGCGCCACTTCGGATGTCGGCCTCGAACGCCGACTCCTGTCGGATCAACGCCGCCAGCAGAATCGGATCGAGACCCCACTCCTCGGCCTCGCGCACCACCAGCTCCCGGTAGGGAAAGGGGTAGACCACACGCAGCAGCCGGCGATCCCAGGGGCGACCCTCGCCGCGAAGGGCCCACCCGATGTTGATGCCCTCGATGCTCCGCCCTCGATCGATCAATGCCTCGGCAAGGCGAAGCTGCACCGCTGGAACACCCGCCGCCCTCGCCTCCAGACGGTTCTCCTCACGCTCCGCGCCTTGCTCCAGCCCCGCGTCGACGAGGAGATCCATCCGTGCGAGTCCGGCCGTGAGCCAGTCCGGCTCCACCGGGACCTCGCCCCACGGAAGATCCACGTCGTAGGGCTCTCCGAGGAGCTTCGCCCCCATGACGGCGTAGTAGGATACGGGCTCCTCCAGCCGGATGCGCGCGATGCGGGTACGTGCCGCGGACGTATCCCCCAGCTGGAGTCGGATGCGTGCGGCCCAGTACGAAGCCTCGTCCCACCGACGCCCCGTCGGGAAGTCCCGGAGGTAGGCCTCGAAGGTCGCGGCGGCACCCTCGAGATCACCGCGGCCCAGGCGGATCTGCCCGGTGCGCATGCGGGCCTCTCCGGCACGACCCAGATTCGGCGCGTCCCGGCCCAGGGCGGCGTATTCCGCGAGCGCCCCGGCGAGGTCGCCGCGGCTCTGCGCCGCGTTGCCCCGCTCCCAGCGCACCTCCGCGGCTTCGGGGCTCGCCGGATACTCGGCGATGAGCCACTTCCGCAGCGTGGTCACGTCGCCGGCTCGCCCCTGACGGTCGCGGACCCCTGCCCAGGTCGCGAGGTTGCGCGCGCCGATGCGCTCGTCGGTCGTCTCGGCGCGAATGGCCCGGAACTCCTCGATCGCCTCGCCTTGCCGAGTCCGGATCGTCGACATGAGGCGGGCGCGGGCGAGTCGCGTGCCATCGGCCATCTTCGCCCCTGCGACCGCCGTCAACCGCGCGGCCCGGTCGTAGGCCGCCAGCGCGGCAGAGCCGTCACCAGCACGGTCGAGGAGCGCGGCCAGGCGCAGCGTGAGGTGCAGATCGGCCCCCCCGATCCGGACCAGGCCGGCTGCGGCCCGCGCGGCGCTGGACGGCGGAGCGTCGTCCAGCGCCGCCTTGAAGAGGAGCGCGGCGGCGGCGCTGTCACCCCGCGCCAGCGCCAGCCGCCCCGTTTCGGCCATGGCCTCCGACCGGTGCGCACCCGTGGTCGCCGCCACGGCTCGGTAGCCCCGCTCGGCCCCCGTCGAGTCGCCCGCCGCCAGGCGGGCCCGGGGAAGCATGTCCCACACCGCGTCGCTGGCTCCTCCGTCGCCGACCCGGTCGAGGAGCGCCACCACGGCAACGGTGTCGCCGAGCTCGGACGCGCGGTTCGCCAGCTCGACCGCCATCCAGCTGCGCACAGCCGCCGCCCGCGCCGGCAGCCCGTCCAGCACCGTGAGGGCGTCCCCCACCCGGCCCGCGCTCGCCTCCGCTCGAGCGAGTCGGGCGACGGCCGTCACCCTGTTGGCGTCGTCCTCATCCCCCACGGCGAGATAGGAGCGGTAGGCCTGCGCGGCCCCGTCCCAGTCGCGTGCTTCCTCCGTGGCGCGTCCGAGCAGCAGCCAACCTTCGCCACCGTCCGCTTGGTCGAGCCAGCGCGCACCCTCGAGCAATGCCCTCACCGACGGCCAGTTCCGCCAGCCCGCGTCCGCCCGCGCCAGGAGGAGGGTTCGGCCGGCGTCTCGCCGATCCACCCCGGAAGCACGCAGAATACGCGCGGCATGCCAGTAGCGGCCCGCGTGCAGCTCCTCGCGGGCGGAGTCGATCGGAGAGAGGACCGGGGGTGACAGCAGGTCCCGGCCCGGAGCCGAGCGCGCGGACAGAACGAGGGCGGTGGCTCCCACCAGGGAGAGCAGGATTCGTGGGTTCAACACGGAGGGGGGCTCGGGTTCTTCGGGCTGTGCCCTCTATCCATGCATAAACATTTGTATTCGCGCCAGGGGGGGACACGCGAAAGGGCCGCTCCCAGCTCGTGGGAGCGGCCCTCTCCAGGACCGATGGCGTGACGCGGTTCAGTCCGCTGCGCGGCCCATCTGAATGGCGTGGAGGGTGTCGACCATCTTCTGGGCGGATTCCTCCATGTCGATGACCAGGGCGTCGATGCGGGAGACGAAGTAGTTGTGTCCCACCGACACCGGAATCGCGATCATCAGACCGAACGCGGTCGTGTACAGCGCGACCTTGATCCCGCCCGCCACCAGCGTGGCCTCCACCTCGCCCGCCGCCTCGATGGACTGGAAGGCCAGGATCATCCCGATCACGGTCCCCAGGAAGCCGAGCAGAGGGGCGACGATGGTCAGCGTCGCCAGCACGACCAGCCCCTTC
>CAZPZU010000089.1:0-22302 GCA_964591135.1 uncultured Gemmatimonadaceae bacterium | reverse complement strand
TCGAGGCGGTGGCGGCGCTGGCCGGCGCCGAGGTGGACCATCACGACGGCTACCCGGGGTGGAAGCCCGACCTGGACTCGAGGCTCCTCGATGTCGTCCGCTCCGTGCACGAGCGGGTCCTGGGCGCCGAGCCGCACGTGGAGGCCATCCACGCGGGCCTGGAATGCGGGCTGATCGGCGAGATGGTCCCGGGGATGGACATGATCTCCATCGGGCCGCAGATCGAGTTCCCCCATTCTCCCGGCGAGCGGGTGAAGGTGGACTCCGTCGGGCGGTTCTGGGAGCTGATCACCGAGACATTGAAGGAGCTGGCGGGGTAGCCGCGCGATGGTACGAGCCGTGATGCAGGCCCCCGCCCGGACCCGGCGCCTCTCGCGAGCCGGGGTCGTCGTCGTCCTGGCGGGGTCCGTGCCACCGCTGGGCGCGGTCTCCACCGGCGCCGGCCTCGAGCCTGCCGGGCGGACTTCGTCGGTGGCGGCGGCCCAGATCGGCGACACGGTTCCGGCCCCTGCCATTCTGACCTGGCGCCCCGAGCGGCCTGCCGAGGGAACGCTCATCGTCCTGCGCGTGACACCCGCGCCCGGCACTGCGCTGGAGGCTGTGACCGGACGGGCCGGCGGAGAGGCCCTCCACTTCTACGCGGTGGACGGCGGCGCCCTGGAGTCGCTGGCGCCCGTACCTGTGGACGCATCGGACAGCGTGGCGGTGGTCCTCGTCCTCCACCCCGCCTCCGGGTCCACCCGCTCCCTCACGGCTTCCGTCCCCGTGGCGGCCCGGTCCTTCCACCACGAGGAGCTCACGGTGGCGCCCGAGCTCGGCTCACCTCTGAGTGAGGAGAACCGCGCCCGGCTGGCCGGAGACCAGGCCAAGGCCCGAGCGGTCTCACTCGAGGCGGAGCGGACGGACCGACTCTGGACGAACCACGGCGTACTCCCGAGGGACGATCGGATCACGGGGGGGTTCGGCGACGGGCGCATCTTCAATGGTCAGGTCTCCAGCCGACACCTGGGCCTCGACCTCGACGGCGATCCCGGCGACACGGTGGCTGCGGCCGCGCGGGGTGTGGTCGCGCTGGTGGACCGCTTCCTGTTGGCGGGCAACATCGTTTACGTGAACCACGGCGCCGGCCTCATCAGCGGATACTTCCACCTGAGCGAGCAGCTCGTCGAGGAGGGGGATACGGTGGAGGCGGGCACGCCCATCGGCCTCGTCGGGGCCACAGGTCGGGTGACGGGCCCGCATCTCCACTGGGTGGTGCGCTACGGCACCACGAGCGTGGATCCCCGCAGCCTGCTCCGGGCGCTGGATACCGGTCGTTGAGGCCCGGACGCAGCTATCGACTCAGATCGCGCGATCCGTTCGGGTCAGCCTACTCGACGGAGGGAAACCGGTAGCTCTCGTCGCGTCATGGACCTGAGACCAGCGTGCTCCTTCCGGTCGGCCTAGCACCCGTGGCTACCACGACGGGCATGGTGCGGACGGCACGCTGGACCCTGGTCTTGAGAAGTCGGGGCAGAGGTCGGGCCCACCGTCTCGATCGAGGGGTTGCACGAGACCCTCGAGTCTCTGGAGCGGCGAGCCGAGCGGGCGGCCAGGGCCGTCATGGCCGCGGTCGACGGCATCGTGGGACGCTCGGGCGACGAGATGCTCGTCCACGCGAGGTCACGGTCCCGGCACCTGGCGGACGTTCTGCTCGATACGATAGGGACGGCGCGGCCGGCGGAGTCGAACGCGGCGGTGGCGACCCGCTTCGACCATGCGCTCGCCGAGGAGACATGGGCCGCCCTGGACGCCTGGTGGAGCCGCAACGGCCCGGGGATCGTGGAAGGTCTCCTTGAGGAGATGGGAAGGGCGTCCGACGACCTCCTGCAGGCCCGGCGTGAAACCTCGGCGTGGATCCGGGAGGCGTTCGGCGTCGAGCTCCCGGAAGAGCCTCGCATCGAGGCCTTGAAGGAGTCAGGGAGCTTCTATCGTCGGGTCGAAGGGGTGACGCCCCGCCTGACGTGGATCTGTTGGTTGGGCTCCTGCCTCGGAGGGCATATCGCGCGTGGATCCGGAGGAAGGTGCCCAGGCCGGCGGAGCGCGCCCTCGACATGGGAGCTGGCCAGGTTCGAGGCGACCTCCTCTACCGGGCGCGGGAGACCGCTCGCGCTTTCGCGGCTGAGCTCCGGTTGTGGACGTTCGTCGGGACGGAGGGACTCTTGGATGGGGTCGGCCGAGCGGCGGCCCTACGCAAAGCGACCCGTGCCGCCGGAGACGACCGCCGTCGCGAGCTCGATGAAGGCTTGGGCGAACTGCAGCGTTTGTCCCGAGAGGGCCGGTGACGGATCTTCAGATCGCCGCCGAAACCGGGGCAGAGCGCTGACAGCCCCAGTGGCGTCCGCCCCGCCTTTGTCAGCGCGGGATCGGCGGTGGCGTGAGCACCGTCAGCGGCCGAACACCGCCGCTCCGCCCAGCTCGCGCTCGATTTCCAGGAGTCGGTTGTACTTCGCGATCCGTTCCGAGCGGCAGGCGGAGCCCGTCTTGATCTGGCCCCCGCCCATGGCCACCGCGAAGTCGGCCATGAAGGTGTCCTCGGTCTCTCCGGACCGGTGGGAGATGACGAAGCCCCACCCCGCCCGGCGGCACATGTGGATCGCCGCCACCGTCTCGGTCACGGTCCCGATCTGGTTCAGCTTGATGAGCGCGGCGTTGCAGGACTTCTCCTCGATGGCTCGCTCGATGAAGCGCGTGTTCGTCACGAGGATGTCGTCACCGACGATCTGGACGCGGTCGCCCAGGACCGCGGTATGCTCACGGAACCCGTCCCAGTCGTTCTCTGCCAGGCCGTCCTCGATGGAAACGATAGGGTACTTCTCCACCCATTCCTGGAAGAGCGCCGTCATCTGCGAGGAGGTCTTGTCCCCCTGGCCGCTCCGGGTGAGCCGATAAAGGCCGTCCTCGTAGAACGAGCTGGCCGCCGGATCCAGGGCGATGGCGATGTCTTGGCCCGGACGATAGCCGGCCGCCTCGATGGCCTCCAGGATGAGGTCGCACGCCTCGTCGTTGCGCTTCACCTGCGGGGCGAAGCCGCCCTCGTCGCCCACGCTCGTAGCGTATCCCTTGCGCGCCAGAAGCTTCTTCAAAGCGTGGAACGTCTCCGCGCCATAGCGCAGAGCCTCGGCGAAGGTTGGCGCGCCCACCGGGAAGATCATGAACTCCTGGAAATCCAGCCCCGAGTCCGCGTGCTTGCCACCGTTGAGGACGTTCATCATGGGGACCGGCACGTGGACGGCGCCGGAGCCTCCCAGATAGGCATACAGCGGGAGCCCACAGCTCTGAGCAGCGGCCCGCGCCACAGCCTGGGAGACCCCCAGGATCGCGTTGGCACCCAGCTTCGCCTTGTTCTCGGTGCCATCCAGCTCGATCATGGCCCCGTCCAGCTCCGCCTGGGCCCTGGCATCCCGTCCCACCAGCGCCGGGGCGATGACCCGTTTCACGTTCTCCACCGCCTGGAGAACGCCCTTGCCCCCGTATCGAGCCGGGTCTCCGTCGCGCAGCTCCACCGCCTCGTTCTCGCCGGTGGAGGCGCCGGAGGGTACGGACGAGGTCGCAGTGACTCCGTCGTCGAGGACAACGCGGACGCGGACGGTGGGGTTGCCTCTGGAGTCGAGGATCTCCAGGGCATCGATGGACCGAATGCAAGGCGACATGAAGGACTCCTGAGAGGGCGCTTCGGCCCTCCGATTCAAGCGTGTCGAGGCCCGGCAGGGCCGAGCGGAATGGAATCTAGTCCGGCGCGCGGGTCTGCAGAACCGCCGCCCCGCTCGGGCACGAGAACGCCGACTCGTCTGTCCTCCGCCGGCTTCAGGCCACCGACGCCTCGTAGATGCTCTGCACGCTGGCATCGAGGGCCGAGTTGAACTCCTCGTCGCTCTGTTGGGCGGTCAGGCCCTCGGACAAGGCACGCGAGAAGCTCGCGACCACACCGGGGTTCCGGGCGAGCAGCTCATTGGCCTCCCGCCGACTGTAGCCGCCGGACAGAGCCACCACCTTGAGCACGCGCGGATGGTCGACGCACACGCGGTAGAAGTCGTCCTCCGTGGGCAGGGTCAGCTTGAGCATGACCTGCTGGTCCGAGCCCAGCGCGTCCAAGGCGGCCAGGAGCCTTTCTCTGAGCAACGCTTCGGCCCGGGCCTTTTCCGGGCTTCGGATATCCACCTCGGGTTCGAGGATCGGCATCAGTCCCTGCGCCAGAATCTGAGCCCCGATCTCGAACTGCTGATCCACGATCGCGGCCACACCGCCTTCGTCCGCCTGCCTGATGAACGAGCGCATCTTGGTGCCGAACACGCCCTTGTCCTTGCCCCTGGCCATCAGGTCTCCCAGGTCGGGCATGGGCTTCATCATCTGAACGCCGCGGGCCTCGTCTGCCAGTCCCTTGTCCACCTTCAGGAAGGGCACGACCTGCTTGACGGACCAGAGGTAATCCGCCGTCTGACGCCCTTCGATGGTGCCGTCCATCGTCCTCTCGAAGAGAATCGCGCCGATGATGCGGCCGCCGCTGAACGCGGGGCTCGCGATGATGCGCGACCGCATCTCGTGGATGCGCTCGAACATCTCCGTATCGTTGGCATAGGTGTCGGCCTCGACACCGTAGAGCTTCAGCGCCTTGGGAGTGCTCCCGCCACTCTGATCGAGAGCCGCGATGAAGCCGTCGCCGGCACGGATCTTGTGCAGTTGTTCTTGGTTCATGGCTTCTTTCCGACTCCGTTTTCCATATCTGAATCTCTCGTACCCGTTCGGATCATGTCGCGCCGCCACGTGGCGGGGTCGGGCACCCTTCCGGAGCCTTGAATTAGACGGAATCGACGCGCCTCCACAACTTCTTCGTCACGGTCACCTGGAGGCCGCCAACGGAATCGGGTGGGTCGGGTCCGGAGACGGCGGCGCCTCACCAGGCCATGTCGGACAATGACGCCAGGCCAGCACGACCTCGACGCGCTCAGAGCGCCGGTGTCGGACCACGCCCTTCGGCGCGCCGAGGGCGCGCACCTTCCGTCAGGTGGGGTGGGGACCGCGCCGTGATGTTCCTCGCCGTCGCGGCGCTTTCGTGCTCCACACCTTCAACGACCTGAAGCCGCTGGATCGCACGCCATGTCGACGACCCGCCCGTTGTTGCCTTCGGTCCGCTCCGCCACGGACCCGTCGGGATCGACGATGACCGATACCGACACGGAGTCGGCCACCGTCACATCGAAAGTGTGAGCCCGGCTGCCCCCCCGGGGCGAAGCACGCGGTCGGGGTCGAGGGTGGCCAGATCCAACTCCGTCCATGGCTCACCGTCTCGCGAGAGCCGCAGGATCGTCCCCGGTCGGTTCCATGCGTCCACGGGGAGGGTGGCGGGTCCACCGTTGCGAACCTCGGTCACGACCCGGCACCGCTCGTCCAGCGCCAACCGGGTCACCGCCAGATCGGGCAGGCGGTTGTACGCCACCTCCTGGAGGACCTTCCGGACATCGCTCGAAGCCTCCGACCAGGTGCGACCCCAGTCCGCCGAGCGGAGCGCGGTACCGGACCAGCCCACTGCGACGAATTGGCCGTCGGGCCCGTCCGTGACCCCGGCGAGACGTCGGGTGGTCCCGGACTCCACGACGCTCCACGACGAGCCCCCGTCGTCGGAGCGGAGAACGGATCCCTGCCACCCCACCGCCAACACGACGCCCGTGCTATCCGCGGCCACGCCTTCGAGAGCCACATCGACGCCGGTCTCCACAACGGCCCAGCTCCGGCCACCATCCTGCGAGACGGCTGCCGACCCCTGGGGGCCCACGGCCACCCACCGGTCGTTCCCCAGGGCCGCGACGTCGTTGGCGTGCTCCCCGTGACCGAGTGTGCCCGCCTGCCAGTCCTCACCTCCGTCGGTGGAGCGGAGCACGATTCCCTGAACTCCCCCAACGATCCACGTCCCGGCACGGTCCGTGGCCACCGAGAGCAGGGTCTCATCTACGCCGGAATCGCCAGCCTGCCACGTGATACCGCCGTCCACCGACACGTAGACCACGCCCTGCGAGCCTACCATCACGAAGCGCCCGTCGTCGTCCCAAGCCACCGCGTTCAGAATCGTCTCGGCGTCGAGCCCGGGGCTCACGTCCCGCCATGTGGTGCCGTTCTCGGAGACGAGAACCGTGCCCCGCGCCCCCACGGCCACGAACCGGCCCCGGTTGTCGGATACTACGCCGTTGATGTAGGCCGTCGTGGGCGACGACGCGGCTGACCAGGTGTCCCCGCCATCGAACGACTGGATGATGGCGCCACCGCGCGCCACGGCGACGAAGTCCGGGCGGTGTCCCGGACCCGCCTGCGCCAGGGACGGGGAGGGCCAGGCCATGACGGCCGCCGAGAGCATGACGGCCGCCGAAGGAAGGGAGGTCCATGGGACGTGCTTCGAACGCATGCCTCGGCTCCTATCACGTGTCGGTTTGCCCCAACAACAGCTTGGGAACGGCGATCGGCTCATCGCACGCCCGGGGGAGGAAGCACCACGCGGACCGTGAGGGTGTCCGTGACGGTGCCGAGCCGGGCGGTGATGCGCGTGGCGACGGTGTCCGCCGGATGAGTCGTGGGCAGGCCGATGAAGGCGAAGGCCACACTGGGTCCCAGGGTCCGCTGCGTCGCCTCCACTCCGGCGACGTCCTCGATGTCCCAGCCCAGGGTCTCGCCGCACGCATCGCCCAGCACCTCGGCCTGGACCACGAGGTCACGAAGCGTCCCTCCGCCGGACGCGCTCGTCTCGTACACGGCACCTCGGTCCGGCGCGACGATGCGGACGCCGCCCGCCCGGCAGGAGCCTCCGCCCCGTCCCGCGCCGAGCTCGGTTCCGGGACGGGTGGGCAAGCTGGACATGCCCGCGTCGTCCACGGTCCGGGGCCGCTCCCCGTCCTCCAGCACCGTCACGCGGAATTCCTCGTCGACCAGGTCCACAGTGTCGTCCTTCTGCACGATGAGGCAGGTGGAGGCTTCCTCTCGGCACCGCCACACCCACGAGACGTCCGCGCCGATGACGCTGACCCGGTAGCGGCCCGGTCCGAGGTGCAGCGGAGCGCACTCCGGGGGGGTGACGGCACCCACCTTCATGCCGCCCTCGAAGAAGACGTGGGTCTCCCGGTAGGACCCGCTGCCGGCGTCTCCGGGGTCGGGGTGGGCCGGATCCATCAAGGGGACCCGGCGTGCGACGCACGGCCCGGTGAAGCCTCCGCGCGGGTACGCCTCCTGGCCTTCGAAGAGCGTCTGGAAGCCTTCCTGGCGAGTCCCGTCGACGTCCAGGCCGCGCTCCAGCAGGTCCAACGCGGACGCCGCCTCCGGCGACACCGCCGCGCCCAGGGCTTCGACGAAGCTCCGGTCCCCGGTGAGGGCCGCGGTCGCGACCGCGAGATCGCTGGCGGTCTCTCCCTTGCCGTTGGCGAGGGATGGGTCCGCGTCGAACGCCACGAGAACCCGTACGGCGTCGATCTTGCCGGCGAGCAACGCCACCATCAGCGGCGTCCCGTTCCCGGGCTCGGTCCGGTAGTCCGGATCGGCGCCGAGCTCGAGGAGCGTCCGCATCGCGTCGACCCGTGCCAGCCCCGCCAGGAAGCCCAGGGTGGACTGCAGTGGCGTGCCGGGTCCAAGGCTCATGACGTCGGGGTCCGCGCCGTGCTCCACGAGCACCCGGACCATCTCGGGGTGCCGCCCCATGGCGGCGAAGCCCATGTGGAAGGGCTCGATCTCCGTGCCGGAAGCCAAGAGGCGCTCGACCTCCGGGGTCCGCCCCGCCGCCATGGCGTCCAGGAGAGCCTTGGCGCCTCGTTCCTGGGCGGTCACGGCGCCCGGCGGCGCCAGGGAAGCCATGACGCAGGTCAGTAGCAGGATCGTCCGTCGCGTCGACATGGCTCCTCCTCCTCGGTGAGCTCCAGCGGGGGGGCTCCGCTTCGCTTCGTCACACCCCAACAACCGGAGGGGGCGAGCGGATCGGCTCGCGGGTCACCGGCGAGTCGGAGCGGGTGCCGATGAGCCGACTGCGCATCCGGATCTGTGGAAGAAGCGGACACCCCGAGACGAGGAGATTTGACATCGTGCCGAGCCGTCGGGCAGGTTGCCGGCATGCCCGCCGATGGAGAGGTGACGGCCCTGCTTCGGCGATCCGGCGCAGGGGACGCGGACGCGCTCGACGCGTTGTTCGAGCTTCTGTACGCCGAGCTGCGTTCCATGGCCCAGAGCCAGCGCTCCAGGTGGGACGGCAACTACACGCTCAACACCACCGCCCTGGTCCACGAGGCCTACCTCAAGCTGGTCGAGCAGGACCGGGCGTCCTGGAACGATCGCGCCCATTTCATGGCCGTGGCCACGCGAGCCATGCGCCACATCCTCATCAACTACGCGGAGCGCCAGAAGGCGGAGAAGCGTGGGGGCGGACAGGAGCCGGTTCCGGTGGAGAACGTCAGTCCCCTCTCGGACGAAGCGGCGGACGAGGTCCTGGCACTTCACGACGCTTTGCAGCTGTTGGAGAGCATCAACGAGCGCCAGGCCAAGGTCGTGGAAGCCCGGTTCTTCGGCGGCTTCACCATCGAGGAGACGGCGGACCTCCTGGAGATCTCCGTAGCCACGGTGAAGCGGGACTGGGCTCTGGCGGGAGCCTGGCTCCACCGCGAGATCCAGGTCTCCCTGAGTTGAGGCACCACCATGGCTGAACCGGCCTGGTCCAGGGTGGAGGCCATCTTCGACGTGCTGCTCACCACGCCCGAGGAGGAATGGGAGCGGGTCGTCACCGAGGAGTGTGGAGGCGACGAGGCGCTTCGCAGGGAAATCGAGTCGCTCCTCGAACACGCCCTCCATCGGGACCAGTACTTCGACGACCTGGCCCGCCGGTGTGGCTTGCGCGCCTCCGAACCGCCGGCCGCAGGGCTTGTGGGCCGTTCGGTTGGCTCCTACCGGTTGGAGCGGCTGCTCGGACGGGGCGGCATGGGGGCGGTCTATCTGGGCCGTCGGACCGAGGGGGACTTCGAGGTGCGCGCCGCCATCAAGCTGGTGGCCCTGGGGGTGTCGTCGGCCCACGCGCGGGATCGCTTCCTGGCGGAACGGAGGATCCTGTCCGGTCTCCGGCACCCGAACATCGCCGGTCTCTTCGACGGGGGGGTGACCGAAGACGGGACGCCCTACTTCGTCATGGAGTATGTGGACGGGCTGGCCATCGATCGGTACTGCGACCAGTGCCGGGTGGATCTGGCGGGCCGCCTCGGGCTCTTCCTCGACGTGTGCGAAGGCGTGAGCTACGCCCACCGCAACCTGATCGTCCACCGGGACCTCAAGCCCGACAACATCCTGGTGGACGCGTCGGGGCACGTGAAGCTCCTCGACTTCGGCATCGCCCGGGCCCTCTACGCGGCCGAGGGATCCTTCCGCACCGCCACGGCGCACCCCCATCCCATGACCCTCGCCTGGGCGAGCCCCGAGCAGGTCCAGGGACTCCCCGCCTCCACCGCGACCGATATCTACGGGCTGGGGCTCCTGCTGTACCGGCTCGTCACCGGCCGACACCCCTACCGCGTCGGCGGAGGCTCGTTCGCCGAGGTGGAGCGCGTGGTGTGCCACGTGGATCCCACGCCGCCCCACGAGGCTCCGGGGCACGCGGACCCGAATGTGGACCCGGGGGAACCGAACGAGGAGGGGATCGCCCGCAGGAGGGGCACCACGCCCCAACGATTGAGGCGCGCACTGGGGGGCGATCTGGGCCGAATCGCGCTGATGGCCCTCAGGAAAGAGCCTGAGCGGCGGTACGATACCGTCGCCGCCCTGGCGGAGGACGTGCGGCGATACCTCAAAGGCTTCCCGGTCTCGGCCCGACCCGACACGACGGCGTATCGCCTGCGACGCTTCGTCGACCGCCACCGGGGACGTGTGGCGGGCTTGGCAGCCCTCGCCCTCATGGCCGTCGCTCTCGCCGGCCTGGGGGTGCGGTACACCCTGGACACCCGATCCCAGGCAGCGAGGATCGAACAGGAAGCGGCGGCCACGGCCGAGGTATCCTCCTTCCTCCTGGACATCCTGCGGTTGGCGGATCCGGGTGCGGGGACCGGTGACACCCTAACGGTCCGGGCGGCGCTGGCTCGAGGCGTCGAGGGCCTCGAGGCGCGACTCTCGGACCAACCCGAGCTCCGGGCCCGGATGCTCCGGGTCATGGCGCAGGCGTATTCGGGGCTCGGCCTGGAGGTCGAAGCGGCGGCGCTCCTCCACCAGGCCGTCGCCGCCCTCCCCGAGACCGGGACGCTGGCCGATACGGCCCTGGCCAACGTGCTCGGCACCCTGGGGCAGAACTTCCAGGACCGGGGCCGCCAGAGCGACGCCTTGGCCCTGTTCCGTCAGGCCCGTGCGGTGCTGGAGGCCCTGGGCGCGGACTCGGCCTCCATCGCCGTCATGATGGTGGGGGAGGGGACGGCCCTCCAAATGGAGGGCGAGGCCGAGGGTGCCCGGGTCCTCCTGGTCGCGGCAATGGATGTGCTGGAGAGAAGGGCCGGGCCGGCCGACCTACGGACCCTCAACGCCCAGCTGTCCTATGCGCGGCTCCAATATGCCATGGGGGATGTGGACTCGGCGGCGGTGTGGGCGCGCACCGTGGTGGAGGGGGGGAGGGGCGCCGGGGAAGACGGAGGCCCCCTGATGGCCCAGGCGCTCAACAACCTGGCGTACTACCTGCGCCGTGGTGGGGACCCGGCCGCGGCGGAACAGACCTACCGGGAGGCGCTCGACGTCTACGGGCGGTGGATCGCGCCCTCCGAGCGGGTCGTGGTGTTGAACAACCTCGCCTCGGTACAGGACGTGCAGGGCGACACCAGCGCCGCGTTGGGCACCCTGCGGGAAGGGGTGGAGTTCGCTCAGGGGGCATGGCCGGACGGCAACTGGCGGACGGGCCTGAGGTGGGCGGTTCTCGCCCAGGCCCACATCAAGTACGGGCACATCGCAGAGGCCGAGGACCCGCTTCGGGAAGCCATCGACTCCTACGCCACGACGCTGGGGCCCGGGCACCGATGGACGGCGAGCCTGGAATCGCAGCTCGGCGACCTTCTGGCGGCCCTCGGCCGGCCGGACGAAGCCGAGCCCCTTCTCCTTCGCGCGTACGGGGAGCTCCGCACGGATCCCGGATCCGAGGACCGCGAAACCCGCCAGGCGGCCCGCCGGCTGGCCGCGTTCTACGAGAGCCTGGGCAGAGATGTCCAGGCGGAGCGATACCGGATCCTGTCCGAAGCCGGCCGGTGAGGCGTGGACGCGCCGTGGTGAGCCGAGAGCCGACGCCGCTTCCCGTTGGTGGGTTCATCGAGGAAGATCACGCCGATCGGCGCCGGAAATCAGAAATACCGGGCCAGGTTTCCAGGATTGATGGTCTGGCTCGTGGTCCACGAGCTGGTCGAAGGGTACTGCGGCCGGACCTCGGCGGTCGATGAGCCGTTTCGGCTCACCGCATGCCACGAGCCGGAGTCATCGCCACAGGTCTTCGATGGCCTTCTTCGTGTAGCCCGCGGGGATCTCGAAGATGTCCGGCGACACCGAGGTCCGTTCCATCGAGAGGATCTCGGTGACGCTGTAGGCGAAACCACCCCAGGACCCCATTCGGAGGATCTTCGTCCGGACCGGGATCCCTTCCTGGCAGAGCAGATCCTCCAGCAAGGGGCCCTCATCCTCGAGCGCGTCCTCGTCTTGGGCGAAGTCCACCACCTGGTCCGCGACGTGCTCCATGGCCGCGCGCATCCCGGTGGGATCCTCGGCGCACCATCCCATCCCGATCTCGCTTCCGGCTTCGGCCTCGAAGACCTCGGCGGTGTGGCCGTTCACCTGCTCGGTCCGGCCCACCGCACGCACCCGCGGGGTGAAGCGGACGCCGCCCTCCTCGTCCCCGTACTCGTCGTCCATGTCGCCCGTCGGGACCTCCTCGGGGTCCACGCCCATGCGGGCCATCATCTCCTCGGCCTGCCTCGCGGCTTCGTCGGCCGCGGCCTGTGCGTCTTCGGCGCTTACCTCCACGTAGGAGCGAGTGGAGGGGTCCACCATCCGTGTGGTCATCGTGGACAGGTCGGTGATCACGTACCCGCCCGTGGAGGCGTCCTCGTAGCGCAGCATGGTGCCACGGATGTGGACGGTGAGATCCGACTCTTGTCCCCCGGTCAGATCATCGATGGGGATGGGAAGGAGCTTCCCCGCGACGAAGCGGAGCCAGTCCGCCTCGGTCTCGAAGTCGGGCTCGTTCTCCGATTCGGCGTAGATCAGCCCGTAAAGGGCGTCCTCTTCAAGGTCGAGGGTACGCTGCCTGATCACGCCTTCGAGCGCCTGGCCCAGTGCCGGCATCGGCACTGCGAGTAGAGCCGCTGCAGCGAAGGACAGGGTGCTGCGGCAAGACATGGTGGCCTCCGGTGGTACGGGTGGGGGGGCGAAGCGCCGGTGCGGTGTTCCGCTCGCCCCAGAAACCGGATCGCCGACCCCGATCGGCTCACATGCCCGGCGCCCCTGGCCGCCGAGCCCGACGCACGGGGTCCTGTGAGTGCCTGTTCTGCCGGTCCCGGAAGTGAGACTTGCGCCCCACTGCCCGGCGGAGAATCCTCAGCCGCGCGCGACCCACCGCCACTCCGCGACGCGGCCGGACACATCCAGGCCAAAACCGGCAGGTTCGGCGTCTACGATCCGCTCCACCGCCGGTTGTTCGTCACGGGCAAGGGGTTGGCCGGGTACATGACCACCCGGAGCGGCCGGGTGATCGCCTTCGCCATCTACCTCAACAACTTCGCCACCGATCAGCCCGACCCCGCCACCATCGCGGGCCAGGTCCTGGGCGAAATCGCGGCCATCGCCTGGGACGTGATTCGTCAGGAGAGGACGAGGAGGTCCCTGAACCGCGCCTCACGGCGCGTTCCCGCTCCCGCAAACCTCTTCGAACCTCGGGTCCACCATGCCGAGGCGCTCCACCAGGGCCCGGAAGCGCGGCTCGCATCGGAGGGGATCGACGCCCGGCATGACCAGGCTCCAGTCCGGGAAGCCGTATCCCACCTCCGCAGCCCGTTCCATGTACTCGTAGGCCAGCCCGGGCTCCCCCAGAAGCACCAGCAGAGAAGGCGTCTCGTTGATCTGGAAGAGAACGTCGGCTTCCGGATCCGTGGTGGAGCGCTGAGGGAGCCGGACGATCCGTTGAGCGATGGCATGGGCGTCGCCCTGCCCCTCCAGGGCGGCGAGCACGTCCTCGGCCTGACGTTCCGCATCGGGCCCGGCGAGCGTCGCCCACCGCATCAAGGCAGGGCGAGCCCCGTCGGGCCCGGATTCGTGGAGCCGTGCCAGGAAGTCGGCGCTCCGGCAGAGCCAGGTGTTGGTGTCGTTCTCCACCGCAGCCCGGCAGACGTCGATGGCGTCGGAGTACCGCTCCGCCACCAGGAGCATGTTGGCGTAGTTATCTGCGACGACCGCCGATTGCGGATCCAACGAATACGCGCGCTCCAGCGCCGCCAGCCCCTCGTTCAACCGGCCTCTGGGCACCAGGGCCGTGCCCAGCCACTGATAAGCCGTCGCGAAGGACGGGCTGAATGCGATGGCGCGCTGGAGCAACGCCACCCCCGTCGCTTTCCGCCCACTGGCCACCGCGACGTTGCCCAGGGCCGCAAAAGCCTCGGGGAGCGTGGGGTCCAGCGCCAGCGCTCGCTCGCCTGCGTCCTGGCTGAGCGCAAAGGAAGAGTCGTAGGAGATCTGCGGCGTGTAGTCCGGGAGGACCCCATAGGTCAGGGCGAGCCCGGCATGGGCCTTTGCGAAACCCGGATCGATCTCGATGGCCCTATTGAAGTCCTCCACCGCGTCCAGCAGCCCCTGTACCGACCGTGCCTGCCAGAGCGCCAACCCCTTCAGGTACAGGTCGTACGCCTCGGGGTTCACGGTGGCGGGCGCGTCGGTGCCCGATCCCCGTTCCCCTCCCACCCGGACCTTGAGCTCCTGACCGATGGCGCCTGCGATCTCGTCCTGGACGGCGAAGATGTCCTTGAGGTCGCGGTCGTAGGTCTCAGACCAGATGTGGAAGCCCGTCTCGGCATCGATGAGCTGGGCCGTGATCCGCACGCGTTCGCCCTGCTGGCGCACGCTGCCCTCCAGCACCATCCCCACCTGGAGCGCGCGGGCGATGTCGGGCAGCTCCAGGTTCTGTCCCTTGAACGCGAACGACGACGTCCGCGCCGCCACGCGAAGCTCCGGCGCACGGGCGAGGACATTGAGGATCTCCTCGGAGATCCCGTCGGAGAAGTACTCCTGGTCCGGGTCCCCGGACATGTTCACGAATGGCAGGACCGCGATGGAACGGGTGTCCGCGGTCGCCCCGGGAGCGCGGAGCAACTGCGGGACGTACCAGCCCAACACCGCCAGGCCGACGACGGTGCCGACGACGAAGACGCCCTTGTTGCCGGGGGTCGCGTCGGCGCGGATGCCCTCAGGCGTGATGTCGAAGATCCACGCCAGCACCACGGCCAGCGGAAAGCCCAGGAGCACCAGAAGGGTGATGAAGCGAGGCGCCCACTCCGGCAGGCCGAGCTGAGGCGCCACGGTGTCCGCCACCTGGATGACGACCCAGGCCACCACCAGATAGGCTACGCCCACCTTGAAGACGCTGCGGCGTTTCAGCTCGGAGAAGAGCGACATGGCCCCCTGGGGTCCTCGGGCGTAGGCCCAACGGGCAGTTGGGGCGGGCGGATCTTCGTTCTTCGGTCTGCGGACGGCAAGGATGGTGACAAACGGTCACCCACGAAACCCGGTCGACGCCAGACCGTTGGCGACGCCGTGCCGCGGCCGTATGACCGCCGGCGAGAGTATGCGAAGACGGCGCGCGGGTCCCTTCACTCGTCGCCGCCCCTCGTGTGGGCGCCCGCGATCCCCGCGGGCGCTGCGCAGTTCGAGATTCCCGCCAGCTCTGCCTCCTCGTCGGGGAAGTACCGCGCTCTCCAGCGCAGGGCCACGTTGACCAGGCCGATGAGCACCGGGACCTCGACGAGGGGGCCGATGACCGCCGCAAAGGCGGCGCCGTGCCCGATGCCGAAGGTCGCCACCGCAACGGCGATGGCGAGCTCGAAGTTGTTGGAGGCCGCGGTGAAGGAGAGCGTGGTGGTCTTCCGGTAGTCCGCCCCGAAGCGTCGGCTCGTGAAGAACGTCACCACGAACATCACCACGAAGTACACGAGGAGCGGCACAGCCACCCGCACCACGCCCATCGGCTGCTGGAGGATGGCCCGCCCCTGGATGGAGAACATCACCACGATGGTGAAGAGGAGTGCCACCAGCGTCACCGGGCCGATCCTGGGCACGAATTCGGCATGGTACCACGCCTTCCCCTTCAGCCTCACGCCCACGAAGCGGGTCGCCATGCCCGCGAGGAAGGGGATCCCCAGGTAGATGAAGACGGTCCGCGCGATCTCCCCCATCGTGATGTCCACCACCGCCCCCTGCAGGCCCAGCCAACCCGGCACGACGGTGATGAAGAACCACGCATACACGCTGAAGAACAACACCTGGAAGACGGAGTTGAACGCCACCAGGCCCGCGGCGTACTCCGGATCGCCCTCCGCCAGGTCGTTCCAGACGATGACCATGGCGATGCAGCGCGCCAGCCCGATGAGGATCAAGCCGATCATGTACTCGGGGTAGTCGCGCAAGAACGTGACCGCGAGCGCGAACATGAGGATCGGCCCCACGATCCAGTTCTGGACCAGCGACAGTCCGAGGATCTTCCCGTCCCGGAAGACGTCCCCCAGCTCCTCGTAGCGTACCTTGGCCAGAGGCGGGTACATCATGAGGATGAGCCCGACGGCGATGGGCAGCGACGTCGTCCCCACCTGTGTGCGCTCGCTCACGGTCCGGATCGCGTCGGGCCACAGGTATCCGATGCCCACCCCAACCGCCATGGCCAGGAAGATCCAGAGCGTCAGATATCGATCGAGGAACGAGAGCCTCTTCGACGTCGTGCTCATTCCGGGCGCCTCCTCGTCGGCATCATCGTAGTCGTGCACGCCGTCACGAGCAGCACGACGGGCCACAGCAGGTCGGCTCTCCAGCGTCCTCGCCTGCCCCCGCTCCCGCCGGAACCGGCTTGCGAGCCCTCACGAACGCGGAGAGGATGCGCCCACCCACAGCCGCCGCCACGGCGTCCACGTCCAGGCCCGCCTCGTCGAGGAAGGAGTGAGCGTCCTCCGGCTCGTAGACCCGCGTCGGCTCCAGGCTCGGGTCCTGGAAGCCCACCTCACGGAGCAGAGCCTCGAACTCCTGCTCCTCCAGGGCGCCCGCCACGCAGCCTACCCACAGCTCCATGCTCCGGCGCACCTCCGGAGGGATCTCGCCGCGAACCACCACGTCCGAGACCGCGAAGCGGCCTCCCGGCTTCAGTACCCGGAAGGCCTCACGGAGCACCTGCCGCTTGTCCCCCGAGAGGTTGATGACGCAATTGCTGATGATCACGTCCACGCTCTCGTCGGGCAGGGGGATCGCTTCGATGTCCCCTTTGAGGAACTCCACGTTCGTCGCTCCGGCCTCGGCGGCGTTCCTTCGCGCCAGCTCGAGCATCTCGTCGGTCATGTCCAGGCCATAGGCCTTTCCGGTGGGCCCCACACGGCGGGCGCTCAGCAGCACGTCGATGCCGCCGCCGCTTCCCAGGTCCAGCACTACCTCACCCTCCGCCAGCTCGGCGAGCGCGGTCGGGTTTCCGCATCCCAGGGACGCCAGCACCGCCTGCTCCGGGAGCGACGATGCGGTCACCGTGTCGTACAGGTCCCGGGTGATCGGGTCGGCGAACCCGCCGTCGGCCTTCGCATCCCCGCACCCACACGACGTGCCGCAGCACGTGCCCTTCGCTCCGGACTGCGCCCGGACGGCCGCCTCCCCGTACTTCTGCCGCACGATCTCTTTCAGGTCGTCGCTCATGCCACCTCCATATCAAGCAATGTTGATGTGTACTCACAAAAAAACGGGCTCAGGAGCAGCAGGGCCCGTCGCGTCCCGCCGCCGCTTTCCAGCCCTCCTCCGGCTTCACCTCGCCCAGGAACGCCCGCATCTCCTCCAGCGCCTGAGGCACGAGAGAGTAGTGCACCCATCGGCCATCGCGACGGTCCGAGACGACGCCCGCGTCTTTGAGCTTCTTCAGATGGAACGACAGGCGCGACTGTGCCGCGTCCAACTCGGCCTGGAGCTCGCACACGCACCGCTCCCCGTCCGCCAGCAGTTGGACGATCCGAAAGCGCGTCTCCTCGGCTACGGCCTGGAACCGTTGGAGGACGATGTCGTTCTGAACGACGGCGTTTGGCATAGGCCGAGCATATATCAAGATATGTTGATGCGTCAAGCCCCTGCCGCCTCTTGTGATACATAGAACTGCAATGTATACTACCTCTATGTATGCCCGACTCCGTCGCTCATGAACGTCGGCAAGGACCTCGTAGCCGCGTCCGCCACGCCGCTGGTGCTTGCCATTCTCAGCGAGGGTGAGAGCTACGGCTATGCCATCATCAAGCGCGTGGACGAGCTTTCCGCCGGTGAGCTGCAGTGGACCGACGGAATGCTCTACCCGGTTCTTCACCGACTCGAGCGCAACGGGTTCGTGAAGGCCCATTGGGGCAGGTCGGAGTCCGGGAGGCGTCGCAAGTACTACCGGCTCACCGACCTGGGGTCGGAGGAGCTGTCGAACCAACGGCGCCAATGGCGGATCGTGAACGCCGCGCTCCGCGGGACGCCGTTCCAGTCGTTTGAACTCGTGCCGCAGGTGATCTGATGGCTGCAACCCATGGAGGTGCACCCGTGCTCGAGGAACGCATAAGCGAGTGGCGGTCGTATGTGCGTCGACGGCAGGCGATCCATGCCGTGGACGTGGACGAGCTCGAGGACCACCTGCGGACCCAGGTGGCGGAGCTGGGGGAGGCGGGCCTCGACGACGACGAGGCCTTCCTCATCGCCGTGAAGCGCATCGGTGATCTCGACACGCTGTCCCGAGAGTTCGCCCGGGAGTATTCCGAGCGGCTATGGAAGCGCCTCGTCGTGGAGCCCGACGCCGGAAAGGACGCCGGGCGCTGGAAGACGGAAGGCCTGCTGGCGGTGGCGCTGGCCGTCGCGGCGGCGGTGGCCATCAAGCTCCCCGCGCTCTTCGGCGTGAGCCTGGAGGGCCCGGAGGGGCTCAACCTGTTCTACGCCCGGAACTTCAGCCTCTTCGTGCTTCCATTCCTCGCAGGTTTCTTCGCGTGGAAGAGGGCACTGGCGCCGGCCGGGCGCTGGTGGCTGGCGGCTCCGTTCGTCGTGGCGGCCCTCGTGATGAACGCCTTCCCCTTCACCGAGGGCGGGTACACGGAGCTCCTGGCCGTCCTCCACCTTCCCCTGGCGCTCTGGCTGGTGCTGGGCTTCGCCTACGCCGGTGGTCGGTGGCGCGAGCACGACCAGCGGATGAACTACGTGCGCTTCTCCGGAGAGTGGTTCATCTACTACGCACTCATCGCCTTCGGCGGTGGGGTGCTGATGGCGTTCACGTTGTTCATCTTCCAGGCCATCGGTCTGGACGCGGAGTCGTTCGTGCAGTTGTGGTTGATGCCCTGTGGCGTCGTCGGGGCGGTGATCGTCGCAGCGTGGCTCGTGGAAGCCAAGCAGAGCGTCATCGAGAACATGGCCCCGGTGCTCACGATGCTCTTCACGCCGCTCTTCACGCTCCTCCTGCTCGCGTTCCTGGGCACCATGGCGTGGACCGGGAGCGGGATCGACATCGAGCGGGAGGTGCTCATCGGGTTCGACCTCATGCTGGTCCTGGTGGTGGGCCTGCTGCTGTACTCCATCTCGGCGCGGGATCCACAGGCGGAGCCGGGGTTCTTCGATGCGCTCCAGTTCGTGCTGGTGGTATGCGCTCTCCTGGTGGATGCACTCGCCCTCTGGGCCATCGCGGCGCGGATCACCGAGTTCGGGTTCAGCCCGAACAGGGTCGCCGCCCTCGGCGAGAACATCATCCTGATGGTGAACCTGGCCTGGTCGGCCGTGCTCTATGCGAAGTTCCTCGGCAGGCGTGTCGCCTTCGGTCCTCTCGAGCGGTGGCAGACGTCGTACCTGCCGGTATATCTGGTGTGGATGTGCGTGGTGGTGGTGGTCTTCCCGCTGGTCTTCGGCTTCCAGTAGGGGACGGCCGCGGCCGTATTCACCGCGTCGACGCGCCACCGGACCGCGCGGACATCGTCCCGACCGCTCCATGTCCCTCGACCGACGCTGAGCTCGCCCCGACCCACACCCACCGTGGTCGACGTGGACTCCATCGACGCCGTCGTCCCGAACGGTCGAGGGCTAGACGAAGTCCTCGCACGCCGAAGCGCACCCGGCGTCGACGAGGATGACCGGGGGCACCGACGCGGACCGCCTCGCGCACCCCACGAGGGAACCCGTACTTTCACCCGCTACACGCGGTGCATCACCCACCGCCGCCCTGAAGGAACCAGCCATGAAACGCCTCATCTCCGCCGCGCTCCTGACCGTTCTGGTCGCCCCCACCCCGTCCCGCGCCCAGCAGCGCGAGACCTTCGACTACTGGGGACCCCAACGGGAGATGATCCGGCGGGGACAGCAGGCCATCTTCATGTGCAACGGCCTCTTCACGTCCAACCGGACGCTGGAGCAGATCTACGCCCAGGAGCTGGCCTTCCTCCCCGCGCCCATCGGGACGCCACAAGGCGGCGACTACCGGGTGGACCAGGAGCGGAAGGCCGTGGCCGTCGGCTCACCATGGGGCGGCGCCCCGGTCATGCGCGCCGCGTTCCGTGAGGGGATCGGGTGCGTGATCCTGGCACCGGACCAGGGCCTCGAGGACATCGACGACCTGCCCATCCTCGCCACCCCGCCCCTCCCCGGCGACCCGGCCACCATCCCGTGGCCCGACGGCGACCTGGTGAAGGACGAGCCCCCACCCTCCAACGTGGACGCCGATGCCCTCCAGGCCGCCTCGGACTGGGCCTTCGACCGGCCCACCCCCGAGCAGGTCACTCTGAGCCTCATCGTCCTGCAGAACGGGAAGATCATCCATGAGCGCTACGCCCCGGGGGTGGATCTGACGACCCGTACCCGCACGTGGTCCACCGCCAAGAGCATCGCGGGCACCCTCATCGGGATCCTGGCGGACCAGGGGAAGATGCATCTGGATGAGCCCCTGGGCTTCGAGTGGCAGCCCCGGGCCCGGTCACCGGAGACCGACCCCCGCAACGCCATCACGCTGCGTCACGTCCTCAACATGTCCAGCGGCCTGTATCCCATCGACAATCAGGGACTGGAGTACGCCACGGGGTCGGGGATGTCGTATTGGGCCGGTGCCAGCTCGGTGCAGGGCGCCCTCCACAAAGCGTTGGTGCGCGAGCCCGGCACGGTGTGGGACTACGAGAACTACGAGACGCTCCTGGCCGTGTACAAGATGAAGCAGGCCATCGGCGATCCGCAGGCATACCTGGCGTTCCCCCGCAAGGCACTCCTGGACAGGATCGGGATGCGCAACACGCTCCTGAGCACGGACCGCTTCGGCGACTTCATCCTCAGTAGCCAGGTCTACACCAACGCACGGGACCTGGCGCGCTTCGGGCTGCTGTACCAACAGGGTGGCGTGTGGAACGGCGAGCGCATCCTGTCCAAGGAATGGATCGACTTCGAGCGCGCGCCGGCGCCGGCCACAGCCAAGATCGGTAACGCCTACGGCGGCCAGTGGTGGCTCGTCCCCGACGACCGGAAAAACGAGGTGCCCCCCGATGCCTACTCCACGGCAGGCAACCGGGGCCAGTTCGTCATCGTCGTGCCGTCGAAGAACCTGGTCATCGTGCGCCGGGGTCTGGACTGGGGTCGCCAGGGATTCGACCGGTGGGGCCTGACCCGCGAGGTGCTGAAGGCGATCCGATAGCCGCACTTCTGGCGGGACTCTTCGCCTCCCCCTGCAAAGGACCGGTACCACCCACGGATACCTGGACGGGTGCCTCCATGCCGGGGTACCGACGGATCCATGGTCAGCGGTCCGGATGCCGCATGCATGCGGGTTTTGCGGCCCGCCAAGCCCTTCCTCCATATTGCGCGCCGTGAGCGATCTCTACGACGTCATCTTGTATGGCGCCACCGGGTTCACCGGGCGCCAGACCGCCGAATACTTCGCGGCCCACGCGCCCGCCGGGCTGCGGTGGGCCGTGGCCGGGCGAAACGGGGCCAAGCTCGACGAGGTGGCGCGGGAAACCGGCGCGGCGGGCGCCGTGGTGGCGGACAGCCGGAACCCGGCCACCGTCGACGAGATGGTCCGCCAGGCGCGGGTGCTCCTCACCACCGCCGGGCCTTTTTCCAAGTACGGAACGCCGGTAGTGGAGGCGTGCGTGCGCCACGGCGTGGACTACGTGGACATCACCGGCGAGACCTGGTGGGTCAGGGAGCTCATCGAGCGTCACCACGATGAGGCCGCCAGGCGGGGCATTCGCATCGTGCCGTTCTGCGGCTTCGACTCGGTGCCATCCGACGTCGGTACGCTCTTCCTGGTGGACCACCTTCGGCGGGCCGGCAGCGACGGCGCCCGAATGGTCAGCACGTCGTTCAAGATGCGCGGCGGCTTGAACGGCGGCACCCTGGACACCGTCCTCACCATGGAGGAGCAGGGGAAGGAGCGGGAGGTGGCTGACCCCGTGCTCCTCAACCCCACCGGCCGGCGGAGCGAGGAGGAGCGGGCCCGCAGCCGGGACCTCCGGAGCGTGGTCCGGGATCCGGTGCGCGACGTGTGGCTGGCGCCGTTCATCATGGCGCCCATCAACACCCGCGTGGTCCGGCGCAGCAACGCCCTGTCCGCGGACTACGATCGCCCGTACGGAGCTTCCTTCACCTACCGAGAGGCGATGGAGTTTCGCCGGCGGAGCGCCGCGGTGGCGATGGCCGCCGGGATCGGCGCCTTCTACGGGCTCGTCGGCAAGCCCTGGGGACGCCGGCTGGTGCGACGACTCGGGCCGAAGCCCGGGGAGGGTCCGTCGGCGAAGACCATGGACGAGGGTTTCTTCCGGTGCCGGCTGCTCGGAGAGGGCGAGGATGGGCGGCGCGCCCTGGCCACGCTCTCCTTCCAGGGCGACCCCGGCAACCGCGCCACGGTGACCCTGCTGTGCGAGTCGGCGGTGCTCCTGTGCGAGCCGCGCGACGCCCTGCCGGGTGGCGCCGAGCGGGGGGGCATGCTCACCCCCGCCACCGCCCTGGGCCTCCCGCTTCTGGAGCGGCTCCGCGCCGCGGGCTTCACGGCCGCCGTCCAGGACCTGCCCTCCTAGG
>CAZPZU010000088.1:0-22477 GCA_964591135.1 uncultured Gemmatimonadaceae bacterium | reverse complement strand
CGGCCACGAATCGTAGGCGGACCTCCGAAGGCATGGCCGTAGCTACGTCGAGGAGGTCCAACGACCGAGGCGGGGCCGTGCCGCCCCAACCTACGAACACGCAAGATCATGCACCCCATTGTGTTGGGCACAGGGGGGTTACGCCGTTGATAGTTCGTCTCTCCTCCTCGCCGTAGCTCAGGCTACGACTCGTCGTCGTTCCTTCTCTGAACAGCGTAAGCCCCCTGTGCGCGGGGTACCACGCCTGTGCAGAGCTTCCCCTAGAGGATCGCCTTGTGTCCCAGGGACAGGGCCGCCTTGTTGACCACTGCCCGCAGATCCTGCGGCTTGAACGGCTTCGAGATGAAGTCGAAGGCGCCCTTCACCAGCGCCTCCCTCGCGACCTCGACGGTCGCGTACCCCGTGATGAGGATCACGCGCGTCCGGTCGCAGTGCTTCATGACGTGCTCGAGGATCTCGATACCGTCCATGCCCTCCATGCGCAGATCCGTGACGATGATGTCGAACTCCTTCTCCTCCAGGCGCCCGAGGGCCTTCGCCGGGTCCTCGTAGCACTCCACGACGAACCCCGACTTCTCCAGGACCGGCTTCAGCCGCTTGCCGACGATCGGCTCGTCGTCGAGCACCATGACGCTCAGCTCGTCGCCGGGTCCGTTCCGGGACTCCTCCTCGCCGATGCTCATTCCCTCCCCCGTCTGTTTGCGTGAAGCCCTCTCGCTCCGCACCACCCGAAGCCTGTCCAACGCCAAGCTGGTCTTGTGGTCCAGCTCCTCGCCCGTGAGCTGGAAGCCCTCGCGGGCGGCGTCGGCCTCGGCGAACGACACCCGTACCATCCAATCCTCGATCTTCTTCTTCAGGTCGCCCATGATCATCCTCCTCCCGGGCCGGGAGATCAGCTCGGTGTTCGTGCCTCCATCAAGCGGTGCTGCATCTTCAGCCTCTGGGCGTACGACCTGATCACGTGGTACAGGATGAGCCCGCATCCCGAGAGGCCCGCCGCGAACAGCATGACCTTGCTCGCGGAGTTGCAGTAGCCGTCCCACGTGGGGTCGATGTCGAGCCACCCCAGCTGGCGCAGGTAGGCGGGGACCGCGACCGCGCGGCTCACCACGCACAGCAGGATGATCACGCCCGTGGTGATCCGGATCACGATCTCCTTCACCACCTTGGTGCCGTAGACACCCACGTAGATGCCGACCAGCGAGCCCAGGTAGAGCAGCATCGTCAGACGTATGTCCACGTACCCCTGGAGTGCATACTGGATCGCGCCCCACCCGCCCATGAACATCGCCAGGTACAGCTCCGTGCCCGCTGCCACCGCCGTCGGGACACCGAACACGTAGATCATCGAGGGCACGCCGATGAAGCCCCCCACTCCGATCGTGCCGGCCAGGTAGCCCGTGGCGAGCCCGACCGGCATGAGCACCCAGATCGACACGCGCACGTCGGCGGTCCGGAAGCGGACGTACGGCGGAAGGCGGAGGCGCGCGATGGCGTTGGCGATGCGCATGGAGGGGCCGGCGTCGTCGTCACCGCCCCTGCTCCGCAGTGCGTCGCGCAACATGGAGATCGCGACCGCCGAGAGGATGAAGACGAACACCGCGCTGATGTACAGGTCGGCCGCGGCCGAGCCGCCGGCCCCGTGTCCGTCTCCGCCGCCCTCGAAGAGGCTGCTGTTGATCCAGACCGCGATCTGGATCCCGATGAACGACGTCAGGATGAGATAGAGCCCGAGGCGCTTGTCCACGTTGCCCAGCTCGGCGTGCTTCCTGGATCCCACCATGGCCTTGCCGAACTTGTGCGTGATGTTGCTCGCCACGGCGACCACGCCGGGGACGCCGAGATTCATCATCCCCGGCGTCATGAAGAACGCACCCCCGCTCCCGATGAAGCCGGATAGCACCCCCCCGACGAAGCCGAGGAGGACGACCTGCACGGCAGCAGCGGGATCGATGACGATGAAGTGCGCGTGGAGAAATCCGGGTTCCATGTGTGTTTCGTCCGCCCAGAGGGCTCATTCCATCTTGATCAGCTTCATGACCGAGCGGGCGACGCGCCCGTAGGCGTACGCCACGATCGGCACGAAGACGAACACAGCGGCCGCGACGACGTACTTCTGCAGCGCTCCCTCTCCCCCCCAGCCCTCCAGGAGGAAGCGCAGCACGGCCTCCTGGTGGGTCATCACCAGCACGTACAGGACGACGACCAGCGCGAGGAAGCCGACCATTGAGATCGCGTCGCTCCCGCCGAACAGGTAGTGCTTGCGGAGCTCGTCGGCCGTGACGACCGGGACGCGCATGCGGCTGGCCAGCGATTCCTGCAGCTCGCGGGTGAGCCTCGTGCGGGCACCGGGGTCCTTCTGCTGGAAGAGGTTGCCGAGCACGACCAGGGAGTGGGGCACGGCGCCGCAGCAGGAAGCGACCAGGCTCCGGCGCTCGCCATGCACGTAGCGTCCGCCGCCCGACTTTCCCACTCCGGCCAGGGCATCGAGGGTGGAACGCAGGCCGCTGTCGTCGCGGGTCTCCTCCTCCACGTCCTCCTCGATTCCGGCGACCGCATTCCGGACGGTCGGTCCGGCCACAGCGCCCATCTCGGCGGGCACGCCCTCCCCCTCGGCGGGCGCGTACTGCACCAGCTCGACGGCCGCGTTCCACTTCTGCGCGATCTCCACGACCTCGCGGAAGGTCTCCGAAGCCGGATCGAACGACTCCTGGACCCAGAGGATCGTCGTGGCCGCCATGGTCGAGCGCAGCTCCCGCATGCACTCCAGGCCGCTCAGGACACGGGGAATCTCATCGGCGACCTTCTGGTCGTGGGGGAGATATGTGACGGTGACCAGCCCGCCGTGGGCGGCAACGGAGAACCCGCACCCGCCGGTGCGCGGGTCACGCGCCAGGCGCAGGCGCGCCGTAGCGCTCAGGCGCAGGTCCTCCATCGCGCGCGTGGACGCAGGCGTGGGCTGGAAGTCCGGCAGCTGGGACATACCCACCAGAGCGGAAGCCGCGTTGTGCACGTTCATGCGCTCGACGTTGACGACCACGTCGTACTGCGACGCGTCCTCCCACGACACGCCGTACATCGATCGGACCCAGCTCCGTCGGTCCTCCTCCACGTCCGTCAGGTAGCGGACGGCCTTCGCGCGATCGAGCCCCAGGCTCTTCATCGTCGCCTGGATCCGGTACTCCTCGTCGGCAACCACCCGCACGCGCAGGACATGGCCGATGTTGCGCAGCAGGAGGTGCCCCGTGCGCCCGTGGTAGACCAGCGGCCCCTCCCGCAGACGATCACACAGGTAGGCCGTGCTGAACGCGAGGTAGTGGTCCCGCTCGCGCGCCAGACGCTCGGTGAAGGAGCGCGGATTCATCATGCTCGTCTCGAGCTTGCCGACCCGGATGCCGGCGTCGATCGCGGCCTCGATGAGGTCCTCACGACTCAGGACCGCGTAGTCCAGCTTCCGCGCCAGCGCCTCCGCGAGCTCCCTTCCGCGAGACAGCGATCCTCTGGAGACACAGATGATCTGCGTCACGTGACCCTTCCCTTCGCGGCCAGCATCGCCGCGATCTCGTCCCGCTTGCGCTTGGCCCGCCTGGGGCTGCGCCCGTCGGTGAACGCCGCCACCGTCACGCCGTCCTCCTCCAGGAGGGCGCCGAAGATCAGGGACGAGCGGCGCGACGACGACGCGTCGCACACCATCGCACCTTGCTCTGCGGCGAGCCCCGCGCCCGCAGCGTTCAAGGCGTCGTCGTCCGTCGCCATCACTACGAGGAACGCCCCCGCGACGTGCTGCGGCGCGAACGGCTCCTCCACCCATCGGAGCGCGCCGCTCTCCGCCTTCCGGGCTAGCTCCTTCGTGATCTTGGGCGCCACGACCACCACATCCGCTCCGGCGCGTACCAGCGTGGCCGCCTTGCGGGCCCCCACGGAGCCTCCACCGACCACGACGCAGCGCCGGGTGCGGACATCGATGGCAACGGGTAGGAACCGCATCAGTGCCCTCCGGCGATGAGGATGCCACTGGCGGCGAGCGCGAGGATCGCGACCTCCGTCACGGCGATGGCCACGTAGATCCAGTCGCGCTTGCGCACCATCAGCGGCACGACTCCGGCGAAGCACACCGGCGTTACCGCGGACAGGAACGCGATGCCGACCCATGTGAGAAAATCCCCGCGGTCCAGCGCGCCGAGCCACCACCACCCGGTGAGCGCGTGATCCCGGTGCAGGTACTCCTGGTTCACCGCCTCCAGGTATGTCTGCACGTCCATCGTCCAGTACCGCGGCAGCTCTTCGATGGGCACGGCAGGCTCCACGGCGCCCGAGAGGTAGACGCCGAACGTGACGAGCAGCGTGAGGAGGCCGGTGTACATCCCCACCGCGAGGATGCGCGCGTACAGCAACTGCTCGTCGCTGACGCCCGGGGTCCGATGCTCGCCCATGTGTTCCAATCCCCCTTATACGATGAAGGGAAGCCCGAGGCCCTTCGTGATCGCCTTTCCCCCCGCGAACAGGAGGAGGACGATGACGATCCAGCGCACGAAGCTGGGCTTGGCCACCCGGAGGATCCGCACCCCGATGAACGAGCCCAGCATGATCCCCACCAGGGACGGCACCACCATCATCGGGATGACGCACCCCTCGTTCAGGTAGACCCACGCGGCCGACGTGTCCGTGATGGACAGGAGGAACTTGCTCGTCGCGACGCTCACCTTGAGCGGGGCCCCGAAGACGAGGTTGAGCACCGGCACGTTGGCCCAGCCGGCGCCCAGGCCGAACATCCCGGCCATGAAGCCGATACCGATGAAGAGGAGGAGCCCGGTCGCGGTGCGGTGGATCTTCCAGTCCACTTCCTGGTTGAGGCTCGCCTCCATGTAGACGCCGTGGATGCGCAGGATCTGCGAGAGGCGGTCCGCCCGGGGCACCACCGGGAACGCCGACTTCCGCGCCCGCATCATGAGCGCGACGATCCCCAGGATCGCGGCGCCGAGCAGCGTCTGGACGACGTTCGTGGGCAGGGCCAGCCCCACCATGGCCCCCGCGATGGCGCAGGCCGACGCGATCATGGCCACCGGCATGGCCAGGCGCAGGCTCGCGAGGTTCATGCGCAGGAAGCCGGGGCCGGCGGCCAGCGCCCCGCACAGCGCCACCAGGAGCCCCGTGCAGCGAACGAAGTCCAGGTGGAAGGGACAGAACCCGCTGACGATGGGTACGAACAGGACGCCTCCGCCGACGCCGCCGACGGCCGCCAGGATCCCCATGACGAACGTCATGCCGAAGAGCACCAGCGGCCAGAACCACCACGCCGGGTCGGCCGCAGCCGCGGCCGCCGTGGCTCCGGTCCCCTCCTGGGCGCCGAGCGCCGCCGGGAGGAGGGCGAGCATCACGAGCGACGCCAGCACGAGCGCCACACCTGTCCGGGGCGGGCCAGGCGGGGCACGAAGACGGGGCGCGGGCGCGGTCACGTTCGTGGCTCAGGGATAGGGGTCGAACCACTCGACCCTCAGTCGGATCTGTCGCACGCCAGCCACGCCGCGGGCGAGCTCGACGATGCGGTCCCCGGTGCGGCCGCTCTTCCGCAGCGGCACCTCGCCCGAGATCACCACGGTGCCGCCTTCCGCCTCCGCGTCGAGCTCCAGGGCGCGGAGCTCCACATCCCCGGCCAGCGCGAGCTTGACCTGGCAGGCCAGGCGGAAGTCCTCCAGGCGGGCGAGCACGTCCTCGTCCACGGAGAACTCGGGACCCTGGATGGCCCGCGTCACCACGGCGCAGCCGCCCTCGACGGTCAGCGAGACCAGGTTGACGACCAGGTCGTAGAGGGCGGGATCCATGATGTCCTCGCCGTACATCACCTCCACCCAGCGAGATCTGGACGCGTCGAGCTCCCGGATGTAGCCGCGGGCCTCGGCGGCCGTCATCCCGGTCTCCTCGCGAACCACGCGCACGCGGCTCTCCATCGGCGCGATGAGCCGGACACAGAAGACCACGGGCGCGCCCCGCATGAGGAGACCGCCGGACAGGCCGTGATAGACGAGGTTGCCGGAGGCGGCCCGCTCGGCGAGCGCGGCCTGCACGGCCACGACGTAGGCGCGGCGCATGGAGCTGAAGCGGCCCCAGAGGGAGGGCCGGTCCGCCATCTTCCGTTCCAGCATCTCGGCCGGGACGCCAAGAGCGGCCGCGGCCTCCTGGAGGACCTCCCGGCCGAGAATCGGATAATCCAGCCGCGCCGAGAGACACTCCGCCAGGCGGCGTCCCCCGCTCTTCGATCCCCGGCAGATGCAGATGATGGCCATGCGGTCAGTCCCCCGACAGGCTTTCTTCGAGTCGCTGACGACATTCGGCGGCGAAGGCCTGGTGGCGGGCCCGCTCGGTCTCGCCGATACGGAACGCGGGCTGGGCAGCCGCCTCGGCGATGGCCGCGCAGGCCGCGTCCAGGGAAAGGGAGCGCAGGTTGACCGTGAGGTCGTAGAGGGCCGGGTCCTCCACGTCGAGGCCGTACATCGAGCGCACGCGGCGCTCCCGGTCGCGGTCCACGTTCCGAATGAAGTCCTCCGCGGCCTGGCGAGACATCTCGCGGTCCGCCGCCCGGAGCGCACCGATCCGCATCTCCAGCGGCGCGATCAGCCGTACGCGGAGAACCGCGGGGAGCCCGCGGAGGAGGAACTGTCCGGCCAGCCCGTGATAGACCAGATCGCCCTCCGTGCACGCCTCGGCGAGCGCCGTCTGCACGGCGAGCACGTAGCGCTCCCGCTCCCGGCTCAGTCGCGACCACAGCCCTGGCGCCGTCTCGAACTTGCCCCGGACCGCTCCCTCCGACACCTCGAGCTTGCGCGCCGCGTTCTGGAGCACCTCGTCGGCCAGGCATGGACAGTCGAGCCGGTCGCACAGGCATTCCGCGACGCGCCGGCCGCCGCTCAGGGACCCTCGGGAGATGGTGATGATCGCCACGGGTCGATCCTCGTGGGACCGGACGCCGTCCCGCCTCGGGCTCCGGCTCCTGCGCGCTGTACCTCCGGGGTCACGGGTTTCGTGACTTTGTTCACGAATGCCACGGACAGGAAGGGCCCCGCGCAACCCGTTCCCCGGGAAGCTCAAATCGAGATTTTTGTCACGATTAAGTCTAGGCACCCCATCACCCGCTGTCAAGGAAGGTCAGGACGAGGTGACGCCTTCCGGACGGGCCGCCTCGCGGCAGGCGCGCACTCCCGGAGGCTGGCGACCCCGGGAACGGTTCAGATGGTAGGCGATCTCGCCCAGACCCACAGAGAACCGTTCGTTGCGCGCCAGCACCCCGGCCGGAACGGCCAGGCGCGTCGGCGTGAAGTTCCAGATCGCCTGGACGCCGCAAGCGGCAAGCAGATCCGCGAGCGGCTGCGCCACCTCGACGGGCGTGGCGAGGATGGCGAGGCGGACCTCGTGGGTGGCCACGAACTCGCGCAGATCGTCGATCGGCTCGATCGTGTGGCCGCCGATGCGACGGCCGATCTTGAAAGGATCGACGTCGAACGCCGCGATGATGCGCAGGCCGTAGCGCTCGAACTCCGGGTAGGCCATGACGGCGCTCCCGAGCTGCCCCGCCCCCACCAGGACGGCCGTGTACGGCTGGTCGAAGCCCACGACCGTACGGATCGCCCGGCACACCTCGCAGACGTCGTATCCGATCCGGCTCATGCCGACCAGGCCGACGGCCGCGAAATCCTTGCGAACCTGGCTTGGATCGACGTCCAGGGCCTTTCCGATCTGGGCGCTCGTGATCGTCTTCGCGGGTTGTCTGACCACGAACTCCACGAGGTACCGGTAGTAGCGGATCAGCCGATCGAGAACCACTCGCTTGAGGCGTGCCATACTCGGGTCGCCTTCGGGACCGTGGGTCCCCGCGGTGCGTGAACGTGTGGCTCCGGCCCTCATCCGGTGCAGGAGTTCCCGGCCCTTGAGGCCACGCCGGGGTACCCGCTAGCTTAATCGTGATACTTTACACGAATTCCGCAAGGCCCCCTGTGGGCTCCCAAGCGCCGGGCCCTTCACCCCTCGCCCGCCGAAGCGCCGGGACGCCCCGTCGACGAGGACACCGACATGTCCGGCTCGATCGTGCTGGCCCTCTCTTACGGCCTTCTCGCCGTATTCGTCGTCGCCGCCGTTCTGCGATCGGTACGGCTCTGGCGGCTCCCCATCCACCTCCGGTGGGAGCTCGCCCCCATCCCGAAGGAGAAGACCCGTGGGCGCTACGGGGGCTCCTACCTCGAGGAGTTCGAGTGGTGGACGAAGCCCCGCGAGGAGTCCATGACCGCCGAGCTCGCCTACATGCTCAAGGAGATCGTCTTCCTGAAGGCGCTGTGGGAGCACAACCGGCGGCTGTGGTGGTTCTCCTTCCCCTTCCACGTCGGCCTCTACGTCCTCGTGGCGGTCGGCGGCCTGCTCGTCCTCGCGGGCGCCGCGGGCGCGATGGGGCTCCAGGGGCCCGGGTGGGGGCTGATGCGCCAGGGATTGCCGATCCTGATCGGCGTCGCCTGTGTGCTGGGGACGGTGGGAGCCCTGGGGTTGGTGGTGAGCCGACTCTTCGACGCGCGTCTGCGAAACGGAACCACACCCGTGGCGATGTTCAACCTCATCCTGGTGCTGGCGCTGTTCGTCACCGGCGGGGTCGCGCTCTTCAGCGTCGACGGCTACGCCGGCCAGGCGTCCGCCTTCGCGGCGGCGCTGTTCCGCGCCCAGCCGCCGCCGGCCCTGTCGACACCGCTGGGCGTGCACGTCGCGGTGGCCCTCGTCTTCCTGGCCTACCTCCCGTTCAGCCAGATGATGCACTTCGTCGCCAAGTACTTCACCTACCACCAGGTGCGCTGGGACGACCGGCCGTTGGAGCCCGGAGGCGCCATCGAGCGCGAGGTCACGGAGCTGCTCCAGCAGCCCGTGACGTGGGCGGCTCCGCACGTGGGCGCGGACGGGAAGAAGAACTGGGTGGATATCGCGACGGAGGAGGTGCCGAAATGAGCGGCCCCGTGAAGGTGAAGGACATCGGCGCCCGTGGTGACGAGCTGCTGTCGCGGGTGGACGTCGACGAGCTCATGCCCCTTCCTCCGCCCTACGACCGCCTTGAAGAGCAGCCCGGGTGGAAGGAGATCAAGCCCGAGGCCAAGGAGCGCATGGTCTGCAACCTCGACGGCGTGGTCGGGCTCAGCCTCCCCCGCCCCGAGACCGAGGCGGAGGAGCGGAGGTACGTCGACCAGTTCGCCGAGGGGCTGAAGAAGCTGCTCACGCGCGAGAACAACTGGACCTTCCTGCAGCCCCTGACGCTGGCGCTGGAGTACTGCGTGGGCTGCCAAACGTGCAGCGACGCGTGCCACATCTTCAAGGCCAGCGGCGACAAGGAGATCTACCGGCCCACGTACCGCTCCGAGGTGTGGCGCCGGCTCGTGAAGAAGTACGTGACGCCCGGGGGCAGGCTGCTCGCGCCGCTCACCGGCGCCGACGTGGACCTGAACTGGACCACGATCTCCCGGCTCTACGAGCTGGCCTACCGGTGCAACCTGTGCCGACGTTGCGCCCAGGTATGCCCCATCGGCATCGACAACGGCCTCATCGCCCACGAGCTGCGCAAGCTCTTCAGCCAGGAGCTGGGGTGGGCGCCGCGCGAGCTGCACGAAAAGGGTACGGTGCTGCAGCTCGAGGTGGGCTCGTCCACGGGAATGAACCAGGTCGTGGTGAAGGACAACGTCGAGTTCATCGACGAGGACCTGACCGAGGAGACCGGCATCGAGGTGCACAGCCCGTGGGACAAGGAGGGCGTGGACGTCCTCCTCATCCACAATGCGGGAGAGATCCTGGCCTGGCCCGAGAACCCGGGGGCGTTCGCGATCATCCTGAACGCCGCCGGCATCGACTGGACCCTGGCCTCGGAGGGGATTGACTACGACGGCGTCAACTACGGCCTCTTCTACGACGACGTCCAGCTCGCGCGCATCGCGCTGAAGCACGTGTCGACCGCGAAGAAGCTGAAGGTCAAGAAGATCGTCATGGGCGAGTGCGGCCATCAGCACAAGGCGCTCATGACCGTGGCCGACCGCATCCTGACCGGCGACATGAGGGTCCAGCGCGAGAGCTGCATGACGATGCTCGAGGACATCGTCTTCAGCGGCAAGATCGAGTTCGACCCCTCGAAGAACGACTTCCCGGTCACGTTGCACGACCCGTGCAACATCGTGCGCAACCTGGGGATCGTGGAGCCGCAGCGGCGCATCCTGCGCCACCTGTGCCCGCAGTTCCGCGAGATGACGCCGCACGGCGTCGACAACTACTGCTGCGGCGGTGGCAGCGGCTTCGCGGTCATGTCGGGCAACAACTTCACCGACTGGCGGGTGAGCGTGGCCGGGCGGATGAAGTTCAAGCAGATCCTGGACGCCTTCGCGGACCAGCCCGGGCCCGAGGTGCAGAAGTACGTGTGCGCCCCCTGCTCGAACTGCAAGGGGCAGATCCGCGACATGCTCCAGTACTACGGGGCGCTGGAGAAGAGCGGCATCACGTACGGAGGTCTGGTCGAGCTCATCGTCAACGCGATGGTGGACGTGAAGGAGCCGTTCATCAAATGGGAGATGCACTGACCGATCGAGGGGGACGCCCTCCCGACGACACCGCGCTGCGGGCGCAACAGGCGCTCCTGGCCCGGCCGCAGTTCAGCATCCGCACCCGCGTCGCGGTCGTGTTCGTTCTCCTCTTCATCCTGTGCTCGGGCGGCACCGTGGCGGCGGTGGTCTTCCTGTCCGCCTTCGAGCAGAAGATCGGGTTCCTCGAGAGCGCGGGGACCTATTCCTTCGAGATCGAGGAAGCGCGTCGCAACGAGAAGAACTACTTCCTCTACGGCACCGGCCTTCCGGAGGCCATCGCCAGCGCCAACCTGGCGCGCAGCCACCTGGCGCGGAACGCGGAACAGATGCGCTCGGTCGCCGGACCGGAGGGGTTCCAGGCCATGGAGGGAGGGCTCGACCGCTACCTCGCCCTGCTGGGCGAGCTCGCCCAGGCCGACGCCACCGGCGAGGTCCCGACCGGGCCGGAGCGCACCGGGGTGGAGATGCGCCTGCGCACCGAGGGCGCCCGGCTCATCACCGAGGCCCAGGAGATGGTGGACCGGGAGCGGGTCGCGGTCGCGTCCATGCTGCACACCTCCATGGTGGCCGCCGTTGCCTTCCTGAGCCTAATGCTGCTGGTCATGGTGCTCTTCGGGGGGTTCGTCATCCGGGCGGTGGTTCGTCCCCTCGATCGCTTCGGGGACTACGTCGCACGCATCGCGCACGGGGACTACACGCCCATCCGACCCGCCCGCCGGTACCGCGACGAGTTCTCGCGCCTGGCCATGGCGTTCAACCACATGCTCGCCGAGATCGTCACCCGCCAGGAGCAACTCGTGCAGTCGGGGAAAATGGCCGCGGTGGGCACGCTCACCTCGGGCATCGCCCACGAGCTCAACAACCCGTTGAACAACATCGGTCTGACCGTGGAGGCGCTGTCCGACGACTTCGACGCCTATTCGGACGCCGACAAGCGGCGTATGCTCGACCAGATCTACACGCAGGTGGAACGAGCTAGCAGCACCGTCAGGAACCTCCTGGACTTCACGCGCAAGGACCGCTCCGCGTTCACGGCGCTCGACGTATCGGACGCCGTCCGCTCCGCCGTGCGTCTCGTCAGCAACGAGGCGATGCTCGCGGGCGTCGGGCTGGCGGTCGACGTGAACGGAGGGCTGCCTCGCGTCCGGGCCAACCCGCACGACCTGCAACAGGTGTTCGTCAACCTCTTCCTCAACGCCATCCAGGCCATGCCCGACGGCGGCGAGCTCCGCGTCACCGCGCAGCCGGACGCGGACGGCTTCGTGCGCGTCGACGTCTCGGACACCGGCATCGGCATCCCGGCCGAACACCTCGAGGACATCTTCGACCCGTTCTTCACGACGAAGGAGCTCGGGGAGGGGACCGGACTCGGGCTTTCCGTCAGCCACAGCATCGTCGAGAAGCACGGCGGCCGGATCGTCGTCGAGAGCGAGCCCGGAAAAGGCACCCGGTTCTCCGTCTACCTGCCCATGGCGCAGGTGGCTGAACCCGCACGGACCTGACATGCACCTCTCCATCTACCTCCCTGTGGCCGGAAGCTCGGTGAGCATGCTGCTCCTCCTTGGGCTCGGCGGCCTGGTGGGTCTCCTGTCGGGTCTCTTCGGTGTGGGCGGCGGCTTCCTCATGACGCCGCTCCTGATCATGATCGGCATCCCTCCCACCGTCGCGGCGGCGTCGGACTCCAACCAGATCGTGGCCGCGTCCTCGTCCGGGACCTACGCGCACGCCCGCGCCGGGTCCGTGGACTTCAAGATGGGCCTCCTCCTTCTCGTCGGCGGAATCGCCGGAGGCTCGGTGGGGGTCGTCCTGATCAAGCTGCTGAGGGCCCTGGGCAGCGCCGACTTCGTGATCACCGTGACGTACGTGGTCATGCTGGGAGGAATCGGCGCCTACATGTTCGTGGAGAGCCTGCGCAGCATGCGGGTCGCCCGCCACGTGCGGGAGGAGGAACCCCGCCCCTCGATCTACGCGCGGCTGGTGAGCCGTCTCCCCTGGAAGGTCCGCTTCGATCGCTCCCGGGTCGAGCTGTCGGTGCTCATGCCCCTCCTGCTGGGCTTCCTCGTGGGCACGTTGGCAGCGGTCATGGGCGTCGGCGGCGGCTTCATCATGGTGCCCGTGATGGTCTACCTGCTCCGCATGCCGATGCACGTCGTCGTGGGCACGAGCCTCTTCCAGATCCTCTTCACCTGCGTGAACGTCACCGTCCTGCAGGCGACGCTCAACCGGACGGTGGATTTCGTCCTCGCGCTGTTCCTCCTCCTCGGCTCGGTCGTGGGCGCGCAGATCGGCGCCCAGTTGAGCAAGCGGCTCAAGGCGGATCAGCTCAAGATCCTCATGGCCGTGATCGTGCTCGTGGTGACGGCGAAGATGTTCATGGGCCTGCTGCTCACCCCAGACTTTCTCCTGAGCTACGCGGGAGGCCACTGATGCGTCCCGCACGGTGGGTGCTGGTGCCAGCCCTGGCGGCGACCGCCGCCTTCGTGCTGCCCCAGGCGGACGGGCCGGCGGCGCCCGACGTCACGGTCGAGCCCGCGCGGGTCGAGATGACGATGTTCTACTCGGGGACCGGCGTTCACGTGCGCGCCCGGGTCCCGGCCGGCGCGCAGGTGGCCGTCCTGCTGGCGGGGAGAGAGCGGGACCTGGACCTCAAGCGCAAGGGGAAGGTCTTCGGCATCATCTGGATGAACGTGGCCGACGTGCACTTCGAGGCGGTGCCGAACCTCTATCTCCTGCGCACCACGTGCACGCTCGCCCAGCTGGCCCGCCCCGAGGTCCTCGAGCGCCTCGGCCTGGGCCTCGACGCCCTGGGCAGTCGTTCCGCGCGGGCGCTGGCCGACCCTTCGCTCTTCAGGGAGCTCGCCAGGCTCGAGTGGAGGGACGGGCTCTGGGACGTGACGGAGGCCGCCGTCACGCTCGGGGCGCCCCGAGACGACGGCACGACGCTGGCGGAAGCCGACTTCCTCCTCCCCGCCAGGACTCCTCCGGGGGAGTACCGGGTACGGGTATACACCTTCGCTGGCGGGGAAGCCGAGCTCGCCGGGGAAGCCGGCCTACGCGTGGAACAGGCCGGCGTCGCCGCCCTCATCTCGGATCTGGCACAGCGCCACGGCCTCCTCTACGGCATCCTGGCCGTCGTGGCCGCCGGTGCGGCTGGTCTCCTCACCGGCGTCGTGTTCGGACTCGGCTCGAAGAAGGGGCACTGACGATGCCCGTGGCACAGGCGCTCCGGTCGGTCTTCCGGCACAGGCACCACGCGACGGCGGCACAGCTCCGCGAGAAGCTCCGGCGCTTCCGGGACCTGGTGGAGCACAACGACCGCGTGCTGGAGCTGATCGCCGACGCGGGCGAGAAGCTCGGAGGCGAGTACGTCTTCGACAACAAGTACCTCCGCGACCTCGCGGACCGGCTCAGGGAGTCGGTCCACGAGGTGGTGGCGGACCTGAACGCCATCTCCAGCAGCCGCTATCCCGAGCTCGCAGCGGCGCTGGCGGAGATCGACGCCGCCGTCACGGCCGCCCTCGAGTGCCGCCTCGTCGTGCCCGAGGCGCCCTGGGTCCTTCCCCTGGCCGACATCAGCACCGAGCAGATCGAGACGGTGGGGGCGAAGATGGCCCGGCTCGGTGAAGTCCACGGCCAGATCGGGTGCCGGGTGCCGGAGGGGTTCGTCGTCACGACCCACGCTTGCCGCGAATTCCTGGAGTCCGCGGGCGTGCTCGCGCGGGTGGAGGCGCTGCGCACGCGGTTCGCGGATGGAGACGAGGGCCTGGAGGACGAGGCACGACGCATCCGTGAGGAGATCCTCAGCGCCCCCGTTCCCCGGGAGATGTCCAGGGCGATCCGGCACGCGGTGACCTCCCTGGTGAGGCCGGGCGAGGAGGACGTCCTCTTGGCGGTGCGCTCGAGCGGACCCGAGGAGGACGGGGAGCTCAGCTTCGCCGGCCAGTACGAGACACTCCTCGGCGTGTCGACGGACGGTGTGTGCGACGCCTACCGAACCGTGGTGGCCAGCCTCTTCTCCCCGGGGGTGCTTCGCTACCAGAGGCGGCATCAGGTCCCCCCGGGCTGCGGGTTCATGGCGGTGGGCGTCCTGCGCATGGTCCCGGCCCGGGCGAGCGGGGTGGTGTACAGCGTGGATCCCGCGGCCCCGGAGCGGAACGTGCTGCTCGTGTCCGCGGCCCGTGGCCTCGGGAAGCTGGTGGTCGAGGGGGGCGGGCCCGTGGACCGCCTGGAGGTTTCGCGCGACCCGGGCCACGAGGTGGTGTCGGCGCGGGTGGGGATGAAGGAGCGCATGTTCGTCGCCGTGCCCGGTCGGGGAGCGGTCCCGGAGGCGGTGCCGGACGAAGAGCGCGGAACGCTGGCGCTCGCGCCGTGGGAGACCGCCGAGCTGGGGGCCATCGCGTGTCGCATCGAGCGGTACATGCGGTCCGCCCAGGACATCGAGTGGGCCATCGACCACGCGGGCCGGATCTACGTGCTCCAGGCCCGCCCGCTCCACGTGGCTCCCATCGAGCGGACGGCGGACCGCGACCTCACCGACCTGGGGGAGCGCTATCCGGTCCTCATGCGCGGAGCGGGCGAGATCGCGTGTCGCGGGATCGGCAGCGGACGCGTCCGCATCGTGTCCGATCCCGATGCCCTCCCCGTGGACATCCGCCCCGGCACGGTCCTGGTCGCGAGGGCCGCGACGCCCCGGCTGGGTGGCCTTCTGGGGGGCGCCAGCGCGGTGATCACCGATCTCGGAAGCGCGACGGGGCATTTCGCGGCCGTGGCCCGGGACCTGCGCGTGCCGACCATCGTCGACACCGGGATCGCGACCCGCACGCTGGAGGATGGCGCCGTGGTCACGGTCGACGCCGAGGACAACGTCGTGTACGCCGGACGGGTCGAGGAGCTGCTCCACTTCGAGCTCCTGGAACGGTCGTCCTTCCAGAGCGCGGCCGAGTTCCGGGTGCTGCGCCGCATGCTGCGCAGGATCGCGCCGTTGCGCCTGCGCGACCCCACGGACCCCGAGTTCACCGCCAAGCGCTGCGCCACCTACCACGACGTGATCCGGTTCGCGCACGAGAAGGCGATCGCGGAGCTCACCGACATCGGTTGGGTGAAGACGTCGCGGGGCGTGTCGTACGTGCGCCGCCTCGAGCTGCCCATCCCCCTGGACCTCGTTCTCATCGATCTGGGGGGAGGCTTCCGGACGGACACCGACAGGAAGGTCGCGTCCCCGGGCGACATCCTTTCCAGGCCGTTGCTGCCGGTCCTCGAGGAGCTCACGGCCGCGGGGGTCTGGGAGACCGCCCCGACCAGCATGGACCTCGACGGCTTCATGTCGAGCGCGACCCGGTCCACGCCGCTGACGGGGGTGATGGCCGCCCGGCCCGAGCAAAACCTGGCGATCGTCTCGGGCGAATACCTGCACCTCAGCCTCCGGCTGGGCTACCACTTCAACATCGTGGACACCTACCTGGGCGAAGCCTCGGCGGACAACTACATCTACTTCCGCTTCGCCGGGGGCGTCACCGAGGTGGCGCGCAGGTCCAGGCGGGCCGCGCTCCTGAAGCGGATCCTGGAGCGACACGGCTTCGTCGCCGAGGGGCGCGGGGATCTGGTGGTGGGGCGCATCAAGGGACTGGGCGCAGAGGCGATGGAGGAGCGGCTGCGCATGGTCGGCCGCCTCATCGGCTTCACCAGGCAGCTCGACATCCACCTCAGGACCGACCGCCTGGTGGACGACTACGTCGCGCGCTTCATGGGCGGCCCCACCGCCGCGGAGCGCGACGATGCCCCCGAACGTGGGCAGTAGAGGGAGGAGCGAGCATGAGCACGCCGACGGAGATCCTGGTGCTGGACGACGAGCCCCTTGTCTGCGAGCGCCTGAAGGAGCACCTCGAGAAGAAGGACTATCGCGTGGAGGTGTTCACGGAGAGCCAGAAGGCGATCGACCGCCTGTCGGCCAAGCGCTTCGACGTCGTGATCACCGACCTGAAGATGGAGGGCCCGAACGGCCTGGAGGTCCTCCGTTTCGTGCGGGACCACAGCGCCGGCACCCAGGTCATCGTCATTACCGGGTACGGCTCCATGGACGCGGCGCGCGAGGCCGAGTACAGCGGCGCGTTCGGCTTCGTCCACAAGCCCTTCCGCGCCAAGACGCTCGAGGCGATGGTCCGCAAGGCGGCACGGCAGGCCAGGAAGCTCATGGAGCGGGCGGCCCGATGAAGACGACCAGGAAGAAGGTGCTGCTGCTCGACGACGAGCCCATCGTCTGCGAGCGTCTCAAGCCGGCGCTCGAGAAGCTCGGCTTCTACGTGGAGTCGTACCACGAGGGGCAGAAGGTGGTCGACCGGGTCATGGAGGAGAGCTTCGACGTCCTGGTGACCGACCTGAAGATGCAGAAACCCGACGGTCTCGAGGTGATGGAGTTCGTGCGGCGGCACTCGCCGGCGACCAAGGTGATCGTCATCACCGGCTTCGCGACCGTGGACACCGCCGTCGAGACGCTCAAGGGGGGCGCGGTCGACTTCATCGCGAAGCCCTTCAAGATCCGCACGCTGTGCGACCTGATCGTGAAGCTCACCTCGGAGGGCGCGCCCGCACGCGGCTGAGATCCGTCCGCGCGGTCACACCCCTCGCGGAGAGACGGGCTCCGGGTCGAACAGGTCCGTGAGCCCACCATCCCTCCCCAGGAGCTCCTTCAGAGCGCGGTCCCGGGCGTTGGCCCGGCGAAACTCCCTGGCGCCCACCACGACCATCCAGATACTCATCAGGACAAGGCCTGCGTCAAAGACCGTCCAGGCGGAAACGCCGAAATAGCGGAAGAGGGTCAGGCCGATGGTGAGGAAGGCGAGCCCGGTGCGGATCAACGCGAGGGAAGTGCGGCCCCTCGCCAACTCGGTCCGCTGCAGCGAAAGGCGGGTGCGGGTGGCGGCCCGGAGGGTCCGGCCCTGTGCCAGGTGCGTTCGATCGTCCGCGAGGGAGGTACGCTGTCTGGAAAGGTCCGTGCGGGTCTCACACAGACGGTTGCGTTCGCGCGCGAGCCCGGTCCGCTCCTGCGACAGGGTCGTGCGCTCGCGAGCCATGCGGGTCCTCCCCTCCCCGAGGGAGGTACGGCGCCGGGCCATCTCCGTGCGCTGCACCGCGAGCGTCGTGCGCTGATCGGCCAGGAGGGTCCGCTCACGCCCGAGATCCGTGCGGATGTTGGCCAGCTCGGTGCTCTTCGTCGAGAGTCGGGTCTGTTCCCGGGTGAGTGAGGTCCGCTCCTTCGCCATGGCGGTCTGACTGCCCGTGTCCGCAGCCATGGCTTCCTCGATCCCCTCCGTGTTCAGGAGGATGTCCCGGATGTCCTCCAGGAGGTTCGGGGTCGAATCGGTCGTCATCGTCTCGGGCATGCCTCACATCCTCCTTGGCATCCTCGTGAAAGTCGGGCGAGGATGACTTCGGGCGTTGGATCCGTTCTTCAGGACAGAAGGAACGACGGCGCGTATCCGGGTTCGTAGCGCACATCCCGGACCTCCGGGACCGAGCGCGCGACCCGCTCCACGCGATCCTGGTCGTCGGCATCGAGGTAGGGCCCCTCCAGAAAGGCGGTCCCCGCCTGGAACGTCGCGCCGATCTCCAGCGGGTAGGTCTCGGGCCGAAGGAGAAGCGCCACCAGGACCTCGGTGGCCACGCGGCTGTTCTCCACCTGCTGCAACGACTCGCGAGACGGCTGCAGCTCCTCGTGGCCGACGAGGTCCTGGAGAAGTCGGCACACGCCCCCGGGGCTGAAGCGCTCCATGTTCAGACAGACGTCGTAGTGTCCGGGATCGCGGATGTCGGTTCCGTACATGAACCGCGCCCAGCGGGTGCGCTCTTCGTCGGCGCGCCGGATGTACGCGCGCGCCTCCTCTTCGCAGCACTCCAGCCGCTCCATGGTCAGCCGCACACGTACCTCCAGGGGAGCGGTGAGGCGGACCCTCACCAGGTGACGCGCTCTGTCCAGGAGGAGGTGTCCGGAGTAGCCGAAGTAGGCCAGGTCGCCCTGCCGCGCGTACTCGAGGAGGGCCCTCTTCATGAAGATCCGGTAGGGACGCCGCAGCTGGGTGAACCGGTCGTAGTCGCGCGCCGCGCTGGCGATCTCCTCTGTGAGCCGGGCGGCGAGCTGGCCATACTCGTTGACCGCGGAGACGAGGTTCTCCCGCGTGATGCACGTGAAGGCCCCCGTCCGGGAAAGACACGCCGCGATCGTCTCGCCGCCGGACATGGAGCCCCTGGAGATCAGGACGACCGTCAAGGGCACCTCCCCCGCAGCGCGAGGGTCCCGCCTTGGTTGGAGCGGGCAGGCCGGGCAGGAAGCCGATTTGCAGGCATCGACACGACGACGGGCGTGCGCTGCCGCCGACCCTCCGACGTGCCGCCGGAATGTAACGCCTGGCGCGGGCGGACGCCGGGTGGGGGAACCCCGTCGTCTAGACGGTGAGCTCCGGCGCCGCCAGATCCTCGCGGTCGACCCGCTCGACCCCGTCCACGCCGGCCGCGACCTCGAGGACGAAGTCCACCAGGGAGGCCGGCCGCAGACGACCCCTGACGTAGAGCGTGCCGTCGCTGGCCCGCAGCCCCACCTCCGCGGAGGACGTCCGCGCGTCCGAAGCCAACGCGGCGCGGACCCTGCTGACGAGCAGCAGGTCGGCCATGGCCTCCCGGCTCTCCGCGGTCGGCTGGAACCGGGGTGAACGGGACAGCGTGACGCAGACGTCGACCGCGTCCTCCATGTCCATGGTCCGGAGGTTGACACTCAGATCGTAGAGGTGGGGATCGAGCCAGTCGACGCCGTACAGGAAGCGGCTCCACCGCTCCCGCTGACGGTCGACCCTCTCACAGTGCTCCACGGCGTCCGCTTCGCTCACGCCGGACCGTTCCCGGAGCATGCGGACGCGGAAGGCCAGGGGCGCGATGAGGCGGATGCACAGGACGTGGGAGATACCCGGCAGGAGCAGGTGGCCCGCGTTTCCGTGATAGACCACGCGTCCTCCCTGGACGCGCTGGCAGAGGGCGGCCTGGACGAAGGCCAGATAGCGGTGACGCTCGTGATGGAAGCGGTCCCACAGACCGGGCGGTTTCAGGAGCGCTTTCTGCAGGGCGTCCTCCGGGGCGCCGAAGGCGGCTGCCTCATGGACCACCTCCTCCCGACTGACGACCTCGAAGCCGAGCCGTTCTGCCACGCGCTCGGCGAGCTCCTCCCCCCCGCTTCCCGAACCCCGCGATACGGTGATGATGGGCATGATCTGGACGGGTGCTGCAGACGAAGCTTGATCCCCGTCAATACTAACAGGTACGCGTCAGCGCGTGAGCGGGAACGCCAGCGGAAGGACGAGCAGGACGACGACGGCCAGCACCACCGCCATGGGCAGACCGACGCGCCGGTAGTCCGCGAACCGATAGCCACCGGGCCCCATCACGAGGATGTTCACGGGGTGGCCGAGGGGGGTCACGAAGGCCATCGAGCAGGCCAGCGCCACCGCCATCCCCATCGCCCGCGGGTCGACCCCCGCATGCAAGGCGGTCTGGATCCCGACCGGGCCCATGATAGCCGCGACCGCGGGCCCAGCCACAGCCTGCACGAGCAGGGCCGTCGCCAGGAAGGTCCCGGCGAGCACCGCGGTGGGACCGAAGGGCCCGAGCAGCCGCTCGACGCCGGCGGCCATCCACGCGGCGGCTCCCGATTGGTGCAGGGCGAGGCCGAGTGGGAGGATCCCCGCCACGAGGAAGATCGTGCGCCACTCGATGGCCTGGTACGCCCGGTCCATCGTGAGGACGCCGAGCAGCACCATCACCACCGCCCCTAGGAGGAGGATCGCGCCCAGCGCCTGCGGGAAGCGGATCCCGACGGCGAGGGCTGCCACCAGCGTAAAGAGGGCCGCACCGATCTTCCACCGGGACAGGGCGGGCACCGCCGCGCCGCCGCCCAGCACGATGAGCTCGTCGCTCCGCCGCACCACCTCCAAGTCCTGGCGCGACCCCTGCAGGAGCAGCGCGTCGCCCAGCTCCAGCGGAAGGTCTCCCACGCCCGAGTGGATCGGGCGGTCACCGCGCCAGACGGCCAGGACGCTCATGCCGAACCGGTCGCCGAAGCGCACATCGCGCAGCGTGCGCCCCTGCAGCGGCGAGCGGGGCGGCATGACGGCCTCCACCATCACGCTCTCCCGGGTGTCCCCGGCCCCGGGCGGACCGTCGTCGTCGATTGGCTCGAGCAGGCCGGCGAGCGCTTCCTCGGGGGACCCCTCGAGGCGGCCCATGAGCTCGAGCGCGTCGCCCTCGGCGAGCTGGAAGTCCGCCCCCGGCGTCGGCGACGTCGTGACGCCCCGTCGAACCCCGATGACCCACAGGCCCAGACGCTCGCGGATGCCGCTCGCGGCAAGCGTGCGTCCCGCGAGGGGCGATCCGCTCGGTACCCGGGCGCGCAGCGTGCGCTCGCCGAGCCGGTAGATGGCGCGCAGGGGCTCGTCCGGCACGTGCAGGCGCACTTGCACCTCGGGCCCGCTCTCCGGCAGGCGCCAGCGGCCCCACAGGAGCATGTAGAGCGTTCCGGCGAACACCAGCGGGAGCCCCACCGGCGCGAAGTCCAGGAGGCCGAAGCCCCGCCACCCGCCGGCGACCAGGAGGTCGCTGACGATCAGATTCGCCGAGGTGAGCAGCGTCGCCATGCCGCCGAGGATGGTACCGAAGGCGAGAGGCATCATCACCCGGGACGGCGCCAGTCCGGTGCGGCGCGCCGCCGCCGCCGCCGCCGGCAGGAGGACGGCACCAGCGGCGATGTTGTTCATGAACAGGGACACGAATGCGCCGGTGAGCATCCAGGCCGCGACGACGCGCACCTCACCCGTGCCCGAGAGTCTGAGCATGAGGGCCCCGGCGCGCTCGGCGGTGCCGCTGAGGCGCAGCCCCTCCGCCAGGATCCCCACGGCGAGGATCGTGATCACCGCGCGGGAGCCGAACCCGGAGAAGGCCTGCTCCGGCGTGAGGACGCCGGTCAGCTCGAGGGCGGCGGCCGTCGCCAGGGCCACGATGTCCGCGCGCACGACGTCGCCGACCAGCAGCACGACGGCGACGGAGAGGATCGCGAGGGTGGTCGCGAGCTCGTGCGTCACGGCGGCGGGGGTCTTCTTCCTCGATCTTCTGCCGCGTCAGTCTTCGATGAGCGGCGGCCCCTTGGCGTCGCCGACGCCGAGCGCGACCCCGGTCCCCACGCCCAGGCCCGCGGCGATGGCCGTGCCCGCACCGACGATGGGGAGTATGGCCACGATCGGGGCGGCGACCACAGCGGTGGCGACGCCGGCCCACAAGCCGAGCATCGGCTTCTCCACCAGGGTGGTGTAGCGCAGCCGCTTCCCTACGAACTGCCTGGACTTGATGTGGCCGGCCACGCCTGCGACACCGGCGATCCCGGCGGCGATGAGCCCGAACATGGTGTCCCCCAGCGGTCGAGTCTTCCGTCCTGTCTGAACATCCTTACGAAACGAGGACCTGCGGTGTTCCGGCTTCGCGCCGCGGCACGGCCTCCTCGCGCTCCTTCAGCGCCGCGTGGGCCGCCGCCAGGCGGGCGATCGGTACCCGGAAGGGGGAGCATGACACGTAGTCGAGGCCCATCCTGTGGCAGAGCTCGATGCTGGCCGGGTCACCGCCGTGTTCACCGCAGATGCCCACCTCCAGATCGGGGCGCACGCCGCGACCCTCGTCTACCGCCCAGGCCATCAGCCGACCGACGCCGTCGGCGTCGATGGTCTCGAACGGATTCCGCGGTAGCACGTCCATGCGCAGGTATTCCACCAGGAAGCCCTGCTCCGCGTCGTCGCGGGAGATTCCGTACGTCGTCTGGGTCAGGTCGTTGGTGCCGAACGAGAAGAACTCGGCGACCTCGG
>CAZPZU010000087.1:0-22779 GCA_964591135.1 uncultured Gemmatimonadaceae bacterium | reverse complement strand
ACAGGTGCGGCCCGTCTCTGCTTTCAAGCAACCCGCCTACATAGCATCTCACTCCGGGGCTGCGCATCCTCCCCCTCCAGCGCAGTGTCCGCAGGCACCGGACAACGACCGGTGGCCTTCGCGACCCCGGCGGCCACGGACATCACCCGTGTCTGGGCCGAACGCAGGCTCTCCTCCACCTCCGCCTGGACCACCCGGCGATCTCCGCTTGCTGCACGTAGTGCTCCACGCGCCTCTCGTGACCAACCAGTTGGCGTGGCCGTGCTCCATCGTGTGCTTGAGGTACCGCGTGAACGTCGCGGGGTTGTCGCCGTGGAGGCGGTGGCAGCAGTACCGCCCACCCATGCGCTCGTCGCTCTGGATGAGGGGCGCACCGTACTGGCGGTGGGCGAACGGCTCCGCGTGCGTGCGCCCGCCGAAGTCCCAGCTCCCCAGGAAGTCGTCCTCGGAGCCCGTGCCGATGATGACAGGAGCCGTGGCGTCATCGACGAAGATCATGCAGGCGCCCGGTCGGTCAGCACTACCCGGGAGGGTCGGTTCACCGGCCGCCGTCCCCCAGCGTAGTTCGCGCGCTCCGGTACGGCTGGAACCCCCGGCCCCAATCCACGCCCACGACCTCCATCCAGGTGTCCGCCCCGTCCACGTGGACCACCACGTAGTGGAATGGGTTCTCCCCCGGCTCCATGCCCGGCCGGGCCAGGTGTGAGACCTGGACGCCCTCGGCTGCCCCGGCGCTCTGGTAGGCGCTCAGGTCCGGCTCGCCCCAATACGGGTAGAGGGGCGCGCCGCCACCTCCGGTCACCACCTGGTCGATGCGGTGGGGCGTGCCCGCCGCGTCGTGGTAGCGCTCCACCCAGTGGTCGAAGAGGTGGTCGTGGCCGACGAAGAGCATGTCGACGCCGTAGTGCCGGAAGAGGGGCATCCACCGGGCGCGGATCGTGGCGGTCTGCGGCTCGACGCGTGCACCCCCGTGTGGCCCCGAGGAGAAGGCCGGATGGTGGAAGAACGCCGCCACGTGCGTGTAGCGCGTGCGATCCAGGCCGGCGAGCTGGGCCTCGGCCCAGGCGATCTGCACCGAGTCGTCGGGGATGTTGGAGTCCAGGGCGAGGACGAACGTGTTGCCGTACCCGAAGGCATAGGTCGGATAGCCGGTCAGGCGCCGGGGCGATCCGTCCGGGGGAATCAGGTTGGCGACCGCGGAGAGATAGTTCCGCAGCCCCTCATCACGGGCCATCGCGGGGACGTCGTGGTTGCCCGGCGCCAGGAAGTAGGGCACACCTCCCTCGGTGGTGAGCCGGTCGATGAGCGGCACGAAGCTCACGTTCCACTGCTGGGCGAAGCGGCCATTGACCACCGCGTCGCCGCTCTGGAGCACGAAGCGCACAGGATCCGGCCCGTCGGCCATCGCGCGGATGTGGGCGAGCATCGACTCGACGACCAGGGAGTGCTCGTGCTGGATGCGGAGGCCGTCGTAGCGGCCCCGCGTGTCCCCGTAGACCAGGAACGAGAAGCGGGTCACGTCCGCGCTCTCCGTCTCACTCGGCAGAGGTGACGTCGGGGGCTGGATGGGTGTCACCACCGTGTCCGGGGGCGGCGTGCGGCCGCCGGGAGCCGCCTGCGCGAGGAGGGGGGGAGCCACCGTGACGGCCAGCAGCAGCGCGAGCATCGGGGAACTACGCATGGGTCGCCTCTCATCCGGGGCAGAACGGGCGCGGACGCCGAATCTGTCCGATGCGGCGGGGGAAACGCCAGGATTCGTTGCTCGAGGCGATGGGGATCGGCGCCCTCGCGGGTGCGGAAGGCGACTTTCGTGACCGATGGGAACGCTGCCCCGTCGGGTTGCCCGCGCGGACCCGCGACCCGATCTTGCCCGCTTCCTGTCGATCACCCGGCACACCCCAGGCCGGGCGCCGCGCACGCGTGCAGACGTCCGGTCGGTCTCCACCTCCCGGGAGAGAATCCCATGCGTGCGGTTCACCGTCTCGTCGCCCCGCTCCTCGCGCTCACCCTGGCCGGCGCCGCCCCGACGCTGGCCCAGCAGGGTGGCCCCTCCGCGGCGAAGGACTCCGCGAAGAACGCCAAGGGTCTGCCGCTGAAGCCCGCCCGCACCATCGCATTCAACACCCGGAAGGGCACGTGGATGTCCGTGGACGTGTCGCCGGACGGGGGCACCCTGGTCTTCGACCTGATGGGTGACCTGTACACGCTGCCCATGGCGGGCGGAACGGCCACGCGCCTCACCAGCGGGATGGCCTACGACGCGCAGCCTCGCTTCAGCCCCGACGGAAGGTCCGTCGTGTTCGTCTCGGACCGGGACGGCGGCAACAACCTCTGGATCATGTCGCTGGACGGGAAGGACACCACCCAGGTCACCAAGGGGAAGGAATTCGACTACGTCTCGCCCGAGTGGACCCCCGACGGCGAGTACGTCGTGGCCTCGAAGGGGGGGCGGATCCCGCAGCTCTGGCTCTTCCACAAGAACGGGGGCGGCGGCGCGCAGCTCGTCAAGCAGCCCCAGACCCTCAAGACCATCGGCGCCGCCTTCGGGAGCGACCCCCGCTACATCTGGTTCGCCGAGCGGACGGGCGCGTGGGAGTACAACGCCATCTTCCCGCAGTACGAGATCGCCGTTTACGACCGTGAGACGGGCAAGCGCACGGTGATGACCGACCGCATCGGATCGGCCTTCCGGCCAACGCTGTCCCCGGACGGGAAGTGGATGGTCTACGGCACCCGTCACGACGCGAAGACGGGCCTGCTCATGCGCAACCAGGAAACGGGGGCGGAGCGCTGGCTCGCCTACCCGGTCCAGCGAGACGATCAGGAGGCGCTGTCGTCCCTCGACGTCCTTCCCGGCATGAGCTTCACGCCCGACGGGAAGTTCGTGGTCGCGTCGTACGGCGGGGAGTTCTGGAAGATCCCCGTGGACGGCTCGGCCCCGGTGAAGATCCCCTTCACGGCGGACGTCTCCGTCGAGCTTGGCCCGCTGTCGCGCTTCGAGTACGCGGTGGACACGAACCCGACCTTCACGGCGCACCAGATCCGCGACGCGGTGCCGTCGCCCGACGGGCGCCGCCTGGCCTTCGCGTCCATGGACAAGCTGTACGTCATGGACTACCCGGAGGGTGCGCCCCGCCGGCTGACCCAGACGGGCGAGGGCATCGTCGAGGCGCAGCCGGCCTGGTCGGCGGACGGACGAACGCTCGCGTACGTGAGCTGGTCGGACACCGAGGCGGGCTTCATCTGGAAGGTCGTCGCCGACGGACGCGCGGCGCCGGTGAAGCTCACGCCCGAGGGCGCGCTCTACCGTGAGGTCGCGTGGTCTCCCGATGGGGCCCGCATGGTGGCCGTGCGCGCCGCGGCGCGGGATGTCCGCGAGGCCATCCTGGGCTTCAACGGAGGGTTGGGCACCGAGTTCGTGTGGGTACCCGCCGCCGGGGGCGAGACGCACGTCATCGCGCCGACGGGGGGACTCTCGAACCCGCACTTCACGCAGGATCCCGACCGGATCTACGCGTCGTCGGGCCGGGAAGGCCTCGTGTCGTTCCGCTGGGACGGTACCGACCAGAGGTCGGTGGTGAAGGTCACCGGCAAGACGCAGCCGGGGAGCCCGCGGCCGCAGACGCCCGACGAGATCCTCATGGCGCCCCGGGGCGACCAGGCCCTGGTGCTCCTGGAGAGCGAGCTGTACGTCGTCACCGTCCCGATGTTCGGCGGCGACACCCTCACGATCTCGTTGGCCAACCCGGCGAACGCTGCGTTCCCGGCTCGACAGCTCTCCGACGTCGGCGGTGAGTTCCCGGCGTGGAGCGCGGACGGACGCACGGCGCACTGGTCCATCGGTGCCACGCACTTCGTCTACGACCTGGACAGGGCCCAGGCCTTCGACGACAGCGTGAAGGCTGCGGGCGGTGGCGAGGCCGCGGCGGGGGACAGCGCCCAGGCGAAGAAGCCGGCGCGCTACGAGCCGGTGTCGCACGACATCGCCATTACCGTGCAGCGGGACATCCCGAGCGGCGTGGCGGTGCTGCGCGGCGCGCGCATCGTGACGATGAGCGGCGATCAGGTGATCGAGAACGGCGACATCGTGATCCGCAACGACCGCATCGAAGCCGTGGGAGCCCGGGGGTCCGTGCAGGTGCCGGCCGACGCGCAGGTGATCGACGTGAGCGGCAAGACCATCGTCCCGGGCTTCGTCGACACGCACTACCACCCGCAGTGGCTGATCCCGGAGGTTCACAGCTCCCAGGTGTGGCAGTACCTGGCGGAGCTGGCGTACGGGACCACCACGACCCGCGACCCGCAGACGGCGACCACCGATGTGCTCACGTACGAGGACAAGGTGTCCGACGGCGAGATGGTGGGCCCGCGCATCTACTCCACGGGGCCCGGGGTCTTCTCCAGCGAGATGCTCTCAAGCCTGGACGACGCGCGCCACGTCCTCGAGCGGTACGCGAAGTACTACGACACCAAGACGCTCAAGATGTACATGACCGGCAACCGCGAGCAGCGGCAGTGGGTCATCATGGCCTCCCACGAGCTGGGCCTCACGCCCACCACCGAGGGCGGGCTCGACTACAAGCTGGACATCACCCACGTGCTCGACGGCTACGCCGGTGTGGAGCACGCGCTCCCCATCGAGCCCAAGTTCGACGATGCGGTGCAGCTCCTGGCGCAGTCACAGACGGTGAACTCGCCCACGCTCATCGTCTCGTACGGCGGTCCCTTCGGTGAGAACTACTTCTACGACCAGGGCGGCGTGCACGACGACGCCAAGCTGCGCCGCTTCACGCCGCACAAGGAGATCGACGCCAAGACCCGGCGGCGGGGGTCCGGATCGGGCGGCTCGCCCGGGCCCGGCGGTTGGTTCATGGACGAGGAGCAGGTGTTCCCCCTGCACGCGAAGTTCGCCAAGGACGTGGTGGACGCCGGCGGGCGCGTGGGCGTCGGCAGCCACGGCCAGCTCCAGGGCCTGGGCATGCACTGGGAGATGTGGATGATGGCCACCGGCGGCATGACCAACATGCAGGTGCTGCAAGCCGCCACCATGTCCGGCGCGTGGGCCATCGGCATGGAGAAGGACCTCGGCTCCCTCGAGGCGGGCAAGATGGCCGACCTGTTGGTGCTGGACGCCAACCCCCTGGACGACATCCACAACACGAACACGATCCGCTACGTCATGAAGAACGGCCGCCTCTACGAGGGCGACACCCTCGACGAGATCTACCCGCGCCAGCGCGAGCTTCCCGCGCTTCTCTGGCACGAGTCGGAGCCCAGCACGGCCGCGGGGATCCGATGAAGCGCACTTCGGAGAAGACGTGCCAATGAGACCTCCCCCCTGAAGCCCTGGGAACTGCTGGGCCAGACGCGAACGCCAGACGGCTCCGACATGACGCTCATGCGCCGTGACTGCGAAATCGTCATCCTCGCCAACGGCAAGCCGCTCATGTCGAGCCGCATGCACGGATCGGAAGAAGCCCTCGCCGTGTCGGCCTGCCGACATGCGCGAACCCTGGATGATCCGTGCGTCCTCGTCGGCGGTCTCGGCATGGGTTTCACGCTCCGCGCCACGCTCGATCTCCTGCCGCCCGGCGCGGTCGTGGTCGTGGCGGAGCTTGTGCCGGCCGTGGTGGACTGGAACCGCGGTCCGCTCGGGCCGCTGGCGGGACACCCGTTGAAGGACAGGCGCGTCCGCGTGGACGTGGGCGATGTCGCGGCGACGCTTCGCGCGAGTATCGGCCGGTTCGACGCAGTGCTGCTCGACGTCGACAACGGCCCGGCCGCATTTACCGCGTCGGCCAACGCCGGCCTCTATGACGACCGCGGTCTCGCCGCCGCGCGTGCCGCGCTCAAGGCGGGCGGCGTGCTGGCGGTCTGGTCCGCCTGGGAGGATCGAAAATTCGAGCAGCGCCTCCGCTACGGCGGGTTCGCCGTCGAGGTGCAACGCGTGCGAGCTCGCCTGAAGAAAGGCGGCCCCCGTCACACGATCGTTCTCGGCCGGCTACCCACGGCCGAAGGGGCACGGTCACCATGAGCCTCACCCCCCCGGTCGGCGACCTCCTCCCCCGTCGCGGCAACCTCGTCAGCACGGCCATCGCCCGCCTGGTGATGCTCGCGAGCGGGTGGCGCTTCGAAGGTGCGCTGCCGAACCTCGAACAGTTCGTCCTGATCGTCGCACCCCACACGTCCAATTGGGACTTCCCCATTGGCATCATGGCGATGTTCGCGCTCGACCTTCGGGCCACGTTCCTGGGCAAGGACACGCTCTTCAATGCTCCCTTCGGCTTCGTCTTCCGCTGGATGGGCGGAGTGCCCGTGGACCGCCAATCGCCGCACAACGTGGTCGAACAAACGATCGGGTACCTCAGGGAGCGTGATCGGATGATCCTCGCGCTCTCCCCCGAAGGAACGCGCAAGAAGGTCCCCCGGTGGCGCACGGGCTTCTACTGGGTCGCCGTCGGGGCCGGTGTGCCGATCGTCCCGGTGACCTTCGACTTTTCGCGCAAGCGGTACATCATCCACCCTCCCCAGATGATGACCGGCAACGCGGAGCAGGACATCGCGCACCTGCAGACGTTCTTCCGAGCCGACCAGGCCTGCAAACCCGAACGTTACTGAGCGAGGCCTCGACCGCGCCCAAACGGATTGGTCGTTTGTCTACCACCAGCGCTACCGCGGCCCATCTCGGGGTGAAAGCTCCCGACCTCGTCAATCGCGATCGGGCACATCCCGGTCGGGAGCGTCCTCACCCTTCTGCTCTGCCCGGTCCATGGCCTCCTGGCGCTTTCTCTCGGCCTTCTCTTCGTTCTTCTTCTGTTTCTTGATCTCTCGCTGCCGCTTCTCGAAGCCGTAGTTCACTCGTTTCCCCATGCCACCTCCGCTCGATCAGGATGAAGTCCAAGAGGGCCCGCGTGCGTTCGCACGGCTGGCCTACTCCACATCACGTCGGACGCCTGCATCACCAGATGGGGCGGGCCGACGAACCTGCGGTCGCCCAGCCCCTCCTTGCCGTCCGGGCCGCAGGTCATGATGACGACCAGGAATCTCTCCTCGAGTCCCTTGATGATGTCCCTCGCGTGGCCGCTGGCCGACGCGCCGGGCTCGACCTCCCACGCGTAGAACACGTCGCCGAACGCCGTTTGGGGCTGGTAGTCGAAGATCACGCCGCAGGAGTCCGGGCGCATGTCGGTGTCGATGGTCCCATCGACCTCCAGCATTCCACGCAACCACTGGCATTCGAACGCCCGGCACGATCGCGGGCGGTCATCGTAGATCCCACACCCCGCCTCGCAGAGGTGCTTGCAGGCCTCGTAGGTGCCCTTCTCGATCTCATGAACGCCGATCACCGTGCAGCAGGCGGAGCAGGAACCGCACTCGCGGATCGGATCACTCACTATGGTTGGCCCTCCGTAGTGCCATGATGGCGCGCTCGTCCTCGGTCGTCAGCCAGGAGCCATGCACCAACGCCAGCGCCGGCCGGGGAAAGAACGGGGCCGTCCTGCACGTACAGGACGGCCCCGAGACCCTTTCGGAGTCTTTGGCACTCACACGGCTACGACATTCTCCGCGGCAGGACCCTTCGTCCCATCGACCATGTCGAACTCGACGCTGGCGCCCTCTGCGAGGGTCTTGAATCCCTCGGCCTGGATTGCGCTGTGGTGGACGAAGCAGTCTTTGCTGCCGTCGTCTGGCGTGATGAAACCAAAGCCCTTCTGATCATTGAACCACTTCACGGTTCCCTTGGTACGCATCTTGGTGCGCTCCTTCGTTTCGCAAGTCGGAGCCACGATGATACGCACTTGCCGACTGCTGTGTGGGCGCGGAAACTCCGCGCGTCCTGCGACCACTTTGGCCACAAGAGAAAAGGCGCCAGCCTCAAGAAAATGAGACCACCGCCTTCATTTCTACTTTGAGTGCCTGATTTGGACCACACCAAGAGATCGCGTAACCACGTCGGTTCGTCAACCTCTGGCCTCGCCGGCCCCTGACGCGCGCGCCCCGCTCCGGCGATCTTTCCCCGCCATGGCCCTCCTGTCCTGTCAGAACCTCCGCATCGCCTTCGGCGGCCGTCCCCTCCTGGACGACGCATCGCTCCAGGTCGAGCGCGCCGAGCGCATCGGCCTGGTCGGCCGCAACGGTGAGGGCAAGTCCACCCTCCTGAAGATCCTCGCCGCGCAGATCACGCCCGACGGGGGGGACGTGGCGCGCGAGTCGGGCGTGCGGGTGTCGCTCCTCGCGCAGGAGGTGCCGGAGGGCGTGACCGGCACGGTCGGGGATGTCGTCCGCTCGGGGCTGGCCCGCGCCACCGACGCGGATCACCCGGTGCAGCGGATCTGCTCGCTCCTCCAACTCGACCCGGACGACGCGTTCCAGAAGCTCTCCGGCGGACAGAAGCGGCGCGCGCTGCTCGGGCGCGCGCTCGCGCTGGAGCCGGACCTCCTGCTGCTCGACGAGCCGACCAACCACCTCGACCTCGAGAGCATCGATTGGCTCGAGGGAGTCCTGCTCCGCTGGACGGGCAGCCTGCTGTTCGTCACCCACGACCGCGCCTTCCTGCAGCGGCTGGCCACCCGCATCGTCGAGCTGGACCGGGGCCGCCTCACCTCGTGGGCGTGCGACTACCCGACCTACCTGCGCCGAAAAGAGGAGCTGCTCGCCGCCGAGGAACGTGAGTGGGCTCTCCAGGACCGGAAGCTCGCCGCCGAGGAGGCGTGGGTCCGCCAGGGCATCAAGGCGCGCCGCACCCGCAACGAGGGCCGCGTCCGCGCGCTGAAGGCCATGCGCGCCGAGCGCGCGGATCGGCGCGAACGCGTTGGCCAGGTGAAGATGACGATCCAGCAGGCCGAGCGGTCCGGCGTGCGGATCATCACGGCCAGCCACGTCGACTTCGCGTGGGGCGACCAGGTCGTGCTGCAGGACTTCTCGACCACGCTGCTGCGCGGCGACAAGGTCGGAATCATCGGGCCGAACGGGTCGGGCAAGACCACCCTGCTCAACCTGCTGCTCGGCCGCCTCGAGCCGGCGACGGGCACGATCGTGCACGGCGTCGCCCTGAAGGTCGGCTACTTCGACCAGCACCGCGCGCAGCTCGACGAAGCGCGCACGGTCGTCGAGACCGTCGGCCACGGCAGCGACCACGTCACGATCGGCGGCGAGCGACGCCACGTCTTCTCTTATCTCGAGGACTTCCTCTTCTCGTCCGAGCGCGCGCGCCAGCCCGTCTCGGTCCTTTCCGGGGGCGAGCGCAATCGCCTGTTGCTGGCGCGGCTGTTCACGCAGCCGGCCAACGTCCTGGTGCTCGACGAGCCGACGAACGACCTGGACGCCGAGACGCTCGAGCTGCTGGAGGCGCGCCTGGTCGAGTTCGGCGGCACCGTGCTGGCGGTGAGCCACGACCGCGCGTTCCTCGACAACCTGTGCTCGAGCACGCTGGTGTTCGAGGGCGACGGGCGGGTCGAGGAGTACGTCGGCGGCTACTCCGACTGGCAGCGCACGATGGCTCGGAAAGCCGACACCGAGCCGTCTACCCCCGGGAGGAACAAGCCGGCCTCACGGCCCGCGACACCCGCCCGCCCCGACAAGCCGAAGAAGCTGAGCTTTGCCGAGAAGAAGGAGTGGGAGGCGCTGCCCGGCCGCATCGAGGCGATGGAGCGCGCGTTGGAGGCGATCCATGCGCGCATGGCCGATCCCGACTTCTACCGCGGCCAGGCCGACGGCGTCCGCGAGGCGACCGAGCGCTCGCAGAGCCTGCTCGGCGAGATCGAGGCGGCGTACACACGGTGGGCGGAATTGGAAGAACGGGCCTGAGCCGCGCGGCCGTATGGCACCATCATCGATGGATCCTCAGGCCGAATCGGCCATGGAAATCGACACGGCCGCGATCTTCTGGGACGCTCCGGGGTAAAAAAGTTCTCATTCTGCGCCGGGAGGTCGAAAGGTGCCTGGATCCAAGAACGGAAGTCGTACGAAGCGGGTGAAGCCGGTCGAACAGGATCCGGAGGTCCTGGAATTGGGACGGAAGGTCGCGATGCTCGCCCTCGAGAGGACGCGGCAGAACGGCAGCCTCAACGTGCGCCAGCGGGACCAGTTGCGGCGCGCGTTGGTCCGGGCGGCGGAAGCCAGGGGCTGGGTTCTGCTCCCGGACGGCACGACCGACCGCGTGACCAAGGCCACGCAGGACCTGGCCATTCTGGCCGAGGCCGGAGCGCTCTCGCTAAAGAGCGACGTCGCGGACGAGGTCGCCGCGAAGAACAACGAGTTGAAGCAGCTCCAGGAGGTCGCGCGGTCCATCCAGAAGATGGCCACGTCGGCGCGGACGTCCTACCCGGCCGAGATCGAGTACTCGCATACCGCCCGGCAAGGATCCCAGAACCTCGTCACGAAGACCCAGACGCTCACGTTGAGCGACTCCGCCGAAGCGCAGAGCGCCGCCGCGACCCTGGAAAAGAGCATGGAGGGCTGGGCGAGGCTCCGCGACCAGATGCTGGAAGAGCTCGCGCATCGGCAGCACCAGATCGAACAGACGCGGCAGAGCCTGTCGGGGTTCCTGGACGCATCGAGGCCGCTGGTCGGCGAGGTTCTCTCGGTCCTGGTCTGAGGGCGCACGGCGTCGCGCGAGGCGGCTGGGGAGGAATGGGGGCGCGCAGGGCGCCGCCTGGCGGAACCCCCGGGAACGTGGCAACATCGGGACCGTCTCCCGAACCGGAGCCGGAGCCATGTCACGCAGAAGGTTCGTCACCCAGACGCTCGCGGGGGGCCTCGGCCTCGCCGCGCTCTCTCGCACGCCGCTGGCCGCGGCGGAACGCCCTGTCCTGGGACCCGAGGACGGGCTCCCGCCCTACGCCCGGACCCAGCGCTACCGCTCGCTGAAGCAGTCCAGCCACGACCCGACCGGAGGCAATCGCGACTACTGGCCCATCGCGGCCGGAGCGCAGCAGGAGCTCTTCAACGCCACCGGCGCGGGCATGATCTCCCATATCTGGTTCACGATCGCGGCGCAGAGCGCCCTGCACCTGAAGGAGCTCGTGCTGCGGGGATACTGGGACGGATCGCCGAAGCCCAGCATCGAGGTCCCCGTCGGCGACTTCTTCGGGCTCAACACAGCCGACTACGTGATCTACGAGAGCGAGTACCTGGCGTGCTCGCCGGGCCAGTCGCTGAACTGCTACTTCGCCATGCCCTACCGCAGTGGCGCGCGTCTCACGGTGACCAACGAAGGCACCCGCGACGTAGGGGCGTTCTACTCCAACATCGACTATATGGAGATGGACGACCTCCCCGGGGACGCGCTCTACTTCCACGCCCAGTACCGGCAGGCCGCACCCAACCAGGCCCAGCAGCTTCCCGACGGCAAGAACCCCGACGGCGCCACGAACTACCTGTACTGCGAGACCCGGGGCCGGGGCCACCTCATGGGCGTCACGCTGGGCGTGGTGCAGAACGCCGAGTCCTGGATGGGCGAAGGCGACGACATGATCTTCGTCGATGACGCCACGGCTCCTGTCATCATCGGCACGGGCTCCGAGGACTACTTCCTGGGGAGCTGGAACTTCGGCGGACGCTTGCACGCGCAGCCGTTCGCCCACCGACAGTACGGTGCGCCCCTCATCCAGAGCGCCGAGCGCATGGGCGGGCGGTACTGCTGCTACCGCTTCCACGGCGACAACCCCGTGACGTTCACGCGCTACCTGAAGCACACGATGGAGCACGGCCACGCCAACAACCGGGCCGACAACTTCTACTCGTGCTGCTACTGGTATCAGGACCAGCCGTCCACGGACTTCCCGGTGCTCCCGGCCGTGGGGGACCGGATTCCCTCCGTGAAGCTGTAGGGGGCGCCCCGGGGCTGCCGCTGCGCGACTCCTCCGCCACTCCACAGAGCCCACTCGACCCTCGAGCGGGTCCTCGGACCGGACCCGGTAGGCGAAGGGCTCGCCACACGTTGGTGTCTTGACCTCCGCCCGGCCCTCCCACTACCGGGTGGCAGACCCGGGCCGGTATCCCATGCTCCCCCGAATCGGCGCCCTCCGTGACAAATGACCGGCGCCCGACCTCAGGGAGGATTTCGTCACGCGCGACGCACCCCGACAAGACCACCCCGACAGGAGGGAGTCGCATGCTCCGGGCATTGGCGCCGAGCGCCATCTTGATGGCGTTGGCAATTTCCTCGACCGAACTGTGTGCACAGGATGCGACCACCAGAGGATGGGCCACCTCGTTCAACCTCGCTATCGGTGGGTCGCTGACCCAGACGGACTGGGAGATCACGCACCCCTACGTCACGGCCTCAGGACAGCTCTGGCAGACCATCTTCGGCGACGGCAACCGGCCGGTGATGGCGTCCGGCGGCGTCGAGCTTCGAAAAGGCCGCATCGCCATGCAGGGCAATCTCGGATGGATGTCATCGCGCCTGACGCTGACGGGCGTGAGGGGATTCGTTCCGGACGACCCGTACACGCCGGGCCAAGTCTGGAAGTTCTCGTCCTACCAACTCGAAGGCGCACTCGTGTACTTCCCCCTCGCCGAGGCGGCAGCCCGGGTAGCTCCGTACGTGTCGGCCGGCCTGGGCTATGTCTCCTCCAGGGGTGACACCGAAATGGGAGGGGGCAGCCTCTCCTTGAGCGCCGGCCTTCGCCTCCCCCTCTGGAGCCATGTGGCTCTGGACGCGGGAATCAAGGCCCGGTACCTCCGTCTTTCCGGATTCGACCTGTCGCCGACGATGCATCCACTCATCGTGCTCAAGCCCGTGTTCGCGACCATCGGTCTTGGTGTCGGCACTCCATGACCGAGCCTCCAGCCACGCGTCAATCGCTGCTTCGCCCCCTCCGGGCTGCGCGCTGGTGTGGTTCCGCGTGAACGACCGCGCGAAGCTGCTCGCGTATCGGATTCGTTGACAGGAGTCTTGCCATAAATACATACTACGTGTACCGTAGTACGTGACACGTGGTTTGTGGAAGGAGGATCGAGCCGGTGCGCGTCGAGCGCGAGTTGATGAGAGGGGCGGGACCCGTGGCGGTCCTGAGCTTGCTGGAGCAGCGGGACATGTACGGCTACGAGATGATCGAGGCCCTGTCGCGCCGCACCGACGGGGTCCTGGCCATGGGCCAGTCCACCCTCTACACGCTCCTCTACAACCTCGAGAAGAAGAAGCTGGTCGGGAGCGAGTGGAGAACGGCCGAGTCGGGCCGGAAGCGCAAGTACTACGGCGTCACGAAGAAGGGGTTGGCCTACCTGCGAGCCCAGGAGCGGGAGTGGACCCGTCTCGTGGGAGCGCTCGCGGGGTTGGGGCTGGTGGAGGCGAACACGGGGGAGGGATAGGGACATGGCCGGCCTGAATGAACGAATCACGGATGCAGAGCGAGCGTTGCTGGATGGGGCGGATCTGCCGGTGGAGATCCGCAGGTTCCTGGAGGGCCTCGTCCAGGGAACGACGCTCCGGGGCGATCAACGCCTCGATGTCCTGAGGGAGTTGGTGGCTCATTTTCAGGACGGGCTTCTCGCGGCACGGTCCCCGGATGAGCTGCTGAGGGAGTTCGGTGACAGTGGGCTCGCCTCACGCCTGATCTCCAGGGCGAGGCGCGGACCCGTCCCTCGCGGTCGTGGATGGCCGGCTGTCCTGGATGGTCTCCTGCGCGACGCGCGCCTCGCCTTGCGTGGGCTGCGCAGGAACCCGGCCTACTCCGCCATCGCCACCCTCACCCTCGGACTCGGGATCGGTGCCAACACGGCGGTCTTCAGCGTCGTGCACGGCGTGCTGCTGAAGCCCCTGCCCTACCCGGAGCCCGATCGCCTCGTCGCCCTGTTCCAGACCGGCACGCGGGGAGAGATGCGCCTGCCGTGGTCCGTGCCCAACGTCCGAGAGCTCGAGGACGCGCCCGGAGCGTTCGCCTCCGTGGTGGGATACGGATGGCGCGACCTCACCCTCACGGGCGTGGGCGACCCCCGCCTCATGAACGCGGTCGCGGTGTCCGGGAGCCTCCTGGAGCTGTTCGGCGTGCGCCCGCATCTGGGTCGCGACATCGCCCGGGACGAGACCCTGCCCGGCGGCCCCGCCGAGGTGGTGGTGTCGCACGCCTTCTGGAAGGAGAGCCTGGGCGGAGACGTCTCCGCCGTGGGTCGGACCCTTCATCTCTCCGGTGTCGCGTACCAGATCGTCGGGGTGGCCCCCGAGGGATTCGAGTACCCCCGAGGCGCGGAGATGTGGGTCCCGGGGCAGTGGAGCGAGCCCGACTACGGGCGCGGCCGCATGACCCTCAGCGTCGTGGGGCGCCTGGCCCCCGGGGCGACCCTCGACCGCGCGGGAGCGGAGCTGTCCGCCGTCGCCCGTCGCCTCGCCGAGGAGTACCCCGGTGCCAACGCGGGCCTCGGTGCCCTTGTCATGGCCCTCGAGGACCATCAGGTGGGTGGCGTCCGCGTCGGGCTCATGGTCCTCCTGGGCGCCGTGGCCATGGTGCTCCTCATCGCCTGCGTGAACGTCGCCAACCTCGTCCTGGTGCGGGGCGCGAACCGAGGTGTCGAGATCGCGGTGCGGTCCAGCCTGGGGGCCAGCCGAGGATCCCTCTTGCGCCAGCTGATGGCCGAGAACCTGGTCCTTTCGCTGGTGGGCGCCACGGTGGGCGTGCTGCTGGCGGTGGGCGGCGTGCATGGGCTCCATCTCCTCGCCGGGGGTCGGATCCCGCGGATGCACGCCGTCTCCGTGGACGGCCCCGTCCTCGTCTTCGCCGCCCTGGTCGCGGTGGCTGCCGCCCTGACGTTCGGCCTCGTGCCAGCGCTGCGCCTCAGCCGCGCATCGATCGCCGATGTGCTACGAGGTGCATCGGAGCGTGTGGGCGGGGGCGGTGGGCGCCGACCCGCGCGCTCCGGTCTCATGGCCACCGAGGTCGGCCTGTCCCTCGTGCTCCTGATCGGGGCCGGTCTCCTCCTGAGGAGCTTCGCCCAGATCCGCGGGACCGAGCTCGGTTTCGATCCGGAGGGGGTACGGACGTTCACCGTCACCTTGCCCGACGCACGCTACGACGAAGAGCGGTCCATCGCGTTCTTCGACGCCTTGCGGGAGCGTCTCGCCGCACTTCCCGGTGTCGACGCGGCGGGGATGGCGTGGGGCACTCCTCTGGGGTCGCAGACGAGCCGGACCATCGTCGTCGCCGGGGCGCCAGCACCCGCACCCGGTCAGGAACCCCTCGTGCTGGTGCGGTGGTCCAGCCCGGGCTACCTGGAGGCGTTGAGGATTCCGCTGCTCCGCGGACGAGACCTGGCGCCCACGGACCGCGCAGACATGCCCAGGGTGGCCCTCGTCAGCCAGGGCACCGCAGATCGGTACTTTGCCGGAAGGGACGTCATCGGCCAGCAGTTCTCCTTCGACGCGAACGATACGCCCTGGACCGTGGTCGGCGTGGTCGGGGACGTTCGGTCCCTGGACGTCACCGACACTCCGGAGCCGGAGGTCTACGTACCCTATGCCCAGTGGAGCCGCTCGAGCACGACCGTGATGCTGCGGACCGGGCGGGACGTGCCGGGGCTGGACGCGGCGGTTCGTCGCGAGGTGCGCGCGCTGGATCCCGACCTGGCGATCTACGACGTGCGAAGCCTGGATCAGGCCGTGGCCTCGTCCACCGCGCCCCAGCGCTTCTACCTCGTCCTCCTGGGCGTCTTCGCCGGCCTGGCGGTGCTCCTTGCCGCCGTCGGTCTCTACGGAGTGATCGCCTATCTCGTGTCCGGACGAACGCGGGAGATCGGGATCCGCATCGCCCTGGGAGCCCACCCCGGCAACGTGATGCGGATGGTGGTGGCCCAGGGAGCGCGACCGGTGCTGGTAGGGGTCCTGGTCGGCCTCGGCGGCGCGCTCGCGGGGGCCAGACTGCTCACCAGCCTGCTCTACCGAATCGACCCGTGGGACCCCTTGACGTTCGCGGGAAGCACGGCCTTGCTGGTCGCAGTGGCCACGATCGCCTGCCTGCTTCCAGCCAGGAGAGCGTCACGGACGTCGCCCACGGAGGCTATGAGGGCCCAGTGAGCCTGCGTCCATGGTCGACCCCGGGGCGCCCCACTTCTCACGAAACAACCCGTATTTGACATATTACTATCTTTTTGTATAACATAGAAGCCGAGGCTTCTTCGTCGTACGGGGAAGAGTCGGGTCGGGAGCTCAACCGATGGAGGAGCACGGTGCCGAAAGGGGACCACCTGGCGGAGTTCGAGATCTACGTCATGCTGGCCATCCTCAGGCTCCAGGACGACGCCTACGGGGTCACCATCCGACGGGAGATCGAGGAGAGGGCCGGGCGGCCGGTGTCCATCGGCGCCGTCTACGCCACCCTGGGCCGCCTGGAGGAGAAGGCGATGGTGGAGTTCCGTAGCTCGGATCCGGCGCCGGTGCAGGGCGGGCGGTCCAAGAAGCTCGTCTCCCTCACCTCCGACGGTCTCTCCGCGCTGGAGCATTCCACCGCCATGCTCCATCGGATGATGGAGGGCACCCCCATCGCACAGCGGGGCTGAGGGCAGGAGACACGACCATGCCGAGGCCGCCAGCGCTCTTCAGGGTGTTGTTGAAGGTGTTCGCCGACGACCGCTTCGGAGAAGAAGCCGCGGCGGATCTGCAGGAAGAGTTCGAGGCGATGGTGCGGGCCCGAGGAGCGCGGGCCGCCCGGCGGTGGTATCGGGAGCAGGTTCTCCGGTCCGTGGCCCCCTTCCTTGTTTGGCGCCTCACCCGGGACGACGCAGCGTGGCGGAACGGGCTGAGACGGATGGCCTGGTCCACCCTGGCGCAGGACCTGAGATACGCCGTCCGCAGCCTGACCGGAGCCCGGGGGTTTTCTGCCGTCGTCATCCTCACCTTTGCGTTGGGCATCGGCGCCAACACGGCCGTGTTCAGCCTCCTCCACAGCCTGGTCCTGGAGCCCCTGCCCTTCCAGGGAGGGGACCGCATGGTCCAGCTCTGGCGCTACGAGGAGTACGAGGACGGAAGGCGCGCACTCGTCCCTCCGGTGGCCCCCATGGTGGCGGCCTGGCAGGACGAGGGCGTCTTCGACGCCATGGGAGCGTATGCCGAAGAGGAATTCCATCTCACCGTGGATGAGGGCGTCATCTCGGTGATGGGGGCCCGGGCCTCTCCCGGGCTTCTCTCCATGGTTGCCGCCACGCCCCTCCACGGGCGCCTCTTCGGACTGGTGGACGGCATTCCCGGCCACGGGAACGTGGCCCTCCTCTCCGAGGAGCTGTGGACCAGCCGTTTCGGAGCCGATCCCGAAGCGCTGGGACGCACTGTTTCCATCGATGGGGCGCCCTTCACCATCGTCGGGGTGGTTCCCCGATCCGTCCGGCGCGTCCTGGAGGGAGGCTTCTTCGGCTCCCAGCCCAAGGCGCTGCTCCTTCCCCTCACGGCCGACGCAGCCGGGGGATGGTCCGGCAGCCCGAACCTGGTGGCCCGCCTGAAAGAGGGAACCTCGGTGGCAACCGCCCAGGAGCAGATGAACGTCATCCAGCCCCGGGTGGCTTCCCTCATCGAGGGAGAGAGCGAGTGGCACCCCCTGGCCGTGCCCGCCACCGAGGCACTCTCGTTCAACGTACGCCGGGGTCTCTGGGTGGTGTTCGGCGCGGTGGGGGTCGTGCTCCTCATCGCCTGCGCCAACATCGCTACCCTCCTCCTCGTGCGGCGCCTGGCCCGGGCCGACGAGTTGAGGGTGCGGCTGGCCCTGGGAGCCGGCAGGGGCCGCCTGGGGGGGCAGTTGATCAGCGAAGGCCTCCTCCTGGGTGCGGTCGGGATCCTTCTGGCCGTCCTCTCGGCCGGGTGGTTGGTCCATGGTGCCATCCGGATCGCCGGCGGAGCCATCCCGGAGATCCGCGCCGCCCGACTCGACATGGACGCCCTGGCCTTCGCTGTCGGCACGGGATTGGTCACAATGGTGGCCTTCAGCCTGATTCCCCTTCTCCAACTCGGGAAGCTGACACCGGCGGGCGCCCTCACCCGGGAGCGGCCCAGGGAGACCCGCCGGCCCGTGGGGTGGGCGGCGCACAAATCGCTGGTGGTGGGCCAGGTCGCCCTCGCCACTGTCCTGGTCCTCTCCGCCGGGCTCCTCTCGAACAGCCTGGGACGCCTCCTTTCGGTGGACCCTGGCATCGACACGGAGGGGCTGGCCGCGGTGGGGCTGGACCTCCCGAGGACCCGGTACAACGTGGGGGCGGAGCGCATCGCTCTCTTCGATGGGGTGGTGAGGGGCCTGGACGGCAAGCCTGGTGTGGATGAGGTGGGATGGGCCCGTTTCGTGCCGCCCCGGGTGGCCGGCGCTCCAGGCCGAGTGGAGGTCGAGGGACGACCTCCGGACGAGGAGGAAAGGAACGAGGCCCACGCGGGGAACTGGGTCTCCCCGAGCTACTTCCGGGCCGTGAGCTCGGCCTTCCTCGACGGTCGCTCCTTCACCGATGCCGAGATCGCCGACCGGGCCGAGGTCGTGATCCTGAACCGCACGGGGGCCGACCGGATCTGGCCGGACGGGGAAGGAGGAGTGGGATCGCGCGTCCGCCTGAACTCGGATTTCGGCCCCTCTCCCTGGATGACCGTGGTGGGAATCGTTCCGGACTACAAGGCGTGGTGGCTGGGAGACCGCCCGGACCGGATGCAGATCTACCTGCCGGTCTCCAATGTCCCCCCCCGCTCCGGCGTGCTCTTGATCCGGGGCCAGGGCGACCTGGGGGACCTGGCCTCCCTGGTCCAAGCCCAGGTGAGGCGGCTCGATGCCGATCTGCCCATCGGGGAGATCTACTGGGTGGCGGACGCCTTCCGGCAGTCCATCGCCCGGCAGCGCTTCCAGGCCTTCCTTCTGTCGTCATTCGGAATCATGGGGATGCTGCTGGCGGTGCTGGGGGTGTATGGCGCCCTGAGCCTATCGGTCACGCAGCGTACCCGGGAGATCGGGGTGAGGCTGGCCCTGGGAGCGACCCGGGGAGACGTGACCCGGAAGGTCCTGGTGCAGGGGCTGAAGGCCGTGACGGCGGGAACCGTGATCGGCCTCTTCCTCTCTTACTTCACCTCCGGGTTCCTTGCCGATCTCCTGTGGGAGATCCGGGCAACGGACCTCCCCACCTATGTGGCTTGTGCCGGTGCCGTGATCCTGGCCGGAACGGCGGCGACCTGGGTGTCCACCCGCCGGGCCGTGGGGATCGACCCCGTGGATGCGCTGAAGAGGGAGTGAGGTTCAACCGCCACAAGAGACAATCCATGAGACGACTGCTATTCGCCGGATTGGCGGTGACCGCCCTCACGTCTCCAACGCAGAAATCCAACCCCTCCAGAAGGAGGAGCTCGCCGAGGCCTGGAAGGCGCTGAGCCACATCGAAATGGACATCCACTCAGACCGCGTCGTCGCGCTCTCCAGGAACTCTGGATACACGATCTACACCGCCTCCTATGTCGTGCTCGACACAGCAGGCGTGGCAGTCGACAGCAGTGATTGGGCGGGCACGCATATCTGGGTTCGTACCGACGAAGGGTGGAAGGTACAAGCTGTCCACGAAGGAAGGCCGACCGGGTGACTTGGTGTTGACAGATGAGCCGACAGATGAACAGACGGCAGTGGACCCGCCGACGCCGGCAGATCTCCTTCCACACTGAAGCCCATGTGCGCTCGGAAGGCGTCGCCGAGGGCCGGACCCTCGGTGCCGCGACACATCGGACTGACCTTGTCGAGCGTGGTGCCGGCAGCCCTTGGGTGAAGCTCAGCCCACGGGAGCCTTCCTCACGACGCTCCTTCTCGCGGCCTGCGAGGGTGGCCCCGGCGATGCGGCCTCCGACGCCGTCCCCGTGATGCTCACCGCATCCGACGTGCACATCGTGGGGAGGTCCGAGTCCATCGCCGAGGTCGTGGACCTGGACGTGCTTCCCGACGGAAGGGTCTGGCGGAGGTGACGCCCAGCCAGTTCGCCCTCGCCTTCTTCTCCCTGCGGCAGGCCGAAGCGACGGGGGCCGTGGGACCGCGGCTGTCGCCGGAAGACAGCGTCCGCCTGGTCAACGAAGGGGCTGCGCAGCTCAAGGGCACGCCCGCGGAGCTGGCGGCATACCTGCCCCGCTACGTGGACTTCCGGTGCTCCGGCGACGGGACGATGTGGCTGCGTCCCCTCGACCCCGATGCAGGCGACCTCCAGGGCGGGCTCGGGTGGATCCGGGTCTCGCCGGACGGTTCCGCCCGGGACGTATACCTGCCGGAGCGGTTCGACGCCTACCGTTTCACCCCCGACCGCGTCTGGGGTGTGCAGCGGGACGAGCTCGATGTCGCCTCCATCGCCTGGATCGGATTGCCGTGAGCCTCCCACCATCCACCGCGTCGGCCTGACGCCCGGCTCATGCGCTACGAAGGCAAGCTCTACCGTCCGCCCTCGGAGGCACACTCGTACATCCTGCAGGCCACCATCGGCTGCTCGCACAATCTCTGTACGTACTGCGACATGTACCGGGACAAGCAGTACCGGCTTCGGGACCTGGACCAGGTGATGGAGGACGTCGCCCTTGCGGGATCATCCTATCCGGGCGTCGACAAGATGTTCGTGGCCGACGGCGATGCGCTGGTCATGGACGGGCCGCGGTGGCTCACGATCCTGGAGGGGGCACACGCCGCCTTCCCGGGCCTTCGCCGCGTGTCGTGCTACGCCACGGCGGCCAACGTCCTGGACAAGAGCGATGATGAGTTGCGGTCGCTCCGCGAGGCCGGCCTCGCCTTGCTCTACATCGGCCCCGAATCAGGCGACGACGTCACCCTCAAGCGCATCGTGAAGGGCGGCACCTTCGAGGAGCACGCCGAGGCGGCGCACCGGGCACATGCCGCGGGCATGGAGCTCAGCGTCATCGTCCTTCTGGGCGCCGGCGGCGTGGAGCGAAGCCAGGAGCACGCCGCGGAGACCGCGCGTTTGATCACGGCCATGGACCCCGAGTACCTGGGGGCTCTCACGCTCACCGTCATCCCCGGGACGCCGCTCCAGCGCATGGCGGACAAGGGGAGGTTCGAGCTCCCCTCGGTGCCCGGACTGTTGGCGGAGCTCCGGACCATGGTGGCCGAAGCCCGCCCATCCGATACGCTGTTCCGGACGAACCACGCGTCCACATATCTATCCCTGGCAGGGCGGCTCCCGCAGGACACCGAGCGCCTCACGGCCGCCATCGACCTGGCGCTGGAGGGAGGGATCCCGCTGCGGCCCGAGTTCCTGAGGGGCCTCTGACGGGCTCGTGCGGTGGAGCGAAAGTCCCCTGAGCTCGCAACCACGAGTCCTGTTGCGATCCCCACCCCTGCGGGGCGGATCCCCTCCCCCACCATCAAGCGCACGATGTCGGACCTCCGGGCTGACATTCGTCGAGCCCAATCGCCTCGTGCGGATATGGCGCTCATGGGGTCCCGGTCGGGGACTACTCCGAAGGGCGGAACGCCGGCTCGTTCTCATCGAAGTGCCAGATGTGCGGCGGAGCGATCCCGCACACACGCGCGTAGACATAGAGTTGGCCGCGGTGGTGGAGGAGCTCGTCGCGCATCAAGTGCAATCCCACCCAGCCGGGGAACGTCATGCCCCAGGGCGTTGGCACCATCGCATTGATCTCCGCCTCACCCAAACCAGCCGTCGCGGCGCTCGCCTCGTCCCAGCAGGAGCGTGCGTAGGCGATCACGTCCGCCTTGGTCGGCAGGCCGGCCGCGATCTCCGTTTCCACGGACTCGTCGGCCGTGATCTCGCCCTTCGCCACCCCCACGGCCACGTCGCGTACGCATACCCCGGAAACATGCGTCACGAGCTCCGCCGGCGTTCGCATGTCCGGCACCACGTGATCGTGATAGCGCTCCTCGGGGATCAGTTCGAGAAGGTGGAGGTAGATCCCGTACCTCTGCCGGATCTGGTCCCACATTTGCCCCACCGCCGCCTTGTCCATGTTCGCCGCGTTCCCTTGTGATGTGGGTCGAACCCATGACCAAACGTTGAAGCTTTAATTGTCATGCGGCGGAGTCAAGGACGACCACACACCGAGACGAAATACAGACTTTCAACAACTTTTGACACAGTCGATGATTTGGCTTATTCTAATCTCATGATCGAGGACCCAGCTGCCATCCTTCGCCAACACGGTCTACAAGTCACGGCGCAACGCCTGGCCGTCCTGCGTGCGGTGTCGGGTCAACCTCACATCACCGCCGACGGCGTGGCCGAATGGGCCAACGCCGAGATCGGGGCCATCTCGCGGCAGGCCGTCTACGACGCCCTCGGCGCCATGGTCGACAAGGGCCTCCTCCGCCGTATCCAGCCCATGGGGTCACCGACCCGCTACGAGACACGGGTCGGCGACAACCACCATCACCTGATCTGTCGCGTCTGTGGCCGTGTGGTGGATGTGGATTGTGCGGTTGGTACCGCCCCTTGTCTCACCCCGGAGCAAGACATGGACTACGAGATAGACGAGGCCGAGGTCGTCTACTGGGGCCGCTGTCCCGAGTGCCGGGCTCGGGCCCGGACCGATTCCGATGTCTGACAAAGCGTCCGCAACCACACGAGAGACCATCATGAGCGACGAGAGCAAGTGCCCCGTCCCCCACGCCGTCGGCGGTACGTCCAACCGCGACTGGTGGCCGAGCCAGTTGAAGCTGGAGTTGCTCCACCAGCATTCCTCCAAGTCCAATCCGATGGGCGAGGACTTCAACTACGCGGAGGCGTTCGACGGCCTCGACCTCGAGGCCGTCAAGAAGGACCTCGCCGCTCTGATGACCGACTCGCAGGACTGGTGGCCCGCGGACTTCGGCCACTACGGCCCGCTGT
>CAZPZU010000086.1:0-23032 GCA_964591135.1 uncultured Gemmatimonadaceae bacterium | reverse complement strand
CGGAGCACCGACGCCCCCAGCGCCAGGACCGCCACGGCGCCCCCCAGGCCCAGGGCCAGTGTCAGCATGGTGGCCAAGGCATAGCCCGGCGCCCGCAGGAGGCCCCGGACCGCGTGACGCAGATCCCGTGTCGTTCCCTCCATCCTCCACCTCCCCTGTGCACGGCGCAGCCTGTGCCACGCCACGGTCCATGTCTGTCGTCGGTACCACCAGTCCGCCGCCGGTCGCCCTCGAAGCGCCACTTCGCGGCGGTAGTCCTCCTCCAGGTCCCCCACCACGAATTCCGCGTCGGGCTCGCCCACGATGGTGCGCAGCAGGAAACGCGAGAAGGCGGGAGGCCGGGGGTCGTGCATGCTCATGCCTGGTCTGCGATGCGGTCCAGGCGGGCGTCCAGGCCTCGGGACATGTTCAGCAGCTCGTCCCGGGCCTGGCGCAGGAGGGCGGCGCCCGCGGGCTTCAGGCGGTAGTGCTTCTTGCGCCGGCCTCCCCGCTCCGAGGAGGGCTCACCGACCCACGACGACACCAGGTCGTTGGACTCCAGGCGCTCCAGGACGGTGTAGACGGCTCCCGCCGATACGGGCCGCCCGGTGCGGGATTCGATCTCCCGGCGCACCGAGGCTCCGTACGCGGTGTCACCCAGCGCCACCAGGGCGAAGAGCACCAGCTGTTCGAATTCCCCCAGGGTCTTGCTCACGCGTTCCTCCGTTTCGACCACGGCTTGTCCGCCGGTCACGGAAGATTAGACCCACGTTGTAGGACAAACGTTGCGCCGGCGCGTCGCTCAGGGGCTCCGCCAGAACAAAACCGCCCTCTCGGTTGTCCTGTGAGTGGGCCACCCTCCTTCACGCCCCCGTTCCTCTGCGCACAAACCCTACCCGGAGACGACCGTGCGTAACCTGAAGACCTGGGGCACGAGGGTGGCTGCGGGGTTCATCGCCTTGCTGACCACACTCGCGGCCCTACCCGGGAGCACCCGGGGTCAATCCACCTCCTACCTCGACCACCAGAGCCTCACCCGGGAGCTCCGCTCCCTGGCCAACGGATCGGACCTCGTCCGGATGGAGTCCGTGGCGGAGACGCTCCAGGGCCGGGACGTCTGGATGCTGGAGGTGGGAAACACGTCCGGCGCCCCCCTGGGCGAGCGCCCCGCCGTGCTGGTGGTGGGCAACCTCGAGGGCGACCATCTGGTGGGGAGCGCTCTGGCGCTGGAGGCCATCCGATACCTCGTGGCCCACGCGGGTGACGAGGCGGTGAAGAAGGCCCTGGATACCCAGGTGTTCTACTTCTTCCCCCGGCTCAACCCCGATGGCGCAGAGGCCATGTTCGCCTCGGTGAAATGGGCCCGCCGGACCAATAGCCGCCCCTTCGACGAAGACAACGACGGTCGCATCGACGAAGACGGGCCCGACGACCTCAATGGGGACGGGTACGTCACGGTCATGCGGGTGAAGGATGACGCAGGGGCGTTCATGATCGATCCCGCCGACCCGCGTGTCATGAAGCGCGCCGACGCTACCAAGGGTGAGGCCGGCGCCTATACGCTGTATCTGGAAGGGACCGACAACGACGGCGACGGCTTCATCAACGAGGACGGACCCGGCGGCGTGGATCTGAACCGCAACTTCCAGCACGAATATCCCTACTGGCAGGGCGATGCCGGCCCGTACATGGTGAGTGAGCTCGAGAGCCGGGCGCTCATGGACTTCGTCCTGGCCCACCGCAACGTGGCCACCATCGTCACGTTCGGTGAGAGCGACAACCTGGTGACGCCACCGGACGCCCGTGGCGCCCTGGCGTCGGCCAAGGTCCTGGACCTGCCCCTCTTCGCCGCTGCGTCCAACGACGGCGTCTTCGACGTCGGCGTCTTCGGCGCAAGCGGAGGCGGCGGCCGGGGCTTCCGTGGCTTCCGTGGCTTCGGGCGCGGCGGTGGGTACCTCCGCGGCGCCCTTCCCGGCGCGGACAACGACCCGAGTTCGGGCCAGCGTCCCGCCACCACGGTGGCCGATGGGGACCAGGTGTACTTCCAGGCGGTGTCCGACACATACAAGCGCATCACCGGCATCAGCACCGTCCCGGTGCACCGCACGCCTCAGGGCGCGTTCTTCCAGTACGGCTACTTCCAGTACGGCGTGCCGTCGTTCAGCACGCCGGGATGGGACCTGCCCGCAGGCGCTGACTCGGCCGCGGGTCGCGCTCGACCCGGGGCAGACGCTGCGGCTCCGGGCAGGGCGACGGCTCCCGGAGGCAGACCCGGCGCGGCCGGTGGAGGCCGGGCGGGTGGTGGCGCCACGGCAGGGGGCGGCAGAGGTGCCGCGCCTGCGGGCTCCGGCGCCGACGCCCAGATCCTGCAGGCCCTGGAGGGGCTCGGAGTCCAGGCGTTCGCCGACTGGACGCCGTTCCAGCACCCCACACTGGGGGCCGTCGAGGTGGGTGGCTTCCTTCCCTACGTCACGACGAACCCCCCGGCGGAGCAGCTTCCCCAGCTCGGCGAGAAGCAGGGACAGTTCCTGGTGGAGCTGGCGGGCATGCTGCCCCGGGCCCGCATCGCGGACACCAAGGTGACGGCCAAAGGCGGCGGCGTGTACACGGTGGAGGTGACCGTGGAGAACGCGGGGCTCTTCCCCACATCGACGCAGCACGGCATGACCTCCCGTTCGGTGGGCCCCACCCAGGTGCAGATCGAGGTGGACGCAGGTGACATCCTCACCGGGGCCGACAAGACGGTGAACGTGGGCACGCTGAGTGGCTCCGGAACCCGCGAGAGCTTCTCGTGGGTCATCCGGGGACGGCAGGGCGCGCAGGTCCAGATCAAGCTCCATTCCCAGAAGTCGGGATCCGACCTCGCAACCGTCACCCTCAGGTAAGGAGGCCCATGATGAGACACGCACGAATGCTGTTAGCGGCCTCGCTGGCCACCCTCGCCTGCGCGGCGATCCCCATGACCGGAACGTCCCAGGCCCAAGCGCAGGTGCTTCGGGGTTCGGACCCGCCTCACACGCTCGACCTCACCTGGGACCGTTGGTTGGACCACGACGAGCTCGGTGAGCGGATGCAGCTCATGGCCAGGACGTGGCCCAAGTTCCTGACCCTTTCCTCCATGGGAAAGAGCTACGGCGGACGGGACCTCTGGGTGATGACCATCAACAACCCGGACACCGGCCCCGAGCTGAGCAAGGCCGGGATGTACATCGAGGCCAACGTCCACGGGAATGAAATCCAGGGTGGAGAGATCTCTCTCTACACCATCTGGTATCTCATGGAGAACTACGACAAGCATCCGGACATCAAGCGGCTTGTGGACGAGAAGGTGTTCTACATCGTCCCCACCGTGAACCCGGACGGCCGCGACTACTTCATGGACCACACCGGCGCCGGCGCGCGCACGGGGCATGTGCCCGTCGACGAGGACGGCGACGGCCTGTTCGATGAAGACGGCCCCGACGACCTCAACGGCAACGGTGTCATCGAGCAGGTCCGGAAGTACACGCCGGGTCAGGGAACCCACCGGCTCAACGCCAGCGACCCGCGCATCATGGAAGCCGTGGCGCCCTGGGAGAAAGGCGACTGGGTTCTGTTGGGCCAGGAGGGCATCGACAACGACGGGGACGGCCGGGTCAACGAGGACGGCCCCGGCGGATACGACCCCAACCGCAACTACGCCGCCGACTGGCAGCCCAACTACATCCAGGGCGGCGCCATGGACTACCCGTTCCAGCTTCCGGAGTCCAGGGCCACCGAGAGCTTCCTTGCAGCCCACCCCAACATCGCCGGAGGGCAGTCGTACCATAACAACGGCGGCATGATTCTCCGGGGACCGGGCTCCGCCTGGTATGGCGACTATCCCCAGTCGGACATCCAGGTCTACAACGAGATCGGCGAGAATGGCGAGCGCATCCTGCCCTGGTACGAGTACTACATCATCTGGCAGGGCCTCTACACCGTGCATGGCGGCGGCATCGACTGGACCAGCGATGGGCACGGCATCCTCTCGTTCTCCAACGAGCTCTGGAACGGGAACCAGTACTTCCAGAGTCCCGCGCTGGGTGAGCAGCAGAACAACCCGTTCTCGCCCATCGAGGGTCAGCGATCCCGCTATTTCTTCGACGAATTCGTGGAGTACGGCGGGCACTTCAGGGAGTGGACGAAGTTCAGTCACCCTGAGTACGGCGAGGTCGAGATGGGGGGGTGGGACAAACTCACCAGCCGCGTGAACCCCCGGTTCATGAGTATGGAGCTGTTCCACCGGAACATGGCGTTCACGCTGCTCCACGCCGATATGATGCCCATCGTCCGCATGGGGGACACCCGGGTGGAGAGCCTGGGCGACGGCATGTACAGGGTCCAGGTGGACATCGCCAACGATCGCCTGATCCCCACCATCACCGCCCGGGGCATGAACAACCGGGTGGTGCGCCCCGACCTCCTCACGGTGGACGGGAACGTGGAGATCGTGGCCGCCGGGTGGGTGCAGGACCGCAACCGTCCGGGCCGCACAGACCAGATCGATCAGAAGGACCTGAAGCGCGTCATCGTGCGCAGCGGGCTCCCGGGCCGAACCACGAAGACCGTGGAGTACCTGGTCCGCGGGACCGGTGACATGAAGGTCCAGTACTCGGCCGTGAAGGGCGGCACGGTATCCACCACCGTGCGAGTACGGTAGGAGCTCGGCACCGCACAGCGGCCCATCGAACAGCGGCCGGAGCCCGAGAATTCGGGCTCCGGCCGCTGAGGCGCCTTCCACATCACCGATAGCCGCGCAAAGAGCGTCTTACACCCCGCGCCCACCTTCTCCCCTGTGGGTGGCGAAAGTTTCGACATCCGGATCCCCTGGCGTTGGCGGAAGCCGTCAACGGGAATTGACGACAGAGAGTCGGCTCCCTCATCCTCCAGGGATAGAACCCGGAGGCCGACTCATTCTGCACGAGATTCGATGTTCGGACCGGAACCGCCGACAGGCCCCACTGCCCAGAGGGCTTCTCATGTCCAAAGTCGTCATCGTGGGTGCGGGCCCAGCGGGCCTGACCCTCGGATGCTACCTGGCCCGCGCGGGAATGAGACCACTGATCGTGGAGCGCGCCATCCACCCCCGCGCCCACGTCGGGGAGTCCCTGATGCCGGCCACGCTCCGAATCCTCCGGGAGATCGGGTTCCTCGGCGTGGTGGAGGCTTCGGACTTCGTCCGATCCCATGGGGTAGCCTATCACCCGAGCGAGGGCGGCCAGATCGACATCGCGTATCGGGAGTTCCCGCAAGAGGGCGTGTTCCAGGACCATTCCTATCACGCGGAGCGCTCAAGATTCGACCTGATGCTCATGAAGTACGCCGAAGGGCTCGGCTGCCGGATCCTGGCTGGAGCCCAGGTCCGTGAGGTCGTGTTCGAAGGCGAAAAGGCCACGGGCGTCCTCGTCGACGCCGGCGGGAACGACCTGCACGTGGCGGCCGATCTGGTCGTGGACGCCTCGGGGCGCGCTGCACTGCTGGGGCATCAGCTCGAGATGCGCCGGGGCGACAGGGAGCTGGATCAGTTCGCCCTGCACGGATGGTTCGCGGGAGTCGATCGCGGCAAGCGTCGAACGTCGAGCTACACACACGTCTACTTCCTCGAGGGCCCGCGCCAGTGGGCCTGGCAGGTCCCGGTCACGGAGGACATGACCTCGATCGGGGTGGTCTCGGATCGGGATTCGTTCAAGGCGTCCGGGATGGAGGTCGAGGCCTTTTTCGCTCAGTCCATAAGAACCAGCCCGGCACTCGCGAAGGCGGTTCGCAAGGCCGACCCGATCCACGGGATCAAGGGCGAGGTCAACTACAGCTACGAAGTAGAGCGGCTGTGCGGAGACGGATGGCTGATCCTGGGAGACGCGGCTCGATTCGTAGACCCGGTCTTCTCTTCCGGGGTCTTCGTCGCGATGCAGTCGGCGCAGCTCGCGTCCGTCCCGATCCTGGAGGGGGCGGAGGCGGGGGGTTTCGGACGCGAGCGCCTCATGCCCTACGAGGAGAGGATGAAGGCCGGCGCAGCGATCCTGGACGAGTTCATCCGACTCTACTACAAGCTCCTGCCGGTCTTCACGCACTTCGTCCAATCGAATGACCACCGACTTGGCGTCCTCCGACTCTTACAGGGTGAGATCTACAACCGCCACGAGGCGCCGGTGCTCGCCGAGATGCGGCAGTTCGTCGAGGAGGTCGAGAGATCCGAGGACCACCCGCTCCGAGCTCAGCTTGTGGACCGGTGAGCCGGGCCGACGCGCCCCGTTCATCGTAGGTTGATGCCCTCGTCGACGAGCTTGATGGTTTCTTGAAAGGGAAGGGCTACCTCATCCACGTTCGGGATCTGCTCTACACCAGGAAGGAACAGGACGGGCATCCAACATGTGCGCATCGAGAATGACCCCGCTGGTGGTGGCTCTGTCGGTCATAGGCCTCGCGGGTGCGTGCGCGCCTTCCGATTCGACCGGAGACGACTCCGCCGGAAACGACGTACGCACGGGATTCGTGGCCGTCGAAGGCGGTCAGCTCTACTACGAGGTGGCGGGCACAGGGGAGCCGGTGCTCTTGATCCACGGGAATACCGGAGACCGTCGCCACTGGGATCTCCAGTTCGAGGCTCTGGCCAAGCACCACGAGGTCGTACGGTACGACCTGAGGGGCTTCGGCCTCTCGTCGGTTCCGGTCGACACGGTCCCCTATACCGACTACGGAGACGCCGCCGCCCTTCTCGACGGCCTGGGGATCCAACGGGCCCACGTCGCCGGCTGGTCCCTCGGCTCAGCCATCGCCATCGACTTCGCCGTGGCCTATCCGGACCGGACCCTGTCACTGATCGTGGCGGGGCCCTGGATCATGGGCTACACCTCGCCTGGAGCCCAGGAGATGTTCCAGGGGATGGGCCAGGTTGCACAGGCCATGGCGGAAGAGGGTCAGGCAGCGGCGGTGGATGCGCTCATGGCTGCATCCTTCCTGACGTCCACCATCCGGAGTCCGGCCTCCGCGGAGCGTTTCCGGGCCATCGCCGAAGACTATTCCTTCTGGGGCTTCGTCAACCCATCGCCTCAGCGGGGCCTGAATCCACCGGCTCTGGGGCGAACGGAAGAGATCGCGGCCCCGACCCTCATCGTGTCGGGAGAGTACGATGTCCCGGCCTGCGCGGAGATCGGCGTCCTGCTGGAAGAGACGATTCCCGATTCCCGACTGGTCGTCATGCCCGGCACCGGGCACATGATGATCATGGAGCAGCCCGAGGAGTTCAACGCGTTGGTGTCGGACTTCCTCTCGGAGCACGCCATGGGAAAGTAGCCGGCGCCTCCAACCCACTCTGGCCCCGCCCCCCTGACCCCCGGCGCGGCCCCCTCAAACCATTCCGCCTCACCCCCCGTCCAACGGCAAGGAAGCCGAAGACCTCTTCAGAGAGCTTCGGGAAGAGTCCCGAGGACAGCGCCTTCTCCGGCCCCGTCTGTGGGTCCGCCTCGTCTGGGATTCGACATACTCGGGACTGGCCGAACGGTGGAGCGACAGGCGTGCGGCGGGAGGGATGCGGGGGCCAACTCGGCGAGCCCCGAGGAAGGGAGATCCACCGATGGCGACGCTGCTTCATGATCTGAAGTACTCCGCCCGTGGCCTGGCGAAGAGCCCCCTCTTCGTCCTCGTCACCGTGGTGACGTTGGCCCTGGGCATCGGCGCCAACACCGCCGTCTTCTCGGTCCTGGACCGGGTGGTTCTCAATCCCCTTCCCTTCGACGAACCACAGGAGTTGGTCCAGTTCACCCTCCTCTTCGGGGAGCGAGGACCCGGCCGCTACTTCTCGGCGCCCCTGTTCCTGGACTACCGGAGGGAGCTGGAGAGCTTCGAGAGCGTGGGAGCCCTCTATGACTACAGTGACTATGGGGCCACGCTCACCGGCCAGGACCAACCGCGGCGGGTGTCCCTCATGCCGGTGAGCGCAGACTACTTCTCCGTGTTCGGGGTGAGGCCGATGATGGGGCGGGGCTTCCTCGAGGCCGACGAGGTGGTGACGGCGAACGTGGCGGTCATCAGCCACCGCTTCTGGACGTCGGCGCTGGACGCGGATCCCGGGGTCCTGGGCCGCGTGTTGAACCTGGACGGCGCTCCGTTCGAGGTGGTGGGGGTCATGCCGCCGGACTTCCAGGACGTAGTGGGAAGGTACGTGGACCTCTGGCTCCCTCAGGATCTCACCACCGCCGAACCCGTCTCTCCCATCACCTCCACCAGCTGGAACAACCGCGGCAACCAGTACCTGAGCATCGTAGGGCGGTTGAAGAATGGCGTCACCCTTGCCCAGGCCCAGGCAGAGCTGGACGCCCTCCACGTCCGGCTCGCGGAGCTGTATTCCGAGGAAGCCGACAAGAGCGCCCGTATCCAGCCTCTCCAGGACAGTATGGTGGCCGGGGCGCGGCCAGCGCTCTACCTCCTCATGGGCGCCGCGTTCCTGGTGCTGCTCACCGCATGCGTGAACCTGGCCAACCTCTTCCGCGTGAGGAACGGAGGCCGGAGGCGGGAGCTGGCCGTAAGAGCCGCCCTCGGCAGCGGCGGTGGGCGCCTGGTCCGGCATCTCATGCTGGACGTTGTGCTGGTGTTGGGCCTGGGAGGGATCGTGGGAGCGGGCGTCGCCTTTCTGGGTGTGGACGCCCTGGTGCGCCTCATCCCCGGTTCCCTCCCCCGGGTCCAGGAGATCCGCCCCGACGGGAGCCTCTTCCTCTTCGCTCTGGCCGCGACAGGTGTCTCCGGTCTCCTGTTCGGACTCCTCCCGGCCCTTTCCTTCCGCAGACCCGACGTGACGGGAGCTCTGAGGGAGAGCATCCGGCAGCGGAGCGGCGGATGGGGCGCGCGGGCCCTGGGCAACGGACTGGTGACCACCCAGATCACCCTCGCCCTCGTCCTCCTGGTAGGGGCCGGGCTCCTCGCCCGGAGCTTCCTGAACCTCCAGAGGACGGACCTGGGGATGGACCCCGGCCACGTCCTCACTCTTCAGGTCCAACTCCCTTCAGCGACCTACGATGATCCCCTTCAGCGGACGCGCTTTCACCGGAGCTTCCACTACCGTGTAGCGGCACTCCCGGGTGTGGAAGCGGTGGGGGCCGTATCCTGGCTTCCAGGAAGTGGAGTCTTCAACGATTGGGGGTTCCGTTATCAGAACGAGTCCGGCGAGACCGCATGGGGAGACGCGAACTTCCGCGTCATCGAGGGGGGCTATTTCGACGCCCTGAACATCGAGCTCAGGGCCGGGCGCCCGTTCCAGATCACCGACGATACCGAAAACCCCGGCGTGGCCATCGTGAACGAGTCCCTGGCGAAGGCATACTTCCCGGGTCGAAACGCGGTGGGTGAGGAGATCAACGCCGCCGGAGCCATCCGGACCATCGTGGGAGTGGTGGAGGACGTGGCCTATTCGGGGCGGGGCGAAACCACGCGGAAGGTCTACATTCCCCACGCACAGTATGCCGCGGACCGCAATTGGCTGCTGAGCCAGGTCATCGGGACCAAGGGCACCCAGCCCGGCCTCCTGGATCAGGTGCGGTCCGAGCTCGTGGCCGTGGATCCCGGCCTGGTGGCCTTCAACGTCCACACGATGGAAGAGGTGCTTGCAGTCTCCAGGGCCAGGGACCGGCTGGCCTTTCTACTCATGGGGATCTTCTCCGTGTTGGCTCTCGTTCTGGCCGCCGTGGGGATCTATGGCGTCCTGTCGGCTTCGGTGGCCAAACGGACCCGGGAGATCGGGATACGCATGGCTCTCGGGGCCGACGCGATCCTGGTCGGCCGGCGCTTCGTTCGCCAGGCCGGGACGATGGTGTTGAGCGGAACCGGACTGGGCCTCCTGGGAGCCTGGCTGATGAGCCGGGTCATGGGGTTCCTCCTCTTCGGGGTGGACGCCACCGACCCCCTCACCTTTGTGCTGGTGCCCTTGATCCTTCTCACGGTGTCGAGTGTGGCGGTGGCCCTCCCGGTATACCGTGCTGTGCGCGTGAATCCGGTGGAGGCCATCCGGTGCCGGTAGAACTGCGGGGCCACCCGAGTTCCCCTAGCTCTGATTCAGGAAGACCCGGTTCCCTCCAAGGTCCTCCATCCGCCCCAGCAGAGCGTCCAGGTCGCCATCGCCATCGACGTCTGCGAGGGAGATCGCCAACGCCCCCGCGATGTCGAGACGGATGCCGCTCCCGGTGAAGCCGCCGCCACCTGGGTTCAACCATACGGAGCAAGTCCGTCCTTCCGCTTGGCTGATGGCGATGACGTCCAGGGTGCCATCTCCATTCAGGTCACCGAGCGCAGCCCTCGATCCCGTACCGAAGTGCGCCGCCGACGTGTCGAAGGTACCCCCACCGTCGTTCAGCCAGACCTGGTTGCCGACATCCGAGTTGGTCACCAGCGCGTCCAGGTCACCGTCCGCGTCCAGATCGCCGAGCTCGACGAAGCCCCATCCAACCGTGGGGCCGAGACGCTGACCGCTGTCCCCCAGCCGGCCGGTCCCGTCATTCAACCACACCCTGTCTTCGGTTCGAGCGTACGTCACAACCGCGTCGAGGTCGCCGTCCGCGTCGAGGTCGCCGAACGCCACGGAGGTCGGGTTCCCTTCCAGGGAGCGGCCGCTGTCGGTGAAGCGCCCCGAGCCGTCATTGATCCAGAGGTGGCCGGAGCCCTGAAAGACGGTCACGTAGGCGTCGAGATCGCCGTCGTTGTCCACGTCACCCAGGGCAACGGTGGTGCCCCACTCCTCTTCGCCGCCCAGCCTCTGACCGCTGTCGACCAGGGTTCCCCGACCTTCGTTGAGGAAGATCCTGTCAGGGTGCCCGTTGTGAACCATGTAGACGTCCGGGTCGGAATCCCCGTCCAGATCCCCGATGGCGGCGCCGTGGCCTCCCTCCTCTCCGAGAATCTGTCCGGAGTCGGTGAACCGGCCGCCTCCGTCATTGGTCCAGAGGTGGCTCGGGCCGTGAAAGCTCATCACCAGAACGTCCTGGTCGCCGTCTCCATCGAGGTCACCCGGCGCCACACGGAAGGTCCTGGAATCACCGAGGACTTGCCCACTGTCGATGAACCGCGGCTCGGATTCCTGAGGAGCCGAAGAAGCCGCGGAGAACACCCAGGGCACCGTGAGGACGACCATCGCCTTCAAGTGTCGAACGCAGTCGTGCACCTCAACCTCCTCGTCGTCCCGATCCATTTGGATGGCTGCCGCGCGTTTCGTCGGCCGCCGTTGACCTCAATCCGCCCGCAACTCCTCCCGGGGATCGATCTTGCTGGCTCTCCTGGCTGGCAGGAAGGACGCAAGCAGACTCACACCCACGAGCACACCGGCAACCAGCCCCATCGTCCATCGGTCGGTGGGCGATGTCTCGAACAAGACGCTCGCCAACACCCGGGTCAGGGCGAAAGCCCCCCCAGGCCCAGCAAGACCCCCACCATCACCGGTGTCATTCCCTGCCGCACGACGGTGCTCACCACATCCCCGGCCCGGGCTCCCAAGGCCATGCGGATTCCTACTTCGGACGTCCGCCGCCCGACGTCCGCGCCGGCCATCCTGACGTAGGTGTCGAACGGTGATCCCGGACGCAGTCCCCCCCGGGTCGGATACCAGAGGTAGAGGATGACAGGCCGGGAACGGTGCGAATCGCTCCCGGCAGCCTCCCCCGGGACGGGAACGGCTCGGGAGCCGTCCTCCAGCACCACCCTCTTGAATCCGACCCCGTGGGTGCCGCGCGGCAGGGTTCCCCACAGAGCAGAGCCCCCCCGCACCCCTTGCTGGCAGGCGGCGGCACAGAGGGCCGCGGAGAGAAGCGCGAGCGGCAGAAGGGAACCCCGACGCATGCCTACCGGACCGTCGGAGCGCCGCCGCGGCTCCGACCACGTCCCGTGCCCAATACCGGCGCCTTGCATCATCTGTCCTTCACTCCCGGGCCGACGATCCATCGAGGCCATAAGACGGACGCCCGTCCGCGGCATGGCTCCACGTCCTTCCCTTGCTGACGTGGCATCCGGGCTCCCTCAGTCGTTCTTCAACGCCTCGATGGGCCCGGAGCCCGCCGCTCGTCGAGCAGGTAGCCAGGTCGCGAGGAGTGAAACGGCGGCCGTAACCGAGATGACCACCGCAAAGACCCAAGGGTCTCTGGGGCCAACCTGGTAGAGGAGTTGGCCGAACGAGCGACCGAGGGCGAGGGCCCCGACCACACCCACGACAAGCCCGAAGCTCACAGTGCTCATCCCACTCATCACGAGGCGCGACACGGTCTCTGCGGCAGATGCGCCCAAGGCCATCCTGATTCCCATCTCACGGGTACGGCGGCTCACCGAATACGCGACGACGCCATAGATGCCCACGGCTCCCAGCAGCAGCGCGGTACCGGCGAAGAGGATCATGAGGAGTGTATTGGAGCGTTCCTCGGCAAGGGAGTCGGCCAGCAGGTCGTCCACGAGAGCAATGTCCTGCACTGGCATCGCCGAATCGATACGCCAGACGATCTGCTTGAGTTGACCTACGACTTCGGCGCGGTCGCCCCGGCTTCGCACCAGGATCGTCACACCGCCGTCGTTCTCCCCCATGGGGAAGAAGAGCTGAAGCTCCCCCATGCCGTTCTTCTCGAGGGAGGGGAGCCGGAGTGCGCTCGTCACGCCCACCACCCGGTAGGCGTCCTCTCCCATCAAGAGTCGTCGGCCAACAGGATCCACGCCGCTGAAGTACCGCCTGGCCACAGCCTCCGAGATGATGACGGGCGGATCACCGCCCCGACTGTCCTCTTCAGTGAAGTCGCGACCCTGGCGAACCGGCAGGCCGAGGAACTCGAAATACCCGGGGCTCACCCCCCACAGGATCAGGAGAGTGGGGTCCGACTCGACGGCTTCGGCGCCCTCCGCCGACAGGGGGGCGAAGGATGCCGACAGATTCTCCACGAGGCCGCTCGCCAGGGTCGCCTCCCCCAACTGGGGGGGCAGGCCCTGTTCGATCCCGTCTTTCAGTTGAGCGTAGAAGGCCGCACGCGTCGCCGGATCGTCGTATCCGTGCTCCTGCACCTCCAGATGCATGGTCAGCAGATCCCTGGTGTCGAAGCCCACGTCCATCCGGGAGAGCCCGGCGAAGCTCCTGAAGAGGAGCCCGGCGCCGACCAGGAGTAGCACGGTCATGGCGACCTCTGCAGTCACCAGAACCTGGCGGATGCCGACCCGTCGTCGCCCGACCGCGGTGGGACCTGCTCCACCCTTGATGACGTCGGCGAGCTCGCGTTTCGAACCGTGGAGCGCCGGAAGCAGTCCCACGGCGAGGACACTCACCAGGGCAATGCCGGTGGCGAACAGGAACGCACCCGCGCTGGGGACGACGCCTGCATACCCGGGTGGAAGAAGGAGGGGTAACGTCCCCAGGGTCCCAAGGGTCAGCAGGATCCCCCCCAGGCCTCCCAGAAAGCCCAGGAGGAGACTCTCGGTGAGAAGTTGCCGCACGAGGCGTCTCTGGCGAGCGCCGAGAGAAGCGCGCAAGGCGAACTCCCGCGCACGTGTTTCACCCTGGGCCAGAAGGAGGTTCGTAAGGTTGCCCCACCCCACGAGCAGCACGATCAATGCAGCGGCCTGCAACACGAGGATCGCCCGCTTCAGCGACGAATCCACGACGTCGGCGGGCCTGTAGACCCGTGCCACCCAATCCTGGTCGGCCAGTCTCTTCAGCGGGTTGTTCTGGACGATGGCGTCCAGCTCGGCACGGGCCGCATCCAGCGAGACGCCCGGAGCGAGCTTGGCAAGGGCGCCTTCCACGGGTACGCCCTCCTCGAAGAGCGCGCCGGCGTTTCCTTCGGGAATCCAGAGCAGTGCCTCGGACGGGGTCTCCACCCGGAAGTCTTCGGGAAGCACGCCGACGACCTCGTGGATGCGGTCGCCGATCCGGACCGTTCGGCCCAACACGTCCGGACTGCCCGCGAACCGCTCTACCCAGAGCGTATGACTGAGGACCACGACGGGGCTGGCCGTGCCCTGGGCGTCGCTGGGCAGGAACGTCCTGCCAAGGGCCGGCCGGACCCCCAGGAAGGAGAAGAAACCAACCGAAGCCCCGGCCCCTCTGGCCCGCAAGGGCTCGCCGTCCACCGAGAGGCTGAGCTCCTCCGAGGTATACGCCTCCACACGAGAGAACGACGTCGCGTGGTCACGGATCAAGCGCAGGAGCTGAGGAGTGGGGGAGACGCGCATCCGCCGCGAGTCGCTCTCCAACCTCAGGTAGACCATTCCGTCCGCGTTGGCTCCCGGAAGCGGTCTCAGGAGTATGGCGTCCACCAGGACGAACATGGTGGTGGTCATGCCGATGCCGAGGCTGAGCGTCACGACTGCGGCACTGGTGAAGGCCAAGCGTCGACGGAGGTTCCGAAGACCGAAGTGGATGTCGCGAGCCAGATCTTCCAGCACCCGACCCCACCGTTCGTCCCGGACGCGTTCGGAGAACCAATCGGTGCCGCCAAAGGCGAGCAGGGCCTTGCGCCGAGCATCCCGAGGCGTCATCCCCGCCTCCACGTTGGCCCGGATCTCCATCTCGAGATGATGCCGGAGCTCTTCATCGAGCTCGGTACGGACCCGATCCCCCCGAAAGAGAGCCACGATCTGTTCCACGATCGCGCGCAGCCTATCCATCCTCACCCCCTCATCCCCCGGTTCTTCCCAACCCCACCTTCACCCAGTCGCTTCCAGGATCCGACCCACGGCTGCCGTGGACCTGTTCCAGGCCCGTTCTCTCTCACCGAGCTGTTTCGAACCCGAGTCGGTGAGCGTGTAGTACCGGGCCCGCCGGCTGTTCTCGGTCATTCTCCACTGGGAGCGGATCCACCCCTTCTTCTTCAGCCGCTGGAGCGCCGGGTAAAGCGAACCCTGGTTGACCTGGAAGAGGTCTTCAGAGAGCAGTTGGATCCTCTTGATGACGCCCCACCCGTGCATCGGCTCGAGGGAGAGCACCTTCAGGATCATCAAGTCGAGCGTGCCCCTTGGGAGGTCCTGAGTGGTGTCCAGCATGACGGGTACGAGGAGTCCGTTGGAGGGGTGGCACCTTTCTGTAGTAATGCTACAGTAGAGTTTCTACAAGAACAAGGTCGTCCCCATCCCACTGCACGGCTACCACTATCCCGACGTCGAGATGATCGACGACGACTACTACTATCCGATGTTCGAGCTGGCCGTGAAGTACCTCTTGGATCCCGCGGGAGCCGCGAAGCCGAAGCCAGGCATCCGGAACATCTACCTGGACGTGAGGGACGGCATCCCGTTCGCGGAGTCGTTCGAGGACAGGCTGGGTATCGGCCTGGCGGACTATGAAGATCAGTTCTTCGACCGGGTGCGTCGGTACCTGCACTGAATTCGGTTCAGTCGCTGCGCGCACAGGCCGCAGAATGCCACAGCCGATGCAAAGGGACATGCGGCCACGGTCGGCCGATCAACCAACGACCGCGTCGATCGCCTGGTCTGTGGCGGTGGTCCCCCGGCATTCTCCGTCATCCATCTTCTCTCAGGACTTCCACCGGGTGCACGCTCGCGGCCCGGATTGCAGGGAAGAGGCTGGCAGCCAGGCTCAGGAGGAGGAGGCCGCCTCCGGCCCCGCAGAACACCACCGGGTCCCAAGGGTCCACCTGGAAGAGGAATCGGGTCAGGAGTCGGCTGGTCAGAGCCGCGCCCAGGAGGCCGACTCCGACCCCAATCAGGCCGGCCCGGAGGGTGCCCAGGAGGGCCAATCTCATCAGCGAACCGGATCCGGCTCCCACGGCCTTCCTGATTCCCATCTCCCTGGCCCTCTGTGCCACGCTTCGGGCGGTGACTCCGAAGACGCCCGCGCCGGCCAGCACGGTGGCGAAGAGGGCGAAGAGAGAGATGATGAAGCTCCTGAATCGCTGCGAGCGGGTGGAATCCGCGATAAGGGAGGAGAGGGTCGCCACCCGGGAGATGGGCGCCTGGGAATCGATGCTCCAGACGGCCTGCCGCAGGGCCGGGAAGAGGGCGTCCGCTTCTGCCGACGTTCTGACCACGAAGTTCATCGACGTTCCCACCTCTCTGGCGGGGACGTACATGGTCGCCAAGGGTTCGGCGTCCAAAGCCTCGTGAACGACATCGGCGGCGACGCCTACTACCTCGAGGGTGTCCCCGAAGAGGATCTTCGCTCCAATGGGGGAAGCATGAGGCCAATGCCGGCGGGCCATGGTCTCGCTGATGACGACGGCGGGCGTTTCTCCCAGAGCGTCGGTGTCGAGGAGAGAGCGACCCTCGATGATCTCTATCCCCATGGTTTCGAAGAAGCCCGGCAAGACGGTCCTGAAGCTTGCGTGCGGGGATAGTTCCTCCGGGCTCTCCTGTCCTTCGATCCCGTAGGAGAGAGCGTTGGCGCCGTTGTAGAAAGGGAGGGCGTTGGTCCCGCTGGCAGCCAGGACACCAGGCACGCCGGCCAGGGCAGCTCTCATCCTCTCTGCCTGCACCGCCCTCTCTCGGGCCGAGCCGTAGCGATAGGCCGGAAGGTACGTCCGGACCATGGCCAGTCCCTCGCTTCGGAAGCCGGTGTCCACGGACATGAGCTCCGCGAGGCTACGGGCCAGAAGGGCACCGGAGACCAGGAGGACGAGGGTCAGCGCCAACTCCAAGGCGATGACTGTCCTTTGAAGCACCGACCCACTCCGCCCCCCCATGCTTCCCCGGTTCGTCATCTTCGCCCCGATCCCGTTCCTCATGGTCTCCCAGGCAGGGACCATGCCGAAGAGAAGACCCGTCAGGACCCCGAGCCCTGCCGCGAAGAGGAGGACCGTGGCGTTGACCTCCACCTCCTGAAGGCGGGGGAGGGATGGTGCAAGACCCAGGAGGGCCTTGGTCCCCCAGAAGGCCAGGCCGACCCCGAGGATCCCTCCCATCCCGCCCAGGAGAACGCTCTCGGTCAGGAGTTGACGGATCAGCCGGCCCCTCCCTGCCCCGAGGGCAGCCCGGGTGGCCATCTCATGCCTTCTTCCGGCGAACTCACCCATGAGGAGGGTGGCCACGTTTCCGCACGCGATGAGGAGGAGCACCAGTGAGGCCGCCAGAAGGAGGTAGAGAGGCGCCCGGAGCCCGTCCAGTGTCAACTCTTCCAAGGGGGTCAGCAGCACCGTGTGACCGGTTTCCTCGTCCGGTGCGGCAATGAGGCTTGCAGCTTCTGGAGTCGCCTGCTCGAGGGTTGCGTCGTGCGCCAGGCGTCCCATGGCCTCGTAGCTGTGGCTACCCTCGCTTCTCGTGTTTCCGTCGTTGCCCACGGCTATCCAGATGGGCTTCTGCTCCGCACCGCCGCCCCCCGCCAGTTCCCCAAGCTGGAAGCCCTCTGGCATCACCCCCACGATGGTGAAGGGATCCTGGTTCAGGTTGATGGTTCGTCCCAGCACGTCGGGGGAAGCCCCGAACCGTTCCCGCCAGAAGGAATGGCTGAGGATGGCCACTCGGGGGGCTCCTTCCTGGTCCTCCGCCGGCAGGAAGGCTCGCCCCAACGCAGGTTGGACGCCCAGTACGCGGAAGAGTCCGGAGGAGGCGATTCCCACCCGAAGGCGCGTCGGGTCGCCCTGGCCGGAGAAATTCCGGAAAGTGGACCCATGGATGGCGACATCGGTGAAGTGGGTCTGCTTCTCCTTCCATCTCTCGAAACCGGGGTAGGACAGGTATATCCGGTCCCACCCATCGGCCAGCATGGGTTCATTCCTCCATTCCGGCCAAGCCTGCCAGACCGACACCAGCTCCCCTGGCTCCTCATAGGAAAGGGGCCTTAGAAGAACACCATCCACCACGCTGAAGATGGCCGTGGTGGCGCCGATGCCCAGTCCCAGGGTGCCTACGGCGAGAACCGCGAACAGGGACCTCTTTCGCAGGCTCCTGAGGCCGAAGCGGACGTCCTGCAGAAGGGATTCCATTCCCGAGCCTCGTCGGTTCGGTGGGGATGATTGGGGAGGATCGGGGAAGAGCCACATTCCGGGGGCGGTCTTCAGCGTGTCTGCCAGCAAGCTCAGGAAGGAACGCACGGAACCCACGGGACTTCCTCTCCCGGCCGATCCCTGGGTCCCACGAACCGCCAGATTCATCCACTCTGTCCCGTACTCCCGTCGAAAAGCGGGAGGAAAACAGTGGAGCAGGAGACGGATAGCCCACGGTGGTACCGTTGCGGAAGGCGGCCCCGCGGGGTCCTCACCCTTTCCACAAGGGGGATCCGGTCTCGCTCTCACCCTCCCGCCCCCTCCAACAGGTCCTTGGCCCGAGCGACCCGGACCATCATCTCCAGCCTCCTGGCTTCCTCGCTGACCGCTTCTCGACCACGGCTGGTCAGCTCGTAGTAGCGGCGGCGGGGGTCCTTTTCCTCCGGATCGGATGGGGCCGAGGCCTCCCGAATGAAGCCGACAGCTCTCAGTCTCTTGATGGTGCCGTAGAGGGTCCCAGGCCCCAGACGGACGCCTCCATCCGTTCGGACCGATACCTCCTCCACGATTCCCAGGCCGTGCCGCGGTTCGTCGGCCAGGGCCATGAGAATCTGGAAGGCAGCAGGTGTGAGGGAGTCCGGGAGGTCGCGTCTTCTCGGCATGGTTGTCCCAGAAGTATCGAGAAATGATACATCTGTCTGACCGTGGGACGGGAGATCCCAAAAGAAGGTTGCAGGGGGATACGACCACTTCCTCACCGAAGCGGTCTTGAATCACCCACACGTTGCGGCCGTGCCTATTTCTAATACTTTACAAGACTAATACGACGGATTCACGCGGGCGGAGGTAGCGAGGATGGGAAGGCGTGATTCGCTGGGCGGCTTCGAGGAGGTGGTCCTCCTGGCCGTGATGAGGCTGGGAGCAGAGTCGTACGGCGTGACGATCCGCCGGGAAATAGAGGAGCGGACGGGGCGCGACGTCTCCCTGGGGGCGATCTACCCGACCCTGGATCGCCTCGAGGACAAGGGGCTGGTCACGTCCTGGATGGGCGAGCCCACGGGGGAGCGAGGGGGCCGCAGTCGCCGCCATTTCCAGCTCCTCCCAGCCGGTCGCGAAGCGCTTCGACGGTCGCACAAAGAGATGGCGGCCATGTGGGCCGGCTTCGAACCCGACGCCGAGGTGGAATCGTGACCGGCCGGGCCGATCCGAACCGGCCGGCGCCGACACCCAGAGCCCCGCGCTGGCTGGTCCGTGTGATCCCGGCGCGCCACCGCGACGACCTCCTCGACGACCTCAGGGAAGAGTACCGACAGGTGATCCTGCCCCGGCAGGGGCTCAGGAGGGCCGACCTGTGGTTCCGGTGGCAGCTTGTCCGCGCCGTGGTGGCCAGTGTCCGCACGCGGGTGTGGGCGCACCGACCCCGGTTCGTCGGCGCAGGGGAGTCGGTGGGCCAGGACCTACGCTTCGCCCAGCGGTCCCTGGCGCGCTCGAAGGTCTTCACCGCCACCGCGACCATGACGCTGGCCCTGGGCATCGGCGCCACCACGTCGGTCTTCAGCGTGGTGGATGGTGTCATGTTGAAGCCACTCCCCATGGAGGAACCGGACCGCATCGTCATCCCATGGGAGACCTACCGGACGAGGAGCATCACGGAAGGGGCGGTCTCCTATCCGAACCTGGACGAGTGGCGGGTGCGGACCCGGGCCTTCGACGGCATCGGCGGCGTCCACCCCGAGTCGTACACCCTCACGGAGCGGGGCCTGCCGGAGCGCATCGTCGGGGCGCGGGTCACCGCCAATTTCTTCGACGTGCTGGGCGTGAAGCAGGTCCAGGGACGACTCTTCTTCCCCGACGACGACGTTCGCGGAGCCCCCAACGTGGTGGTGGCGAGCGCCGGCTTCTGGCGACGGTACTTCGCCGACGCGCCGCTCCGGGGGACAGAGACCCTGATCTTGAACGACCGACCCTTCACCGTGGTGGGCGTGCTCCCGGAGGACTTCGCCTTCGGCGTCCGTATCGGAGAGCCGGAGTTGTGGACGCCTGCCGCCCTGGATTTCGCGTCCTATGAACATCGTGAGTGGCCGCGGCTGATCCCCGTGGCACGCCTCCGCGACGGCGTCACGGTGGCCGGAGCACAGGCAGACATGGATCGTGTGGCGCGGGAGCTGGAAGCCGAGTACCCGGAGACCAACACCGAGCACGGCGCGAACGTCGTCCCGGTGATGAAGCAGGTGTCGGCGGGCGTGTCGGCCCAGTTGGGCGTCTTCCTCGCGGCGGTGACGCTGGTGCTCCTGGTCGCCTGCCTCAACGTGGCCAACCTCCTCCTCGTTCGTGGGACCGGCCGCCAGCGCGAGTTGGGGGTTCGGTCGGCGCTGGGGGCGGCCAGGCCGAGGGTCGTTCGACAGTTGGTTACGGAGGGGCTTCTTATGGCCGGTGTCGGCGGGGGCCTCGGGGTGGCGCTGGCGTGGCTGGGTACCAGTGGCCTACGCGCGCTTCTCCCCACTGACTATCCGCGCCTGGGCGACATCCAGATGGACGCGCGGGCCCTGCTCTTTGCAGCCGTGGCCTCGGTGGGCGCTTGCCTGGTGGCCGCGTTGGTCCCCGCCGTCGTAGCGACCGGAGGAGACATCCAGGCCACGCTCAAGGGGGGTGTGCGCACGACGTCCACCTCTGGACAGCGGCGCCTTCAACAGGCGCTGGTGGTGTGCGAAGTGGCGTTCTCGCTGATGATCCTCATCGGCGCGGGGCTCGTCGCCAGGAGCTTCATGGAGATGCGGGCCGTAGATCCCGGCTTCAATGGCGATGGCGTGCTGACATTCCGCGTCGCAACGGACTGGTCCGCCATGGACGTCGACGAGCGTGCCGTGTTCTACCGCAATGCGGTCGAGCGGATCGCGATGCTTCCCGGGGTGACGGGGGCTGGGGCGGGCACCGCCCTGCCCCTCTCGCCGGCGTTTCGCGCCACGTTCCAACATGCCGACGGACCGGAGGTCCCTCCCGGGGAGCGGCCCGCTTCGGTGTATCTGTCCGTGACACCGTCCTATTTCGACGCTCTGGAGATACCCCTTCTCCGCGGGGTCGGATTCACGGGCGCGGAGTCGCGAGATGCGCCAGGGGTGGTCCTGGTGAACGAGGCGGCCGCGCGGGCGTTCTGGCCGAACCAGGACCCGGTGGGAGCGTTCATCCACCCCGACGTGGACATCACCGACGCCGATCCCACCACCTTCGAGGTCGTCGGAGTGGTGGGGGACGTGCGGGACGTGGCACTCGATGCCCCGCCTCACCCCATCGTCTACGTTCCGCACACGCAGCAGACATGGCCCACCATGACCTTCGCCGTTCGGAGCGCCGAAGACCCGGCACTCCTGGTGCCGGCACTGCGAGAGATCGTGAACGAGTTGTCGCACGAGGCGAGCTTCTCCTTCGGGCGCCTCGACAACGCGTTGACCCAGTCCACGGCCGAGCGGCGGTTCATCACCACGGTCATGGGAATCTTCGGAATCATCGCCCTGCTCCTCGCTGCGGTCGGCACGTTCGGCGTGCTGTCACATTCCGTGACCCGACGCACCCACGAGCTCGGTGTGCGCCGTGCCCTGGGCGCGGATCGCGCCGGGGTGATGCGGATCCTCGCCCTGGAGGGCGGGAGACTCCTCGCTTTGGGGTTCGTGCTGGGCTTGGCCGGCTCCCTCGGCGTCAACCGGCTGATCGGGGGCCTATTGTTCTCGGTTGAACCCTCCGATCCCATGACCTACGTGGCGGCGTGCGCGGTCCTGGGACTGTCCGGGCTGGCGGCGACGGCCGTCCCGGCACTTCGCGCGGCCAGGGTGGATCCGCTCGTCGCCCTGCGGAGCGAGTGAGCCGGGGACGCCCATGCAGAGACCACGACCGTCTTCGGGCCTCGGTGCGCACGGCGCCAAGGAGTTCCCCGGCCCGCACCATTTTGCAGGCCCCACGATCCTCGGGCCGCTCGGATGGCCGGGATTCCTGGCTCCCCGTCACTGGCACGATGCTTGTGTCCTGGCCGAAGGTTGAGGCGTCACGGACTCCCGGGGGGGCAGCCACATGAAGATCACGGTCTGGTTGGTCACGAGAGAGCGCGACACGTGGATCACTGCGGCGGAGATCATGGCGCTCGCCCTGGTGATGCTCGCCGGCGGATCCACGGTTCGCCTCTTGGGGGGCCTCCCCCTCCTCGTCCTCCTCGGGTACAGGGCCCTCGCCAGCCTCCCGCTGGGCTCGGTTCCCGGTCGGCCCGAGAGGGGACGGCAGCGGCGCAACTACGACCTCCGTGCCCGCGTCGTCGGGTTCCTGGAAGAGGTGCGGCGCGTGGAGCACTACGTGCAGCAAGCCGAGCTCGCCGGGTGGTCGAAGGCGGAGGTGGAGGAGAACCTGCGCTCGGCCCAGGCACGGATGATGGCCGCGGCCGCGGAGGTCGCGAAGGCCACCGGTCGTTCTCCGGTCCCTGCGGACACCGCGCTGGAGGGCGAAGGTGCGGGGCCCCGGAGCAAGGGGCGACTCGTGGACCTCCTCACTTTCCGGCCGGTGGGCCGCAAGGACATCGCACCGCGGGTGAACTGAACCGAGCGGTTCCGCGCGTCGCGTGACGGTGACCGGCGAGCGGCGACGCTCAGCCGGCGCCCGCGCAAGGTCGAGCTCGACCCGGGTGTAGGGCTTCTCCCACCTCTTCCTGTCGCAACCATCGACGCGAGGCCGCGCGCTGGACGCGCCCCGCGCTCCGGGCTTCCCCGCCCGGACCCTGCGCCGCTACCGAGGAGACGCTATGCTGCCCGGCCGGACGGTGTTGGTGGCGCGGCCGGTCACCGCAACGGTTGATCTTCGAGGAGACGAGCGCGTGGACGCATCGGATGGCACGCAGGCGACGACGCCGAGGAAGCCGACGCTCTTCGAGGCGCTGATCCCGCTCGTCGCGATGGCGCTCCTGCTCGGCGTCGGCTACGGCTGGCTCGGGTACCCGGTCGAGGTGCTGCTGCTCACGTCGGCGGGCGTGGCGGGCGCCGTCGCGCGTCGGCTCGGCCACACGTGGAAGGACATGGAGACCGGCGTGGTCGCGGCGCTGGCCAAGGCGATGCCGGCGATCCTGATCCTGATCTCGGTGGGCGCCCTGATCGGCACGTGGATCGCCGCGG
>CAZPZU010000085.1:0-23188 GCA_964591135.1 uncultured Gemmatimonadaceae bacterium | reverse complement strand
CATGAAGGGTGGTCCAAGCCCTCCGGGTTCCACGACCTGGAGGGCTTCTTCGTACGATCGGTTGCGGATCGGGAGGGCTTCAAACCCCCGCGTCTTCGGCGCCGCCGAATCCGCTTGTGGGATGGAGCTGCGGTGCGGCGCCGCCGCCTCGTTGGAGGAAGGGGTTGAGCTCTGGTGCGTCGCCGCATCCTCGCTCACCTCTTCGAGGTTCGAATCCCTCCCGCTCCGCTGAACCACCATGAAGGGTGGTCCAAGCCCTCCGGGTTCCACGACCTGGAGGGCTTCTTCGTACCTACCAATCGCAGACTTGGTCGCCGGGTTTCTCCAGGCGCTTCCCGCCCGGCGTCACCAGATCCCGCTGGCCGAGCCCACTGCCCCCAGAGATGGCGCACCCGGAGTCGGGCATGGACTTCATCCAGGCCTGTGCCACCCATCCCTGATCGTTGGCCGCAGTGATGCGCACGACCACGTCGCTCGCACCCTGGAAGCGAAGCTCGGAGAGGTCCCGCGCGTACGCGTGGTGATCCTCGCGGAAGAGGGCCTGTTCAGCGGCTACCTCTTTCAGGTTGGCGGTCAGGTCCGCGCGGTACCTCTTCATGAGCGCCGCTTGAGCGTCGCGTTCGCTTCCCCCGCAGGCCGTGAGCAACAGGAGGAGCAGGAGGTTCGGAATCCTGGCACGCATGGGGCGCTCCCTGTCTGCAGGTGGCGGCCCCGGCGCAACGCCACCGTGGCGGTGAGCGGACGAGCGGGGCCCGTCCCTGAACGCTAGAGAAGCTCGTTGCGGCTGGCCAGGCCGAGCCGCCAGTCTTCGTCTTCGCCGGATCAGCGATACCGCGCCCGGAACACGTCGGCGAAGAAGATCAGCGTTTCGCGGAGGGCGTGGTCCCACACCTCCCACGAGTGTGGGCCGTTGGTGACCCGCAGCTCGGCGGGGAGCTCGGCATCGTGGAGCGCCACGTAGAACTCCACGCCACCCTCGAGCAGACGCGTGGAGTCGTCATCGCCCACCGTGATGTACATGGGCAGGCGCAGCTCCGATTCCTTCAGTCGCTCGATCCAGTTGAAGGGGTTTTCCGCCTGCCACCGCTCCGAGTCGATGGGGTCGCCGAAGACGGGGGCGAGGGACTCGGAGCGTTCGGGAGGCGTCCGGGAGAGCGCTCCGGACATGCTCGCGGCCGCTCCGAAGAGATCGGGATGCTTCACGGCGAGGTGGACGGCGCCGTATCCGCCCATGGACAGGCCGCCGATCATGCGCGCACGACGGAGCGGGATGGTCCGGTACGTCCGGTCCACGTAGGGGATCAGGTCCTGGACCAGCGCTGTCTCCACCGCCCCGAAGCCGGTCTGGGGGTCCGAGTCCACCCAATAGGAGTTCTTCCCGTCGGGCATGATCAGGATGACCGGGGGGATGGCGTCCGCCGCGATGAGCGAGTCGGCCGTCATGGCCGCGTCGCCGTAGCGCGTCCAGTTCGTGTGCTCGCCGCCGTACCCGTGGAGAAGGTAGAAGGTGGGGTACGCCCGCTCCTCGTCTTCGTAGCCCGGAGGGAGGTAGACCGTGTAGCTCCACTCCCTCCCGAGCGCCGGGCTCTCCAGGGTCCGGCCTTCGAAGACGCGCCCGCGGGTGGCCTGGGCGGAGAGGGGTGAGGTGGCGAGAAGGGCCGCGAGCGGCGCGAGCGTGCGGAGCACGGAGAGACGGAGGATCATGGGGCGGCGTGGTGTCGAGGGGGAAGTGTGACGCGGGGGCGGTAGATCGGGCGGCGCACCATCCCTAGACTTCCACCGCGGAAACGGATGCCGACGAACCACAGGGGAGATGCACGCCATGGAAATGCGACCGTTCGGGACCACGGACCTCAGGGTCAGCGTCGTGGGCTTCGGTGCCTGGGCCATCGGCGGCGCCGCCATGGCGGGGTCCACCCCCATCGGATGGGGCCCGAGCGACGACCGAACGTCGCTCGACGCGTTGCGGCGGGCCTTCGACCTGGGCATCACCTTCTACGATACCGCCGACTTCTATGGGTTGGGCAAGTCCGAGGAGCTGATCGGCCAGGCCTTCGGCAACGCCGACGGTGTCGTGATCGCGACGAAGGTGGGCCACCGGATCGCGCCGGGCGGAGGCGTGACCGTGGACTACTCCGCGGGCCACATCCGCGCCGCCTGCGAGGCCAGCCTGCGGAGGCTGAAGCGCGATGCCATCGACTACTACCAACTCCACTCGGCGCGCCTGGAGCACCTCGATGCGGGTGAATGCATCGAAGAGATGGAGCGGCTCCGCGAGGCCGGGAAGATCCGCCACTGGGGCCTTTCGCTGAACACGTTCCATCCGGAGCCCGAGGCCGCCTTTCTCCTGGATCGTGGGCTGGGGAGCGGCTTCCAACTGGTCCTGAACGTGCTGAACCGGCGGGCGCTGCCGGTCATCGAGCGCGCTCGTGCCGCGGGGGCGGGCGTCATCGCGCGTATGGCGCTCCAATTCGGGCTCCTCACGGGGGCGGTTCGACGGGGGCAGACCTTTCCCGAGAACGACCACCGGTCCTTCCGGCTGGACGGCGAGATCATCGCTCGCACCCTCGACCTGATGGAGCCGTTCTGGCGGAAGACCGGTGACCTCGGTGTCACGCCCACCCAGGCGGCGCTGAGCTACGCGGCCGCGGTGCCGGGCGTCTCCACGGTCATCCCCGGGATCCGCACGCCGGAACAGGCGGAGCGCGACGCGGTGGGCGTCGCTCCCGGCGCCGACGTCGTGAAGGAGATGGCCGACGCCCTCCCCGCCGATGCGTGCGCCGCGATCGTGGCCCTGATGGAAGCGAAGGGATGAGGCGAACGCCGTGACCGATCGCCTCACCCAGCGCCAGATCTTGTTCTTCTGGGCGCCGCTCGCCGCCACCTGGCTCATGATGGGCGTGGAAGGCCCCTACCTCGCGGCCGTCATCGCCCGGCTCGCGGATCCGAAGTTCAACCTGGCCGCGCACGGCGTCGCGTACGCGTTCGCGCTCCTGGTAGAAGCTCCGGTCATCATGTTGATGAGCGCCACGACGGCGCTGGTCAAGGACGCGGACAGCTTCCGCAAGCTGCGCAACTTCATGATCGCGCTGGGCGCGGGAACGACGTCGCTGCTCCTCGTCGTCCTGATCCCGCAGGTGCACCACTGGCTGATGCAGGATGTGGTCGGACTCCCCGCCGAGGTGTCGGACCTCACGTACGGCGCGCTCTGGCTGTTCCTCCCCTGGCCGGGCGCCATCGGCTACCGCCGCTTCCTCCAGGGCGTGCTCATCCGCGCCGGCCGCACGCGGCTGGTGGCCTATGGCACTGTCATCCGGGTAGCTGCGATGTCCGTGGCCGCGCTCGCGGGCTTCCTCCTCCTCGACATCCCGGGGGCGTGGGTGGGGGCGCTCGCCCTGTCGAGCGGGGTCGTCGCCGAGGCTGCCGCTGCGCGTCTCATGGCCGAGGGTACCGTGCGCGATCTGCTCTCGCCGGACGCCCGACACGAGCCTTCCCGAAGCGAGCTCTCCTACCGGGAGATCGCGAGCTTCTACTACCCGCTCGCCCTGACCTCCATGATCGGCCTGACGGTCCAGCCGATGCTGACCTTCTTCATGGGTCGGGCCGCTTCGCCGGTGGAATCCCTCGCGGTCTTCCCCGTGGTGCAGTCGCTCTCCTTCATCTTCCGTTCGGTTGGCCTCGCCTTCCAGGACACCGCGATCGCGCTCATGGGCGATCGCCACGAGCACCTTCCCGAGCTCGAGCGCTTCGCGACCGTCCTCGGCCTGACCGCGTCCGCCGGCCTGTCGCTCGTCGCCTTCACGCCGCTGGCCACCTTCTGGTTCCAGACGCTCTCGGGCCTGAGCCACACCTTGGCCTCCTTCGCCCTGACCCCGGCGCGGGTGATCTTCGCGCTCCCGGGCCTGACCGTGCTCCTGGCCATCCAGCGCGCGATCCTCGTCACGGTCCGGCGCACGCGCCCGATCACGGTGGCGACAGCCATCGAGGTGACCTCGATCGGCGTGTCGTTCGTCGTGCTCGGATGGGGGGTGGGGCTCGTCGGCGTGAGCGCCGCCTTCATCGCGTTCGCGGTAGGACGCGTGGGTGCCAACGGATTCCTGGCCGTCCGCTGCAGGCGCGTGCTGCGCGGGACGGCCGCACCGGCGCCTGTCGGCTAGCCTGGGGCGCGTGACAACCCCTCGAAGTCCGGCCGCAGCGAGAAGCCCACGCACTGCGGGTCGCCCGCACCGGCATCGAAGACCTCGCGCATCGCCGAGGCCACGGTGTCCGCGCCGTCCGGTGCGCAGAGCGCGATGAGGCCGGAGCCGCTTCCGCTGATGGTCACGGCCCAGGCCCCCGCCTCGTACCCTGCGGCGATCGCATTGAATGCGCCGGGAATGAGGGGGAGCCTGTGGGGCACGTGCAGCTCGTCCTGGGTGCCGATGCGGATGAGGGCGGGATCACCGTCCTCCAGGCCTCTGATGAGCGCGGCCAGTCGGCCGAGCTGGGAGACGGCGACGTCGTGGGCGAGTTGGCGCGGCAGCGCCGCTCGCGCGGCCGCGGTCGACACGCCGGTGGCCGGCGCGGCGTAGGCGAAGCCCACGTTCTCCGACAGCGGCAGGAGGAGGGGGCGGAGACCGCTCGGGCCGGGGACCACCGCTCGGAGGCCTCCGAGCGCACAGGGTGCGGCATTGTCGCCGTGCGTCTCGCGTGTGCAGGCGTAGCGGAAGGCCGACTCCTGGTTGACGGGCTGTCCGAGAGCCGCCCGCGCCAGGTCGTGGCCCGCGACCAGCGCGGCCGCGGACGAGCCCAAGCCGCGCGCGACAGGGATTTCCGAGTGCACGATGAGCTGGCCGCGCGGGGTGATGTCCGCCCTGGCCAGGAGCTCGGTGAACACCGAGACGACGAAGTCGGACTCGGGCGCCTCCTCCAGCAGGTCGAGCGTTCCCGTACGCTCCACCTCGAAGTGCTTGTCTCCTGGAATGAAGACGGCCTCCAGGTAGCGGTCCAGGGCGAGGCCGATGGTGTCGAAGCCGGCGCCGAGGTTGGACGTCGAGCACGGCACCCTGACGTGGGCCCTGGCCAGCTGGCTCATGGCGCGACCTCCTCGAGAAGAAGCTCCCGCAGCGCGCTCCGCTCCGCGGAAAGGTGGACCACCCGTTCCGGACCGGCCATGCGGGTGGCCAGGGTCTCGGGCAGGGCGAGCTCGAGACCGGTTGCCCGCTCCACGACCTCCGGGAACTTGGCGGGATGGGCCGTCGACAGCAGCACCTTCGGTCCGGTCCCGGCCCGGGTCGCGGCGTCCATGCCCACCCATCCCACGGCGGTGTGGGGATCCATCACGTAGCCCGTACGCGCGTAGACGTCCGCGATGCACGAGCGCGTGTGCTCGTCGTCCGTCGACGTCGCGCGCACGTCCCGCGAGAGCGCTCCGACGTCCTCGCCGTAGAGCCAGCGGATGCGCTCGAGGTTGCTCGGGTCTCCGACGTCCATGGCGTTGGACAGCGTGGACTTCGAAGGCTGCGCGCGGACGGTCCCACCTTCCAGATAGTCCGCGAAGGCGCGGTTGGCGTTCAGCGCCGCGACGAAGCCCCGGGCGGGCATCCCGGCGCGGTGGGCGAGGAGCCCCGCGCACAGGTTGCCCAGGTTGCCGGAGGGAACCACGAAGGTCGCCGGCCGCTCGCCCCACCCGAGCAGCGCCGCCGCGTGGATGTAGTAGAACGCCTGGGGAAAGAGCCTGCCCACGTTGATCGAGTTGGCCGACGTCAGGCCGCAGTGCACGCGCAGCGGTTCGTCGGCGAAGGCATCCTTGGCCAGGCGCTGGCAGTCGTCGAACGTGCCGTCCACAGACACCGCGGTCACGTTGTCGCCGAGGGTGGTCATCTGGCGCCTCTGCCGTTCGCTGATGCCGCTCCGGGGAAAGAGCACGCACACGCGGAACGGCTCGACGCGGTGGAACGCTGCGGCCACCGCGCCGCCGGTGTCTCCGGAGGTCGCCACGAGGATGGTGGCCGCGTTCGCGGCCTCGGGCAGCGCCGCCATCGCGCGCGCCATGAAGCGTGCGCCGACGTCCTTGAACGCGAGGCTGGGCCCGTGGAAGAGCTCGAGGACGTGGACGTCGTCTTCGACCTCGACGAGCGGAACGGGGAAGTCCAGCGCGTCGGCGACGACCCGTTCCAGCACGTCCGGCGGCAGGGCGTCGCCCAGCATCCGCTCGGCGGCCCAGACGGCGGTTGCCGTGAAGCCGCGCTCCGCGGGTGGCCGCCCGCCCCCGAGCGGATCCAGGGGCGCCGGCACGTAGAGCCCGCCGTCGGGCGCCAGGCCCCGCATCAACGCCTGGGCGAACGAGACCGTCCTTCCGCCGCGGGTGCTCACGAACGCGTTCATGGCGCCGAATCTAGCGGGTCGGGGGCCGCCGGCACGACGCTCCCCCCGTGGGGTCGCTCCCGCGGGAATGTCAACGGTTTCGGATCGGTAGCGAAGATGTAACTTGCTGGCGGCCGAACCGGAGACACCCCCCCTCTGCACAGGACCCGGAACGTGTCCCAAGGCACCGAGACGGTTCAGAGGGAAAGCGGACGGAAGCCGCTGCCGGGCATCGTCAAGGCGGTGTACTTCCTTCTCCTGCTCTACCTCTTCTTCTTCTCCATCGACCTGATGAGCGCGGCCTTCAAGATGGCCGGCCGCGGCTTCGCCGAGCAGTTGGTGTCGACGGCGTCGGATCCGCTGGCGGGGCTCATCATCGGATTCCTGGCCACCAGCCTCATCCAGAGCTCTTCGACCACGACCACGATCGTGGTCGGTCTGGTCGCCTCGGGCGCGCTGAGCATCTCCGTGGCCATCCCGATCGTCATGGGCGCCAACATCGGCACCACGATGACGAACACGATCGTGTCGATGGGCCACATCACGCGCTCCCACGAGTTCGAGCGGGCCTTCGCGGCCTCGACGGTTCACGACTTCTTCAACGTGCTCGCGGCGGCCACCCTGCTGCCGCTCGAGATATGGTTCCACCCGGTGCAGCGGACGGCGGAGTTCCTCGAGAAGGCGTTCGAGGGCGTGGGGGGGATGCACCTGGCCAGTCCCCTCAAGCTCGCCACCGAGCCCCTCACCGACTTCTTCACCGGACTCATCACGCACGAGATCCCGCTCCTGCTGATAGCTCTAGGGGTTTTGTTCTTCGCGCTCTCCCAGATGATGCGGGTCATGAGGGGGGCGGTGCTGGAGCGCCTCGAAGGCCTGTTCAGCCGCGTCCTCTTCCGCAACGACGCGGCGAGCTTCACGCTTGGGCTGGTCACCACGGCCACCGTGCAGAGCAGCTCGGCCACCACCTCGCTCATCGTGCCGCTGGCGGGCACGGGCGTGCTGAGCCTGCGTCAGATCTACCCGTATACGCTGGGTGCCAACCTCGGCACGACTGTCACGGCGATCCTCGCCTCGTTCGCTACCGGGAGCGCGGCGGCGGTGACCGTCGCGCTGGCCCACCTTTCGTTCAACGTCATGGGGGTCGCGATCTTCTACCCCCTGCGGGCCCTGCCCATCTGGCTCGCGAAGCAGGCGGGCGCGATCGCCGGGAAGTCGAAGGGAAACTCGGCGCTCGTCGTCGCGGTGTACATCGCGCTGCACATCATTCCCATCGCCTACGTCTTGAGTCGCTAGTCGAACCCTCGGAGGAAGCGGACCGCCATGTGGAAGGACTTACTCGCGCTGTTCAAGGGTGGAGGCCTGTGTGAGGAGGCCTTCGACGAAGCGATCCTCATGCTCCAGACGTGCGAGGGGATGTACAAGGACTCCATCCGTGCCCTGCACGAGAAGGGGACGCTCGTCGACGACCTCTACCACCGTGACCGCCAGATCAACCGCTACGAGCGCAGCGTGCGCCGCAAGATCGTGACGCACATGTCGGTGTCGTCGAAGCCGGACATCGGCATGGGCCTGGTGCTCACCGCGATCGTCATCGACATCGAGCGGATCGGCGACTACATGAAGAACATCCTCGAGCTCGCCGTGGGTCTCGACGAGCCGTTCGACGGGCTCGAGCTCGACCAGGACGTGCGGGACATCGAGGCCACCGTAACCTCGATGTTCGCCGACATCGTGCCGGCGCTGCGTCAGACCGACGAGACCCGGGCCCGCGGCATCATCGAGGCGCACTCGAGGCTGTCCGCCATGGTCGAGAAGGACATCCTTCTTCTCCGCACATCGAAGGTTCTCACCGGGCGGTCGGGGCACGCCGTGACCGTCGCGCTGTACCTGCGCTTCATGAAGCGGGTGAGCGCCCACCTGAAGAACGTGGCCACGAGCGTGGTGAACCCATACTACCGCATCGGATTCCGGGAAAAGGAGCACCCGGAGGAGGACGAGTCGGAGTAGGGGGATCGGCCGCGAACGAGCGCACGTCCGCGTCGGCCTGCGAGCTAGATTTCCACCTGCGCGCCCAGCCCGACCACGCGTGTCGGCGGGATGTTGAAGTAGGCCGACGCGCGCAGCGCGTTGCGTGTCATGCGCTCGAACAGAAGCGCCCGCCAGTGCGCCATGCCGGGGTGCTCGGAGACGATCACCGTGACCTCGCCGAGGAAGAAGCTGTCGGCCATCTCGCGGTACTCGTAGCCTGGGATGTCCACCCGGCGGAGGATCTGCGGCACGTCGGGCGTCTCCGTGAAGCCGAAGCGCGCCAGCACGCGGTGCACGCCCATTCCCAGGTCTTCCACGCCGAGCCGCTCCGATTCCGGCGTGACCGGAACGTCCTGGGTCTCGATGGTGAGGATGATGACCCGTTCGTGCAGCACCTTGTTGTGCTTGAGGTTGTGCAGCATCGCGGCAGGCACGCCGTGGGCGTTCGAGGTCATGAAGATCGCCGTGCCCGGCACGCGGGGCGGCGGGTGCCGCTCGATGGATCGCAGGAACTCGCGCACCGGCATCGGCCTGCTCTCGAATTTCCTGGCGAAGATGGCCCTGCCTCGCTTCCACGTCGTCATCAGCGTGAACACGCTGAGCGCGACGAGGAGGGGGAACCAGCCGCCGTGCGGGATCTTCGGCAGGTTGGCGCCCCAGAAGGCGAGATCCACGGTGAGCAGCCCGGCGGCGAGCAGCACGATCCACCGCAGCCTCCAGCGGAAGCGCAGGTGGGCGACCACCGCGAAGAGGATCGTCGTGAAGACCATGTCGGTGGTGACGGCCACACCGTAGGCGGCGGCCAGGTTCCCGGACGTGCGGAAGCCGAGGACCAGGGCGATGCAGGCCAGCATGAGCGCCCAGTTGACGGCAGGCATGTAGATCTGACCGATGTGCTTGTGCGACGTGTGGTCGACGCGCAGGCGGGGGAGATAGCCGAGCTGTACGGCCTGCCGCGTGAGCGAGAACGCGCCGGAGATCACGGCCTGCGAAGCGATCACCGTGGCCGCGGTGGCGAGGGCGACCAGCGGGAACGCCGCCCACTCCGGAGCCATGCTGAAGAAGGGATGCTCCACCACCTCCGGGTCGGCGATGATGAGTGCCCCCTGCCCGAAGTAGTTCAACACCAGCGAGGGTAGGACCAGCGCCATCCACATGAGGCGGATGGGGCGCTTGCCGAAATGGCCCATGTCCGCATAGAGCGCCTCCCCGCCAGTGACGACCAGGAAGACCGAGCCGAGCACGAGGATGCCGCGCGCCCCGTTCTCGTGGAAGAAGCGCACCGCGTGCCACGGATTCAGGGATGCGAGCACGGCCGGGTGCTGCGCGATCTGGGTCACGCCCAGGACGGCGAGGGTCAGGAACCACAGGAGCGTGACCGGCCCGAACACGATGCCCACGCCTCCGGTGCCGCGCCGCTGGAACGCGAACAGTCCGACCAGGATGCCCACGGTGAGGGGCAGCACCCACGGCGTCAGGCTCGGCACCGCCACCTCGAGCCCCTCCACGGCGCTGAGCACGGAGATGGCCGGGGTGATCATGCTGTCGCCATAGAGGAGGGCCGCGCCGAAGAGACCCGCCAGGACCAACGCATGCTGGGGGCCGCGTCCCCCCATGGACTTGCCCCTCGGCATCACCAGCGCGGTGAGCGCGATGATGCCGCCCTCGCCGCGGTTGTCGGCCCGCATGACGAGCACGAGGTACTTCAAGGAGATGACGACGATGAGGGACCAGAAGATCAGGGAGAGGATCCCGTACGTGTTCGCCTGCGTCGCCGCGATGCCGTGCGAAGTGTGGAACGACTCGCGGATGGCGTAGATGGGGCTGGTCCCGATGTCGCCGTAGACCACGCCGAGGGTGGCCAGGCAGAGGGCCCAGAAGTCGGTGCCCTTCCGTGGGCCGGGGGTGGGGGTGGTCACGGTAGCAACGCTACGCCCCGGGCGAAGGGGCCACAAGCCGCATCGGCCGTGGCAGGACCCGAGCCGCGGCCATTGACGGTGGCGCGCAGGGGGACCTAGCCTCCCTGTCCCGTTCCACCCTCCATCCGTGGATCACGTCATGTTTCGTTCGTCCCTGCTCACCCTCCTCGTCGCCGTCACCCTGTCCTCGGTCGCGGCGCAGCCGGCGGCCGCCCGCCAGGCGCCGTACGACACGCTGGCCTTCGCGGGCCTCCACTACCGGATGGTCGGCCCCTATCGGGGCGGACGCTCGTCGGCGGTCACCGGCTTCGTAGGTGATCCGGACCGCTGGCTCATGGGCTCCACGGGTGGGGGCGTGTGGCTGAGCACCGACGACGGCACGAGCTGGCGCAACATCACCGACGGATTCTTCGGGGGCTCGATCGGCGCGGTGACCGTCGCCGAGTCCGACCCCAACGTGATCTACGTGGGCACGGGCTCGGCCGACATCCGAGGCAACACGTCGGCGGGGCGGGGCGTGTGGAAGTCGATGGACGGCGGGCGCTCGTGGACGTTCATCGGCCTGCCGGAGGCAGGGCAGGTGAGCCGCATCGTGGTGCACCCGAAGGACGCCGACCTCGTCTACGTCGCCGCGCTCGGGCACGCGTTCGGGAAGAACCCGGAGCGGGGCGTCTTCCGCTCGAAGGACGGCGGCGCGACCTGGGAGCACGTGCTCGCGGTGAACGACTCGACCGGCGCCTCCGCGCTCTCCATGAACCCGGGCAACCCGCGCGAGCTGTACGCCGGGATGTGGCGCGGCGAGCGCAAGCCATGGGCGCTGATCTCGGGTGGGGAAGCCGGGGGCGTCTACAAGTCGACCGACGGCGGCGACACGTGGGCGGAGCTGCACGGGGGGCTCCCCGAAGGTGTCGTCGGCAAGGTGGGCGTGACGGTCTCGCCGGCCGACCCCGACCGCGTGTGGGCGATCCTGGAGGCCGAGCCGGAGGGCGGCGTCTACCGCTCCGACGACGCCGGCCGGACGTGGACGCGCACCAACAGCGAGAACAAGCTGCGTCAGCGCGCTTGGTACTACACGCACGTGCAGGCGGACCCGCAGGACCCGAACACCGTATATGCCCTCAACACCAGCGTGTACCGCTCCGTGGACGGCGGGAAGACGTTCGACGAGATCCCGGTACCGCACGGCGACACGCACGACTTGTGGATCCATCCCGCCGACCCGGACCGCATGATCATCGCCGACGACGGCGGCGCGCAGGTCACGGTCAACGGAGGGCGGACGTGGTCGACGTACTACAACCAGCCGACCGCCGAGCTTTACGACGTGGTCGTCGACAACGCGTTCCCCTACCGGCTCTACGGCGCGCAACAGGACAACACGACGGTGGCCGTGCCCGCGTGGATGTCGAGCAACACGCTCTACCCGAAGCAGCACTGGCTCAACGTGGGCGGCTGCGAGACCGGCCCGGTCGCGCTCCACCCGGACCATCCGGAGATCACCTATGCCGGCTGCTACGGGGGCGTCATCGACCGCTACGACCACACGAAGGACCAGGTGCGCAACATGAACCTCTACCCGCAGCTGCAGCTCGGCTCGGCGGCTGCGGACCTGAAGCATCGCTTCCAGTGGGTGTCGCCCATCCTGGTGTCGCTGCACGATCCGAAGACCATCTACCACGGCTCGCAGCACGTGAACCGCTCGCGGGACGAGGGCGTGACGTGGGAGACGATCAGCCCCGACCTCACGACGAACGATCCGCGCTTCCAGGCCCAGTCCGGCGGGCCGATCAACGCCGACGTCACGGGCGTGGAGATCTTCGAGGTGGTGTTCTCGATCGCCGAATCGCCCACGGACGCCGACGAGCTGTGGGCGGGCACCGACGACGGCCGCCTGCACGTCACGCACGACGGCGGCGCGACGTGGACGGAGATCACGCCGCCGGGGATGCCGAAGCTCGGCACGGTCGACGAGATCGAGCTCTCGCCGCACGCCGCCGGACGGGCGTACGTGGCCGTGCATGCGTACCGGCTCGACGACTTCCGTCCCTACGTCTTCCGCACCGACGACTGGGGCGCGTCGTGGCGACTGCTCACCGACGGGACCAATGGCATCCCCGCGGACGATCCGGTGCGCACCGTGCGGGAGGACACCGAGCGCGAAGGGTTGCTCTTCGCCGGCACCGAGTACGGGATCTTCGCGTCGTTCGACGGCGGCGCGCGCTGGCAGTCGATCCAGCGCGACCTGCCCATCAGCCCCGTGACGGGCATCAAGGTCGCGCACGACAACCTGATCCTCTCCACGCAGGGTCGCTCCTTCTGGATCCTCGACGACGTCACGCCGCTTCGCCAGCTGAGCGCGCAGGTCGTGGCCGCGGACGCACGACTGCTCGCACCGCGGGACGCGTACCGTGTGAACAGCGCGGGCGTGGAGGGAGGCCTGAGCGAATTGGGGCCCGAGGCACCGCCCCAGGGCGCCACCCTCCACTACTGGCTGAAGAGCGAGCCGGAGGGTGAGGTGCGCGTCGAGGTCGTGGACGGGTCCGGGCGCGTCGCCCACCTCTTCTCCAGCGATTCGGTGGCAGCGGCCGAGGGGCGCGGCACGCGCATCGAGAAGACGGCGGGCCTCCATCGGATCGTGTGGGACCTCTTCTATCCCGGCCCCCGGCTTCCCGACGACGCGGTGGAGTGGGGTTACACGGGTGGGGTGAAGGCGCCTCCCGGGACCTACGCGGTGCGTATGAGCGTAGGGAGCGGCGCACCCCAGGAACGGACGCTGCGCGTGCTCGGCGACCCGCGGCTGAAGGAGGTGACCCAGGCCGACTACGACGAGCAGTTCCGCGCCGGGATGGAGATCCGCGACTCCATCACGGCCGTGACCCACGCCATCGAGAACCTGCGAGCGATCCGCGAGCAGGTTGAGCAGGTGGTGGACAAAGCCGAGGCGGCGGGGCAGGCGGCCACGCTGGAGCCCCTCGCGGACACGCTCCAGACGAAGTCGACCGACGTCCACCAGGAGATGCAGCAGACGAAGAACCAGTCGGGCCAGGACCCCATCCGCTTCCCACCGAAGCTCGACAACCAGTTCATCGAGCTCTACAACTACGTGACCGGCGTGGACGGCTACATCTCCGGCGGGCCCGAAGGGCGGCCCACCCCCGGCGCGTACGAGCGGCTGGGCGACCTGAACCGCGACTGGGCGTCCGTGCGCGGCCGCTATCTGTCGATCCTGCAGAACGAGCTCGCGCGCTTCAACGAGGCGGTGGAGCGTCTGGGTCTGCCGGCCATCGTGCTGCCGGAGCAGGGCCGCATCATCTCCTGATGCCACGCGGGGCCCGGGTCGAGCTCGGCCCGGGCCCCGCGGCGGCGGGCGTCGCTCAGCTCTCTTCTTCCTCCGGCCGTTCCGAAGCCGGGAGCAGAAGGTCCTCCAGGAAGAACGCGGACAGCTCAGAGCGTCCCGCCAGGCCGGACTTCCGGTAGACCGCCACGGAATGCTGGCGCGCGGTGCGCTCGCTCCGGTTGGTGAGCTTGCCGATGCGCTTGTGGCTGTAGCCCTTGAGGAGCATGAGCGCGGTCTCGCGCTCCGCCCCGGTCAGCTCCCAGGACGAGAATTGGTCGGCCATGGCTTCGGACAGCCCCTCGAGCAGCCGGCCCGCGCGCTCCTTCCATGCGTCACGTTCGGCCTGCCGCTCCGCCACTTCGGCCTCCAGTGATTGCACCTCGCGCAACGCGCTGTACCACCCCCAGGCGAGGTAGGACGCGGCCCCGAGGCTCATCAGCACGAGCGTCGCCTCGGCCAGCACGTGCAGGCTCCACGGGGTCGGCGGCCGGTCCATGGCCAGGTCCGCGGCAGCCGCCACCATGATCAGGGCAAAGAGGGCGGCCAGCACCAGGTAGAGCCGAGGAGGCGCGTCGCCGTTGACTTCTCTCATGCCGTCTCCGTCGTTTGTCGGATGTCCGGAAGGCGCTCATGGAGGCGTCTGGAGCATCTGTCGGATGGAGGACCGCCGAAAGATCGCCGACGTTCGGGGCGTCCTTCAACCGGAGACACCGATGCCGCACCCCCTGCACCCCGCCGTCGTCCACTTCCCCCTGGTCCTTTCCGTGCTCTTCCCCTTCGTCGCGGTCGCGGCGCTGTTCGTATCCCGACGGCCGAGCGCCGGGCGCGGTGCCTGGATCGGGTTGACGGTGATGGCGTTTCTCCTCGTCGGCTCCACGTGGCTCGCGATCGAGACGGGTCAGCAGCAGGAGGACGTCGTCGAGCGCGTGGTGTCCGAAAGCCTGATTCATGGGCACGAGGAGGCGGCCGAGGGGCTGCTCCTGGGCTCGGCGATCCTGACCGCCGTGATCCTCCTCGGCCTGGCGCCGGCCAGGGTGGGGCGCGGTGCCCGCTGGCTGTCGGTCCCCGCGGGTCTGGTCGTCCTCGCGCTCGCCGTCCGTGTGGGCGACCTGGGGGGAAAGCTGGTCTACCAGCACGGCGCGGCATCGGCCTACGTGACCTCCAGCGGCACCGGTACGATGGAAACGCCCGGGCGCTCCGAGCGCGGCGAGCGGGAAGGCGGCGGCGACCGGCGCTGACCCGAACGTCTGCCCGTCGGGAAAACCCCTGCACCATGTTGGTGGGGCTCCCGACAGCGACGGCGCGTCGACTGCGGAGATCTTCGATGACGGGGTGCCGACAGCCCCGGTTCCCCCACAGGGAGGTACCCATGCACGTCATCCGGCGGGGCACCGCGAGCGCTCTGCTCGCCGCCCTCGTGCTCCTGCCCCTGCTTCCGGCCGACGCCTATGCGATCCCGGCGTTCGCGCGGAAGTACAGGGTCACGTGCGCGCTCTGCCACGCGCCCTTCCCGCGGCTGAACGCCTTCGGAAACATGTTCGCCGCCAACGGCTTCCAGATGGCCCGGGGCGCGCCCGCCGTCGACACGATCTCGGTCGGCGATCCGCTCCTGCGCTTGCAGCGGGACCTCCCGCTCGCCGTCAAAGTCGAGGCGTACATGAGCAGCCTGTCCGGCGATGACGCCGTGGCCGCGGACTTCAAGACGCCGTGGGGCATCAAGCTGCTGAGCGGCGGCCAGGTCACGGATGACATCTCGTACTACATGTACTTCTTCCTCACCGAGCGCGGAGAGGTCGCCGGGCTCGAGGACGCCTACCTGCAGTTCGGAGACGTCTTCGACAGCGGCGTCGACCTCATCGTCGGGCAGTTCCAGCTCTCCGACCCGCTCTTCAAGCGGGAGCTGAGGCTCGAGTACGAGGACTACATGCCCTATCGGGTCCGCGTCGGCGACGTCCGTGCCGACCTGACGTACGAGCGCGGTCTGATGGCCCTGACGTCGCCGTGGAAGAACGCCGAGCTGGCCGTCCAGCTCGTGAACGGCCGTGGTCTCGATCAGGCCACCGAGGAGCGGAACTACTCCACCCAGACCCTCAAGAACCTGGGTGTGCGCCTCTCCCAGGACCTGGGGCTCTTCCGGTTGGGAGGATACCTGTACGCCGGAAAGGAGAAGCTCACGGGCGATCTCGCGAGCACCGTGCGCGTGTGGGGCCCCGACGCGACGATTCCCTTTGGCCCCAAGGTCGAGCTGAATCTCCAGTACCTGTACCGGCGCGACGGCAATCCCTTCTTCCTGGACTCGTGCACCCAGAACGACCCACGCTGCGACTACAACGCCGCCGACCCGCTGAAGTCGGTGGTCGATTCGTACATGGCGGAGGTGCTCGCCTCGCCGCAGGGAGCGATGGGCCGGTGGCACTTCGCCGCGCTCTACAACCGCGTCGAGTCGGATCGACCCGTGTTCACCCTGCGCGTCGGGGAGCCCGGCTACATCGACATGTTCGAGTCCGCCAGCCTGACGGCGACGTACCTGCAAGCCAGGAACCTGCGCTTCATGGCCGAGGTCCAACGGGACCTGCACTCGGATCGAACCCGACTGACGGCAGGGGTGGTGACCGCCTTCTAGATTCTCCGACAGGACGCGGGCGGTCCTGGTCGCCACGCGTCGGCCCGGAAGGGGGAGGGTCTCGCCTCCCGCCTTCCGGGCCGTACTTTAGGTCCGTGCCATCAGACGCCCGGACCCCATGACCGACCGCCACGAGCACGGCGCTGCCCACTCCGGGGAAGACCTCGCCGCGGCGGTCCTCCCGGAAGAGACCCCGACCTATCCGCCGATCCGGATGGCCGACGAGGTGCGTGAGGCGCTTGCCGGCTTCCTCCTGGCCGGTCGCTTCTCGGCCGACGTGGCGCACATCACGTTGGCCGCCCTCACCGTGTTCGTGTTCTGGGGCGTCGATCCCGCCTGGGCGAGCCTCGGGTGGTTCGCCTGCTTCCTGGGCACCACGCTCGCCCGCGCGCTGAATCGGAAACGGGCCCTGTCGGGGCTGGCGGACCCCCACGCGATCCTCTGGCTGTTGCGGCGTGACGTCTGGATCGCGGCGCTCCTGTGGGGCGGATGGGCGGTGCTCCACGCGGACGCCTCGCCGACGGATCTCGCGCTCCTCCTGTTGATCTTCTCCGGGCTGGTCGCGGCGGCGACCTCCACGCTAGTGGCGGACGGGCCCTCCTTCTACGGCCTCACCGCCCTCATCCTGGGACCGCTCGCCGGCGCGGTGCTGCTCGGCGAGATGGACCGGAGCCGCGTATCCCTGCTCCTCCTCATCGCGCTGTTCGTGTCGGTCATGACCATGCTGCACCGGGGGGCTCACAGGATGCTCCTCGAACAGATACGGGCCGGCCTGCGCCTGCGCATCGCGGAGGAGGAGACCGCGCGCCGGCGTGATTTCCTGAACGCCCTGTTGACCTCCGCACCGACGCCCATCGTGGTGCTGGACGGGGCGGGGCGGGTGATGCGCGTCAACCCGGCCTTCGAGCGGGCGCTCGCCTACGACGCCCCCGGGGTCATCGGAGAGCCGTTCGTGGAGCTGGTGACCGATCCGCGTGACCGGGCACCCCTGATGACGTTCCTCGACATGGTCCGCGAGGGGCAGCGGACCACGGCGGATCTTCCGGTGCGGCGGGGCGATGGCAAGGCCCGATGGATGCGCCTCTCCGGCACGCTCGGAAGCGGCATGGTCCAAGGGACGCTCATCCTGGTGGGTGAGGACGTCACCGACCAGGTGGAAGCGCGCGAGACCCAGATGATGGCGCGCATCCAGGCCGAGGAAGGCGCCCGCGCCAAGAGCTCCTTCCTGGCGAGCATGAGCCACGAGATCCGAACGCCGCTGAACGGAATCCTCGGGATGATCGAGATCCTGCTGGATTCCCCGCTGACGGCGGAGCAGCGTCAGACGGCACAGGTCGTGCGCGAGTCGGGGCGTGGTCTGCTGCGCATCCTCAACGACGTCCTCGACATGTCCAAGATCGAGGCGGGCCAGCTCGACCTGGAGGTGGTGGACTTCGCGCTGCACGACCTGGCGGCCGAGGTAGCGCGCATCTTCACCGTGCCCGCCGGGCAGCGCGGGAACGAGATCGTGGTGGACGTGGGTCGGGGAGTGCCCCGGACGGTGCGCGGCGATCCCCACCGCATCCGACAGATCCTCGGGAACCTGTTGGGCAACGCCGTGAAGTTCACCGAGCGCGGAGAGGTGGTGATCCGGCTCCGCTCGCTGGGGGCGGTGGAGGGGCGGGATCGGATCCACTTCAGCGTGAAGGACACCGGAGTGGGGATACCCCTCGACAAGCAGGAGCAGATCTTCCGCGAGTTCGAGCAGGCCGACTCGTCCACGACGCGGATCCACGGAGGGACGGGACTGGGGCTGAGCATCTCGAGGCGGCTGGTCGCGTTGATGGGGGGACAGCTTGAGGTGGAGAGCGCGCCGGGTAAGGGGAGCGACTTCCACTTCGTCCTCGAGCTGACGCCGGGCCAGGACGACCGCGCATCCGACACGCGCACGCCTCCGGGCGTGGACCTGGCGGAGCGGCGGTTCCTTGTCGTCGACGACAACACGACGGCCCGGCGCATCGTGCACGAGGCGCTCCACCAGGTCGGAGCCGACGTCACGGAAGCAACGGGCGCGGTCGAGGGGCTGGAGGCGGTGCGCTCCGCGATCGCGGAGCGGCGACCGTTCGACGCCGTGGTCCTCGACCACATGATGCCCGAGCTGGACGGCTTCGATTTCGTCCATCGTCTGCGCAACGGCGACGTGGGTGCCGACACGCCGATCCTGATGGTCACCTCCGCGGTGCCCGCCGGGGGCGCCGACCGCGCCCGGTCGGCCGGCATCGCGGGCTACCTCGCGAAGCCGGTGGCGCGGGCGGAGCTGTTCCGGGCGCTCCAGGCCGTTCTCGGTCTCGGATCGCGGCCCGGTCAGGAGCGCCGGCTCGTCACGCGCGAGAGCATCGAGAGGGCGACGACCCGGGCACGGATCCTGCTCGCCGAAGACAACGCCGTGAACCAGCAGGTCGCGGTCGGGCTGCTCAGCAAGCGCGGCCACGAGGTGGTGGCCGTGCGTGACGGCGTCGAGGCTGTGCGGGCTGCCGGGGCGGGAGGCTTCGACCTCGTGTTGATGGACATCCAGATGCCGGAGATGGACGGCCTGGAGGCGGCCCGACGCATTCGCGGCCAGCCGGGCAACGCGTCGCTCCCGATCGTCGCGTTGACCGCGCACGCCTTCGCGGAGGAGCGGGAGCGCTGCCGCGCCGCGGGGATGAACGACTTCGTTGCCAAGCCGTTCAAGCCCGGCGATCTCTACGAAGTGGTCGAGCGGTGGATCGGTAGCACTGCGAACGCTCCACGATCGAAGGAGGTTGAGGAAGTGACGAAGGATCGCGACGACGCGTCCGCACCCGTGGACCTGAGGGGCTTTCGCGCGACCATGCGGGAAGCCGGCGTCGAGGAGGTGGTCGACGCGACCGTGGAGATCTATCTGTCCGAGGCGCCCGTGCTCTTCCGGGGGATCGAGGAGGCGGTGGCCTCCGGAGCGCCCGAGGAGGTGCGCCGCGCCGCACACTCGTTGAAGTCGGCTTCGGGGAACATCCGTGCGAACCGTCTCGCGTTCCTCCTCCAGTACATGGAGGATCGCGGGCAGGCCGGCGACGTGGACGGCGCGCGTGAGCTGTTCGGTGCGTTGCGCGACGAGTACCGAGCGGTGATGGACTACCTGGAGGAGGGCCGACCGGGCTGAGCCGGCGCGCGGTGGGCTACCATGCGAAGGCGCCGGCATCCCGAGGGACGCCGGCGCCGCGGGACCTTGCGGGTCCGACCGTCCCTACTACTTCTTCGCCTTCTTCGCCGCCTTCTTCTTGGCGGGCTTCTTCGCGGCCTTCTTGGCGGGCTTCTTCGCCTTCTTCACGGCCTTCTTTGCGGCCTTCTTCTTGGCCGGCTTCTTCGCGGCCTTCTTCTTGGCGGCCTTCTTCGCGGCCTTCTTCTTGGCCGGCTTCTTCGCCGTCTTCTTCACCGGCGCCTTCTTTGCGGCCTTCTTGGCGGCCTTCTTGGCCGGGCGCTTCTTGGCGCCCGCAGCCTTCTTGGTGGCCGGCCTTCTCGCGGCCTTCTTCTTGGCCGGCTTCTTGGCGGCCTTCTTCTTGGCCGGCTTCTTCGCTGCGGTCTTCTTGGAGCTCTTCTTGGTCGCCACGATGTGCCTCCGGAAGCAGGGTACGACCAACACTTGTTCGCGAACGACTTCTATGTAGTGCAATTCGCTCCACGTGCGCAATAGGTGCGGCGCGCGAGCCTACGACATGTCGTAGCATCGAGGTGCCGGGACCACAGGATACGGTGGGCCGAAGGCGCCCGGTCGGGGTCCTCGCGGGGGTTGTCTCGGGGTGTGCGCAGGTGTCCGTCGAAGGGGGGTGCGCGCGTGAATCGAATTGCCCATCATTGTGCGTCGCCCTCACGGCGATGTCTGCCCGCCCGAGGAAATCCATGCGTGCCCGATCCACCGAAGACACCCTGCGGGAGCTGAGGAGCCGGGGAGCCCGTCGGCTCAAGAAGGTCAACTTCCGCGCCAACCGCAGCACGATCTGGTCGCTGACGCAGGACGCCACGGTGCTCAACCTGCACGTGGCGTACCGCAGGGCTCCGCCATCCATCCTGGATGCGTTCGCCACGATCGTAAGGGGGCGTGGCTGGAGTACCGAGGCGGTGCGCGCGGCGTCGGAACGCGTGCAGAGCTGGCCCGGCCTGACCCCGGTGCTCGAGGCGGTGCGCAAGTCGCACGCCCAGCGTCAGCGGCGTGCCGCCGCGCGGTGCGGTGGCGAACAGGAGCTCACGCACTGCTGCGCCACGCCGGAGCAGCGAGCGTACCTGCGGGCGCTGTACCGCTACCTGAACAAGACGCGCTTCGACGGCCTCCTTCCGGAGGACGTTCCCGTCCGCCTGAGCAACCGCATGAGCGCTTCGCTCGGCCACATGATCCCGGGCCAGGACAGGCGGCGCGGACGGTACGTGCTCGAGCTCGCGCTGAACGTCGATCTGATGCTCGAGGGCAACGGCGCCGAGCGTATGGACACGCTGCTCCACGAGATGGCCCACATCGCCGACTACCTCTTCGACGGCAACTACGGACACGGGGCATCGTGGAAGGCGTGGGCGCGTCACGCGGGCTGCCGCGCCCAGACGCGCTACGACCGCCCCGTCGTCCGCCGCCGGCGCCGCCAGCAGCGCATCACGCGCGTGCCTCCGCTGCCACCCGCCCTCCGCAGACGCGCGGCCTGAGGAGGACTCCGAACCGGGATGGCAGGCTCGCCCAGAAGTCGAGGGGCCCTCGAGGTCAGGGCCGAGCACCAGCGCGTCGCGCGCACGGTCCACCTCCCGCTGCAGGCGTTCATCCGGACCGAGTGGCTCGGTTCGGGCGTGCTCCTCGCGGCGGCGGTGGTAGCGCTCGTGCTCGCCAACTCGCCGGCGGCGGACGCGGTGCACCGCCTGTGGGAAACCCGGATCACGCTCGACCTCGGCTTCGTGCAGCTCTCGAAGTCCATGCACTACTGGGTCAACGACGGGCTGATGGCCCTCTTCTTCTTTGTCGTCGGACTCGAGATCAAGCGCGAGATTCTGCACGGCCATCTCTCGGACCCACGCACCGCAGCGCTCCCCGCGGCTGCCGCGCTCGGCGGGATGGTCGTGCCCGCTCTGGTCTACGTCGCGCTGAACGCGGGTGGCCCGGGCGTGCGTGGGTGGGCCGTCCCGATGGCCACCGACATCGCCTTCGCCCTGGGGGTGCTCGGCCTGCTCGGCCGAAGGGTGCCGACGCAGCTCCGGGTGTTCGTCCTCGCCCTCGCCATCGTCGACGACCTCGGGACGATCCTGGTGATCGCCGTCTTCTATACGGAGAACATCGTGGTGGGGGCGTTCGGTGCGGCCGCCCTCGTGCTCGCGGCCATCGTCCTCGCCCGGATCCTCGGCATCCGCTCGGTGCCGGTGTACGCGCTGTTGGGCTTCTTCTTCTGGGTCGCGATCCTGAAGTCGGGCGTCCATGCGACGCTGGCGGGTGTGGTGCTCGGGCTCCTGACGCCGGCGCGACACTACTACGACGACCGGACCGCGTTGGAGGTCGGACGGCGACTTCTCGCTCGCTTCGAGGCTGCCGTCGAGCGGGACGACCACCACGACATCGAAGCCACGCTCGGGCGGCTCGAAGAGGTCGCAGTGGGGACGGAGTCCCCCCTCGAACGGCTGGAGCGGAAGGTTCACCCCTGGACCGCGTTCGTCGTGCTTCCCCTCTTCGCGCTGGTCAACGCCGGGGTGCCGCTCTCGCCGGCGGACGTGGGCGCCGCGATGGGCAGCCCAGTGGCCCTCGGCATCGTGGCGGCGCTCGTGCTCGGCAAGCTCGGTGGGATCTTCCTGGCCGCGTGGCTCGCGGTGAAGCTGAGGCTGGCGCGCCTTCCCGAGGGCGTGGGGTGGCGACACGTGGCCGGTGCCGCGCAGTTGGCGGGCATCGGCTTCACGGTCGCGCTGTTCATCGCCGAGCTCGCCTTCGTGGACGAAGCCACGATGACGGCGGCGAAGATCGGCATCCTCGCCGCTTCGCTGGCAGCCGGGATCTCGGGGTACCTCCTGCTGCGCGTCGGCTCGAGGCCGCCTCCCGTCGGCGCGGCCGACGGCGTGGCCTGATCCGTCGTCTTCTCTACAGGCGATCTCCTGCCGAGCCCGCGATGCCGCGCGCCCTGTCGACCGCGGCGCGGGCCGCGTCCACGACGGCGTCGGTGGTGATGCCGAGCTCGCGGTAGAGCACCTCCGCCGGTGCGGAAGCACCGAAGCGATCGAGGCCGATCGCGTGCCCCTCGGGACCCACCCAGCGCTCCCAGCCGAAGGTCGTGGCGGCCTCGACGGCGACGCGCGCCTTGGCCGAGGGCGGGAGCACGCGGTGGCGATACGCCACGCTCTGCCCGGCGAAGAGGTGCCAGCTGGGCAGGCTCACGACGCGCGTCGGCACGCCTTCCGCCTCGAGTCGCTCGCGCGCTTCGAGCGCGAGCGCGAGCTCGGTGCCGGAGGCGATGAGGATCACGCTGGGTGCGTCACCGCTCGCCTCCGCCAGGACGTACCCACCGCGGCGCAGCCCATCCGCCGAGCCGAGCACGCCCCGGTCGAGGATCGGCACCGACTGGCGGGACAGCGCGAGGAAGGTCGGCCCGTCCGAGCGCTCGACCGCGACCTGCCAGGCGACCGCCGTCTCGGCAGCGTCGCCGGGGCGCAGATCGACGAGTCCGGGAACGGCACGGAGGGCGGCGAGCTGCTCGACGGGCTGGTGCGTCGGGCCGTCCTCTCCCAGGCCGATCGAGTCGTGCGTCCACACGAACGTCGAAGGGATCTTCATCAGCGCGGCGAGGCGCACGGCGTAGTGATCCGCGCTGTAGGTCTGGATCAAGACCCGCCCCGCGCGCTCGCCGCGCCCGGTGCGCCCGGCCACCTGGGTGACGAGCTGAAAGGTCCGCTCGGCGGCGCGAAAGTCGGGGAAGTGCAGCC
>CAZPZU010000084.1:0-23209 GCA_964591135.1 uncultured Gemmatimonadaceae bacterium | reverse complement strand
AGAGCTGGCGACGGGACTCGAACCCATAACCTGCTGCTTACAAGGCAGCTGCTCTACCAGTTGAGCTACGCCAGCGCCCGCCCAAGGTAACCAGGGGTCGCGCTATCCCACCACCTTCCAGCGCGTCCCCTCGGCCCCGTCCTCCAGGACGATCCCCTTCGCGGCGAGCTCGTCGCGGATCCGGTCCGCTGCCTGGAAGTCGCGGCTCCCGCGTGCGGCCGCGCGCGCCTCGATGCGCTCTTCGACCCACGCCACGAGCTCCTCGTCCACCGAGCTGGACGCATGCGCCACCTCGAGGAGTCCGAGCACGCGGTCGATGGCGCGGAGCGTGGCGTGCGTGGTCTCGAGGTCGTCCGGCCGCACCGCCACGCGGCCGTTGAGCTCACCGTTCACCCGGTTCACGAACGTAAAGAGAGCGGCCAGGGCGTCGGCGGAGTTGAAGTCGTCGTCCATCGCGGCCCGGAAGGCCGTGGTGGCCTCCTCCGACAACGCCCCGAGGAGGCTCGGCTCCGCCCCCGGATCGGTGGTCACCGCGTCGAGGCGGGCCTCGAAGTCCAACAGCCGCTGGACCGCGTTCCGCGAGGCGTCGAGCCCGTCCAGGGTGAAGTTGAGCTCGCGGCGGTACTGGGCGCCGATGAGCTGATGCCGGATCGAAGCCGGCCCGTAGCCGCGGTCGAGCAGCTCGCGGAGCGTGATGAAGTTGCCCAGGGACTTGGACATCTTCTTCCCGTCGACGAGCAGGTGCTTCACGTGGAGCCAGTAGCGGACGAAGGGCTTGCCGGTAGCCGCCTCGGATTGCGCGATCTCGTTCTCGTGGTGCGGGAAGACCAGGTCCTCGCCGCCCAGGTGGATGTCCAGCGTCTCGCCCAGCTCGGTGACGCTCATGACCGAGCACTCCAGGTGCCAACCCGGCCGACCCCGACCCCACGGCGAATCCCAGGCGGCGCCGGCCTCCTCGTCCACCTCCGACGCCACCTTCCACAGAGCGAAGTCGCGTGCGTCCTCCTTCTCGTAGTCGTCCTGCGCGACGCGCGCTCCCACCTTGAGGGAGGCGGTATCGATCCCCTTGAGCTTGCCGTACCCGGGGAACTTCGAGATCGAGAAGTACACGGCCCCGTCGTCGGCCTGGTAGGCGTGGCCCGAGGCGACCAGGCGCTCCACGAACCCGATCATGGCCGTCACGTACTCCGTGGCCTTCGGGTAGGCGTCGGCCGGGAGGATCCCCAGCGCGCGGGCGTCGGCGAGGAAGGTCTCCCCGAAGGGCTCCGTGTGCTCGCGCAGACTGACGCCCCGCGCCGCCGCTCCCTTGATGGTGCGGTCGTCCACGTCCGTGAGGTTCATGACGAAGCGCACTTCGTACCCCTGCCACTCCAGGTACCTGTGGACCAGGTCGTAGAAGAGGAAGGACCGGTAGTTTCCGATGTGCGCGAAGTCGTAGATCGTGGGCCCGCAGCCGTACACGCGCACCCGCCCTTCCTCCAGGGGCTCGAAGGGCTCCAGCCTGCGCGTGAGCGTGTTGTAGACCTTGAGGGGCATGGGGGTCGTCACGGTGTCCGGGTGGGGGATCAGGATGCTTCGGCCGCAGCGATCTCGTCCAGCAGCGCGCCGAGCGCCTCCGCCGGATCACGGGCCTGCGTGACCGGTCGGCCAACCACGAGATAGTCGGCGCCGGCCGCGACCGCGTCAGCCGGAGAGGCTACCCGCTTCTGGTCTCCCGGGTCCGCCCCGGCGGGTCGGATTCCCGGGGTCACGATCAGCATGTCATCGCCGAGCGCCGGGCGGAGCCATCCCGCCTCGACGGCCGAGGCCACGACGCCGTCCAGCTCCGCGCGGGACGCCAACTCCGCGAGTCGGCCCACCTCGTCGCGGATCGAGCGGATCTCGCGTCCCCACACCAGCTCGACGTCGGAAGGCGTCAACGAGGTGAGCACCGTCACCCCCAGCAGCTTCACCCTGCCCTCGGCCGCCTCGACCGCCGCCTGCAGCATCGGGATGCCTCCCCCGGTATGCACGGTCAGGAAGTCCACCTCGAGGGACACCGCGGCCCGGACGGCTCCGGCGACGGTGTTCGGAATGTCGTGGAGCTTGAGGTCCAGGAAGGTCCGCTTCCCCCGATCGCGCAGGGCATGCACCACGTCGGGACCGGCACGCGTGTAGAGCTCGAGCCCCACCTTGTAGAAGCCGCCCCTCTCCCCGAGGACGTCCACGAGCTCCAGGGCTTCGTCGTCGGAGCGGTGGTCGAGGGCCAGGATGATCTCGGCCATCATGCCTCCGAGGGGACGGGATGCGGGGCCACGAGCGCGTCCCACGCCGGCACGCCCGCACGGTCACCCCAACGTCGCAGCTCCCGCACGATGCGCGCCCCCGCCCGCGGGTCGGCGAAGGAGGCGGTGCCGACTTGCACGAGGGAGGCGCCGGCGCGGGCGTAGGCCACCGCGTCCGCCGCGCTACCCACCCCGCCCACGCCCACGACCGGGAGGTGCGTCACGGCGCGGGCCGTGCGCACCGCGAGGAGTCCGGTGGGCCGCAGGGCCGGACCGCTGATTCCGCCGGTGCCCGCTCCGAGGAGCGGGTGGCCCTGCGTGCCCAGGAGGATCCCCGGAAGCGTGTTCACCAGCGTCAGCCCGTCCGCGCCCGCGTCGGTCGCGATGCGCACGCTGGTCTCCAGCGAGGGATCGTTAGGGGCGAGCTTCGCCAGCATCGGCCGCTCGGTTCGGGCCCGGCACCCCTCGACGACGTGCGCGAGCGCCTCCGGGTCGAGCGCGAAGGGCGGCCCCCCCCGCTTCGTGTCGTTGGGGCACGAGAGGTTGAGCTCGTAACCCACGAACCCTCCCTCTCCGTCGAGCCGCTCCACCAGCGCGAGGTAGTCGGCAGCGGCGTGGCCCGCGATGCTCACGAAGACCCGTGCCCGCCGCACGTGGGCACGGATCCAGGGGAGCTTGTCACGGCAGACGCCCTCGACGCCGGGGTTCGCGAGCCCGATAGAGTTCAGCATCCCACCCGGGAACTCGGCCACGCGCGGGGCCGGATTGCCACGACGGGGCTCCACCGTCACCGACTTCGTGACGAATCCTCCCAGCACGTCCAGGTCGACCACCTCGGCCAGCTCCTGGCCGAACCCGCACGTCCCGGCGGCGAGCAGCACGGGGTTCTGGAAGGAAGTCCCGAAGGCCTCGGTCTGCAGTCTCAACGCGTCCTCATCTCCTGGAGGCGCCGGGAGAGCTCCTCTTCGAGCGGCTCGAGCCCCGGCGCCGGCTCACCCCGGGCAGCCAGAACGTAAGGGCTCGTGGACCTTCCCTCCAACCTTCCCCTCAGCCACGCACGGCCTCCTTCGTCGGTCGTCACGTCCAACGCCGCCAGGAGAGCCTTCGCCGCCCAGGGGTCTTCGGGGACCGCGTCGGCGTACGCCAGATAGAGCCCCCGAGCCAGCGTGGGTGCACCCAAGCGCTCGCGAGCCACCTCCCCGGCCGCAAACCACCCGAGCGGGTTCGTGAGCCCCACGTCCGCCAGGTCGTCGAACTCCCGCAGCGCGTCGAGCAGCTCCACCGCTTCGGGAGCGCCCTCGGCCGGGAGGAGCACCGTCTCGGCATCGCGTACGTCGACCAGCTCATGCGCGTGCGCGAGCGTCCAGCGCGCCAGGTCCAGGCGCGCGTCGACGGCGGCCTCGCCGATGCCGTCGGCGACGCGCTCCACGCCCTCCAGGGCGCCAGCCGTGTCGCCCGTCTCCCGCAGCAGGCGCGCGCGCGCCAGGCGCACCTTTCCCCGGGCACCCTGGCTCCAGCGGGCCGTGTCGGCGCCCGCCATGATCTGGACCGCCGCCGACGGGCCCCAGCGTTCCGCGGTGAGCATGGCGAGCGCGACGACGGTGTCCGGCCGCTGGCCCGCGCCGGAGAGGGCGAGGAGGCGGTTCATCCCCTCCTCCGCCCGGTGGCGATCGTCGTAGTGCACGCCCCAGATGATACGCTCGATCGCCGCCGCCACCCGAACCGGGCCCGAGCCCGCCGCCGCCCGATCGAGATCCCACCATCCCGCGTCCTGCTCTCCGTGCTCGAGGAGTGCGCGGGCGCGCCAGAGGTGGCCCTCGGCCATGACGTGCCCCGGGCGCAGGCCCGCCAGCGCCTCGTCCAGGAGCGGGATGGCGGCCGGAAAGTCCGTCGCCTCCACGTACGACGCGCCCAGGTAGAGCTTCGCGCCCAGGCGGACCTGATCGTCGTCGGTGATGCGCTCGGCCTGCTCCAGGGCGGCGCGCGCCGCCCTCAGGTCGCCGACCCGGAGGTAGGCCCGCCCCATGAGGAGGAGGGCGTCGTCCGCCCATTCGCCGTCCGGCTCCATGCGGAAGGCCTTCGCCGCCTTCGCCACGACCTCCTCGTAGTCCGCCCTCGCCAGGGAGTCGCGCCCGGACAGCCGATGGCCCTCGCCCTGCTCGAAGAGGTGCTCGGCGTTGTAGAGGGAGTTGTAGTAGACGCAGCCTCCGAGGAGCAGCGCGGTGACCACCGCGGCCGCCCCGAGCCGCGACCTCATCGCCCGGCTCCGGTCACGCCTCCCGTCCCCGGCGGGTACCGCTCGAAGAAGCTGACCACGGCTTGCGCGATCGCATGGCCCGCGCTCGCCTGGAAGTCCCGGCGGCCGATCAGTCGAGCCTCCTCCGGTTGGGAGAGATATCCCACCTCAACGAGAACCGCGGGCATGAGGGCGTTGGTGATGACGGCGAGCGGCGCCTGCTTCACACCGCGATTCGGTCCTGGATGCACCTTCGCCACGTCGGTCTGGATCATCTCCGCCAGGAGCGCCGACCAGTGCTGCGTGTCGAGATTCTTGAGCTCGCGCAGGATGAGGTCGAGGTCGCCACCCTTCTGGACGCCTGCCTCCTCCTCCTCCATGGGTGCGTTCTCGATCGCGGCGACCCGTCGCTCGTGCTCGGTGCGCGCATCCGACAGGAAATAGGTCTCGAAGCCCCGGGCGGGCGAGTTGAACGAATTCGCGTGCACGCTGATGAAGACGCCCGGTCGTTCGCCCTTGAGCTTGGTGGCCATCGCCCCACGATCCCACAGCGGGATGAAGGTGTCGTCGTCGCGGAGCAGGTGGACCTCGATATTCGGAACCGAGTCCAGCGCGTGCGCCAGCGCCAGCGCGACGCCGAGCGCCACGTCCTTCTCCTTGATCCCGGAACGGCTCACGGACCCGGGGTCCTCCCCGCCGTGCCCGGCGTCGATGACGACCACGCGCACGGGGTCGATGCGCCCAGCGGGGGTCGCGCTTTCCCCGCCGGCCGGATTCGCCGCGCGGGGGCCGGGCCCGCCCGTGTACGTCAGGCGCATGGACGGCTCGTCGAAGGCGTACAGGTCCGGGAGACGCCGGGGCAGGAGCTCGGTCAGGAGCTGCAGGGGCAGCTGGAGCTCGTTCCCGTCCACGTAAGGCGGATCCGCGAACTGCAAGACCTCCCCGTTCCATCGGAAGAACGGCGTCTCCGCGCGGATCAGCACCCGCACGTCCTCCGGCCCCACGAGGTCCACCTCCGGCGACCCGGCCACGACCCGCCACCCGAGGCGCACGAGCTCCGAGACGGGCACCGTGGCGTAGCCGCGCTCCGCGCTCATGGCCACGGTCCACTCGCTGCGCCCGTCGCGGATCCGCAGGTCCGCGCGAGCCTGTGCGGAGACGTGGACCGGGAGCAGGATGGCCAGGAGGGCCGCGAGGCGGCCTATCGTTCGGCTCACCGGCCCTCCCTGTGCGCCGCCACGGCGCGCCTCGCTTCCCGATCCTGCTGCTTCGCCTTCAGCGTCTCACGCTTGTCGTGGAGCTTCTTTCCGCGCGCGAGCGCGAGCAGCACCTTCGCGTAGCCTCGCTTGAAGTAGATCTCCAGGGGGATGAGCGTCAGCCCCTTCTCCTCGACCTTGCCCACGAGACGACGGATCTCGACACGGTTGAGCAGGAGCTTGCGCGGCCGCACCGGGTCCTCGTTGTAGCGGTTCGCCTGCTCGTACGGACTGATGTGAAGGCTGCGCAGCCACACCTCCCCCCGGTCCACGTGCGCGAAAGCGTCCTGGAAGGCGACCTTGCCCTCGCGCACGGACTTCACCTCCGGACCCTTGAGCGCGATGCCCGCCTCGAAGGTCTCCAGGATCTCGTATTCGTGGCGCGCCTTGCGGTTGCGGGCCACGACCTTGCGGCCGTCGTCCTCGCTCAAGCCCGACCCTTCGCCACGCCGAGAGACTGCATGCGGACGGCCTTTCTCATGGTGTACACCTGGGCGATTTCACCGCCCAGGATAAACACTAGGGACTCGTAATAGATCCAGAAGAAGAGGATCGCGACCGTGGCCAGATTGCCCCAGGTCGAGGAGTAGTCCGCGACGCCGGTCGCGTACCAGGTGAAACCCTGCTTGAGCACCTCGTGGAGCGTCGACGAGAACGTCGCGGCGACCACGGCCGCACGCCACGGGATCCGGCGCGCCGGAAGGTACCGATACACCACGAAGAAGAGCATCCAGATGGACGCGAAGGCGATGATGGTGCCCAGGAAGAACTCAGCGGCGCCGACCGCCGTGCCGCCCAGGCCGAACATCGCACCCCCGTAGCTCACGGCCGCCTCGAAGGTGATGGTCACGCCGAGGTTGAGCGTGAGCAGGACCACCCCCACCACCACGACCTGAATGTCGAAGACCTTGCCGCGGATGATCCCGCGCGACTGCGCGATGTCGAAGATCTCCCGCAGCACCGCGCGCAGCGTGCCGACCAGGCGCGTGGCGAGCCACGCGAAGAAGAAGGCGCCCAGGAAGGTGAATCCCGAGCGCCGCGCGACCACGCCCGACACGATCCCCCGTACCGCGGCCGAGGGATCGAGCCCACCAGTGGCCAGCGGCAGGTTGCCCACGAGCAGCGTCACGATGGCCTCCACCGGATCGTCGACCCGGGTCGACAGCACGTAGCCGGTGAGCCCGATCCCGAGCAGCGCCAGCGGGAGCGCGGCGATGAGGATGTTGAACGCCACCGCGCTGGCCATCACGAAGACGTCGTCCTCCTCCGCCTTGCTCCACAGGCGCCGGATGAACTCGCGCGTGCGGTACCCCCGACCCTCCGTCGCGCTCATCTGCGGCGCGGCGGCGCTCGCGGACTCATCCCCCCCGGAACGCGGAAACGCCGCGGAGGGGAGAGCATCTCCCTCCGCGGCGTCCGAGCCGCTCGCGCTGCGCCCGGGAGCCTGGGGGCCCGTCAGGCCTCGTCCTCGTCGCCCGCGTCCTCGTCGCCCGCGGCCACGACCTGACGGGCGGCGTCCACGCCGGCACGGTAGGCGGCCTTGGAGCGCTCGAGCTTGCGCTCGAGGTCGTCGCGGGCGTCCACCGCCGCCCTGCGGCCGGTTTCCACCGCATCCCTCACGCCTTCCACGCGGGTCTGGACGCCTTCCCGTGCCGATTCGAGGCGCTCTTCGAGCTGCTTCTGCGCCTCGCGCACGCGCGCCTCGGCGACCGACTTCAGCTTCAGCGCACGGTCCTTGATGTCCTGCTGCGTCTCCTCACCGGTCCGGGGGGCGAAGAGGAGTGCCACCCCGGCGCCGACGAGGGCACCCAGGATGAACGCACCGGCTCCACTGCCCCCGCCGCGCTCGATGACGACGTAGGGTCCTTCGTCCTGGTCACGCATGGTCTGCCTCCCTTGTGCCTGGAAGCTAATCAGCCGCGTAGAGCCACGCGAGGCTCGCCAGGCCCGTTTCACACCACCCGTCGGGGATCCCCGGGGTCGATCTCCGGAGCCTCGAAGCCGTCCCGGCCCATGAGGCCGTACGTCAGGACTTTACCCAGCTCCACCCCGGGTTGGTCCAACGGGTCGACGCCGTAGAGCGCACCCGCGTATACGGCGGCGATCTCGAGCAACATGAAGAGCTCTCCGAGCGAGCGGGCGTCCACGCGCGGGAGCACGAACGTCGCGTTGGGCCGGCCTTCGCGCCTCAGCGCCTCGGCCGTCGCGCGCCGCTCCGCGTCCAACAATCCGCCCAGCGTGTGCCCACCCAGGTAGGACAGGGCCGGGATCTCGGGGTGTCTGCCCGGGATGGTCACGTCGACGCCGGGATCCCCGACCGCCACGAACAGCACGACCTTGTCGTGCGGGCCTTCCATGAGAAGCTGGAGCAGCGAGTGCTGGTCCGTTGCGCCCACGGCCGCCAGGGGCGTGGGTCCCGTGGGGCGGACCGTCCCGTCGAGGAGACGGGCCTTGCCGAGCGACTCGGCCCACAGCTGCTGGAACCAGAGCGCCGCCGACCGGAGTCGGTCGGCGTATGGCATGAGCACGTGGATCGGCCTGCCCTGCTCCACGTCGGCGAGGTGCAGCAGGGTGGCCAGGACCCCGGCCGGGTTGGCCGCGAGCTCGTCCGTGGCGCAGCGCTGCTCCATGGCGGCGGCCCCGGCGATCAGCGCATCCACGTCCACACCGCACACCGCCGCCGGGAGCAGCCCGACGGGCGACAGCACGGAGAAGCGCCCCCCCACGTTCTCGGGCACGGGTGCGGTGGGGATCCCCTCGGCCTCGGCGATCTGGCGGAGGGCCCCCCTGGCGGGGTCGGTCGTGAACAGGAAGTGGCCGCGCGCATGGTCCTCGCCCACGGCCGTCTCGACGCGTCCGCGCGCGACCAGATACTGGGCCATGGTCTCCGCCGTCGAGCCCGACTTGCTCACCACGTTGAACAGGACCTTGGCGACGTCGAGCCGGTCGAGCAGGCGCTCGAGCGTGAACGGATCGGGGTTGTCCAGGACGTGGAGGCGGGGAAAGTGATCCCGCTCGTCGTCGGAGCGCTCGTTCCACCACGGACCGAGGAGCGCGTCCCGCAGCGCGACCGTGCCCAGCCCGGAGCCGCCGATGCCGAGCACCACGACGTCCTCGAACCACTGGCCGAAGCCCTCGGCGAGCTGCTTCACCGTGGCCAGCGTCTCGGTCGCGTAGGGAAGGTCGAAGAAGCCCATCTCCCCGGAGGAGCGACGACGCTGCACGGCCGCGTGGGCCTCCCGGAAGCGGCCCGCCAGCTCCGAATCGAGTCGGGAGGGGTCGGTCCCTCCCGACACGTGCGGGGAGAGGAGATTGGCGTAGGCGAGTCGAAGAGCGTCCTCAGACATCGTCGTCCACCTCGATCGTGAGTCCGTCGTAGGCCGGCGCCACGTCCCCGGGAAGGCGTTCGAGGAGCTCGGCGTGGGTGACCCGGTGGGTCAGGTGCGTCAGGAACGTGCGTCTCGCGCCCACGGCGTGGGCCGCTTCCACCGCTTCCTCCACGGTGAAGTGGGACGGGTGGGTCCTCCCGAACCACAGCGCGTTCAGGACGAGGACGTCGACCCCGCGGAAGGCCTCCATCGCCTCGGGCGGCAGGCACTTGCCGTCCGTCACATAGCCGAGGCCCCCGACGCGGAAGCCGTACACCCGGACCGAGCCGTGGGGCACCGGGACGGGGAGGAAGGACCGCCCCAGGATCTCCACCGGCTCGCCCGGGTGCAGGTCGTGCAGGCGCACGCGCGGCTTGTGGCTCCCTTTCAGCGGCTCGACCGCGTCGTCGAAGATGTACGCGAAGTGCGCGGACAGTGCGTCGCGATACTCAGCGCCGACCCATGCCGGGATGTCGTCGCCTCCCCGGACGGTGAACACCCGCAGGTCGTCGATTCCGTGGATGTGATCCGCGTGGATGTGCGTGAACCAGATGGCGTCGATGCGGTCCACGCCCGCCGCGAGGAGCTGGAGCCGGAGCTCCGTGGGGGTGTCCACGAGCAGGCGGCCCCGCTCGAGCTCGACGATCGCCCCGTGCCTCGTACGCCGGTCGCGGGGGTCCGCTGACGTACACGCGGCGCAATCGCACCCTACCACCGGAATGCCGAACGAAGTGCCGGTGCCGAGGAAGGTGAGCTTCACCGCTGCCCCCTACAGTCGCTCGAGGCGCATCGTGTTCGTCGTTCCGGCCGTGTGGAACGGGAAGCCCGATGTCACGACCAGCGATGCCCCGGGGTCGCCCACGCCGCTGCGCAGGACCGCCTCGCGCCCGGTGGCGGTGAGCGCCTCGTACGTCACGTGGTCCACGTCGGCGAGGACGGGACGCACGCCCCAGACGGCCGCGAGCTGGCGGTACGTGGCCGGGTCCGTCGTGACCGCGAAGACGGGAACGGGCGGCCTGTAGCTCGACACGAGACGTGCGGTGAAGCCGGAGCGCGTGATCACCATGATGGCCGGCGCCATGATCTGCCGCCCGGCCTCGACGGTCGCGGCGGCCACCGCGTGCTCCCGCGCGGTCGCTCCCCCCCGGGCGCGGGCGCTCGGACGCGTGACGTAGCGGGGCCCGCGCTCCAAGACCCCGCTGCGCTCGATCTCGCGCGCGATCTTGACCAGCGCCTCGAGCGCCTGCAGGGGATAGGCCCCGACGGCGGTCTCGCCCGACAGCATCACCGCGTCCGTCCCGTCGAGGACGGCGTTCGCCACGTCGGATGCCTCGGCCCGCGTCGGGCGCGGGTACTCGATCATCGACTCGAGCATCTGCGTGGCCGTGATGACGGGGCGCCCGTAGTAGTTGGCGAGTTGAACGATGCGCTTCTGCGCCAGTGGCACCCGCTCGAAGGGGAGCTCGACACCCAGGTCGCCGCGGGCCACCATGACCGCGTCGGTCTCGGGGAGGATCTCCTCGATGGCCTGCAGCGCCTGGACCTTCTCGATCTTGGCCACGACGAGCGCCCTGCCCGCGACCCGCCTCTTCAGATCGATCACGTCGTCCGGACGACGGACGAAGGAGAGCCCGACGTACTCCACACCCTGGTCGAGCACGAACTCCAGGTCCCCGAGGTCCTTCTCTGTGAGCGCCGGCGCCTTGAGGTTCACGGCCGGGAGGTTGATCCCCTTGCGGCTGTTCAGCGTGCCGCCACGCACCACCTCTAGGAGCGTGCGGTCCCCGTCGGTGCCCGTGCAGCGCAGCTCCAGGAGCCCGTCGTCGAGGAGCACACCCTGCCCGGGCTCGATCTCTTCGGCGAGCGGCGCGTAGGTGGTCGGGATCTCCCCTTCCCGCGCGCTGGCGGCAGGCGCGAGCACCACCATCTCCCCGGGCGTGAGCACGATCGGCTCGGGCAGGTCCCCGACGCGGATCTTGGGCCCGGCGAGGTCCGCGAGCACCGCCACCGGGCGATGGACCGTGTCCGCGGCCACCCGGACCGCCTCGATCGAGCGGCGGTGGTCGTCCCGGGAGCCGTGGGACAAGTTGATGCGGGCCATGTCCATCCCGCCCTCGGCCAGGGCGTGGACGGTCTCCGGCATCGAGCTCGCCGGTCCGAGCGTACAGACGATCTTCGTGCGGAGCATCCGGGGCGGCCGAAATGGGGGCGAGCCACGGCCGGGCGAGGCGGCGAGGCCCGTTCCCGTAGCGAGAGCAACCGAATTGTCGCGGACGCCGCGGAGGCGGGCAAGCGCGACGGGCTTGTGGCGAAGCGGTGTCGCCGCTTCTTTTTTCGCGCCGGCCCCGACACGCCGGAATGCCACACCACCAGGAGCCTGCACACCCCACATGTCCTACGTCCACGTCCGGGACACCACCGAGGCCGAGGGGCTGGCCCGATCCCTGCGGGAATCACCCCGCCTCGCCCTCGATTGCGAGGCCGCGGGATTCCACCGCTATTCGGACCGGCTCTGCCTCCTTCAGATCACGACCGCGGACGACACCTTCATCGTCGATCCGCTCGCCTTCGATCCTTCCGATCTGCTGCGCGGCCCCCTCGAGCACCCCGCCGTCGAGATCGTGATGCACGGCGCCGACTTCGACCTGCGGCTCCTCGAGCGCGACCTCTCGATCCGCCTGCGGGGCTTGTTCGACACGCAGGTCGCCGCCGCGTTGCTGGGCGAGTCGGCGCTCGGCCTCCAGGCCCTCCTCGAGAGCCGCCTCGGGGTGTCGCTCTCCAAGAAGTACCAGCGCGCCGATTGGGCGGACCGCCCCCTGAAGGACGGCATGCTCGAGTACGCGGCGGACGACACGCGTTACCTCGTGCGCCTGGCCGACCTCCTCCTCGAAGACCTGCGCGCCGCGGGACGCGAGTCGTGGGCGAGAGAGGAGTGCGTCGCGCTGGAGGAGAGCGCGACGGCGCCGTCCGAAGACGAGCCGGAAGACCCGGTCACGAGAGTGAAGGGCGCGCGAGACCTCAGCCCGCGCGAGGTGACGGCGCTCAGGGAGGCGCTGGAATGGCGGGACGAGATCGCCCGCGACCGCGACCGGGCGACGTTCCGCGTCGTGGGGGACCAGGCGCTCCTGGAGGCGGTCGTGCGCCGCCCCCTCGACGGACGGGAGCTGACCGAGATCAAGGGCTTTCCCAAAGGCCTCGCCCGGACGAGCGGAGAGGGCCTGCTACGCCGCTTCGACGACGTGGCGCAGCTGCCCGACACGGCGCTCCGCCCCTATCCGCGCAACACGCGTCGGGGCCCCGGGCGTCCGTCTCCCGACGTCGAGGCGCTGGCCGAAAGGCTCAAGGACACGCGCAACCGCCGAGCCGAGCTGCTCGGCCTCGACCGGGGCACGCTCCTGCCCAACGCCCTCCTCATCGCGATCGCACAAGCGGCACCCCGCGACGAGGCTTCACTGGCCCGCGTCGACGGTATCCGGCGGTGGCAGGTGGAGGCCGTGGGACCGGCGCTTCTGGAGGTCCTCCGGAACAGACGCTGAGGCCCGAACGCGACGAGGGCCCGGCACCCTGGATCGGCGCCGGGCCCTCCCGTGACGTAGAGGATCGAAGTCCGCCCGTCCGTCAGGCCGCCTCCTCCTCCTTGAGCTTGCAGTCGATGCAGTAGCGGGCGTGGGGGAGCGCGTCGAGGCGCTCGAAGCCCACGTCGTTGCCGCACGTGTGGCAGGTGCCGAAGGCCTTCGGGTCGTTGTACAGGCGGCGCAGCGCTTCCTCGAGGCGGTACAGGTACCGTCCCTCCTTGGTCGCGAACACGGCTGCCTTCTCACGCTCCATGGCCTCGGTGCCCTGATCGGCCATGTGGTCGGTGTAGGCCGCGAGGTCCGAATCGCCGGACTCGCGGTCCGCCTTCGCCATCTCGTCGAACAGCCCGAGGGCCTTCAGGGCCCGCGCGCGCTCGTCGAGCAGGCGCTTCTCGATGTGGGCGAGCTGCTTCTTGTTCAGGGGCATTTTCGATCTCGAAGCCTACGGGGTCGAATTAGCCTTGAAGGATATAAGAAGAGTTCCGAAGCGTCTACCACCGGACGAGTGCGGATCCCCAGGTGAAACCCGATCCGAAGGCGACCATGCAGAGCAGGTCACCACGGCGCAGCCGGCCGTCGCGAACGACCTCGGCGAGCGCGATGGGAATCGTCGCCGCGGTCGTGTTCCCGTAACGGTCGATGTTGCTCACGACCTTGTCCTCGGGCAGGCCCAGACGGCGCTGGACCATCTGGGTGATGCGCAGGTTCGCCTGGTGCGGGATGACCAGGTCGAGGTCGGCCGCCGTGAGCCCGTTGGCCGCGAGCGCCTCCTCCACCGCCTCCGGCATGCGGCTGACCGCGTGCTTGAACACCTCCTTGCCCTGCATGGTCGGATAGTGCTTCCCCTCGCGGAGAGCCTCCTCGGAGATGCGCGGATGATGCTTGCTCGAAGCGAACTCCGTCCACAGGATGTCCGCATACCGGCCGTCGGCGTGGATGTGCGTCGACAGGACACCACGCCCGTCGTCTTCGCCAGCGACCAGCACGGCCGCGCCGGCCCCGTCTCCGAAGAGGACGGCCAGGTCACGGCCGCGCGTGGACAGGTCCAGCCCGGTAGAGTGGATCTCGACGCCCACCAGGAGGACGGTGCGGTACTGCCCGCTACGGATCCACGCATCCGCCACCGAGAGCCCGTACATGAAGCCGGAGCACTGCGCCCGGATGTCGAGGGCCGGCACACCCTCCAGGCCGAGCTCCCGCTGCAGGAAGACGCCGGTGCCGGGGAAGAAGTGGTCCGGGCTGAGCGTGCCCAGCACGATCGCGTCCACCTGCGACGGCTCCATCCCCGCCTCTTCCAGCGCCATCTCCGCCGCGCGGCGCGCCATGTCCGCACCGCTCATCCCTTCAGGCACCCAGCGCCGCTCGCGGATGCCTGTGCGCTCGACGATCCACGCGTCGGAGGTATCCATGTAGCGGGTGAGCTCCTCGTTCGTCACCACGCGGTCGGGAACGTAGAAGCCGGTTCCGGCGAAGATCGTCCGGGGCACGGGTGCCTCCATGGGTGAGCACAGTGGGCGTCCGGATCCCGGGCGCCGCAGGAGGGTAGTGCCCCGGCCGGGACTTCGGCGCCGAGAGAATCCGCCTTCAATCTACAAGCCATGGCAGACGAGACCATCCATTGCCGTCGGTGCGGGAAGGACGGGCCTCGCATGGCCCGCCCCCCGTTCAGGAACGAGCTGGGGGACCGGATCGCCGACGGGATCTGCGCCGAATGCTGGAAGGACTGGCTCCAGCACCAGACTCTGCTGATCAACCACTACGGCCTCGACCCACGCGACCCCAAGGCGCGGGCTTTCCTCTACGAGCAGATCGAGCAGGTGCTGCTGCGCGACGAGGCGGCCGAGCAGGTCGATACGTCCCAGAAGGGCAACATCGAGTGGTGAAGGGGCTCCGCCGGCCCCCGGCGGAGGCTCAGCTCGTCAGCCCGAGCGATTGAGCGCACACGCGGTCCCACCCGAGGCGCACGAGCATCTGGGGTGGCATCCTCGCCAACACCTGGACGGCACCCGGACACCGGGACTCGAGGCGGTTCAGCGCGTCGCCGTGCACGCGTCCGCCCTGCTCGAGGAGCAGGTAGTCGACGCCCGCGTCCCACCAGAGCGAGAGCTGCTCCTCCGGGCTTCCCCACACCGGTGTCGCCTCGTCCTCCGACGTCGGCGTGAAGCGCGCGCTGGGTACCACCTGCCACCCTCCGTGCAGGTACAGCCCCGCCCAGAACTCGGGCGCACCCACCACCGCGTCGGGCGGCGCGGTCCGCTGGAGGGTCTCGACCGCGGCGGCGAGGCGGCCCGCGCGCAGCCGGTAGCCGGCCACCGCCCATCCCCTTGCGTCACGGTCCGCGGACACCACCGCGTAGGCGCCGACCCACGCGAACACGGCCGCCCCCAGGACCCATCGCGCCCGGGCCGCGGACCACCGCTCACCGAGTCCGAGCGCCCCGACGCACACCAGCGCCACCATCCAGGGGTGCAGCGGCGCGTTCAGGCGGCGATCGACGAAGGGCCAGAGCAGAAGCATCCCCAGGTACGCGGTGGCCACCCAGGGCACGGGCGTGAGGGTACGGCCGAGCCGGACGACGCCCACCACCGCGAGGACCGTCAGCGGGATAGCGACGAGCCAGAGCAACCACCCGGTCGCGCCGGGCACGAGGAGCGCGAAGACGCGCTCGACGACCGCCTGGGCGTGGGTGGGGAGGCCGGCCGCGAAGGCCGCGGGCGCGGACACGAGCTGCCCGCCGAGCCAACCGCCGTACGGGCCCAGCACGTCGCGGAGCCCCTCGGGCACGTCCTCGGCCCGCTCGGCCGCCCATGTCGCCCAACCCAGGGCGACCGCCACCGCAGGCGCACACACGGCGGCCGCCGCGCCCAGGCCACGCCGCGCCAGCAGGGCGACGCCGAGGCCCGCCACCAGCGCCAGCCCCGCCGACCGGGTGAGCACCACCCCCACGAGGACGAGCGCCAACACCGTCGATCCACGGCGATCTCCGGGGCGGTCCGCGAACGTCCACGCGGCGAGCGCGCCGGCGGACAGTGCGATGAAGAGCGGCTCGGACAGCGGCACCAGGGCGTATCGCCAGACGTCCGCGGAGACGAACGCCAGGGCCGCCACCCCGACGGCCGTTCCACGGCTCAGCCGCGCGCCGCGCTGAAGCGCCCACGCGAACAGCCCGCCGGCACCCGCCACCAACACCAGGTTGAGCACGCCCGCCGCGAGCGTCACCCGCCCCACCGTGCGGAGCGTGAGCCAGAGCACCGCGAGCACCAACGGATAGGCCGGCGGGAACTTCACCGCCGGCGGGCTGCCCGGTACGCCCTGGTAGTGCAGCCCCGCGCCCCGGGACAGCGCCTTGCCGATGAGCATGTACACGCCGTCGTCGTGCCACACGCCCGCGGGGATCGGCCGCCAGTACGAGAGGCCCACACCGAGCAGCGCCAGGCCCAGCAGAACGAACGGCCACGCCGGCGACGGAGCGGCGTCCCGTGCTGCGGCAGGCGCCTGCGAGCCCCCCCGGTCCGGCTCGGTCACACGGCGGCCTTGACGCTCACGCGGTCAGGACCTCCTCCACGTGCACCAGCGCCTCCTCGAGCGTCTCCTGGTCGATGACCAGCGGGGGTGCGAAGCGGATCACCTGGCCGTGCGTCTCCTTGGCGAGGATGCCCCGCTCCTGCAGCGCCTCGCAGTAGGGGCGCGCGGTGCCCGACGACGTGCGGATGACGACGCCGATCATCAGGCCCTTCCCCCGCACCTCCTCCACGTGCGGAGAGTCGATCGCACGCAGGCGCTCCATGAACCAGGTGCCGAGCCGGTCCGAGCGCTCGGCCAGCCGCTCTTCCAGGATCACGCGCAGGGACGCGCGGGCGACGGCGGCGCCGAGCGGGTTGCCGCCGAACGTCGAGCCGTGGTCGCCCGGACGGAAGACGTCCATGTACTCGGAATCCGCGATCGCGGCCGACACCGGGTACACGCCCCCACCGAGCGCCTTGCCCACGATGAGCACGTCGGGGCGGACGTCCTCCCATGCGCAGCAGAACAGGCGCCCCGTCCGGCCGAGCCCCGTCTGGATCTCGTCGGCCATGAGCGCAACCTGGTGCGCGTCGCACAGCTCCCGGGCCCGGCGCAGGTATCCGTCCCGGGGCACCACCACACCGCCCTCACCCTGGAGCGGCTCCACCAGGAAGCCCACCGTGTTCGGGCCGATGGCGGCCTCCAGCGCATCCGCGTCGCCGTACGGGATCATCCTGAACCCGGGCGTGAACGGGCCGAAGCCCTCGCGGTACTGCGCCTCGGAGGAGAACCCGACGATCGTGGTGGTCCGGCCGTGGAAGTTGTTCTCGCAGACGATGATCTCCGCGGCGTCCGGGGCGACGCCCTTCACCTCGTAGCCCCATTTGCGCACCATCTTCACCGCCGTCTCGACGGCCTCGGCGCCCGTGTTCATGGGCAGGGCGCGCTCGTAGCCCGTCGCCTCGCACAGCTCGCGCAGGAACGGCCCCATCTGGTCGTTGTGGAAAGCCCGCGAGGTGAGCGTGAGGCGCTCCATCTGCTCGCGCGCGGCCTCGAGGATCGTCGGGTGGCGGTGGCCCTGGTTGAGTGCTGAATAGGCGCTGAGCATGTCGAGATAGCGGTTGCCCTCGACGTCCCACACCCACACCCCCTCGCCCCGCTCGAGGATGACCGGAAGGGGGTGGTAGTTGTGCGCGCTGTACCGGTCGACCTCGTCGAGATAGAGGTCGGTGGAGGCCTTGGCCTGGGTCATGGGGATCTCGCTTCGCGGATGGGGGCGGGTCCGGCGGGAGCCCACCTCGGACGGACTCTAACCGAGGGTGGTGGGAGGGATCAAGAAGATCCCAGCCCTTCCGCAGTGGGTGCTGGCTCGGAGCGCGCCGCGATCCGAGCCCGCCCCGATGCCCCCCCTACCCCACCGGCCGCTTCGGCCGCTCGTCCACCTCCAGCCGGAAGACGTCCGGACGGGCGTAGTGGCCCGTCACGTCGAAGTCGAACTTCGAGCGCGCGATGGCGGAGCGGTCGAGGTCGGCCACGACGATCCCCTCCTCCTCCCAGAGCGGCCCCGCCAGGCACTCTCCCAGCGGGCCGTAGACCGCGCTCCCGCCCCGGCACAGCACTTCGGGCCAGGCCTCGAGCTCGTCGGCGATCTCCAGGTCGGCGGGGTACATGTCCCGGTGCACGTACTGGTTGCAGCCGAGCACGAAGCAGCGCCCCTCCAGGGCGATGTGCTGGAGCGTGGCCTGCCACCGACCCCGGGCGTCGGCGGTGGGTGCCAGGTAGATCTCCACGCCCTTGCCGTACAGGGCCATGCGGGCCAGCGGCATGTAGTTCTCCCAGCAGATCAGGCCGCCTACCCTGCCGAGGGGCGTGTCCACCACGGTGAGTGTGCTGCCGTCGCCTTCGCCCCAGATCAGGCGCTCGGCCGCGGTGGGCTTCAGCTTGCGGTGCTTGCCGAGCAGCGCCCCGTCCGGTCCGAAGTAGAGGAGCGTGCAGAAGAGCGTGCCCCGGCTGTACGTGGCGTCCCGCTCGATGACCCCCACGCACAGGTGCACGCCCGCCTCCCGGGCGGACTCTCCCATGCGGGCCGTCTCCGGTCCGGGCACGTCCACCGCGCCGCTCCAGTAGCGCTCCCACGCACGGCGGCCGGCGTCCGATCGGCCGCCGACGGCCGTGCCGAAGGCGAGCCCCCACGGGTATCCCCCGACGTAGGCTTCCGGAAACAGGACGAGGCGCGCCCCCCGGCCGGCGGCGTCGGCGGTCATGGCGCACACCTTGTCGACGGCGGCCTCGGTGTCGAAGAAGGCGGGCGACGCCTGGACGACGGCGACGCGGACGGTCTCGGGCTCGGTCATGGACGGGCTCCTCAGCCTCCGGAATAGATGAGCTCGGCCATGACCTCGCCTACCATCTCGAGGCTCGCCGCGCTGACGTGGTCCGGGGTGTCCTCGGGGGTGTGCCACCAGGCGTTCCCCGGACCGTACGAGAGGTCGATGACGTCGGCCGTCGGCAGCCCCACCTCGATCAACGGAACGTGGTCGTCGCTGACGGCGCCGCCCGCGCTCTCCGGGAAGGCGTCGGCGTACCCCAGACGCCGAGCCGTCCCCCAGACCTTGTTGACCACCGGGCGGGCGTACTGCGCGGAGTACCCTTCCACGGGGAAGCGTGCGTCCACGTCGCCGACCATGTCGAGGAGGACGCCGTAGACGGGGCGCCCCGGGGTTCCCCGCTCGGGCAGCTGGTCGGCGTAGCGCTGCGAGCCGAAGAACATGTCGGTCACCGTCGGCCCGAAGTCCTCCCCGTCCACGAAGAGGAGGTCGATGCCCATCGGCGGCGCCTGACCGTGGAAGAGACGGGCCAGGCCCATCAGGACCGCCGTTCCCGAGCCGCCGTCGTTCGCGCCCGGAACCGGGATCTGCCGGCGCTCCGGCTCCTTCGCCTGATCCGAGACCGGACGCGTGTCCCAGTGCGTGAGGAGGAGGATCCGGCGCGTCTCGGCGGGACGGAAGCGCGCGACCAGGTTCGTGAGGTGGAGCGTGTCCGAGGCCGACGCCACCACCGTGAAGCTGTCCACCACCACGTCGTCCGCCAGCGAGTCCAGGGTGGCCCGCATCCAGGCGAGCTGGTCGGCGTGGCCGGCGCTGCCCGGGATGCGCGGACCGAAGGCGACCTGGCGCTCGACCAGCGCGAGCGCGGCGGTGCCGTCGAAGCGGGGGCGCCCGGGCATCGGTCCCTGGACGTCGGAGGATGTGTCGCATCCCGCGGCGGCCAGGGGCACGGTGAGGGCGAGAAAGGCGGCGAACCGGAACGAAGGGCGTGAAGGTGTCGTCATGGCGGACGCAACGTACATTGGCGGCCACCCGAAGGTCCATGCGTGGACCGCCTCGACTCGTCCATACCCTTCCCCTTCACGGGACCTGCCCGATGAGACGCACCCCGCTCGTGATCGCGCTGACCGTCGTCGGCGCGTGCGCCGCCCGCCCCCTCGCCGCCCAGGACGCGAAGCAGGCCGTGATCCGCCATGTGGAAGCCCACGCGGCGGAGTACGGTGAGCTGGCGCAGAAGATCTGGGACCTCGCCGAGGTCGGATACCAGGAGACCCGGAGCTCGGCTCTCCTGCAGGCGCGGCTGAGCGACGCCGGCTTCCGGGTCCAGGCGGGCGTCGCCGGCATGCCGACGGCGTTCGTGGCGAGCTACGGGTCCGGGGAGCCGGTCATCGCGCTGCTCGCCGAGTTCGACGCGCTGCCGGGGATCACGCAGGATCGCGTGCCCGAGCGCAGCCCGATCGCGGACAAGCCCGCCGGGCACGCCTGCGGCCACCACCTCTTCGGCACCGCGTCCACGGCCGCCGCCCTCGCCGTGAAGGACTGGTTGGCCACGAGCGGACACGCGGGCACGATCCGCCTGTACGGCACGCCCGCCGAAGAGGGCGGCGCGGGCAAGGTCTACATGGTGCGCGCCGGGCTCCTCGACGACGCGGACGTCGTGCTGCACTGGCACCCGGGCGACGGGAACGACGCCGACGCCACGTCCTCGCTGGCCAACAAGTCGGCGAAGTTCCGCTTCCACGGGGTGAGCGCGCACGCCGCCGCCGCGCCCGACCGCGGCCGATCCGCCCTCGACGCCGTGGAGGCGATGGACCACATGGTGAACATGATGCGCGAGCACGTGCCGCAGGAGACGCGCATCCACTACGTGATCACGTCGGGCGGCAGCGCCCCCAACGTCGTTCCGGACTTCGCTGAGGTGTACTACTACGTGCGCCACCCGGACCCGGAGATGGTACGCTCGATCTTCGACCGCGTCGTGAAGGCGGCCGAGGGCGCGGCGATGGGCACCGGGACCGAGATGACGTACGAGGTGATTCACGGCATCTACAACCTCCTTCCCAACGTCACGTTGGCCGAGCTGGTGCACGCGAACCTGGAGGCGGTCGGTGGCGTCACGTACACGCCCGAGGAGCGTCGCTTCGCCGAGATCATCCGACGCACGCTCCCCGACGACGCGCCGCCCATCGAGTCGGCCGCCGAGGTGAAGCCGTTCGAGGTGAAGCTCGGAGGCGAGGGCGGGTCGACGGACGTCGGCGACGTGAGCTGGACCGTCCCTACGGCCGGCCTGAACGCCGCGACCTGGGTCCCGGGCACGGCCGCGCATTCGTGGCAGGCCATCGCGGCCGGGGGAACGAGCATCGGCAACAAGGGGATGATCGTGGCCGCCAAGGCGCTGGCCACCTCCGCGGTCGAGCTCTTCCAGAGGCCCGACGTGATCGCGAAGGCCACGGCGGAGCTCCAGCAGCGCCGGGGCTCCGACTACCACTACGTGTCGCTGGTGGGCGACCGCGATCCGCCGCTGGACTACAGGAAGGCGGCGCAGCCGGGGCGGTGATGGGCCGACTGCTGAAGCTCATGGCGGTGCTCGCGCACCCCGACGACGAAACGCTGGGGTGCGGTGGGAGCCTGGCACGCTACTCCAGCGAAGGTGTCGAGACCCACGTCCTGACGGCCACCCGGGGGCAGAGCGGCCGGCACGGGCCAGGCGAGCACCCGGGGAAGGACGCGCTCGGCCGGATGCGCGAGGCGGAGGAGCGGGAAGCGGCCCGCCAGCTGGGCGTGACCGAGGTGAGCTTCCTCGACTACGTCGACGGCGCGCTCGACCGAGCGGATCCGGTGGAAGCGGCGGACGCCATCGCCGAACACCTCCAACGCGTCCGTCCGCACGTGGTGATCACGTTCGGGCCCGACGGTGCCTACGGGCACCCCGACCACATCGCCGTCTCCCAGCTCACGACCGCCGCCGTGGTCCGCGCCGCCGCCCCGGGTCACGACGGTCCCGGCGACTCGCACGCCGTGTCCAAGCTGTACTACATCGCCTGGGGCGCCGACGCGTGGGCGGCGTACCAGCGGGCCTTCAAGACGCTGACGAGCACGGTGGACGGCGTGGAGCGTCACGCCGCTGCCTGGCCCGAGTGGGCCATCACCACCCGCGTGAACTGCCGCCGCTGGTGGCCGCGGGTGTGGCAGGCGGTGCAGTGCCACCGGACGCAGATATCCATCTACGGCGCGCTGGAGGGGCTCGGGGAGGACGACCACCAGACGCTGTGGGGGAACCAGACGTTCTACCGGGCGTTCAGCACCGTGAACGGGGGGCGGCAGACGGAGGGGGACCTGTTCGAGGGGCTGCGGTGAGGCCGTAGGTCGGCGGAGTCACGCGGCTCGAAGCGCCCGAGAAAACGTTGGCTGGTGTAGCCGGACCGGGCGTATACTCGAAAAGAGACACCGCCGGAGCCCCGCCATGAGTCAGACCGACTGGAACGAGCTCGAACGCGCGGCCGTGCACGGAGCCACGTCGCTCCCGCAGCCCGGCCTGGGCACGCTGTGGTTCAGCATGAGCGGTCGCATCCCCCGCTCGACCTACTGGCTGAAATTCATCCTGCCGCTCACCGCGATCCAGGTGGCCGCGGCCTTCGCCGACATCCTGTTGGGCAGCCTCGGGAGCCGGGGGTTCAACCCCATCGGCATCGTGGCCTGGCTCTTCGTCATCTTTCCCGCGTTCGCGGGCGCCGTGAAGCGCCTGCACGACCTGGGGCACCCCGGCTGGTACCTCGCCGTCATCTACGGGGGCATCCTCGGATGCGGCGTCTTCTCCGTGGTGCTCACACCGACGCTCGGGCTTCTCGTCATGCTGCCGATGATGGTCCTCGCGGTCGCCGGGATGTGGTACTCGATCAAGATGGCGTTCTTCCGCGGCACCTTCGGAGCGAACGCGTTCGGGCCGGATCCGCTCGGGCGGCGGTGAGGGAAGGCTCAGTGCTCGATCCAGGCCTTGGCCGCCTCGAGGTCCCGGAGGGTGTCATGCAGCTCGTCCAATCGGAATGGCCCCGAGACGGAGTGGCAAACCACCCCCGGGGCTTCGTCGTCCGTTCGCTCGATCGACAATGGCTCCTCCCGCCGTAGGCTTCTGCAGTCAATGCCTCTCGATTCTCAGCCCGTCAAGCCCTTCTTCAGGAACGGCACTCCCTCGGTCATCCACTCCGGTGCCGGCGCGCCCTTCAGCCAGTGGTCGAAGAACTGGAAGAAGCGGATGGTGAAGTCCTTCCGGTTCCCCAGCTTGGCCAGGTGGTGTCCTTCGCCCGGATAGGCGAGGAGGAAGGCGGTCTTCCCGTTGAAGCGCAGCGCGTTGTAGAACTTGAGGCTCTCGTTGAACGACACCGTCGGATCGGCTGTGCCGTGCATGATGAGGAAGGGCTGTGTCACCTCGGGGACGTGCGTCAGCGCCGATTCGTCGCGGTACACGTCGGGCTTCTCCCACGGTGACGCACCCCAGCGGCCCTGGCCGTAGATGTAGTACTGGTTGCCGTTCTGGCCGGAGCCTCCGTTGTTCTGGTACGACCAGCCCCACTCCTGGCTGAAGTCGGTATAGAGGTCGGTGACGCCCGCGCCCTCACCCACGGCCGCGAAGAGCCGGGACTTCGTGCCGATGTACGCGGCGCCCTCGCCGCCGTAGCTGT
>CAZPZU010000083.1:0-23463 GCA_964591135.1 uncultured Gemmatimonadaceae bacterium | reverse complement strand
GCGATGAAGGCGCCGATGATGAGGATCTTGCCCACCGTGACGATGTTGCCGGCCTTCCCCGTCTCGGAGGCGCCCCGGAAGTTGATGTAGGCGAACACCGTGCACGTGATGACCGCCAGCCACTTCTCCAGCGTCATGAAGCCGAGGTGGAACGCGGGCACCCCCGAGGCCTCGAGCACGAGCCGGAAGTAGGCCCCGAACCCGAGGGCGTACAGCGAGCAGGCCACCGCGTGCGCGAACCACGACATCCACCCACTCAGGAAGCCGTTGGGATCGGGCAGCGACGTCTTGACCCACAGGTAGCCGCCGCCGGCGTCGTGGAAGGCGCTCCCCAGCTCGGCGTAGGTCATCGCCGTGAGGAGGGCGACCACGGCGTTCAGCCCGAAGACGAGGATGAGGGCGGGTCCGGCCACGCCGGCAGCGATCCCCGTCAGGACGAAGATCCCGGCGCCGATCATCGCCCCCACCCCGATCATCGTGATGTCCAGCAGCCGCATCTCGCGGCTCAGCCGGACCTCGGGACCTCCGGGCGCGGAGGTGGGAGCGGACGCGGCGGGAGGGGCCTCGGACATGCCGGAATCTACGACCGGGCGGCCCGGGCCGCCCGCTTGCGGCGGACGTGGTCGGACAGGTGCGTACCGTACCGCTCCACGAAATCGCCCAGGCAGTCGTCACCCCGGACGGTGCCACGACACGCGTCCGAGCCACATGTGCACTGGAAGTCCGCCATGTGCTCGTCGTACAAGGTCGCGTAGTCGAGCGTGACCTCCTCGCCCTCCGCCAGGGCCCTCCTGGCCACCACGTCGAGCCCCTCCAACCAGGCGGACGGGTCGCACGAGTGGTTGATGGGGCGCCAGTCCTCGGGGTCCTCGCTCCACGTCACCCACACCGCGTCGGTAAGCGGCCACGCATAGCGCCGGAACCACTCCCGGTGCCGCTCGTCCCAGTGCTCCTCGACGAACGAACGGGTCACCAGGTGGTGCGGACCCCCCTCGAAGACCATGACCTGCTCCCCCGCGGCGACGGGGCGGGTGGTGAAGGTCCCGTAGTCGCCGTCCGGCCGCGGGAGCACCTGCCAGCTCCTGCGTCGGCGCCGGCGGCGAGCCAGTGCCGCCTCGACCAGGCGGCGCGTGAAACCCTCGTGGCCCGCCGGGTCGTGCGACAGGCAGATGTCCGCGCTGCCCGGATCGGTGGGCGGATAGTAGATGCCGCAGTTGGGGTTGATCTCGAGCATGAACGGCCGGCCCTCCCGGTCCACGCGCAGGTCGCAGCGTCCGAAGCCGGAGCCGCGCATGCCGACGAAGAAGGTCGCGGCCACCTCGCGCAGCCGACGGTCGAGAACCGGATCCTCCACCGCGTGCGCCTCCAGCCCCCCGTAGTTCACCCACTTCAGATCGTAGTGCTTGAACGTCTCGCCCTCCGGGAAGGAGTACCAGATGGGCTGGAAGGTGTCGGGACACGCCGGGTCGTCCGGGTTCTCCGCCACCAGCACGGTGCACTCGGTGCCGTCGATGTATTCCTCGATGAGCGCCGCCCCGTAGCAGCGCATCATCTCGTGCGCCCGCTCGTGCAACGCCTCGGGCGTCTCCACACGCGAGTCGCGAGTGAGGCCGTTGCTCGCGTAGCTGTTCGGGTGCTTGACGAAGAGCGGAAAGCGCAGCGTGCGCGCCGCCTTGTCGACCTCGTCGGCCGTGCGTGCCGTGACGTAGCTCGGCGTGTCGATGCCCCACGCGTGGCATACACGCTTCATCGCCTCACGCGACGGTTCGTAGAACTCCGACGCCGCTCCCGTGAACGGCACGTCGAGCCACTCGAGGGTCTGGACGGCCTCGATGCCGACACGGCCCTCGTCCCACGCGCCGTCGCACAGGTTGAAAAAGACGTCGTAGCCGTGCCGCGACGCTTCGATGATCTGTCCGACCGCAGACTCCTTCTCCAGCGTGAGCAGGGTCCACTCCGCCTCGGGGAGGAAGGGGCGGGGGTCGCACGGCCAGTCGTCGGGATCGAAGGGATCCGCGTCGAGCTCCTGATCCGTCAGCAAGCAGATGCGCATCGCGCGGCTTCTTCTTGTGGGGGCAACGGGGTCGCGCATACGACGGCTTATGATCGGCAATGCGCGACGCCGTCGCTACGGGTCAGCGGTTCGAGAGCAGTGGCTTGAGGTAGCGGCCCGTCGCGCTGCCGGGAATCGTCGCGACCGTCTCCGGCCGACCCATCGCCACGACCTCCCCACCCCTGTGCCCGGCTCCCGGGCCGAGGTCGACGATCCAGTCGGCCACGAGCATCACGTCGAGGTTGTGCTCGATGACGAGCACGGTGTTGCCGGCTTCGACCAGACGGGTGAGCACGTCGAGCAGCTTCTTGACGTCCTCGCCCGACAACCCCGTGGTCGGCTCGTCCAGAATGTACAGCTTCCGTCCCTTGGTGCCCGCAGCGCCCGCCAGCTCGCGCGCGATCTTCAGGCGCTGGGCCTCGCCGCCCGAGAGCGTGGTCGCCGGCTGGCCGAGCCGCAGGTAGCCGAGCCCCACCTGCTGGAGCTGCCAGAGCGTCTTGCCGAGCTTGGCCTCGCGTATGAAGAAGCGGATCGCCTCGTCGACCGTGAGCTCGAGGATCTCGGCCACGTTCCTGCGACGGTATTTCACGTCCAGGACCTCGCGCTTGTAGCGGGTGCCGCCGCACACCTCGCACGGCACGTACACGTCGGCCATGAAGACCATCTCGATCTCCACCTGGCCCGCACCCTTACACGCCTCGCAGCGACCGCCCGTCACGTTGAAGGAGAAGTGCCCGGCGCCGTAGCCGCGCTCCCGCGCCACGGGCTGCTCGGAGAGGATGCGCCGCACCTCGTCCCACGCCTTGATGTAGGTGACCGGGTTGGAACGGGGCGTGCGCCCGATGGGCGACTGGTCCACGAGCACGACGTCGTCCAGGTGGGCGAGGCCCTCCAGCGCCTCGTAATCACCGACCTCCTCACCCAGGTGCTCCTTCGCGCTGGTCTCTCCACCGCCCAGCTCGCGCTCGGCGGCGCGGAACAGCACGTCGTGCACCAGCGTCGACTTGCCGGAGCCCGACACGCCCGTGACCACTGTGAGCGTCCCCAACGGGATCTCCACGTCCACGCCACGCAGGTTGTGCAGGCGCGCGCCCCTCAGGGTGAGGCAAGGACCGCTCACCTTGCGCCGCTTCTCCGGCACGCCGACCGCGGTCCGTCCGGACATGTAGCGGCCGGTCGCCGTATCCGCCTCGCGTAGCGCCTCGGGGGCGCCCTCGTACACCACCTCCCCCCCCTTCTCCCCCGAGGCCGGACCGAGCTCGACCACGTGGTCGGACGTCAGGATGGCCTGCGTGTCGTGCTCCACCACGACCACGGTGTTGCCCGCGGCCCGCAGCTTGAGCAGGAGGTCGAGGAGCGCCCCGGTGTCCTTGGGGTGCAGCCCGATCGTGGGCTCGTCCAGCACGTACAGCGTGTCCACCAGGCTCGATCCGAGGGAGTTGGCGAGGTTGATGCGCTGCGCCTCCCCGCCGGAGAGCGTGCGGGTCTGCCGTGACAGGGTGAGGTAGCCGAGCCCCACGTCCACCAGGAACGAGAGGCGCGCGCGTACCTCGCGCAGGATGGTCGCCGCGATCTGCATCTCCATCTCGCTCAGCTCGAGCCCGCCGACCCACCCCGCCAGCTCGTCGAGCGGCAGCTCCCCCACCTCGGCGATGGTGCGGCCCGCGACCTTCACCCACAACGCCTCGGGACGGATGCGCGCGCCTCCGCATTCGCGGCACACGCGCGGGCTCTGGTACTGGCGCAGGAAAACGCGGATGTACTGCTTGTAGCGCTTCTTCTCGCGGGACACGAGGAAGGGGATCACCCCCCGGAACGACGTCTCGGCTCTTCCCTTCCTGCCCTTTCTCTTCGGCGTGCCGTACAGCACTGTGTCGCGGAAGTCCTCGGGCAGCTCCTCCCACGGCGCGTAGAGCGACACCTTCCGCTCGGCGGTGAAGGCGCGCAGCCGCTCGCGCTCCCTGTGGTAGCGCGGCTTCTCCCAGGGATCGACGGCGCCGTCCGCGATCGACCGTTTCGGGTTCGGCACGATCAGGTCGACGTCGTACTCGAGCGTGGCGCCGAAGCCCGTGCACAGGGGGCACGTCCCATAGGGGTTGTTGAAGCTGAACAGCTGCGGCGTCGGGTCGAGGAACGCGACGTCGTGGTGCTCCGGGCAGCGGAAGCGCTCGGTGAAGCGGAGGCGTGCGGGGAGCACGCCGGAGCGCCCGTCGCCGCGCTCGCCGGCGATCAGCACCACGGCCTCCCCGTCGCCCTCCTCGAAGCAGGTGGCCAGCGAATCGGCCAGGCGATCGCGGATATCAGCGGCCACCTTCAGCCGATCCACGACCACCAACACCTCGCCTTCGGCGCTGAGGTCGTGGCCGAGCGCGACCGGGTCCTCCGCCTCCGGGAGGGTGAGGTCGATCGTCTCGCCATCCACCAGTGCGCGAACGAAGCCCATGGCGCGCAGGTTCGAGATCACTAGCGCATGGGTGACCTCCTCGCTCATCGGCAGCGGGAAGGCGACCTGGATGCGCGTCCCCTCCGGGAGCTCCAGCGTGCGGTCGACCGCGCTGGACACCGTGTCGGGCTTCACCCGGCGGTCGCACCGCGGACAGTGCGTGTGACCGACGCGCGACCAGAGCAGGCGCAGGTAGTCGTGGACCTCGGTCGCCGTGCCCACGGTGGAGCGGCTGGTCTTGGTGGGGTTCTTCTGCTCGATGGCGACGGCCGGGGAGATGCCGTCGACCAGGTCCACGTCGGGCTTCTCCATCCGCTCCAGGAACTGCTTCGCGTACGTGGACAGCGACTCCACGTAGCGCCGCTGCCCTTCCGCGAAGAGGGTATCGAGCGCGAGCGAGCTCTTTCCCGAGCCGGACGGGCCGGTGATGACGGTCAGGCGCCGTCGGGGGAGGTCGAGGTCCAGGTCCTTGAGGTTGTTCTGGCGCGCGCCGCGGATGCGGATGGGCTCGTCCGTCATGGCGTGGATGATAAAGCGAGCGGGAAGCGGGTGGAACGCGTCCGTCTTGACCAGCCGCCGGCAGGGGGCGTACGGTGCTGCCCATCGTGCTCCCGACCACCGGCGCTCCCGCCGCCCTCTCTCGCTTCCGGGCCTGCCTCCGGACCTGCCTCCCCCAGGCCCTGGCGCTGGCCGCCGCGCTCTCCTCGCCGGCCGGGGTCGCGGCCCAGTGGCGACCCTCCCCGGTGCTCACGCGCATGGGCGACGAGGGGCCCGCGGGCCCGCTCGAGCTTGACGAAGGAGCGGAGGGCCTCTGGCAGAAGCTCCTGAAGCTGCGCACCACCGCGAGCGCCCTCTACACGACGGCCCACCCCGACGACGAGGAGTCCGGCGTGCTCACGCTGCTGTCGCGCGGGATGGGCGTGCGCACCGCGCTCCTCACGCTCAACCGCGGCGAGGGCGGCGCGAACGCGCTGGGGCCCGAGCTGTTCGACGCGCTCGGCCTCGTACGCACCGAGGAGCTGCGCCTGGCGGGACGCTGGTACGGTCTGGACGACCAGTACTTCACCACGGCCATCGACTACGGCTTCTCGAAGACGCTGGCCGAGGCGCTGCGGAGCTGGGACCGGGAAGTGGTGCTGGGCGACATGGTGCGCGCGATCCGCATGAACCGGCCGCTCGTCGTGGTCTCCCGCTGGCACGGCTCGGAGCGCGACGGCCACGGGCACCACCAGGCGGCGGGCGTGCTGACGCCCCTCGCCGTCGAGGCGGCGGCCGATCCCGCCCGTTTCCCGGAGCAGATCACCCGCGAGGGGTTGAGGCCGTGGCGCGTGAAGAAGCTCTACCGCGGCCGCCTGCGTGACGGCGAGGCGTGGCACGTCGCCCTCGACCCCGGTGTCACGAGCCCGTGGCTGGGACGCACGTATCAGGAGATCGGCGCGCACGGACTCTCGCTACAGCGCTCCCAGACCGCCGGGCGCACACGCACCTTCGCCGGCGGGGGCGAGGAGCGCTACGAGCGTCTCTTCCCCGCGGATGGCGCGCCCCTCGAGGACGGTCTCTTCGACGGGCTCGACACCTCGCTCCCCGGACTCTTCGGCCTCCTGGGCGAGGAGCCTCCTGCCGGCGTCGCGGAGGCCCTTCGCGCCACGGACGCCGAGATCGCTGCGGCACTCTCCGCCTTCCGCATGGACGGCGGCGGCGAGGTGGCCGCCCACCTGGGCGCCGCCCTGCGCGCGCTGCGGGAGGCGGAGCGCGCCACGCCCTCCAGATCCGAGGCGGCCTTTCACCTGGCGGTGAAGGAACGACAGCTCGTCGCCGCCCTGGGCACCGCTCTGGGCGTGCGCGTTCGCGCGGTGGCCACGCCCGCCGGCGCGGACGCGGACACGCCCCTGGGGCCGGTCGTGCCCGGGCAGGAGATGGACGTCCGCGTGCGCGTCACCAATGGCGGCTCGGGCGAGGTCCGCATCGTCGGCGCCAACCTGGCCTCGACCTCCGGGTGGCGGGGTGAAGGGGGCGTGACTACCGGGCCGTTGGCGGCGGGTGCCTCGGCCGACGGGACGTTCCGGGTGCGCATCCCCGTGGACGCGGCGCTGTCCGGGCCGTGGTTCTTCCGCCGGAGCATCTCCGAGAACGCCTACCAGGTGCGGGACTCGAGCGACCTCGGCCTCGCCGAATCGCGGCCCCGCCTGGTCGCGGCCGTAACGCTGGCGGTCGACGACGTGCCGGTGACGCTGACCCGCGAGGTGCGGACGCGCGAGGTGGACGCGCCCTGGGAGACGGTGTCGCGCGAGCTGGTCGTCGTGCCCCGGCTCTCGGTGCGGGCCGAGCCTCCGGTGCACGTCCTGCGCACCGGGAGCGCGGAGCCTTTCGACGTCGGCATCGAGGTGACGTCGGCCGACCCCGGACCGCTGGACGCTTCGGTCTCCCTCGAGCTTCCGGAGGGGTGGACCGCCCAGCCAGCGGCCGCCCCACTCCACCTGGAGGCCGCGGGCCAGCGCGCGTCCGCGACGTTCTCGGTGCGGCCGCCGGCAGGCCGGGGGGCGACCGGGGCCGCGGCCGGCACCGATCGGTGGACGATCCCGGCGGTCGCCCACGTGACGAGCGACCCCGACCCCACCGGCTATCGCGAAGGCTACGAGGCGATCCGGCATCGCGACCTGGAGACCCGGTATCTGGTTCGGCCCGCGGGCCTGACCGTCGTGCCCGTCGACGTGTCGGTCGCGCCCGACCTCTCCGTCGGGTACGTGATGGGCGTGGGCGACGCGGTGCCCGCGGCCATCGAGGAGCTGGGCGCCCGGGCGACGCTCCTGGACGCCGCGGCGCTCGCCTCGGGCGACCTGTCGGACTACGACGCCATCGTGGTCGGCACGCGCGCCTACGCGGTGCGCCCGGACCTGGTGGCAGCGACCCCGCGCCTCCTGGCGTGGGTGCGGGCGGGCGGCAACATGGTCGTGCTGTACCAGACGCCCGAGTTCACACCCGGGACGGAGGCGCCTCTCCCCGCCACGCTGCCGGGCGACGCCGAGGAGACGGCGGAGGAGGACGCGACGGTGGCGCTGCTCGCGCCGGGCCATCCCCTGCTCACGACGCCGAATCGCATCGGGACGACGGACTTCGACGGGTGGATCGAGCAGCGCGGGTCGAAGTTCTTCGCCACGTGGGACGACGGCTACACCGCGCTCGTCGAGACGCACGACACCGGGCAGGCACCGCAGCGCGGCGTGTGGCTGTCGGCCGCGGTCGGATCCGGCCACTGGACGTACGTGGCCCTGGCGCTCCACCGCCAACTCCCCTACGGCGTGGCCGGAGCGTACCGGATCCTGGCCAACCTGATCTCGCTGGGACGCTGAGCAGGTGCAGCTCGTCGCGGCAGACTGGGTGGTGGTCGCCGTATACGGCGTCGTCACACTCACCCTCGGCTTCTGGTTCAGCCGCCGCGCGGGGAAGAGCCTCGAGGAGTACTTCGTGGCCGGCCGCGCGCTGCCGTGGTGGATCGCCGGCACGTCCATCGCGGCGACGTGGTTTGCCACCGACGCACCCCTGGCCACCGCATCCCTCGTGCGGCAGCGCGGCATCTTCGCGAACTGGCTGTGGTGGTACGAGGCGGCCGGCATCATGCTCCTCGTCTTCTTCTACGCGAAGCTCTGGCGCCGTGCCGCGATCCTCACCGATGCCGAGTTCATCGAGCTCCGCTACGCGGGCCGGCCAGCCTCCGCGCTGCGGGGCTTCAGCGCCCTGTATCAGGGACTGCTGAAGAACTGCGTGGTGATGGGGTGGGTCATGCTCGCGATGGTCAAGTTCAGCTCCGTGCTGCTGGGCTGGAACCCGGAGGGGACGCTCGCGGTGTGTGTCGCCCTCGCGCTCCTGTACACGGTGGCGTCGGGCCTGTGGGGCGTCGTGGTGACCGACCTCCTGCAGTTCGTCGCCGGGATGACCGGGTCCCTGGTGCTCGCCTGGGTCGTGCTCGCCCGCGTCGGCGGCCCGCGCGCCATGGCCGAGGGAATCCGAGCGCTCCCCGACGCACCGGTGGGCACGCTGGACATCCTCCCGAACCCCGCGCACCTCAGCCCGCTGGAGTTCGCGTCGCTCCTCTGCCTGATCCTCCTGCTGTGGACGCGCAGCGGGCAGGGCGACGGCTACCTGGCACAGCGCCTCTTCGCCGCGCGCGACGAGCGCCAGTCCGTCCTGTCGGCGCTCTGGTTCGCGCTGGCCGGGACCGTGCTCATGACGTGGCCGTGGGTGGTCGTCGGCCTCGGCTCGCTCCTCATCCTCCCGGTGGCTTCGGCCACGCCCGCCCTCGCCGCGGACCCGGAGCTCGCCTATCCGATGATGATAGCGCAGCTCATGCCCGCCGGGCTGCGCGGCCTCATGGTCGCGAGCTTCCTGGCGGCGTTCATGAGCACGATGGACACGCACCTCTGCTGGGGCGCCTCGTACCTGGTCAACGACGTCTACAAGCGCTTCCTCAGGCGGGACGCCGAGGAGCGCCACTACGTGCTGGCGTCCCGCTTCGCCGTCTCGATCCTGGTTGTGCTGGCGGCCCTCACCGCCTGGCAGATGGACACGATCGAGCGGGCATGGATCTACGTGATCGAGCTCACGTCGGGCGTAGCCCTCGTGTGGCTTCTGCGCTGGTATTGGTGGCGCGTGAACGCCTGGGCCGAGATCGCGGCGATGGCCGGCTCCGTGCTGCTCGCGAACGGGCGCGTGCTGCTCGGCTGGGCCGGGTCGGCTGGCCTGCTCCGTCCCGGTGCGGTCGAGGCGGTCGCGCGCTTCTACGGGTCGGACTACGACTTCCTGCGGGCGCTCTTCATCCTGGTGGTGTGTACGCTCTTGTGGGTGGCCGTCGCGCTCCTCACCCGCCCGACGAGGGAGGCGCACCTCGACCGCTTCTACCGGAAGGTGCGGCCCGGCGGGTGGTGGGGCCCCGTGGCCGCCCGGTGCGGCCGGGTCGACACGGGCCTGCCGTCGGCCCGCGTGCGCTGGACGGGGTGGGCCGCGGGGATGGTCTTCCTCTACGCGTGGCTCGTCGGCGTCGGCCACGCCCTCACGGGCAGGACAGCTTCGGGGGTGACGCTCCTGATCCTGGGGGCAGCCAGCGGCTACGTGACCCTCAGGCTCACCGAACGGGGCACCCCCGAAGCGATCACGCCTCCGCCACCGCCCTCCTGATCCTCGCGGGCGTCATCGGCAGGTCGTACACCCGCACGCCGAGGGCGTCGTGGATGGCGTTGGCCAGAACGGCGCCCACGATCACGATCGCCGGCTCCCCGCCACCCTGGGGCCCGATGTCCGGGTTGTCCACCAGCACGACCTCGATCTCCGGAACCCACGAGAACCGAGGGATCCGGTACGAATCGAAGTTCTGGTCGACGATCACGCCGCGGCCGAAATGCACCTCCTCGCTGAGCGCGTAGCCGAGGCCCATCGTCAGGCAGCCCTCGACCTGCAGCGTCGCGCCCTCCGGGTTGATCACCTCACCCATGTCCTGGGCGCATACGATGCGCGCCACCCGGACCGCTCCACGGTCCCGGTCCACCTCCACCTCGGCGGTCGCGGCGACGTAGGTGCCCGCGTCGATCCCGCACGCGAGCCCGAACCCCCTCCCCGACGGAGCCGAACGCATCTCGACCCCGCACCGGTCCGCCACGGCGCGCAGCACGCTTCGCATCCGCTGGTCCTGGAGGTTCGCCAGACGGAAGTCCAGCGGATTCATCCCTGCCGCCGCGGCCATCACGTCGATATGCGACTCGATCGCGAAGTGGTTCACGTTGGCGCCCGGGGCCCGCCACGCGCCGGTGGCCAGCGGATGGTCGCGACCGCCTTCGAACGTGACGCGGTGATCGCCGACGTCGTAGACAGGGTGCGAGCCACGGCTGGTTCCGTGCCTGTTGGCGTATTCCCAGAACGCCAACCGGTTGTCGCGCCCGAGGCCGGCGGCCACGTGCACCATGGCCGCCTGGCGGAAGTTGTCGTAGAAGAACTCCTCCCTGCGGCTCCACGCCACGCTCACCGGAGCACCCGCGAGGCGGGATATCCGTGCGGCTTCCAGCGCCTGGGCGTTGTAGTTCTTTCCCCCGAACGCGCCGCCCACGAAGGGGGTCACGACCCGGACCCGTTCCTCCGGCCACTTCAGGGCATCGGCGATCTGGGCGCGGAGCGGAAAGGGGTTCTGCGTCGACGCCCACACGGTGGCGGTGTCCTCTTTCACGCTGGCCATGGCGGCATGCGGCTCGATCGGCGCGTGCGCGACGTAGCGCGCACGATAGGTGCGCTCCTCGACGCGCGTGGCCTCGGCGCGACCCGCCTCGATGCTGCCGGCTTCCGTCACCACCTGCGGGCGGGACCGGCTGCTCTCCAGATGGGTGAACAGCGTGCCGTCCTCGACGCCCTCCATGGGCGTGTCCCAGCGCGCGCGCACCCGCTCCAGCGCCGATTCCGCGACGTCCGGGTGCTGGTGCAGCACGGCGATCAGGTCGCCGTCGCGCACGACCCGCACGCCCTCCACCTCCTCGACCTCCGACGTGTCCGCGTCGAGCAAGCGGGCCCCGTGCGCCGGAGGACGCAGCAGCTTGGCGTGCAGCAGATCCGGAAGGCGCAGGTCGGCCGCGTAGCGCGCCCGCCCCGTCACCTTGAGGGCGGCGTCGAGGCGCAGAGCGGGCTTGCCGCACACCGCGTGCTCCTCCAGCGGCTTGGGCGAAGCGTCGCCCCGGGCGGTGCGCTCGATGCGCCGTCCCCGCGCCAGCTCGGCGTACGTCACCGAGTGGTCCGGATTGGCGGCCTCGTACACCCGGCCGTCCCGGGTCGCCAGAGCTTCGACCGGGACACCGAGACCCTCGCTTCCGAGCTCGAGCAGCACCTGGCGCGCGGTGGCCGCGGCGTTCCTGAGCGCCGGGCCGAAGAACCGCATGGTGCGCGATCCGCTCGTCCCCGAGTCCCACGGACACAGCTCCGTGTCCCCCATGACCGGGTCGATGGAGGTGAGCGGGACGTCCAGCTCCTCGGCGAGGACCTGGGGGAGCGACGTGTACACGCCCTGCCCCATCTCGATCTTGCCCGTGAACAGCGTGACGCGTCCGTCCTCGCCGATGCGCAGGTAGACGTTGAAGTCGGTGGGGTACTCCTGCGCCTCGAGCTCGCGCGCCAGCATCGACAGGTCGACGGTGCACAGGACGATGATCCCGCCCCCGCCGATCTTCAGGAACGCACGCCGGGTCGTCATCGCACCGCCTCCTGCATCGCGCGCGATGCGTCCTGTACGGCGCGCAGCACCCTCACGTGCGCCCCGCAGCGGCACAGGTGGCCCTCCAGTGCCTCGCGCACCTCGCCCTCGCTGGGCGTCGGGTTCCGGTGGAGCAGCGCGACCGAGCCGAGGATCATCCCCGGCGTGCAGAAGCCGCACTGCATCGCGTCGTTGTCGGCGAAGGCGCGCTGGACGGGATGGAGATCGTCTCCGTGAGCCAGCCCCTCGACGGTGACGACCTCACGGCCTTCCACGGAGGAGACGGGAACGGAGCAGGAAAAGACGGGGCGGCTGTCGACCAGGACCGTACAGGCTCCGCACTGCTGCTCACCGCACCCGTACTTGGTTCCGGTGAGCGTGAGGTCGCTCCGCAGCACCCAGAGGAGTCTTCGACGCGGATCCACGTCGAGCGAGGTGGGATCCCCGTTGAGGACGAAGCTCACGACGCGCTTCATGGAGTCCTCCACGCGGCTCTTCTACCCGCCGTCTGGACGATAGGACCTGTTGGGGCCGGGGGAAAGTGCCGAGCCCCGCGGCCCGGGCCGTCGGGGGTCGCCCCTTACGCCGAAGCGCCCGGCGCGGCAAACTGAGGCCATGAGCCTGAAAATCGTGCTGGTCGGTGCGGGCAGCCGGGAGTTCGGCCCGGCCACGCTCCGCGACATCTACCTGAGCGACCCCCTCGGCGAGGCCGGCGCCGACATCGTGCTCATGGACACGCTGGGCGAGGGCCTCGAGCGCAACCGGACGTACGCCCACGCCCTGGGCGAGCGGCTCGGGCGCCGGCACGGGGTCGAGACGACCACCGAGCTCGACCGGGCGCTCGACGGCGCCGACTACGTGGTGATGGCCATCGAGGTCGACCGCTACTACTACTGGGCGCAGGATTTCCACGTGCCGCGCATGTACGGGTTCCGCCAGATCTACGGCGAGAACGGGGGCCCCGGTGGGCTCTTCCACGCGCTGCGCAACATGGCCCCCTCGGTCGACATCGCCCGTGCCGTGGAGCGGACGTGTCCAGACGCATGGCTGCTCAACTACACCAACCCGCTCACCCGGCTGTGCGAGGCACAGGTGCGGCTCACCTCCGCCAGGGTGATCGGCCTCTGCCACGGCTTCGTGCACGGGCGGGAGCAGGTATGCCGACTCCTCGGCCACCCCGAGGAGGACCTGGACGCTTACGCGTGCGGCCTCAACCACATCACCTGGTTCCAGGAGCTCCGCAGCCGGGCGACCGGCGAGGACCTCTACCCGAAGCTGCGGGCCCGGGAGCGGGAAGCGCACTGGCTGAGCGACTGGGACGACATCGCTCTCCAGCGCACGCTCCTGCGCACCTTCGGGCTCTACCCGTCCCCCGGCGCGAACCACACGGGGGAGTATATCCGCTGGGCGGAAGAATTCCTGGCGAGCGACAAGCTCCAGTTCTACTACGATCCGCGCGAGGGCCATCCGTGGGAGGGCGGGGAGGTCCCGACCTGGATCTACAACCTCCAGGACGCACCCACCGAAACGTCGCTGTTCCAGGACGAGCATCCGGCGCGCATCCGTCCGTCGCGCGAGGCCCGCGAGGGACAGACGGACGAGCGCATCAGCCCCTCCGGCGAGCTGGCGATCCCGATCATCGAGGGCCTGACGCTGGGCGTCGGCCACGACCTGGCGGCCGTGAACGTGCCCAACGAGGGGTGGATCCCGAATCTGCCCGACGGCGCTGTCGTGGAGGTGCCGGCCACCGTGGACGCGGAAGGGCTGCATCCCAGGCGCATGGCTCCATTGCCGGAAGCGGTGGCCGCGATCCTGCACACCCAGGTGAGCATCTCCGTCCTGCTGGTGGAGGCGTTCGTCGAGGGCTCGAAGGACAAGCTGCTGCAGGCGGTGCTCCTCGACCCGACGTGCCACTCGCACCGGCAGGCCATCGGGCTGGTGGACCGGATGTGCGCGATGCAGGCGGAGCTTCTGCCGGCGATGGCCTGGCGCTGAGACGGCGCCCCGGCCGCCGGCGAACCGATCGAACGAGGAGGGAACATGGCAGAGTCGGGGTACCGCGATCTCCTGGAAGAGGCGCTCGAGGGGTGGAAAGGCGTACGCGAGGGCGTGATCTCGGAGGTGGAGAACCTCCCGGCGGGTCGCTTCGACGAGCGCCCGGCCGAAGGTTTCCGCACGGTGCGCGAGCTCGTGGACCACATCCTCGAGTCCGGGCTGCTCATGAAGGAGCTGCTGCGTGAGGACGGCGACTTTCAGCGGGCTCCCTACCCGGACCTCATGGCGGAGCACGCGGGAGCGCTCCCGCGTGGTCGCTCGAAGGAGGAGCAGCTCGCGCTCCTGCGCGACACCCACCGGGAGATGGACACGGCGTTCCGCGAGGCGGGGGAGCTGCACATGCTCCAGCACATCCACCGCTTCGACGGGCTGCCGGGCACCCGCCTGGCGTGGTTCGAGCACGGCGTGTCGCACGAGTACTACCACTGCGGGCAGCTCGCGCTGACCGCGCGGGTGATGGGGGAGGTACCGGCGCTCACGAAGCGGATCTACGGCGTCTGAGATGACGACCCGGTCAACGGTGCGGCTCGTTGCCGCCGCCATCCTCGCGATGGCCGCACTGCCAGGAGACCTCTTCGCGCGCCAGGCGGCGGACGCCGGGCAGGTGCTCGCCGTGCGCGCGGCCCGGCTGATCGACGGAACCGGTGCGCCGCCCGTGGCAGACCCGGTGGTGCTGATCCGCGACGGGCGCATCGAGGCCGTGGGCTCCGGCCTGCGCATCCCGGCCGGCGCCGAGGTGATCGAGCTCGGCGGCGCGACGCTGCTCCCCGGCCTCATCGACCTGCACACGCACCTCATCTCGCCGCCCGGCATGAGCTGGGAGGACGAGCTGCTCCGCTCGACGCCCCCGAGCTCCGCGCTGGCCGGCGCCGCCAACGCGCGCGTCACCCTCATGGCCGGCTTCACCACCGTGCGGGATATGGGGACGAGCTGGCCCTACGTGGACGTGGCGCTGCGCGACGCCATCGAGGCCGGTTGGGTGCCGGGCCCGCGCATGCTCGTGCCGGGCGCGTACATCTCGACCACGGGAGGCGCCGGCGACGCCCTCCAGTTCTCGCCCTACGTGCAGGTGCCCCTCGCCGACGTGCTCGCGGACAGCGAGGACCAGGTGCGCCTGATGGCTCGCCGGCACCTCAAGAACGGCGCCGACTTCATCAAGATCCTGGCCACGGGGGCGGTCTTCTCCCGTGGCGCCTCGCCGGGCGTCCAGCTCTACACGGAACAAGAGCTGCGCGCAGCCGTCGAAGAGGCGGCGCGCTGGGGCACGACCGTGGCCGCACACGCCCATGGCACCGAGGGAATCAAAGCGGCGCTCCGGGCCGGCGTGCACACCATCGACCACGGGAGCATGCTCGACGACGAGGCGATCGCCATGCTGAAGGAGCGCCGGTCCTTCTACGTACCGACGCTCTTCACGTCGGAGTGGACGCTCGCGCACGAGGACTCCACGATCACGCCGGTCTCGGAGCTGCGCCGCTCCCGGGCGATCGCGGACGTGAAGTACGCGTCCTTCCGGAAGGCGCTCGCCGCCGGGCTCGACATCCCGTTCGGCACCGACGCGTCGGTGATCCCCCACGGGCTGAGCGCCCGCGAGCTCGCGGTCCGCGTGCGGCTCGGCCAGCCGCCTATGGACGCGATCGTCGGTGCGACCGGCCTCGCCGCCGAGGTCCTCGGCTGGGAGGACCGGGTGGGCACCGTCGCGCCGGGCCGCTTCGCCGACCTCGTGGCGGTGGCGGGCGACCCGCTCGCGGACATCACCGAGATGGAGCGTGTCCGCTGGGTGATGAAGGGGGGTGTGGTGGTGAAGGACGAGGTCGGCGCGGGGGGACGCTGACGGCCGCCGCCGCGGCGCGGCCGAGGGGCCTCAGCCCCCCAGCCGCTCCAGCGCCGCCCGCGCCTCGACGATCTCCGGCAGGTCGGGGTCGCCGCGGCGCGTCGTGGTGACGAAGCTCCGGTAGTAGCGTTGCGCCTCGTCGGCCTCTCCGCGCTGGTCGTGGAGCCGCGCCAGGAGGAGGGTCGCGTGCATCCGCAGGTAGTCGCCCTCGAGGTTCCCCTGCAGGTAGCGTACGGCCTCGGAGGTGTTCCCGGCGGCCATCTCGACCTCGCCGAGGGACGTCCTCGCCAGGCTTCCCTGGTTCCCCGTCCCCCGGGTGAGCGGACCGAGCAGGAGGCGGGCCTCCTCCGTGCGCCCCTCGGCGACGGCGATGGCGCCCTCCACGAGGGCGGCGGCCTCGTTGGCGAACGAGGTCGGGTCCGTGCCCTCCGCGTGGCCGCGGAGGATGCGCGCCGACTCCTTCGCGCCCCGCACGTCACCGCCGCGCGCCAGACCCCACCCCACGAACATCTGGCATTGCAGGCTCACCGCCGGCGACTCGCAGGTGGCCGGTCGCGCGATGCCGGCGTGTGGCAGGGCCCGGGCCGTCTGCCAGGTGGCCTGGTACCACCCGACCGCGAGGCCCTTGTTGCCCGCAGCAACGTCCAGCGAGTCCAGGAGCCGGTCGGCCCGGGAAAGCTGGCCTTCGGTACCCAGCAGATAGAGCAGCCACTGGTGATCGGCGCCTGCCCGGTTCCGGTTGGCCCACGCCAGGTCCACCAGCCGGTCGTTCCGGTCCGTGTGGTTGGCGAACTCCGTGCGGATCCGGCCCAGGATCCCCACGTCGACGCCCAGGGACGTCTGGATGGCCGCCGCCGCCTCGACCGAGTCACCCAGCATCAGGGGGATGGCCACCTCGTATTCCGTATCGTGTCGCTCGTCCTGCGTCGCCTCCTCGTAGCGTGCGACGCGTGCTTCGGCGTCGGTTCGGTCGCCGCGGGCGACGGCGAACTCGATCGGGTGGACCTGGTAGGGGCCGAAGCCCGGGTCCAGCGCGATGGCGTGCTCGAACGCCTCGGAGGACTGCTCCTGCGTGGCCATGCCCACGGGCATGGCCACGTGGTAGATGAAATCGCCGAGCTGGTACCATATGTCCGGGTCGTCGGGGTAGCGCTGCACGGCGTCGCGAAGCGTCGGGTAGTACGAGGCATCCCCCTTCCTGGCCGCCTCGGTCGCCTGCACCATGATGCGCTCCCGGGCCGGGAGCCGGTCCAGCATGGTGAGCGCACGCTGTGCGGCCCGAGCGCCGGTGGTGCTTCCGATATCCTCCAGCCAACCATAGGCGTCCGAGAGCCGGTACCAGCCCAGCGCGAACATCGAATCCAGCCCCACCGATCGCTCGTACGCCTGGGCGGCGTGCGCGAAATCCGCGTGGCGCATGGCGGCCTCGCCTTCGAGGTACGCCCGCAGCGCCGGAAGGGAGTTGGTCGTGAGCGCTTCCAGGCGCTCGGTCTGGACGACGCCCGTCCCGGACGCGCCGATCAGGCTCCGTGTGAGCTTCACGGAGAGCTGGCTGGCCAGTGCGAGCAGGTCCTCGGCGGCCCCCTCGTCCGAGGCCTGGGCCACCTTGTCGCCCGAGGAGAGGTCGTAGATCTCGGCGCTCAGGCGGATACCAGCGGGGTTTCCCACGACCGTGCCCACGAGCCCGTAGCGCGCGTCGGTGGCGGCCGCCGCCTCCAGCACCGTCCGCAGGTCCGGCGCTTCGTCTCCGTGGACCTTCTCCCGCCACCGAGCCATCACCGTGCGCGAGTCGATGGTCCGGAAGCCCCCCAGCCCGTCGAGGTTGGTGGTCAACAGGTCCACCATGCCTTCGCGCCACAGGTCCAGGTTGTCGCCACCCGTGACGGTGAACGGAACCACCGCGATGCCTTCGGCCGCCTCGCGGGCGCCCGCCTCCTGCGGTCCGAAGCCCGGCGCGCCTCCCCCGGTCGCGAGGACGTACAGCCCCGCACCACCGAACAGCAGGCAAAGCGCCACCACGCCGCCCATGATCGCGCGTCCCCACGTCAGGTACGGCAGCCTGCCCGCCTTGAGGCTGGCGAGCCCTTCGGCCGGCGCGACCTGCCAGTCCGTCGGGCGCTCGCCCGCCTCCTCGGCCGCCGTCGTGCTCGGTAGCGACTGCACCCACGCCGTGGCCAGGATGATGACCAGGCCGATGGCCAGCAGCAGCAGGGTGAAGGCGCCCACCCACTGCGGCAGGCCAGCTGTCCCCGTCAGCACGTCCGCGAGCTGGAGCACACCCCAGGAGGCGCCCAGATAGACGAGGAGCACCTGGACGATGCGCGCGCGCTTGAGGCGGTCGAAGAGCGGGGGTCGGTCGGTCATCGTTGGGTCATCACGGGTTGGGTGGGGCTTCTCGTTACGTGCCGGTCATCCACCGAGGCGCGCCACGCCGTCCCGCGCCTCCTCGGCCCATGACAGGTCGGCGTCCGCGTCCACGAAGTGGTCGGCGGCCTTCCGGTAAGCCGCCTTCGCGCCGGCGGTGTCGCCGAGCCTCTCCTCGAGGCGGCCCAGGCGCACCTGCGCGTAGGGGGCGAAGGGCCCGCTCGTCATCACCTCCAGCACATCCACCGCGCCTCGCGGATTCTCGGGGGCGAGTGCCTCTGCCAACCGGATGCGCGTCAGGTAGGCGAGTTCCGCGGGAAGTCGGTTCGCCCCCTCGGCGAGCTTGTCCCGGGCCGTCGCGGTGTCCCGGTCCTGGACGAGGGCCCAGAGCCCCTCCAGCGCCTGGGCCAACGCCTCGTGCTCCTTCCCGTGGGCGACCTGTCCTTCGGACTGGTAACGGGTGCCTAGCGCGTGGTTCCGGTCCACCCACTTCTTCCACGTCGCGCGATCGCCCCTTATCGCAGCCAGCGACCCCGCCGCGTACATGCACCCTTCCCCGGCATCCTCCCGGTCCGGGCAGACGTCGAGGTCCTCCGCGGCGCCGCGGAGCGACTCGGGTACCTCGATGCCCAGCTGGGTGAACGACGCCACCGTCCTCAGTCGCGGCACGGCGGCGAACGACGGATCGGCCATGGTCGCGGCGGCCTCCCGCACGCGCCCCTGGTGCAGTTGAAGCCCGGACGCTCCGAAGAGGAAGTCGCCGTCGCCGGTGGCGTCGTAGGCGGCCTCGAACGTCCTCAGGACCATGCCGGGATCCAGCCCGTCGTACCAGGGGATTTCCCCTCCCATCCGAAGGACGACCTCGTCGGGGACCGTGTCCAGGCCGGCCAGCGTCCGCTGGCGCAGCTCCTCGTCCTCTCCGAGGAGGGCCACGGCCAGCGACAGATGCGGCTGGGCGTCGGGGCCGGCCAGACCGCGGTACGTCTCCAGCGCCGTGGCCGCGTCGGCGGCCCGGCCGGCGCCGAGGAGGGACTCGATGTAGTGGATGTAGTAGGGCGCGAACGTGGGATCGAGGGCAACGGACTTGCCGAACGCCTCCAGGGCGTCGGCGTCCGTGGCGACGCCGGCGTCCACACCCACGTGCCGGTAGAACTCGCCCAGCTCGTACCAGACCTCCGGGTCGTCGGGGTACTTGGACGCCGCCTGACGTAGGTCCGTGAGCGCGGACAGCTCGCGCTCCCGCATCCCCCGCTCCGTGGCCACCATGAGCGTGCGCTCACGCATCGGCAGCCGTTCGGCCAACGCCTCCACGTGCTCCCCCGCCCTGGCGGACACTTCGCTGTTGAGGTTCTCCATCCACCCGTAGGCGCTGGACAACCGGTACCAGGCCAGCGCGAACGTGGAGTCGGCCTCCACCGCGCGCTCGAAGGCCGCCGACGCCGTAGCGAAATCGGCCTTCCGGTACGCGGCCTCCCCGTCCAGGTAGTGCCGCAGCGCCTCCAGGGACTCGGTGGTGATGCCGGCGGTACGCGGCGCCTGCATGATCTGCTGGCCTGTCGAAGCCAGCAGTTCTCTGGTCAGGTCGACGGTGAGCCGACCCACCAGTGCCAGGACGCTGTCGGCCGGACCCTCCACGTAGCTCTGCGTGACCTTGTCACCGGTCGAGAGGTCGTAGACGTCGGCGGCGACGCGCACGCCTCCCGGGTTGCCCACCAGGTTCCCGACGAGGCCGAAGCGCGCTCCCGTGGCACCGGCCACCTCCAGGGAGGTACGCAGGTCGGGGGCGCCGTCTCCCTCCACCTTTTCCCGCCAGCGCGCCATGACCGTGCGGGCGTCGATCGTGCGATATCCCCCCATCCCGTCGAGGTTCGTGGACAGCACGTCCACCATGCCTTCCCGCCAGAGATCGAGGTCGCTCCCTCCCGTGACGTTGAAGGGGAGCACCGCGATGCCCTCGGCGGCCTCGCGCGCGCCCGCTTCCTGCGGCCCGAATCCCGGCGCACGCCCGCCGGTCGCGAGCACGTAGAGCCCGGCACCGCCGAAGAGGAGGCACAAGGCCACCACGCCGCCGAAGATCGCCCGGCCCCACGTGAGGTGGGGCACCTTCCCCGCCTTCAGGGACGCCAGCGCCTCGGCGGGAGCGACCTCCCAGTCCGTGGGGCGCTCGCCCGCCTCCTCGGCTTCGGTCGTGCTCGGCAGCGACTGCACCCAAGCGGTGGCGAGGATGATGACCAGGCCCACCAGGAGCAGGAGGATCGCCACCGGCATGACCCACTCCGGCAGAGAGAGGGACTCGGCGAGGACCTGGGCGATCTGGAGCACCGCCCACGATGCGCCCAGGTAGACCAGGAGCACCTGGACGATGCGCGCACGACGGATGCGGTCGAACAGCGAGGGGGCAGGCATGGCGGCCAAGATAGATGGAGGGAGAGTTCCCGCGAAAGATACTTGATATCCAAAAGGCGGACACTGCGACACTACGGGCGACCCCTTCCTGCCGCTCGCGCGCAGCCGCGGGACGCCGCATGTTTCCCGCCCCGAAACCGAGTCAGGAGATTATCGTCATGCGCCGCCTGGACCTCCGGATCGCAGTCCTCCTTCCAGCGCTCCTCGTCGCCGGCTGCTCGGACACCGGCGCACCCGGAAACGCCTCCATCACCGAGGCCCGCCTCTCGGCCGACCTGCGCGCGCTGTCCGCCGACTCCATGCAGGGCCGCCTGGTCGGCACGCCCGAGCACGAGGAGGCCGCCGACTGGGTGCGCGCGCGCTTCGAGTCGCTGGGCCTCGAGCCGGCCGGCGAGGCCGGAGGCTACGACCAGCGCTTCGACATGGTGTGGACCAGCCTCGGCGACGGAAACACCCTGACGGTGTCCGGTGCGGGCGGCGCCCGCGCCCCTGGCAACGGCTGGACGCCGGCGAGCTTCTCCGCGAACGCGGCGGCGGCGGGCCGCGTCGTATGGGCGGGCTACGGCATCGTGGAGCCGCGCCTGGGGTGGGACGACTACCAGGGACAGGAGGTGCGCGGCCGGATCGTCCTCGCGCTGGAGGGCGAGCCCGGAGCCGACGACCCCGCGAGCCCCTTCGACGGCGTCGTGACCGCCGAAGCCAGCCGGAGGTGGCGCAAGGCGCTCGCGGCGCAGGAGCGGGGCGCGGCCGGCATCCTCTTCGTGCGCTACGCGCCTGGCCGCGCGGAGTCCGAGGACTGGGCCCGCATCAACGCCGCCGCGTGGCCGGGCGAGCCCCGGCGCATCGAGCGCTTCACGCTCGGTGATTGGGCCGACGACGTCACGATCCCCGGGGCGGAGATCTCCACCGCGCTCGCGGAGGCCTTGCTGACGGGGAGCGGCCGCACGCTGGCCTCCCTGGCCGAGGCGTCGGAGGCCGCCGAGCACGGGCTGGGCGTCGTCACGCTGCAGGGCGCCCGCGCGAGCCTCACCACCGCGGTCGAGCGGCACGTCACCGAGGGACGCAACGTCCTGGCGATGATCGAGGGCTCGGATCCCGAGCTGAGCAACGAGGTCGTCATCATCGGGGGCCATTACGACCACAACGGTGCAGACAGCACGGGCGTCTACAACGGCGCCGACGACGACGGGTCGGGGACGGTGGGGGTGATGGCGATCGCCGAGGCGTACGCGCGCGCCGCCGAGCGCGGCGAGCACCCGCGGCGCTCGGTGATGTTCGCCATATGGGACGCGGAGGAGCGGGGGCTGCTGGGGGCGTGGTACTACACGTTGCGTCCGCTCTTCCCGATGCCGCGCACGGCCGCGGTGCTCAACCTCGACATGATCGGGCGGAACGAGGAGGTGCCTGCGGACGGGGGAGGACGCTTCCGCGGTCTCGAGCCCCAGCCGGCGGATTCCAACGCGGACGCGGTGAACATCCTCGGATTCAGCCGCACACCGGAGCTGGCGGCGGCCGTGCAGGCCGCCGACGAGGCGTACGGCCTGACGCTGCGCCTGCGCTACGACAACAACGAGTCGAACCTCCTGCGGCGGAGCGACCACTGGCCGTTTCTGCAGAACGGCGTCCCGGCCGTCTGGTTCTTCACGGGGCTGCACCCGGACTACCACACGCCGCGGGACGACGCCGACCGGATCAACTACGAGAAGATGACGCGCATCGTGCGCCTGGTTCACCAGACGAGTTGGGACCTGGCGAACGCGGACGGCCGGCCCACCGTGGAGGGCATGAAGAGCCGGCCCCGGTCGTGAGCGTCACGGTCCGCCCCCTCACGCCCACGCTGGGCGCCGAGATCCTCGGGGTCGACCTCGAGCGGCTCGACGACGCCGGCTTCGCGCTCGTCCGCGACGCGCTCACCGAGCACCTGGTCGTGTTCTTCCGCGACCAGGACATCTCCGTCGAGGCGCACAAGGCGCTCGGCGCCCGCTTCGGGACGCTGGACGTCCACCCCAACGACCCCGGCCTGCAAGGCCATCCGGAGGTCATGATCATCCATGCCGACGCGTCGTCGAAGCGCGTGGCGGGGGAGCGGTGGCACTCGGACGTGTCGTGTGCGCCGGAGCCGCCGATGGGCTCGATCCTGCGCATGTTCGAGGTCCCGGAGAGCGGCGGGGACACGCTGTTCGCCAGCATGTACGCGGCCTACGACGCGCTGTCTGACCGGATGAAGGCGTACCTGGCCGGGCTCACCGCCATCCACGACGGTGGGCCGTACTACCGCGAGGTCAACGCCATCCTCGGCCGCGACGACGGCGGGCGGACGTATCCGAAGGCGGAGCATCCGGTCGTGCGCAGGCACCCGGTGTCGGGGCGGAAGTGCCTCTTCGTGAACTCGATGTTCACGACGCGCATCGTGGGGCTGCCCCGCGCGGAGAGCGACGCGGTGCTCGCCTTTCTCTTCGAGCACGTGCACAGCCCCGCCTTCCAGTGCCGCTTCCGGTGGGCGAAGCACTCCATCGCCTTCTGGGACAATCGCTGCACGCAGCACTTCGCCGTGTGGGACTACTTCCCGCACACCCGTTCGGGGTATCGGGTGACCATCCGGGGCGAGCGCCCCGAGGCCGCCTCTTGACCCCTCCCCGTCCCGCGGTCAGCTTCTTCGGACCATGAGCCACACGATCCGCGTCCGGCACCACCATCATCACCACGCGACCCACACGGGTGGCGGGAGGTCGGTGCGCGCCTAGGACGCGAGTCCAGCGAAGCATCCCACCGCGGCCCGAGCGATCGGGCCGCGGTCTTTTTTTGTCCCTGGGGAGAGCCCCGGAAGGAACGAACTCTTGGAGACGGGAGCATGAACGATACGACGAAGGGCCGGATCCGGGTGGCGCTGCCCAACAAGGGGCGACTGTCCGAAAAGGCGGTGGCGCTCCTCGAGCAGGCGGGGCTGAGGCCATCGCTCCGGGGCGACCGCGCGCTGGTGGCGGACTTGGGGCAGGACTTCCAGGCGCTGTTCGTGCGCGCCGCGGACATCCCCGAGTACGTGGCCGACGGCGCCGCGGAGGTGGGGATCACCGGCGCGGACCTGG
>CAZPZU010000082.1:0-23560 GCA_964591135.1 uncultured Gemmatimonadaceae bacterium | reverse complement strand
CCGACCTTCTCCATCGAGTCCGCGATCAGGTTGCCGATCTCGGAGTTGTTGTTCGCGCTGATCGCGCCGACCTGGGCGATCTCCTTCTTCCCCTTCGTGGCGGTCGAGAGCTTTTTGAGCTCCTCGACCACGACCTCGACGCCCTTGTCGATGCCGCGGCGGATCCCCATCGGGTTCGTGCCGGCGGTAACGTTCTTCAGCCCCTCGCCGAAGATCGCCTGCGCCAACACGGTGGCGGTCGTCGTGCCGTCACCGGCCACGTCGGAGGTCTTGGTCGCGACCTCCTTGACCATCTGGGCACCCATGTTCTCGATGGGGTCCTCCAGCTCGATCTCCTTGGCGACGGACACGCCGTCCTTGGTCACCGTGGGGGAACCGAACTTGCGGTCCAGGACCACGTTCCGGCCCTTGGGGCCGAGGGTCACCTTCACCGCACGGGCGAGCTTGTCGACACCGACCTTGAGGCGCGCCCGCGCCTCGACGTCGAATCCGAGCTCTTTGGCTGCCATGATTCGTATCTCCTTCGAATTTCGTCGATTGCGTGTGCGCTTACTTGATCACCGCGAGGATGTCGGACTCACGCAGGATGAGGTACTCGTCCCCGTCCAACGTGACGTCGGTGCCGCTGTACTTCCCGTACAGCACCTTGTCGCCGACCTTCACGTCCATGTCGATCCGCGTGCCCTCGTCGGACAGCTTGCCCGGGCCGACGGCGACGACCTCGCCCTGCGAGGGCTTCTCCTTCGCCGTGTCGGGAATGTAGAGGCCGCCGCGCATCTGCTCGGCGTCCTCGAGCGCCTTGACGACCACGCGGTCCGCCAGGGGCTGGATCTTGCTGGCTGCTTTCTTGGCCATCGGCCTTCCTCCTCTTGAAAAAGGCTGAGTGACTGAATCTGGGTGGGACCCCGGGTTAGCACTCGTGCATGATGAGTGCTAACAAGGGTTGGAATCTCTAAGAACGGCGCCGCGTGTCAAGCGTCGAAGGGCCGCCACGGGTGCGGCGTGGCCGCCGCAGGCCGGGGCTCCCCGGAGGGCGGACGTCGGAGCAGGAACCCGCCGCCGCTACTCGGCGGAGCTCAGTGCCTCCATCCTCGCAACCCCGTCCAGCCCCACGATGGCGTGCACGACCTGGTCCGCGAATTCCGCGTCGAACCAGTGGCCGAGGTCGGCCAAGGCGCGGAAGGACGCTCGACCCTCCTCGTAGGCCCGCTCCAGCACCGCCCGTGCCGAGTCCCGGAAGAGGTCCTCGACCACGCCGGGCTCGGGCTCGATCCGGTCGGAGGCCCGCAGCCGCGCCAGCGCCGCCTTCTCGGCCTCGGTCCCGTGGTGGTGGATCTGCGAGGTGAGGAGGTTGTGGCTCCGACGGCCGAGGTCGAACTCGAAGTCCGTGAGGTCGTCGACGATCTGGAACGCCGTGCCCAGGCGCGCAACGGCGGGCTCGGCGGCGGCGACCCGCTCGGCGGTCTCTCCACTCTCCAGCACCCTCGGTGCCGCGAAGGCGAGCGCGAACAGCGCCCCCCCGCGCACCCGGTGCACTGCCTCGACCATCGCCTCCGGCGTAGGGATGTCGTCCACCCCACCCTCCTCGGAGCCCTCCAGCGTGCCGATCGCCGCCATCCGGTCCAGCAGCGCCCGCAGGATCGCGTCGCGCTCGGCGCCGTCGAGCACGTGCGCATGCTGGCCGCGGTCCAGCGTACGCCGCAGGAGCCGCTCGAAGGACATGAGCTGGAGGATCGAGCGGAAGCGGGCTCCGGCCACCGGCGCCAGGGGCAGCAGGCTCTTGTCCTGGTCGTCGAAGAGGTTGTCGGCGGCCGTGATCGTGCCCTTGATGCAGAAGTTCAGCTCCGCGTAGAGCCGCAGCCGCTCCGGCGTCACGCCCAGCGAGGCGAAGATCGACCGGAAGAGGATGAGGAAGAAGTACTCCTGGACGAAGTGCAGCCCCTCCGGTGCCAGAGCCTCCGCCGCGGTCGGCACGTGGGGCTCCTCGCCCCGGAACTCCACGCCGAGCACCTCCTTCAGGTCCGCGTACAGCACTCGTACGGCGTCGGCCTGCGCCTCGATGTCGGGCGCCAGGCGCTGCCAGACGCCCTGCTCCCTGAGGAGCCGCACGGCCGTCGCGGAACGGAAGACGGGGGAAAGGGTCATGCGGATCGCACCTGGGTCGGATCACGGGAGGTCGGCGAAAGGAGCAATCTAACCATCGAACAGCCCGTGGTCGAAGTGCATCAACCCCTCCCCGCGATGTGCCGGCCGGCCATGGCCAGCCCGTACAGGGTGAGGAAGGGCTCGAGGCGGTCCACCGTGCCGAGGTGCGGGCCCAGGATCTTCACGAAGCCACCCGTGGCGACCACGAGGGCGTCGGGACGCTGCCACTCGCCCTTGATGCGCCGCACCGTGCCGTCGATGGCGTCCACGGCAGAGTAGAAGACGCCGCTCTGGATGCAGGTCTCCGTGCGCCGCCCGATCACCGAGCTGGGCGGCTCGAGCTCGACCCGGGGGAGCTTGGCTGTCCGCCGGTCGAGCCACTCGAGACCGGCGGAGAGGCCGGGGGCGATCACCCCGCCCATGAAGACCCCGTCGGCCGTGATGCAGTCGAAGGTCGTGGCCGTGCCCAGGTCCACGGCGATCGTGTCTCGAGCGTAGAGCTCCCGGGCCGCCAGCGTGTTGACGATGCGGTCGGCGCCCACCGACTTCGGCTCCTCCACGTCCAGCGTGATCGGCAGCGCCGATTCGGGTCCCACGCTCACGACCGGGCCCCCGGTGATCTCCTCGAGGCTACGCTTCCAGACGAACGTGCTCGAGGGCACCACCGAGCCGATCACCCCCTGCTCGATCCCGGACCCGTCGCGCCCGATCCCGGCGAGGAGGGACCGCAACAGCACCGTGAGCTCGTCCGACGTGCGCGGCACGACGGAGCTGACCCGCCAGTGCGCCGCCATCTCCGTGGGCCCGGCGGCCAGCCCCACCACGGTCTCGGTGTTCCCCACGTCCACCACGAGCTGCATACGACCTCCTCGGCTCCTCGCCTACGTGATCCTCACGCTTCCCGCCAGGACCCGCACCCTCGCACCGTCGGGCCGCTCGACCAGCAGCGCACCGTCCTCGTCGATACCCCGCGCCACCCCCGCGCCGGCCTGCTGACTGACCACCGGACGATCGCGAAGGACGTCGCGGACCGCGAGCTCCTCACGAAGCTCCCGCGGGAGCGGCCCGAGTGGCGCCTCGAACCCGCGGCGCAGCTCGGCCAGGAGCGCCGAAGCCATCGCGCCCATCGAGACGGGGCGCCCGGCAGCGGTCTCCAGCGAGACGGCCCTCCCGGTCAGCTCCGCCGGGAAGTCCTCCGGTCGCTGACGGACGTTCAGGCCGACGCCCGCTACGACGCACCCGTCGGCGTGCTCGCACAGGACGCCCCCCACCTTCCGACCCCCCACCTCCACGTCGTTCGGCCACTTGATCCCCACGTCGAGCTCCGCACAGACGGTCTCCACGGCGCGCGCCGCGGCCAGGCCGACGAGCAGGGGGAGGTGCGGAGGCACCGGCCCCGCCCCGGGGAGCAGCACGGAAATCCACAGACCCGCCCCCGGCGGCGAGTGCCAGCGTGCGCCGCCGCGGCCCCTCCCGGCGGTCTGCCTGGCGGCCACCACCACCGTGAAGGGTGGCGCGCCGGAGCGCACGAGCTCGCACGCGCGGTCGTTCGTGGAGCCGAGCACGTCGTGGGCCTCCAGGCGGGGGACCTCCCACAGCCGCTCCCAGACCCCGACGGGCTCTCCTTCCCAATGCGTGAGAAGCGCCACGTTCAGGGCAGCACCCGGAGGGACACGTCGGCCGTGGGGGCCGAGTGCGTCAGCGCGCCCACGCTCACGAAGTCCACGCCCGTCTCCGCAACGGCCCGCACGCTCTGGAGCGTGACGTTGCCCGACGCCTCGACCTCCGGCCGGCCGGCGCCGAGCCGGTGCACGCGCTCCACCGCGCGGCGCAGCAGCTCCGCGGTCATGTTGTCGAGGAGGATCCGGTCCACGCCGAGGGGGAGGACGGCCTCGAGCTCCTCCAGGCTGCGCACCTCGACCTCCACGGCCAGGTCCCGGTCGTTCCGCTCCAGCGCCGCCCGAGCAGCCTCGGCGACGCCCCCGCTCGCGTCGATGTGGTTGTCCTTCACCAGCACCATGTCCCACAGCCCGACGCGGTGGTTGGTGCCACCGCCGGCGCGCACGGCGGCCTTCTCGAGCAGGCGCCATCCGGGCGTGGTCTTCCGCGTGTCGATCACGCGCGTCCCGGTGCCGGCGACCGCGTCGACGAAGCGGCGGGTCAGGGTGGCGATGCCCGACAGCCTGCCGAGGAAGTTCAGCGCGGTGCGCTCGCCGATCAGGAGCGGGCGGCTCGGGCCCTTCAGTCGTACCAGCACGTGTCCGGATTCGACCCGGGCTCCATCGCCCGCTGCGACGTCCACCGACATCCCGGCGTCGAGCGCCTCGTAGACCGCACGCACGCAATCCACGCCGGCGACGACCATCTCCTGCTTGGCCACGATCACGGCCTCGGAGCGGCGATCCGCCGGCACGGTCCACAGCGTGGTCCAGTCCCCCTCCCCTACGTCCTCCTCCAGCGCGAGCCGGACGAGGGTCGAGCGGGCCCGGTCCAGGTCGAGATGTGCTCGCGTCATGCCCTCAGCCACCGATGGAGACCCACCCGCCCGCGATCAGCCCGACGAACACGGCGCTGAGCGCGAGCCGGTACCAGCCGAAGACCGCGAGGCCGTGGCGGTTGAGATAGTGGACCAACCAGCGCACGGCCACCGCCGCCGAGAGCGTGGCCACCGCGATGCCGACCGCCATGGGTGCCAACCCCAGCGTGGCCAGCATCGACGGCCCACCGCCCAGGACGTCCTTCGCGACCTTGAACGCGCACGCGCCGCCGAGCGTGGGGAGCGCCAGGAGGAAGCTGAACTCGGCGGACCGTCGTGGCGGCATCCCGACGAGCATCCCCGCGACGATGGTGATCATGGACCGGCTCGTGCCCGGCCACATCGCGAGGCACTGGAGCACGCCGATGAAGAGGGCCGACCGCCACGTCAGCTCCTCGATCTCCCGATATCGATGCGCCGCGCCCGCCTCCACGGCGCCGTCCGCCTCGACGAACGCGCGCTTCTGCCAGCGGTCGACGAGGATCATCACCACGCCCCAGAGTGCCAGCGCCGTCACGACGGCCGCCGGGTTGAAGAGCCGTGCGTCGATAGCGTCGTCCAGGAAGGGGCCCGCCACCGCGGCAGGGAGGAAGGCGAGCACGATCAGCCCGAGGAGCCTGCGGCCTTCCGGGTCGCGCCCCACGAGGCCGCACAGCATGCGCACGACGCGCGGCCAGTACAGGCCGAGCACGGCGAGGATCGCGCCCCCCTGGATGACGATGTTGAAGGCGTCGACCGCGGCCTTGCGCGCCGGCGGGGTGTCGAGGCCCAGCAGCGCGCTCGCGAGGATGAGATGGCCCGTGGAGCTCACCGGCAGGTACTCGGTGATGCCTTCCACGAGGCCCAGGACGGCCGCCTGGAGGAATGTCAGCTCCTGCACGGCCCCCGCCTCCGGCTCACCGGCCCGCGCCGGACAGGATGCGGTCGTAGACGGCCTCGTAGCGCGGCACCACCGACGCCGCGCTGAAGCGCTCGACCGCGATGCGCCTTCCCGCTTCCGCCATCGCCGTGTGCAGCCGCGGATCGGTGAGGATCTCCACCGCGCCCCCGGCCATCTCGTCCACCGCTCCCGGCGGGTACAGGTACCCCGACACCCCGTGCTCCACGACCTCGGGGAGTCCGCCTACGTTGGTCGACACGACCGGCGCGCCGCTCGCCATCCCCTCCAGCGCGGCCAGCCCGAAGCTCTCATTCTGGGAGGGGAGCAACAGCACGTCGGCACAGGCGATCAGCTCGTCCACGGAGGCGTGCTTGCCCAGGAAGAGCACCTTGGAGCGCAGCCCGAGCTCCTCTGCCCGGTCCACGGCGCGGGGCCGCTCCGGTCCGTCGCCGACGAACACCAACCGTGCCGGCACCTTCTTGACGATGCGAGCGAACACCTCGACCACGTCCTCCACGCGCTTCACGGGTCGGAAATTCGAGATGTGCATGACGATCTTCTCGCCACCGGGCGCGAGCGCCGAACGGTGGCAGGGTTCCTTGCCCGGTCGCCACACCTCGGGGTCGATGAAGTTGGGCACGACGTCGATGCGCTCGGCCGGCACCTGAAAGTCGCGCACGGTCTCCTCCTTCAGATAGTCGGAGACCGCCGTGAGGCCCTGCGAGCGCATGATGGAGAAGCGGGTGATGGACCGGAACGAGGGGTGCAGCCCCACCAGCGTGATGTCGGTCCCGTGGAGCGTCGTGACGATGGGAAGGTCCCGCTCCGGAGCGATCATCTCGCGCGCGATCCACGCCGACGTCGCGTGCGGGATGGCGTAGTGCACGTGGACGAGGTCCAGGCCCTCCTTGCGCGCCGTGTCGTCGATGGCCACGGCGAGCGCCAGGGAATACGGCGGGTGCTCGAAGAGCGGGTAGTCCTCCATCTCGACCTCGTGGAAGAACACCCGCTCGCGGAAATGTCCCAGGCGGAACGGCTGCGCGTAGGACACGAAATGGACCTCGTGGCCCCGGTCGGCGAGCTGGATGCCCAGCTCGGTCGCGACCGCCCCGGACCCACCGTACGTGGGGTAGCACGTGATGCCGATCTTCACTGCGTCTCCTCGTTCCTCATCGTCCTCGCCTCCCGGACTGCGTTTTCGGACGGCGCTTCGCCGGGGAGGCTCCGTCCCCCGCTACGCCATGCTTCGAGTACCTCGGCCACCTGCGCGTCCAGCGGCGAGGTGGCATCGACGGTGCGCGTGTCCCCGGGGAGCTGGTTCCGGAACCACGTGAGCTGGCGGCGCGCGTAGCGCCGCGTGCTCCTCGCGACCTCCAGGACGGTCTCCTCGAGCGTCGCGCGGCCTTCCAGGTGTGCCGCGGCTTCCCTGTACCCCGTACCGGTCATGCCGGGATCCTCCACCCCGTACCCCCCGGCCAGAAGCGCCCGCACTTCCCCGATCAGCCCCTCCCGCACCATGCGCGCCGAACGTTCGTCGATGCGCCGGTCCATCTCCGCCCTCGGCAGCTCCAGGAGGACCACCACGCCGTGCAGCGGCGCGCCGTCCGGCGGCGCGTCCCGGTGCCAAGCGGACAGCGGCCGTCCGGAGAGGAGCGCGACCTCGAGCGTGCGGCTCATGCGTTGCACCCCACCCCGCACGGCCAGGTCCGCGCGCTCGGGGTCGAGCCGCCGCACCCACGCCGCCAGACGGTCGGGCTGCTGCCGTCGCAGCCAGCGACGCAGCGCGCTCCTGCGCCCTTCGTCCAGCACGGGCTCGGCGAAGATCGGCTCCATGAGCGCACGCAGGAAGAAGCCCGTTCCCCCCACGAGGATCGGGACGCGTCCCCGCCCCCGGATGTCTTCGATCCACGCGCGTGCGTCGCGTGCGAAGCGGCCTGCCGAATACCGCTCGTTCGGGTCCACCAGATCGAGCCCGTGGTGCGGAACCGCGCTTCGCTGTTCGGCGGACGCCTTCGCGGTGCCGACATCCATCCCCCGGTAGACCTGGCGCGAATCCATCGACACGATCTCGCCGTCGAGCCGGTGGGCCACCTCCAGCGAGAGCGCGGTCTTGCCCGAAGCGGTCGGGCCCGTGATCGCGAGGAAGACGGGCGCGGAGCACACGGCATCGCTCACCCCGACCGGCCGAACCTCCGCTCGAGCTCCCCCTTCGACAGTCGCACGATCGTCGGGCGGCCGTGGACGTCGTGGTGGGGTAGCTCGGTGGCGAAGAGCTGGTCGAAGAGGTCTTCCATCTCGATCTCCGAGAGGCGCTGTCCCGCCTTGATCGCGCTCTTGCAGGCGAACGTCTTGGCGATGCGCTCGTGCTGGTTGCGGGCGGAGCGGACCAGCTCGGAGCCCTCGGTGAGCTCCCGGATCATCTCGCGGAAGGCCCGCTCGGCATCGAAGTACGGATGGGGGTTGGGCACCGCGTGCACGATGACCGTGTCCCCGCCGAATCCCTCGACCTCGAAGCCGGTACCGGCCAGCAGCCCGCGCAGCTCCTCCACCTGGGCGCATTCGGCCGTCGTGAGCCGGAGCGTGAGGGGAAAGAGGAGCCGCTGGCTCTCCAGCCCGCCCGCGCCGAACGCCCGCAGCAGTCGCTCGAAGAGGACCCGCTCGTGCGCCGAGTGCTGGTCGACGATGATCAGCCCGTCCCTCGCCTCCGCGAAGATGTAGGTGCGTAGCACCTGCCACAGCCGCGTCCGGCCCACCGGGGGTTGGAGGACGGTCGGCTCGTCCGTCGCTTCCACCTCCCCCGGCTCGGCCGGACCCACGGCGAACAGCGCCATCTGTGTGTCCCGGGCCGCGCCCTCCTCGGCACCCTCGCGCACGGCCATCGCCGGCGCCTCCGTCGGCACGTCGAACGTCGCCGCGCTCGTCTCGCCCTCGAGGGCATGCCGGACCGCGGCCTCCACCGCCTCCTCGACCGCCGCCTGGTGGCGGAAGCGCACCTCCGCCTTGGCGGGATGCACGTTCACGTCCACGTCGCCCGGGCCGACCCGGAGGTAGAGGAACATCCAGGGTCTGGCCCCGCTCGGGATCGTGGTGCGGTACCCACGCTCGGCGGCGCGCACCAGCTCGCCCGCCCGGAACGGCCGACCGTTGACGAAGAGGTATGCCCGGCGCACGCCCGGGCGCGCGGCATCCGGTCGCTGGACCAGCCCGCGCACGTCGACGCTTCCGTGGGCGCCCGCGACCGGCACCAGCGTTCCCGCCTCGTCGCCCGGCCACAGCTGGGCGATACGGGCGCCCGCCTCGGCCACGGCCGGGGCGTCGAGCAGGGTGCGGTCGTCGGACAGGAGCGTGAACGAGACGGCGGGAGTGGCGAGCGCAAGCGTGTTCACCACGTCGCTGATCGCACGCGTCTCGGCCGCGACGGACTTGAGGAACTTGGCCCGCGCGGGCGCGTTGAAGAACAGGCTGCGCACGTCCACGGTGGTCCCGCGCTGCCGTGCGAAGTCCTGCACCGAGCCGATCGCGCCGGCCTTCGAGGAGATGCGCGTGCCCACCTCCTCCTCCGCCTCGCGCGTCTCGAGCGTGAGCTGGCTCACCGCCGCGATGGACGGCAGCGCCTCGCCGCGGAAGCCGAAGGTGCGCACGGCCTTGAGGTCCACCGCGGTGACGATCTTGCTGGTGGCGTGCCGGTCGAAGCTGAGCAGCGCGTCCTCCCGGCTCATCCCGACGCCGTCGTCCGTGACGCGGATGCGACGCTTCCCGCCGCGCTCGACCACCACGTCGACCCTGGTGGCGCGAGCGTCGACCGCGTTTTCGACCAGCTCCTTGACGACCGAGGCGGGCCGCTCGACCACCTCGCCCGCCGCGATCTGGTTCGCGACAGCGTCCGGCAGAATCTGAATGCGCCGCGCCACGGCCGTCAGGAGTTCAGGCTGTAGAAGCGGATGGCGTTGGCGGTGGTGCGCGCCGCCACCGCGGCCGCATCCTCGCCGAGGTGCGCCGCCACCGCATCCGCCACGTGCCGCACGAACGCCGGCTCGTTCCGACGTCCGCGCATCGGCACCGGTGCGAGATAGGGGGAATCCGTCTCGATCAGGAGGCGGTCGGGCGGGACCTCCCGCAGGAGATCAGCGGCCGCGAAGCTCTTGAACGACGCGATCCCCGAGAACGACACGTACCACCCCCGCTCCATCGCCACCTCGAAGGCTTCCTCCCCGCCGGTGAAGCAGTGGAGCACGCCGAAGGTTCCCTCGGGTGCCCGTAGCAGGGCGGACGCCATGTCCCCGTCGGCTTCCCGCGCGTGCACGATCACGGGAAGGCCCAGCTCGTGGCCCAGCAGGAGGTGCGCCTCGAACAACCGGCGTTGCACGTCCCTCGGAGCGTGGTCGTGGTGGTAGTCCAGCCCGGTCTCACCGATGGCGACCACCTCGGGCTCCACCGTCAGACGTCGCACCTCCTCCATGGCGTCGGGTGCGGCGGCCCCGGCCTCGTGGGGATGGACCCCTGCGGTGCACCACACCCCTTCGTGGCTCCGCGCCAGCGCGAGCGCCTCGTGCGCGTCGGCCACGTCGGAGGCGATCGACACCATCCGGGAGACGCCCGACTCCCTGGCCCGAACGAGCACCGCCTCCCGGTCCTCCCGGAAGGCGGCGTCCGTCAGGTGGCAGTGGCTGTCGAAGAGCGCCGCGCCGTCCGTCACACCGTCGCAGGCTCGGGCTTCGGCTTCTTCTCGCGAATCTTCCCCTCGCCCCAACGCTTCTGGATCTCCAGCAGCGCCGGAGACGCTACGAAGATCGACGAGTACGTGCCGATGGCGATCCCGAGGATCAGCACGACCGTGAAGTTCCGGATCACGTCCCCGCCCAGGAGGAGGAGGGCGAGCAGCACCGCCAGCGTCGTGCCCGAGGTCAGCACCGTGCGGGGAAGCGTCTCGTTGATCGACTCGTCGATCAGCTCCACCGGGTCGCGCTTGCGCGCGCCCTTCTTGTGCATGTTCTCGCGGATACGGTCGAACACGATGATGGTGTCGTTGAGCGAGTATCCGACGATGGTGAGGATCGCCGCGACGGTCGGGAGGTCGACCTCGACCCGGAAGACCGCGAGGAATCCGAGGGTGATGAGGATGTCGTGCGCCGTGGCGATCACCGCCGCGAGCCCGAAGCGCAGCTCGAAGCGGATCGCCAGGTAGATGAGCGTCAGCACGAACGAGAAGAGGACGGCCAGCAACGCCTTCTGCTGAAGCTCGCCGCCCACCTTCGCGCCCACCAGCTCCGTGCGGGTGACCGAGAAGGCGTCGGGACCGAACGCCGCCGACAGCTGTCGCTCGACACCGGCGGCCACCGAGTCGATGGACATTCCGTCTTCGAGCGACGCGCGGATCACGAACTCGGAGTTCTCGCCGAACTTGGTGATGGGGGGCGACTGGGCGCCCCCGAGGGCATCCCGTACCTGCCCGGCCGTCACGTCGTTGGAGTTGAAGCGCACCTGGACGAGCGACCCGCCGGTGAAGTCGACGCCGTAGAGCTGCCACGAGCCGATGGTGAAGACGTTGAACACCATCGCGGCGATCCCGATGAGGATCGCCGTCCCCGAGAAGACGTACGCGGTCTTCCGGCGCTCGATGAAGTGGTAGTCCGCCCCTTGGAAGAATCTCATGGCTGTCGCGTCAGATGCTGATGGGGTCCGAGGCCTTCTTGCCCCGGAGGTACACCAGGAAGAAGGTGCGGGTCACGAAGATGGCCGATACGAACGAGGCCACGATACCGATGGACAGGGTCACGGCGAAGCCCTTCACCGGACCCGTCCCGAAGTTGAAGAGGATCAGCGCGGTGAGGAGCGTCGTGATGTTGGAGTCCACGATCGCCGACAGGGCGTTGCTGAAGCCCTCGTCGACGGCCGTGCGCGTGGCCCTCCCGGCGGTGAGCTCTTCTCGTATTCGCTCGAAGATCAGAACGTTCGCGTCCACGGCCATGCCGATGGACAGGATGAGCCCCGCGATGCCCGGCACGGTGAGCGTGGCGTTGAAGCCCGCCAGGCCCCCGAGCACGAACAGCACGTACACCCCCAGCGCCATCACCGCGAGGATCCCGGCCATCCGGTAGTACGAGATCATGATGAGGACCACGAGCACGATCCCCACGACTCCCGCGACGCTCCCCTGGTCGATGGAATCCTTCCCCAGCGAGGGCCCGACCGTCCGCTCCTCCACGACGTTCAGCTTGGCGGGGAGCGCGCCCGCCCGAAGGACCAGGGCCAGGTCGCGGGCCTCTTCCAGCGGCGTTCCCGCGCCCATCTCGATCTGGCCGCGGGCACCGATGCGGTCGCGGATGACCGGGGCGCTCATCACCTCGCCGTCGAGGACGATCGCCAGGTAGTCGCCGACGTGCTGGCCGGTGAAGCGCTGGAACATCCGTCCGCCGGCGCGGGACAGCTCGAATTGGACCTGGGACTGGTTGAACTGCGGATCCCGTCCGGCGACCGCGTTCTGGAGGTACTCTCCGGTCAGGAACGGCTTCTCGGTCAGGTCGTAGAGTCGCTTGTAGTTGCGGGCGCCCCGTCCGACCACGTCGGAACCCCACTGCAGCACCTGGTCCCGCGGCATGGCGCGCTGCACTTCCGGCATGGCCAGGAACTGCTCGGCCAGGGGCACGTCCTCCACGGCGACCAGGAACGTGCCGGGGGCGTCGCCGAAGTTGAGCAGCGACGAGAACGGACGGAGCGCGTTCTCGGCGGACGCCGAGTCCCGCGCGGCGGCACCGGCCGTGTCCACCGCCCCGCCGGTCGTGTCGCTGGCGGCCGCCGTGTCACCTCCGAAGAGCAGCTCCTCGATGTTGCCCTGCTCGCCGCCCCCGATGTCCCGGCCCAACGCGCGGATCGAGTCCACGCCGAGGGTACCGACGATCGTGCGGTCGATGCGCGGCAGCGCCGCCTCCATGTCCGCGGTCGGCTGCACGAGCTTGAACTCGAGGTAGGCGGCCGTCTGGATGATGTTCTTGGCCTGCGCCTCGTTCGAGATCCCGGCCAGCTCGACGATCAGGCGGTCGTTGCCGGCCTTCTGGATCAGGGGCTCCTCTACGCCGAACTCGTCGATGCGCGTCCGGATGATCCGGTCCACCCGGTCGATCATGTCGGCCTTGGCGGCGGCGGTCATCGTGTTGTCGGGGTCCGCGACCTCGAGCACCAGGTGCATCCCGCCCTGGAGGTCGAGCCCGAGCTTGAGCGGCCGCTTCACGCAGGAGGGGGGCGACCCCTCCCCACAGGAGCTCCGATAGTGCGAGTAAAGCTGCCAGCCAGCAAGCGCCATCATAGCGACGATGACGATGAGGCGGCCTCGGACCGTTTTGAACATGGCCGGATGGTTCGGTCGACGAAGAGAGGAGCCCCCCCGGGGGCTGCGTAACGATAGCCCGTAAAGGTGTTTGCGGCGTCGGTACGTGTCAATCGCGAGCGGAACCGGCCCGAGTGGGGGCGCGCCGGCCCGGGGTTGGGGCTAGAGGAGCGCCCGCCTGAGCACCGCGTGCACGCGCGCCAGGAACCGCTCCGGCTCCACCGTCTTCGTCACGTAATCGTCGGCGCCGGCCTCCAGCATCTCGGCCTCGATCTTGTCGCTTCCGGTGCCCGTGCGTATGAGCACCGGCAGCGCCGACGTGGTGACCGAGCCACGGATCAGGTCGAGGACCTGACGGCCGTCCAGCCCCGGCATCGTCAGGTCGAGGACGACCAGATGGTAATCGGGGTCCCCACTCAGGATCTCGAGGGCCCGGTGGCCGTCCTCCGCTTCTTCCACCTCGTAGGCGTCCTTTTCCAGGATGGAGCGCATCAGCGCCCGCGCGTCGGCGTCGTCGTCCACGAGGAGGATGCGCGGCGGGCCGTGGGCATCCTGCATCTCTTCCTCATCGAGGCCCTGCCCCAGGACGCGCTCGACCTCCACCAGCGTGGTCCTGGCCTGCCCGACCCATTCCAGCCCGACCTCGTGCATGGTGCGCATGCCCCCTTGCGTGGCCACACGGCCGAGCGTCGCCCACCCCTTGCGCTGCTCGACCGCCTGCTGGAAGCGGGGCCCCACCACGAGGACCTCGCCCACGGGCAGCCGTCCCCGGTATCCGGTGAAGCCACACTCCGGGCAGCCGACCGCCCGCACCACCGGCTCCACGCCGTGCCGCTCGGTGAGGCGCCTCTCGTCCGGCGTCAGCTGTCCGCGCACCGGCTCGGCGCACGATGAGCACACGCGGCGCAGCAGGCGTTGCGCCGCGGCACCCCTGAGTGTCTGGGCGATCGTGCTGAACTGCAGGCCGAGATCCGCGAGCCGGGTGACCGCGCTCACGGCGTCGTTTGCGTGCACGGTCGCCAGGACCAGGTGGCCGGTCATGGCAGCCTGCGCCGCCGTCACGGCGGTCTCCTTGTCGCGGATCTCCCCGACCAGGATCACGTCCGGGTCCTGGCGCAGCATGGCACGCAGCGCGCCCGCGAACGTCATGCCCTGCTTGGTTTCGACCTGGGTCTGCGTGATCCCCGGGAGCTCGTACTCGATGGGATCCTCGACGGTCATGATGTTGACCTTCCCGTCCGCCAGCTCCCGCAGCGCCCCGTAGAGCGTGGTGGTCTTTCCCGAGCCCGTGGGGCCGGTGACCAGCACGATGCCGTCCCGGTGCGCGAGCAGGCCCCGCAGCCGCGCCAGCTCGGGCGCCGTCATGTCCAGGTCGTCCAACGTGCGTGTCGCGCTGGAGTCCAGCACGCGGATCACGCACTTCTCGGCCCCCCCGGCTGGAATGGTGGACACGCGCAGGTCGTAGCCGCGGTTGCGGATGCGCACGCGCGCCTTTCCGTCCTGCGGGCGGAGCCGGTCCGCGATGTCGAGGCGGGAGAGCACCTTGATGCGCGAGATCACCCGGTTCAGCGCGGGCATGGGGAGGTCCATGTGCTTGCGCAGCACGCCGTCAACGCGATAGCGGACGGCGCCCACGCGGCGCCCGGGCTCGATATGGACGTCGCTCGCGCCGGCACTGATGCCGTCCCGGATGATGAGGTTCGTAAGCTTCACCACCGGCGTCGCGGCCGCATCGTCCTCGGTGATCGCCTCCGGGCCCATCTCCTCGACGAGCCGGATCGCGTCCTCGTCCTCGACGTCGAAGGTGCCCAGGATCGTCTCCACCGCCTTTTCCGGGCTGAACCGCCCGTCGATGGCCTCCTGGATGGCGTTGGGCGAGGCTACCTCGAAGAGCGGGCTGCGGCCCGAAGTGAAGCCCAGCGCGCGCTCCGCTTCGACGTCCGTCGGGTCGCAGGTAGCCACCACGAAGTGCCGTTCCTCCTCCCCGATCGGGAAGATGTGGTGCTTGCGCGCCATCATCTCGGGAATGAGCAGTGCGGCGTTCGGGTCCGCCTCGACGAGGTTGGCCACCTTCAGCCGAAAGTACTCCGCCACCAGCTCCGACAGCCTCTGGTCGCTGAGGCCATAGGCCTTGGACACGGCCGACCAGACCTCGGGCGCTCGCGCCGAGGGGAGCACGTCCGGCCGGCCGGACTCGGCTTCGAGCCCAGCCCGTTCCGCAATGCGCACGAGCCAGTGCACCGTCGCGGCGGAGCCCTTGGTGGGCGGAGGGCCGTGGGAGAGGGGATCACCGGCCATCTACCCGAACACCGCCTTGCGTCTGCCGCGTTTGTCCTCGTACATGGCGTTGTCGGCCTCGGCGAGAAGATCCTCCAGCCGGATGCGCGCGTCGCCGTCGTGGCGCGCCATTCCGATGCTCACCACCAGCTGGTAGGGTTCGTGACTCGTCCTGTTGAAATCCTGGAACCGCTCGCGCAGCCTGTCCAGAAGCAGCTCCGCGCTCTCCCCGGACGCCTCGAGCGCGAGCACCGCGAACTCGTCGCCCCCCAGGCGCGCGACGATGTCCGACCGCCGGAACGTGGCTCGCAGGATGTCCGCGACCTTCATGAGCGCACGGTCACCGACGTGGTGACCGAGCGAATCGTTGATCGTCTTGAACCGGTCCAGATCGAGGAACACCATCGTCACCCCGCGCGCGGTGCGGCGCGCGAGCTTGAGATACTGCTCCCCCAGGTCGGCGAAGCCACGCCGATTGTACAGCCCGGTGAGGTCGTCGATCAACGACAGGCTTCGCAGCGCGGACAGCAGCCGATGGCGCTCGATGGCGTGGCGCACCGAGCGGGCGAGCACCGCGGGCACCAGCTCGTCCTTGACCAGGAACTCCTGGGCGCCGCCCTGCACCGTGCTCACCGCCACCTCCTCGTCGGCGATGTTCGTGAGCACGATGATCGGAACATCCGGCGCGAAGGCGTACGTGCGCTCGAACGTCACCATCCCGTGGCTGTCCGGAAGCTCCAGGTCCAGCAGGATCGCGTCGATGCCGCCCTGTGTGAGCCGCGCCAGAGCCTGGCTCAGCTCCCCGGCCCACTCCAGGTCGATCCCGCCACCCGAGCGTACGTCACCCAGGCGAGCGCGTAGCTCGTCGAGGTAGTCGCGATCGGATTCGACCAGGAGGACCTTGATGGGCCGCTGGTACAAAGGTCGCCACCGGAAGCGGGGGAACGGAGGGGATGCGCCGGCTCGGGCCGGACACTCCGATGCCGTCCAAGGTAATGCCGATTTCCGGGCGACGCACGGGGAAAAACGCTTGTTTCCGCCCCCGAAGGGGGTGCGATTCAGCGCCCGCCGCGGCCCAGCAGGATCTCCTCGAAGAAGGCCAGGACGCGCGGGTCGTCCGACTGGGCGAGCCAGAACATCGCGCTCTTCCGCGTCTTCGCCTCACGCGCGTTGCGCGCCAGCTCCATGAGCGCGGGCACCCCTTCTTCGTGGGGGCGCTGCGAGAGCGCGAAGACCGCCGCGTCGCGCACCTCCTGCTCCTCGTCCTCGTCACCGGCGACGTCGGCCAGCCCCTGCGTGGCGGCCGATGCCGCCTCCTGACCCAGCCAGAAGATCGCGTTCTTGCGCGCCCCCGAGGGCACGTCGTGCTCGCGGGCCAGCGCCATGAGCTCACGCCAGACGTCGGGTACGTCAGCCAGCACCATGGGGAAGACGGCGTCCCGCGCGGCGCGCTCCGAGGCGCTGCCGCGCACCAGCGACGACAGGTAGCGGACCGCCTCCGCGGGGTCCACCTCGCCCAGGTCCCGTGCCCTGGCCGTTCGGTCGCCCGTCGCCCGCAACGTCTCCAGGCGGCGCACGAAGCCGTCGCGCACGTCCAGCTCGATCTCGAGCGGCCCGGGGTGGCAGTTGGAGTCCATCTCGTAGCGCCCGTGGCTGCGCCACCAGATGCGATGCTCTCCCATGCGGATGCCCTGGTCGCAGATCTCCACGCCCTCCCGGGTGGGTACCGCGAGCCGCACCGTACCGTCCCCACCCGCCACCACGCTACGGGCGAGATCCTGGCCCGCGGCGGGCCGCGGGTTCGAGCCCGCGGCCGCCAGGGCCGTAGCCAGGACCACCGCTCCGGCGCGCTTCGGCGTCCAGCGCACCGCGTTCATCCGCCGATGAGGCTCATGAGGAAGTCGGCGACGCGCGGATCCTTGCTCTGGCCCAGCCAGAAGATCGCCCGCTGCCGGAGCTCCTTGTCCTGCTCGTTCTTCGCGACGTCCATGAGGAAGTCCACCGCCTCGGGACCCTTCTTCTGCGACGCGACGAAGATCACCTGCTCCTTCATCTCGGGGTCGGACAGCGTGCCGTAGAGATCCTCGAGCTCCGCTGCGGTCAGGCCGCCGGTCTGGCCCGCCCAGAAGAGCGCGTTCTTGCGCACGTCCACGCTCTCCGAGCGGTCCTGGGCACGCGCCAGCAGCCAGCTCCGGCTGTCGGCGCTCTTGCCCTGCGCGATCGCGAAGATCGCCCGCTCCTTGAGATCCGGGTCGGTCAGGCGCGGATACAGGTCCATCAAGTAGCCGGTGCCGCCCGCCTTGGGGTTCTGCCCGATCCAGAAGATCGCATTCTCCCGGAGGTCCTTCGGCGCGTCGGCGCGCTCTGCGTACTCTCGCAGCACCTGTACGGCGCGGTCGCTCCCGTGCTGGGAGATCGCGAAGATCGCCTTCTCCTGCAGGTCCGGGTCCTTGCTCTCCCGCAGGATCGACTCGAGGGCGTCGAGCGCCTCGTCGGACTTCACCTGCGACAGCCAGAACACCGCCTGCTCGCGCACCTCCGGGTCCGGGTCCGGGCGGCGGTGGGCCAGGTCGAGCAGGATGTCGACCGACTCGTCCGTCATCTTCTGCGAGATCAGGAACACCGCCTGGCGCCGCAGCTCCGCCGAGCACTGGTCCCGCTGCTCCAGCACCTTCTTCAGGATCGGCATCGCCTGGTCAGCGTTCATGTTCAGGAGCGCGCTCAGCGCGGCCGCGCGCACCTCCTGCTCCTCGCCGCACGGCTGCTGCGCCTGGCGGGTGATGGACTCGGCTGCCCCCGCGTCACCCATGCTGGCGAGCTGGCCCTCCAGTCGGACACGCAGCTCGTCGGCGTCGGCCCGGGTCGCGGCCTGCGGGTGCCGCTGCTGCTGCGTGGACAGCAGCTCGAGGGCGACACGCAGGTTGTTCGTACCCCCCTGCCTGTACAGCGCGAACGCCTGCCAGTAGTAGGAGTCGGGCACGTAGCCGGACCGAGGATAGTCCTTGCGCAACGAGGCGAAGGCAGAGGCCGCCGTCTCGTAGCGCCGGCCGTTGAGTGCCTCGCGTGCCGCCCCGTACGCCTTCGCCGCCGGATCCTCCTGGAGCCAGCCTTCCGGAGCCCGTGCGCTCAGGCCGGTCTGGCGGACGCCGAATCCCATCGCGCCCAGGCCGGCGAGGGAGGCGCGCGCCTCCAGCATCCCCAGGCGGGCGGCCTGCATGTTGGCCCCGAGCCCTGCCATGGAAGCCCCCATGCCCTCCACGGACGCGGCCACCTCCATCGCGGCGGCACGGGCCTCCCACAACGAGGCCTCGCGTTCCGCGGGGCCCATCTGAGCCCCCGCGGGCGCCGTCTGCAGCGCCGAGAGCACCAGGGCCACACCCGTCGTCTTCATCATCGATCGCATGGTCGCGCTCTCCTCGTCAGGTTCCCGCCATACCGGGCCCGGCGGGAACGACCGCCTGGATCCGGGGCAGAACGTCTCTATCTTCGAGGCCCTGAAGGGCCAGGTTCATCTCGGTACGGGCCCGTCCCTGGTCCACGCCCTCGACCTCCGTGACGCGGACGATCTGCACCAGGACCAGCTCCAGATCCCCCAGGAGATCCCGCATCGCGGGATCCGTGGTGTTGGGCGAATCCAGCAGGAGGCGGGTCTGGCTCAACAGCCCCCGAGCCCACCCACCCATCGCCGGGTCCACCCGGCCGTCGCGGGCGTCGGCCCTCACGAGGGTCAACAGGGCTTCCGTGCGCCCCAGGTGATTCACCGTGGCGGCACGCTGGACCCCCGCGTTCGGCGCCACGGCCGAAGCGACCGGAGCGGTGGCCTTCGGGAGCGGCGCGCTCATCCGCCCGATCCCGATCCCGAGGACCAGGACGGCCGCGGCGGCCGCCGCCCACCCCAGGGGGCGCCACGAGGCCGTCCGGCGCCTCGCCCGCGCGTCCTCCAGGGAGTGGACCGTCACCGTGCGCGGCTCGAGCCTCGCCTGGATCGCGGCCCACATCTCGTCTCGAGGCGTTTCCGGGGGAGCGTTGTATCGACCACGCAGCATCTCGGTCACCTCTGGATCGATCGGCTCCTCGCCCATCGGTTCGTCGTCCATCTATGCATACTCCTGCATCGCGTCTCCCAGGCTGGCGCGAAGCCTCGCCCGGGCCCTGAACAGCCTCGCCTTCGAGGTCCCCTCCGCGACGCCCAGCGTCTCGGCGATCTCCCCGTGGCTGTAGCCCTCCAGGTCGTGCATCAGGAACACTGTCCGGTACATCTCCGGGAGCTCGTCCACGGCTCCCTGCAATCGTTCGCGAACCTCCGGCTCCACCTCCGCCCGCGTCCGGGCGAGGTGCGCGGCGTCCTCCAGCGACCGTTCTCGCTTGCGGTGGCGATCAGCCTTCCGGATCCCGTTGAGGGACACGGAAACCGCGATGGAGTGCAGCCACGTGGAGAACGCCGCGTCGCCGCGGAACTGGTCCAGACGCTGCCAGGCCCGCAGGAACGTCTCCTGCGTGAAATCCCGGGCCAGGTCGTCCGAGCCGGCCATCCGGTACGTGAGGCGGTAGATCCGGTCCACGTTCGCATCGTACAGGCGCTTGAAGGCGACCTGGTCGCCTCCCTTTGCCCGCTCCACCAGTTCGAGGTCGTTCAAGAAGAGCTCGTTGATCGCCGTTGACTCTCTCTTCGTCCGTGGGACACGGCCTGTCCCCGAACGGTTGCGTGCCTCCTGGCCCGTTGGGGCAAGGAAGCCAGAGCTACTCTAGGCCTTCAGGTCGGTGGGCAGGACCAGGCGGGCGCGAACGCCCTGCCCCGCACCGCGGCTCTCCAGGACCAGGCTGCCGCCGTGGCCCTCCGCGATCTGACGCGACAGCACGAGCCCGATGCCCGATCCACCGGGCTTGGTCGTGTAGAAGGGCACGAACAGGTTGCCCGTGTCCCCGAGTCCCGGCCCTTCGTCCTCCACCAGGATGTGGAGCTTCCCGGAGCGCGTGAGCCAGCGGATCGTGACCTGCCCGTCTCCGCCGGCCTCCAGGGTCGCGTCCACCGCGTTGCGCACCAGGTTGATGAGCGCCTGCTCGAGCTGGTCCGCGTCGGCCTGGAGCGTCATCTGTCCCCCTCCGACGACGTCGACGGTCAGGCGGGTCTCCAGGTCGGCTACCCGTTGCACGAGGGCGGGTACGTCCACCGGGCCGAGCTCCGGTTGGGGCAGGCGCGCCAGCTTCGCGTACGAGGCCATGAAGCGGCCGAGCGCTTCCGCCCGCGTCGAGATCACCTGCAGCCCGCGCTGGACGTCCTCGTCCAGGTCCGCGGGGAGTCGCTCTCGGCGGAGGAGGCTCTGCAGGCTGCCGGTGATGGACTTGATCGGCGCCAGGGAGTTGTTGATCTCGTGCGACAGCACCCGGATGATCCGCTTCCACGCCTGCCGCTCCTCCTCGCGTAGCGCCCGGCTGAGGTCGGACAGCGCGAGCAGCTGGAGCGGGTAGCCTTCCTGGCGGACGACGGAGCGGCGCAGCTCCCAGCGGCCCGTTCCCCCGGGAAAGGAGATCTCGAGCGTGCGGGGGGCCACGCCCTTGAGCGCCTCCTCCAGGCGCAGCTCCGTGGCCTTCTTGCCGATCAGGCGTTCCGCCGGCTGGCCGAGCAGGCGCTCGCCCGCGCGGTTGACGATGCGCAGCGTCTCCTCGTGGTCGAAGGCCATCACGGCCACGTCGATCTCCTCCAGCACCTTGCGCAGCGTCTCCGTGGCCTCCACCGCGCCGAGGCGCTGCCCGCGGAGGATTTCCTCGAGGTTGTTCACCTCCAGGTAGACCAGCGAGAGGGGGTCGGCGGCATCCTCGACGCGGGCGCGGATCGAGTAGTCCCCCTCCCGCAGCGCCGCGAGCATGTTGGCGAGCGTGCCCAGGGGGCGGACGACGTGCTCGCGCACGGCCACCGTCAGGCCCGTCCACGCGCCCAGGAGCGCGATCGTCACCGTCCACTGCACCCGGGCGGACAGCGGCTCGAGCCAGACGAATGCGAGCGAGACGGCGATCCCCGGCAAGCCGGCGAACACGGCCAGCGCCACGACCCGCCGGTCGTGACTCATGCCCTTCCACCAGCCGCCCAAGGTCAGCCGCCCAGGTCGTGGCGCTGGAGGCGCCGGTACAGCGCGCTCCGGCTCAGCCCCAGCGCCTCGGCCGCCTTGCTCACGTTGCCCTGGGAGCGCTCCAGCGCCTTCTCGATGAGCAGGCGCTCGGCCTCGTCCAGCGTCAGCTCCTCCATGAGCACGGAGCCGTCCTCGCGTCGCCGCAGGCCCAGGTCCGCGGCCTCGATGCGGCTGCCGCGCGCCATCAGGACGGAGCGCTCCACCGCGTGCTGGAGCTCACGGACGTTACCCGGCCATGGATGGCCGATGAGGGCGTCCATCGCGGCCTGGGAGAACCCTTCCAGCTCCCGGCCGTAGCGCCGGTCGGCCTGGGTGAGGAAGTGCCGCGCCAGCAGCGGCACGTCCTCACGCCGCTCGCGGAGCGGGGGCATGCGGATCTCCACCGTGTTCAGCCGATAGAGGAGATCCTCCCGGAACTCGCCCCGTGACACCGCCTCGCCCAGGTTCGCGTTCGTTGCCGACAGCACCCGCACGTCGACCTTGCGCACCTTCGACGAGCCGACCCGCTGGATCTCCCCGGTCTCGAGCACCCGCAGGAGCTTCGCCTGCTGTTTCGGCTGCACGTTGGCGATCTCGTCCAGGAAGAGCGTGCCGCCGTCCGCCAGCTCGAAGCAGCCGACGCGCTCGGTCTTGGCGTCGGTGAAGGCGCCCTTCACGTGCCCGAACAGCTCGCTTTCGAACACGCCCTCGCTAAACCCCCCGGCGTTGACCGCGACCATCGCGTTCCTGGAGCGGTGCGACACGTGATGCAGCCAGCGAGCGACCACCTCCTTGCCGGTGCCGTGCTCGCCGACGATCAGGACGTTGGCGTCCGACGGGCCCACCCGCTCGATGATGTCCAGCACGGGCTGCATCGCCTTGGACCCGGCGATCAGCTCGGGGACGCCTTCCCCCTTCAGGTGGCGGTTCTCGCTCTCCAGCCGCTGGCTACGGCGCAGGGCGCGGCCCAGCTCGACCTGCGTGCGGATCATCGTCAGCAGCCGCTCGTTGTCCCACGGCTTCTCGATGTAGTCCCTCGCGCCCCGGCGCATCGCCTCGACGGCGCCCTCGACGCTCCCCCAGGCGGTCATGACGACCACGGGGAGCGTGCCGTCCAGCGAGCGGAGCTGCGTGAGGAGGTCGAAGCCCTCCTTCCCCGACGTCGTGTCCCTCGTGTAGTTGAGGTCCATCAGCACGAGGTCGAAGTCGCCCGCTTCCACCGCGTGCAGGACGCCCGCGGGGGAGCTCGCCGTCTGGATCTCGAAGCCCTCGCCCTTGAGAAGCAGGCGCAGGGCCTCGAGCACGTCGGGCTGGTCGTCGGCTACGAGGACGCGGGAAGGCATGGTGAAGTCTGTCGGCGGCAGCGCCCCGGCGCCACCCGGAAGGCCGCGCCGGATCCTACTCCTCGACGATCCAGCCGTCGCGGAGCTGGATGATCCGATTGCCGTACTTCGCGTACTCCTCGTTGTGCGTCACCTGGATGATCGTGGTCCCCTCGCGGTTCAGCTGGGCGAGGAGGTCCATGATCATGCGCCCCTGGCTGGAGTGCAGGCTCCCGGTGGGCTCGTCCGCCAGGATGACGGTGGGCTCGGCGATGATCGCGCGCGCCACGGCCACGAGCTGCTGCTGGCCGCCGGAGAGCTGGCTCGGGTAGAGGTCCTTCTTCCCGACGATCTGGAAACGGTCCAGCGCGTCGGCCACGATGGCCTGCCGGTCCTTCCGCTTCACGTTCCGGTACGAGAGGGGGATCTCCAGGTTCTCGTAGACCGTCAGATCGTCGAGCAGGTGGTACTGCTGGAACACGAAGCCGATGTAGCGCTTGTTCAGGTCGATGCGGGCCCTCGGCTTCATCGCGTGCACGGGCTCGCCCATCAGGTAGAACTCCCCCCGCCAATCCCCGTCCAGCATCCCGAGGATGGAGAGGAGGGTCGACTTGCCGGCCCCGGAGGGGCCCATGATGGTGACGAACTCCCCCTTGTCGAGGTCGGCGCTGATGCGCCGGAGCACGAAAGTCTCCCCCGCGCCGGTCTTGAAAGACTTCTCGATATTTCTGAGCTTGATCATGCGTGTCGTCCGCTCCTGGGCATCGCCCTCACCGCACCCACCTCCCGAGGACGCCCGCTCGGCATCCCCCTTACCCATTGGACGGCCGCGGAGCGGCCTGGGTTTCCGTGACTGTGGACAAGCTACCACGAAACCGTGGTGATGCCAGGCGTTCGGGAGGTGTGCGGAGCTCGTCGAGCTGGAAAGGCGGCGGTGGCGGGAACGTATGTGCATCCGTGAACCGCCAC
>CAZPZU010000081.1:0-24311 GCA_964591135.1 uncultured Gemmatimonadaceae bacterium | reverse complement strand
GCCGGACCAAGAACAATCCGGTCCTCATCGGTGCGCCGGGCGTGGGGAAGACCGCCATCGTCGAGGGGCTGGCCCAGCGCATGGTGGCGGGCGACGTGCCCACGACGCTGTCCAACAAGAAGCTGCTCCAGCTCGACATCTCGGCCATGCTGGCGGGGGCGAAATACCGCGGAGAGTTCGAGGAGCGGATGAAGGCCGTGCTCAAGGAGATCACGGAGGCCGAGGGGCGTTACGTGATCTTCATCGACGAGATGCACACGATCGTCGGTGCGGGAGCCGCCGAGGGCGCCGTGGACGCCGGGAACATGCTCAAGCCCGCCCTGGCACGCGGGGAGCTGCGCGTCGTGGGTGCCACGACGCTCGACGAGTACCGCAAGCACATCGAAAAGGACCCGGCGTTGGAGCGGCGCTTCCAGCCGGTGTACGTGGCGCCCCCCTCGGTCGAGGACACGGTGGCGATTTTGCGCGGCCTGAAGGAGCGTTACGAGGTCCACCACGGCGTGCGCATCACGGACGACGCCGTCATCGCGGCCGCCAAGCTGTCCGACCGCTACATCGGAGGGCGCTTCCTCCCGGACAAGGCCATCGACCTCATCGACGAAGCGGCCAGCCGGCTGCGGATCGAGATCGACTCGCTCCCGCAGGAGATCGACGTGCTGGAGCGACGGATCACGCAGCTCGAGATCGAGCGTCAGGCGCTCCAGAAGGAGACGGACCGCTCCGCGGTCGAGCGTCGGGAGGAGATCGAGGCCGAGCTGGCGGAGCTGCGCGAGAAGAGCCAGGGGATGAAGGCGAAGTGGCAGGCCGAGAAAGACGTCATCGGCAAGATCCAGGAGCTGCGCTCGCGCGCGGACGAGCTGCGCGTCGAGGCGGACCGTGCGACCCGCACGGGCGACCTGAACCGGGCGGCGGAGATCCGCTACGGCGAGCTGCCGAGGAGCGAAGCCGAGATCGAGGAGCTGTCGACCAGGCTCGCCGAGCTCCAGAAGAGCCAGAAGTTCCTGAAGGAGGAGGTGGAGGCCGACGACATCGCCGCGGTGGTCGCCGAGTGGACGGGGATTCCCGTGAAGCGGCTGATGTCCTCGGAGCGCAAGCGCCTGACGCAGCTCGAGGACCACCTCGCCCAGCGGGTCATCGGGCAGGAGGAGGCCGTGCGCGCGGTGTCCAACGCGGTGCGGCGGGCGCGTGCCGGACTCCAGGACCCGAACCGGCCCGTGGGCTCGTTCATCTTCCTCGGTCCCACGGGGGTCGGGAAGACGGAGACGGCCCGTGCCCTCGCCGAGTTCCTGTTCGACGACGAGCGCGCGATGGTCCGCCTCGACATGTCGGAGTACATGGAGAAGCACGCGGTGGCCCGGCTGATCGGTGCGCCTCCCGGCTACGTCGGCTACGAGGAGGGCGGGCAGCTCACCGAGGCGGTGCGGCGCCGGCCACACGCGGTGGTGCTCTTCGACGAAGTCGAGAAGGCCCACCCGGACGTGTTCAACGTCCTGCTCCAGATCCTGGACGACGGGCGGCTCACCGACGCGCATGGCCGCACCGTCGACTTCCGCAACGTCGTCATCATCATGACCTCCAACATCGGCAGCCAGCTCATCCTGGAGGCGGCCGGGCAAGGCGACCGCGAGAGCGTCGAGCGGGAGGTGAGGGCGCAGCTTCATCATCACTTCCGCCCCGAGTTCCTCAACCGGGTCGACGACATCGTGGTGTTCCGCCCGCTGGGTCAGGAGGAGCTGCGTCGCATCGTCGACCTGCAGCTGCGGCGCGTCGCGCAGCTCGCGGAGGATCTGGGCGTGCACCTCCAGGTGACGGAGGACGCGGAGGCATTCCTCGCGGCGGAGGGATACGATCCCTCGTTCGGCGCTCGACCGCTGAAGCGGGCGATCCAACGACTCGTCCAGGACCCGCTGGCGCTCTACCTCCTCGACGAGGAGGTCCCCGAGGGCACGCGCATCGTCGTTCGACGGGCCGCGGACGGAAAGCGGCTGGCGTTCGAGGCGGTTCCGCCGGGCGCTCTGGAGGCCACGCCGGCCGCCGCGGGCGCGAGCGAGTAGCGGGGGCCACGATCCCGGGGTTTGCGCCGCGTGTGCTTTGTTCGAGATTCGTTCGGTGCCGGCCGCCCCCCGGTTCGACCGCTCTTCAGGAGGCTCCCATGAGGTCTCGCTCCGTCTTGACGTTTCCCGGACGCCCCGCGGTGTCTTTCGTGGTGACGCTGATCGCGTTGAGCGCGGCCGGCTGCACGACGACGGTGCAGCGCGGACCGGGGGCGGGCGTGGTGGCCCAGCTTTCGCTGGAGCGCTTCCTGCAAGCGGCCAACGAGCGCGACATCGAGTCGATGGGCCGGCTCTTCGGAACGGTCAACGGGCCGGTTTGGGACACGGGCAGCACGTTCGGCTGTTTCTTCAAGAAGATCGGGTCGTGGTTCGGCGGAAACTCCTGCGTGAAGCACGACGACGTGGAGGTCCGGCTCGATGCGATCGCGCGGGTGCTCGAGCACCAGGACTACAAGGTCGTCCGGGAGGAGCCGGTGGCGGGTCGGCTGAACACGGCGACGCGCATCTTCGTGGACCTGACGGTGGACGGCGAGAAGGTCCCGGACATCCCCTTCGTCGTCGTCCGAACGGGCGGAGGGCAGTGGTTGGTGGAGGAGATCGACCTGCAGAAGGTGATGGCGGGTCGATAGCGGTGGAACGCGCGAGCGAGGATGGCGTGGGCAGCCTCCCGCGTGGCGGGCTGCCCGTCCCCCGGTCAGTCGCTCCGCTGCACGAGCTCCACGAGCACGCCGCCGGTGCTCCGGGGATGGAGGAAGGCCACGAGGTGCCCACGGGCGCCGCGACGCGGGCGGGCATCGACCAGGTCGACGCCCGCGGCCGAGAGGCGCTCCAGCTCGGCTTGCACGTCGTCGCACCGGTAGGCGACGTGATGCAGGCCGGGGCCCCGCCGCTCGAGAAAGCGCCCCACGGTGGTGTCGGGCGACAGGGGCTCCAGGACCTCGAGCGACCCGCAGAACGCCACGCGGACACCCTGGGATTCGAGGGTTTCGGGCGTGGAACTGGGCTGGTTCGAGAGGAGTTCGAAGAGGCGACACGCGTCCTCCAGTGAGGAGACCGCGATCGCCACGTGATCCAGGGGAAGGCCGCCTGGAGTGACAACGTTCATGAGCGTCCTGCTCCGGATCGGATTCGGGGTGGGCGGGCGGCGGCGGCATCGTAGGGCCGGCGCCGTGACACGACAAGGAGATGGAATGGCGACCAGCAAGGCGATCATCGAGGTGAACGACGACAATTTCGCCTCCGAAGTCGAGGGGAGCGACGGGTTGGCGATGGTGGACTTCTGGGCCACCTGGTGCGGACCCTGCCGAATGGTGGCTCCCATCGTCGAGGAGCTGGCCGACGAGTATGCGGACAAGGGGCTGAAGGTCGCCAAGCTGGACGTGGACGCGAACCCATCCATCTCCGCGCGCTATGGCGTGCGCTCGATCCCGACCATCCTCTTCTTCAAGGGGGGCGCGCTCGTGGACCAGGTCATCGGCTTCGTCCCGCGACCCCACCTGGAAGAGAAGGTCCGCAAGCACCTGTAGCGGTTGCCCACCGGCCGCGTGCCGGGCCCGCCTCGTGGCCACGCTCTTCATCGTCAGCACGCCGATCGGCAACCTCGGGGACCTGAGCCCACGGGCCGCTGATACGCTGCGCACGGCGGACCGGATCCTCGCCGAGGACACGCGGCGCACGAGGGTGCTCGCGGATCATGCCGGAGCCGCCGCGCCCCTGGTCTCCCTGCACGCCCACAACGAAGCCGAGCGCACGGCCCGGGTGCTGGGCTGGCTGGATGCCGGCGAGACGCTCGCGCTGGTGTCCGACGCCGGCACGCCCCTCGTATCGGATCCCGGCGGGCGCCTGGTCCGGGCGGTCGCGGAGCGCGGTCACACCGTGGTCCCGATTCCGGGGGCGTCGGCCGTCCTGGCGGCGCTGGTGGGCTCGGGGCTGCCGGCGGACCGCTTCACCTTTCTGGGCTTTCCGGAGCGCAGGGGCGCGGCCCGCGAGACGCTCCTGGCGCGGGTGGCGGGCGCGGAGGAGGCGGTCGTCCTGTTCGAGTCTCCCCAGCGCCTGGTGAAGCTCCTGGAGGACCTGTCCGAGGCGTGCGGACCGACGAGAGCGGTGACCGTCGCCCGCGAGCTCACCAAAGTGCACGAGGAGTTCCTTCGCGGAACCCTGTCGGAGGTGGCCGCCTACTACCGTCAGCACCCTCCCCGGGGCGAGGTGTCCCTGGTGGTCGGACGGGCGGAGGCGCCGCCGCGGTCCGAGGAGGAGCTCGAGGACGAGGCGCGGGACGTGGCGCGAAGGTTGCTCGCAGAAGGGGTGAAGCCCAGCGCGGTGGCGAGGGAGATCGCGCGGCGGCTCGCCATGGGGCGCAACGCCGCGTACCGTATCGTCCACGACATCGCCGAATCCTGACCCCGGGAACGGACCGCGCGTCCGCCGACCCACGGATGACCGTCACCCTGCTCGCGGCTCTCGCCGTCCTGACATCTTCCGCTGCCCCTGCGGACTCCATCACCGTTACCCGCCTCCACTACGACGGGGGAGGGGATTGGTACGGCAACCCCTCGTCGCTGCCCAACCTGCTCGCGGCGATCCACGACCGGACCGGGCTGCCGGTGGCGTCGCGCGAGAGCACGGTCACGCCGCTGGACCCGGGCCTGCGCGACCATCCCTATCTGTACATGACGGGGCACGGCAACGTCCATTTCAGCGCGGAGGAGTGCGCGGCCCTGCGTTCCTACCTCCTCGCGGGGGGCTTCCTGCACGCGGATGACAACTACGGGATGGACGAGTCGTTCAGGCGCGAGATCGCGAAGGTGTTTCCCGACGAGCAGCTCGTGGAGCTGCCGCCGTCCCACCCGGTCTTCCACTCGTTCTACGAGCTGCCGGAGGGGATACCGAAGATCCACGAGCACGACGGGAAGCGCCCCCAGGCGCTGGCGATCATCCACGACGGCCGTCTGATGGTGCTGTACAGCTACGAGTCGGACCTCGGTGACGGCTGGGAGGACCCGGAGGTGCACAAGGATCCCCCGGAGATCCGCGAGGCCGCCATCCGCATGGGTGTGAACATCTTCGTCTACGTGCTCGGGGAAGCCGCGCCATGAGCCCCGCGCCTCGCCGGCTCCATGGCGTCGTGGACGGGGTGCGCCGGCACCTGACGCGGCGGGCGCTGCTCGCCGCGCTCCTGTGGGCGATGGCCGCCGCCGCCTGGGTCCTGATCGTCGCCTGGCTGGTGGCCGGACCGGACGGATGGAGTCAGGGCAGCGCGGGTCCCCTCGTGCTGGATCTCCTGTTGCTCGTCGCGGTGATCGCGACGCTCGCAACCGCGCGCCGGCACGCTGCCCGCTGGTTCGCCGAGGCACCGCTGTCGCGCGCCATCGAGCGTGCCACCGGGGTGCGTTCGGGGGTGGTGCGTGGATCGTTGGAGCTTTCCCGGGCCACGCCTCCCGGCGTGTCCGAAGTCCTGGTGGCGCGGGCGGCGGAGCGCACGCTGGAGGAGCTGAACCGACCCCCGGGCGAGTTGGCAGGGGATCTCGGCACGTCGGTCCGGACCTGGATGCGGCGGGGCTCGGGCCTGCTCGCCGTCGTCGCGGTCGTGCTGACCGTGCTCGCCGTCGCCGCGCCCGCCCGCGCCGGGAAAGCCTGGCGGGGGCTGTCCACGCCCGTTCGCCTGATGGCGAAGCCGACGCTGCCTCCGCTGGTGCTGACGCCCGGCACCGTCGAGGTCATGCGCGGCTCCGACGTGGACGTGCGCCTCGAGGCCCCGGGGCGCACCACGGCGGACCTGGCGTGGCAGGTCGCGGGGGACATCGCCAGGACGGAAACGATCGTACTGGAGAACGGGGTGGGGGTGAAGCGGTTCGAGACCGTCACCGCGTCGATCGAATACCGCGCGCGCACACCCGACGGCGCCCTCACGGAGGCCTACCGGATCGAGCCGGTCGATCCGCTCTTCGTCAGCGACCTGAGGCTGGAGATCTCGTACCCGGCCCACACCGGGCTGGAGCCCGAGGAATACCAGGGCTCGATCCCACCGCTGCATCTTCCCGTGGGGACGCGGCTCTCCGTCGAGGGGCGTGCGAGCCGCCCCCTTTCCCGGGCGGTCCTGGCGGACGGCGACGGCCGGACGGAGCTCGAGCCCCGGCTCGACGGTGCCCACTTCGAGGGAGGGTGGACGCCGCGCGCGGCGGGGCGTTTCACGTGGGACTTCCGCGACGCCAACGGTGCGCCCGCCGCGGTCCAGCCGGACCCCCTCGACATCACGCTCGTGGCCGACTCCGCGCCGGCGGTCTCGATTCCGATCCCGGGCCGCGACACCGTGTTGCCGCTGTCCCTGAAGCAGCCGCTCATCCTCGAGGCGCACGACGACTACGGACTGCGCCGCCTGGAGCTGGTGGCCTACCGGCGGTCTGCTACGGGGGAGGCGCATCCCCCCGTCACGCAGGGCCTCGACCTCGAGGGTACCCGGGCAGCGCTCGCCCGACCGCTGCTCGACCTGACCTCGTGGCGCCTCCTCCCCGGCGACCAGGTCCGCTACTTCGCCCGAGCGATCGACAACGCGCCGTCCGGGCAGAGCGCGGTGACCCGCGAGTACGTGCTGCGCATGCCGGACGCCGCCGAGCTGCGCCGGAACGTCGAGGAGCAGCTCGGCGATATGGCGGAACGGCTCCAGGAGCTGGCGAAGGAGGCGGAGAAGAAGGCTGAGGAGACGCGTGACCTCGAGCGGCAGGCCGCCACGACGCGCCAGGATCCGTCGCAGACGGGCCGTCCGCAGGACAAGGAGGAGATGGACTTCGCCCAGCGCGAGGAGCTGCGCAAGGCGCTGGAGGGGCAGAAGGATCTGACCGGCCAGGTCGACTCCATGCGCGCCGAGCTGGCGGCGCTGGAGGAGACGATGCGTGAGGCCGGACAGGCCGATCCGGAGCTGCGCAAGGATCTCGAGGAGCTGCAGGAGCTGTTGAAGCAGGTCGCCGGTGAGGAGCTGCAGCAGCAGCTCGAGAAGATGACGCAGGGTCTGGACGAGCAGGATGTCCGCCGGTCCAACGAGCAGCTCCAGGAGCTGGCGAAGCAGCAGGAGGAGTTCCGTGACAGGCTCGAGGAGTCGCTGGAGCGTTTCCGGCGCGCCGCGGTGGAACAGGATTTCCGCGCGACACAGAGCGAGGCGCAGGACCTGGCGAAGCAGGAGCAGGCGCTGGCCGACGCGATGAAGGAGGACGACAAGCCGGAGCTGCGCGCCGAGCAGCAGCAGCAGCTGCAGGATCGGGCCGAGGAGCTGCAGGCCCGCATGGAGAAGCTCCAGGAGCGGCTGGAGCAGCTCGGCGAGGACGATTCCGCCCGGGAGGTCCAGGAGGCGCGGAAGCAGGCGGGGCAGGCCCGCGAGCAGATGTCGCGGGCTCAGCAGGACGCGGCGCGCAAGCAGCCGAAGGACGCGGCCCAGAAGGCCGATCAGGCGGCCGACGCCATGGACAAAGCCGCCGACGAGCTGGACCAGGCCCAGCAGCAGATGGAGCAGCAGAAGGCCGAGGCGATGCAGCAGGCGCTGCACGAGGCCGCCGACGACGCGCTCTCCCTCGCCCGGCGGCAGTCCGAGCTGCGCGAGCAGATGCAGGGCTCCTCGGCGGACGAGGTGACCGCGATGCGTGCGGACGAGGCCTCGCTCGTCCAGGGGGTGCGCAACCTCGCGCAGACGCTCCTGGAGCGGACCGAGGGAGCCGTGAACGGCGACCGGGAGCTCTCGGCGCAGATGGGTCGGACCATGCAGTCGCTGGACCGGACCATGCAGGCGATGGAGAACCAGCGTGGCTCCGCGTCTTCGCCGCAGGCCACCGCGGAACGGGCGGTAGACGAGCTCAACCAGCTCGCGCTCATGGCCATGGCCGGTGCCGAGCAGATGGGGCAGCAGGGCGGGCAGCAGGGCGGCGACGACGTCTCGGAGCAGCTGGAGCAGCTCGCGCAGGAGCAGGGCGAGCTCTCGAATCAGACCGGCCAGCTGACGCCGCTCCAACTCGGGGAGCAGGCTTTGAAGGAGCAGCTCCAGCAGCTCGCAGAGCAGCAGCAGTCCGTCGCGCAGGATCTCGACGAGCTCTCGGAACAGAAGGGTGCGGAGGAGGACGCGCTCGGCAGCCTCAAGGACATGGCCGCCGAAGCCGAGGCCTTGGCGCGGCAGATGGTGCAGGGCCGCCTGACGCCGGAGATGACCGAACGACAGGAGCGCCTCTTCCACAGGCTCCTCGACGCCGGCCGGAGCCTCCAGAAGGACGACGAGGAGGTGTCCGACGAGCGCGAATCGAAGACCGCCGGCGCCTTCGAGGGCGCCGAGGTCGTGCCGCTGGACGCGAGCCGTCTCGGCGTGCTCCGCTACGAGATTCCGGACGCGGAGCGCCTCCAGCAGCTTCCCCCGGCGGTGCGCCAGCTCGTCATCCAGTATTTCGAACGCCTCAATCGGGGTGGGGGCGGGGGAGAGGTTCCCCCGGGAGGGGGCCGATGAGGGGGACGCTGCTCCGGGCGTGCGCGGCTCTGGCCGTCCTGGTCGCCCTGGGTCGGCCGCTCGCGGCCCAGGGGGTCGAGGAGACCCGTTTGCTCCGGGACGCGGCGGCACGGGAGTCCCGGGGGGATCTCGACGGCGCGGAGGTCGTGCTCCGCAGGCTCCTCGCAGCGTCGCCGGCATCGTCGGGTGGACTGTTCGCCCTGGAGCGGGTGCTGCGCGCCCAGGGTGACCCACGCGCCATCCTCCCGGTGGCGGACACCTTCCTGGCCCACGACGCAGGGGCGTCGGGCGTCCGCTCCCTGAAGCTGCGCGTGCTCGTCGAGGTGGACTCGCTGGGAGCGGTCGAGGACGAGGCCGAGGGTTGGCTCCGGTCCCAGCCCGGCTCGGAGACCGCCTATCGGGAGGTTGCGCGCATCTACGAGCAGGCGTTCGGTCCGGAGCGCGCGCTCGAGGTCCTGCGCCGGGGGCGGGCGGCGCTGGGCGGAGGGGATGTTCTCGCCCTGGAGACGGGGGACGTGCTGGCCCAGGAGGACCGCGTCGACGACGCCGTGTCCGAGTGGGCGAAGGTTGCCGGCGCGGAGGGGACGGACATCCGGGCGATCACCCGTCGGCTCGCCGGCCTGCCCCAGGGCGGCGCGGCAGCGGGGCGCAAGCTCGTGGACACGCTCGCCCGCTCGAGCGACCCGAGACGCGTGCGCGCGGGGGCGCTCGTCGCGGTGGAGCTCCGTCTCCCGGACCAGGCGCTCGCGCTTTCACGGCGCGTCGCGCAAGGTCTGGACGACCGCGCCCGGGCCTCCTTCCTCTCCGACGTGGCGCGCCGCGCGCGGGATGCCCAGCTGGGCGACGTGGCCACATGGGCGTACGGCGAGCTTGGCCAGGAGGCGGATTCGCCCGCCGAACGCCGCCAGTTCGACCAACGGCTGGTCGAGATCTCGCTCGCGAAGGGGGACACGGCGGCGGCGCTCGAGGCACAGCGAAGGGTCGTGAGGTCGTTCACCCCCGGATCGGTGGATCACCGGCGGGCTTCCGGGCGGGTAATCGAGCTCGAGAGCGGGAGCGCCAGCCCTGCGCGGCTGCGGGGGTTGCTGGACGACTTCCGCAGGGACTTCCCCGACGCACCCGAGCTGGACGAGCTGGCCGCCACGGTGGCCGGGGCGCTCCTGACGCGGGGTGACGCAGACGGCGCCGCCGCCGTGCTGGAAGGCATCCAGGGGCCGCGTAGCGCGCTCCAGCGCGGCTACCTCCTCCTCGAGGGAGGTGACCTGGCCCAAGGTCGCCAGGCGCTCCTCCTCGCGCTGCCCGGCCTGCCTCCGTCGCAGGCGACCGGGGTCATCCAGTTCGTGGGACTGCTCGGCCGCCTGTCTCCGGCCGGCGCGAACCTGCTGGCGCACGCCGGCGTGCGTGCCCACGAAGGGAAGGGGGACGACGCGGCGGCGCTGGTGGGCGACGGACTCGAGGAAGTGCCGGAGGGAGATCGTGGCGCGCTCCTGGCCGAGGCGGCCCGCATGGCCGTCACGGAGGAAACGGCCGCCGGGCTGAGAGTCCGGCTGCTGGAGGGCTACCCCGACGCACCCGAGGCCGCGGAGGCCTCGCTGGCGCTGGCGCGCTATCGCGCGAGGACGCCGGACGGCGTGGAGGAAGCCATACGCCTCCTGGAGGACCTTGTCACGAACCGTCCGAACGCGGCGGTCGTCCCGGACGCGCGCCGCGAACTCGAGCGGCTGAGGAGGATGAGCGGATGAAGCGGAGCGCGGCTCCGTGGCTGATCGCAATCGCAGCGCTGGCCGTGTCGGTACGGCCTGCCACGGCGCAGTGGCTGCTCGTGCCGATGGATCGCACGCAGCAGAACCACCTGAAGGCCTACGGGCTCACGTACTCGACGCTCAAGGAAGGGCTCAAGGCCGAGTGGCTGCTGAACTACAGGGGTGGCTCGTTCCTGTTGGCGGACCGGCCGGACGTGCGCCGGGAGGCAGCGATCCGCGGCGTGAGCATCGAGCCGGTGGACGCGGGGGCGGAGGCGAGGATCCGTGCGACGATCGCCGATTCGAACATGGAGGCCGTGCCGCTGGAGAAGGCACCGCGGGTGGCGGTCTACACACCGCCCAACTCGACGCCGTGGGACGACGCGGTGACGATGGCGCTCGAGTACGCCGGGATCGACTACGAGACGCTGTGGGACCCCGAGGTGCTCGACACGGACCTGAAGCAGTACGAGTGGATCCACCTCCACCACGAGGACTTCACGGGGCAGTATTCGAAGTTCTACCTGACCTACGCCGGCGCGCCGTGGTTGCAGGACGAGGTCGCCCGCAACCAGGAGGTGGCGCGCTCCCACGGCTTCTCCTCGGTGCCGGAGCTCAAGAAGGCCGTCGCGAGGAAGATCCGGGCGTACATCGAGGGCGGGGGGTTCGTCTTCGCCATGTGCTCGGCCACCGAGACGCTGGACCTGGCACTCGCGGCCGGGAAGACCGACATCGCGGCGGCCTACTCCGACGGAACCCCTCCGGATCCGGACGCCTCCGCGCACATGGACTGGAGCCAGGCGCTCGCCTTCCAGAACGCGGAGGTGCAGATCGCGCCCTCCGTGAACGCCTTCAGCGACATCGATGCGCATCAGGTCAACACACCGTGGCGCAAAGACTTGGGTGCCTATACCTTATTCGAATTCTCGGCCAAGTTCGACCCCGTGCCGGCCATGCTCACGCAGGATCACGAGTCCGTCCTGCCGGACTTCTACGGGCTGACCACCTCCTTCCGCCTGGACCGGATCAAGCCCGGCGTGATCATCCTCGCGCAGGAGGGTGATTGGGCGAAATACATCCACGGCACCCTCGGCGAAGGGACGTGGACGTTCCTCGGTGGACACGACCCGGAGGACCCGGAGCACCAGATCGGGGACCCGCAGACGGACCTGGCGCTGTACCCGAACTCGCCCGGCTACCGGCTCATCCTCAACAACGTCCTCTTCCCGGCCGCGAAGAAGAAGAAGCTGAAGACCTGACGCCCGCTCTTCTCTTACCGGCGTGCGGTCGAGGTTAGCTTCCACGACATGGTACGCCGCCTCCGCGAAGACCCTCCCGACTTTCCCGAAGGCTTCCCCGTGCACCCGGGGAGGGCCGTGCTCGCGGGGCTCGACGGCCTGGAGCCGGACGAGGAAGCCGAGGCGGCCGCGTCTGGGGCCCGCAGGCGGAAGCTCCGACCCCTGAGGCTGGGGGATGCGGCACGCAGGCAGATCCGCAGCGAGATCGAGCGAGCCGGTGGACGGGAGGTGTGCTTCCTCGCGGAGGTGGACGAGCACCGTCGCGTCCACGAGCCCAGGGCGGTGTCCCGGGGCAACTTCGACGCGGTGCTCGCGGCCGCGCGGGACGCCCGGGAGGGCGGCGTGATGCTGCACAACCACCCGTCGGGCGTCCTGGAGCCCTCGGACGCGGACATGCGCGTCGCGGCCCAGCTCTACGAGCGCGGCATCGGCTCGGCCATCGTGGACAACGAGGCGACGCGGCTCTACGTGGTGGTCGAGCCTCCACCGCCCCGTGAGATCGTTCCGCTCGACCCCGAGGCCCTCGACGCGCTGCTCGGCCCGGAGGGCCCGCTCGCCGCGCTCCACGAGGGCTACGAGGACCGGCCGGGCCAGCGGGAGATGCTGCGCGCGGTCACGCGGCGCTTCAACGAGGGCGGGGTCGGCGTCGTGGAGGCGGGTACCGGCACGGGAAAGTCGCTCGCGTACCTCCTGCCTGCCGTGCGCTGGGCACAGGAGAACGGGGAGCGCACCGTGCTATCCACGAACACCATCAACCTCCAGGAGCAGCTCGCCGGCAAGGACCTCCCGCTGGTGCGGCGCATCGTCGGGGGAGAGGTGCGCTGGGCGCTGGTCAAGGGGCGCGGCAACTACGTCTCGATCCGTCGGGCCCTGCTGGCGGCCGAGACCCAGGTGTCGCTGTTCGAGGAGGACCGCTCCGCCGAGGTCGAGGCGCTGCTCGAGTGGATGCGGGGCACGGAGGACGGCTCCCTGTCCGACCTCTCCTTCCAGCCCTCCGAGGAGCTGTGGGAGGAGGTGCAGAGCGACCCCGACGTGTGCTTGAGGGCCCGCTGCCCCCACTTCCAGCAGTGCTTCTATCAGCGCGCTCGCCGCCAGGCCGCCGCGGCGGAGCTGCTCGTGGTGAACCATCACCTCCTCTTCACGGACCTCGCGGTCCGCCGCGCCACTCAGAACTACACACAGTCGGCCGTGCTCCCCGCGTACAGGCGGCTGATCCTGGACGAGGCGCACAACGTGGAGGACGCGGCCACGCAGCACCTCGGGGTGGAGGTCAGCCGCCGGGCGCTGTTCCGCGCGCTCTCCCGACTGGACCGCCGGGGACGCGGGATCCTCACGGCGCTGCAGGAAGGCGTGGCCGGGGCGGACGAGGCAGCCGAGCTGAGGGAGCGCATCGAGAACCGTGTCAGGCCGGCGCTGGGTCGGGCCCGCGCGGTGGTCGAGGGCTTCGTGGGGGCGCTGGAAGGCTTCGTGGGGCCGGAGGACACGACGGCGCGCCTCGGACCCACGGGCATCGGCGAGCCTGCGGACCGCGAGGAGATCCGCGAGCGGCTGGCGGCGCTGGTCGCGACGCTGGGTACGCTGGAGCGGGAGCTCTCGGAGCTGCGCGCGCGGGTCGATCTGGACGAGGCGCTGGCGGACCGCCTGGAGGGTCGCCTCCTGGACCTGCGCAGCGTCGAGCGGCGTCTCGCTGCGATGGCGTCCGGCGTCCGGGTCGTGCTGGCGCCGGGGGACCAGGCCTCCGCGTACGTGCGCTGGCTGGAGACGCGCGGGAGGGGGAAGCGATCCAACTTGACCATGGCCGCCGCTCCCATCGAGCTCGGCCCCGTGCTGCGCGAGTCCCTCTTCACCCGGGTGGCAACGACGGTGCTGACATCCGCGACGTTGGCCACGCGGCGGAGCTTCGACTTCCTGCGCGAGCGACTGGGGCTGGCCACTGGCGACATCGAGGGCCTGGACGAGCCGCTGTCGGTGGAGGAGCGCCTCGTCCCCTCTCCCTTCGACTACGCGACGCAGACGGTGCTGGTCGTGCCGACGGACCTGCCCGCCGCGGAGTCGGGGGGCGACACCTTCCAGGAGGCCACGGCAAGGGTCGTGGCCGAGGTGGCCACGCTCAGCGACGGCGGGCTCTTCGCGCTCTTTACCTCCCACGCCGCGCTGCGTCGGGTGGCCGAGATCCTCCGGGGCGCCGGGGTGGAGGGGCGCTGGCCGCTCTTCGTCCATGGGGAGGAGGACCGGCACCGCCTGCTGCGAGGCTTCATTCGTGCCGAGCGGGGGATCCTCCTCGGGACGGCGTCGTTCTGGGAGGGGGTGGACGTGCCGGGAGAGCCGCTTCGGGGACTGATCCTGCAGAAGCTGCCGTTCCGGGTGCCGACCGAGCCGATCACGGCAGCCCGGATGGAAGCCATCGAGCGGGCGGGTGGCAGCTCCTTCCACCAGTTCATGCTCCCGCACGCCGCGCTCCGGCTCAAGCAGGGCTTCGGGCGGCTGGTGCGATCCCGCTCGGACCGAGGAGCCGTGCTGGTGCTCGATGACCGGCTGGTCTCACGCCGGTACGGTCGCTACCTGCGGGACTCGCTCCCGGAGGCACCCCTCGTGAAGGGTCCGTGGGAGGAAGTCCGGCGGCACCTGCGGACGTTCTACGGCCCCGCCTCCGAAGCCCTTGGTCGGACCCGGGCGGCACCGTAGATTGCTGCGTCCGGCGGGAGGATACCCGCGCTGCCCCGACCTTCGCACCGTGGAACCTCATGAAGAAGCATGCAGGCCTGGTCATCGGCGTCGTCTATCTCATCATCGCCATGGGTGCGTTCAAGAACAGCATGGCGGGGTGGGAGGCGGGCCACAGTGATCTCGGCTTCTGGTGGACCGTCATCGGGTGCCTGCTCGCGATCGCGGGCATCGGGGCCCTGGTCGGCACGTGGATCCACGCCTGGTCGCACACGGACTCGCCATCGCATTCGCACTGAGGCCACCGGCCTCGGAGGTCGAAGGCCGCCCTGCGGACGCACGGGGCGGCCTTTCTCTTTTCACCGGTGCGCTCCCCATGAACCCATGACGGCGCCGTGGCGCCGGAGGCGGCAGCATGCCTTCCCTCTCCCCCACCAAGATCGTCTGCGTCGGCCGCAACTACGTGAAGCACGCCGCGGAGCTCGGCCACGACGTTCCCACCGAGCCGCTCATCTTCCTGAAGCCTCCCTCGGCGCTCCTCGACGCGGGTGAGCCGATCGTGCTCCCGCGCGGCGCGGGGCGCGTGGACTTCGAGGGGGAGATCGGCGTGGTGATCGGCACGCGCGCCTGGAAGGTGCCCGAGGGCGACGCCTGGTCCTACGTGGACGCCCTGGTCCCCCTCAACGACGTCACGGCCCGCGATCTCCAGAAGAAGGACGGTCAGTGGACCCGGGCCAAGGGCTTCGACACGTTCTGCCCGGTGGGGACGCCGGTCGCGTGGGCGGACGTCCCGCGGGACGCCCTGGGGGTCACGACGCGCGTGAACGGACAGGTCCGCCAGGACGCGCCCGCCTCCGAGATGGTCTTCTCGATCCCCTTCCTGGTGGCTCACATCAGCCGGATCATGACGCTGGAGCCGGGCGACCTGATCGCGACCGGTACGCCCGAAGGCGTGGGGCCGCTCGCCGCCGGCGACGAGGTGGAGATCGAAGTGAGGGGCGTGGGCTCGGTGAAGAACCCCGTGCTCGAGGAGCCGGCATGAGCCCCGTGAAGAGCCGGGCCCTCCGGGCGCTGCCGGCCTACCCGCTCGCGGGCTTCAAGGAGCGACGTCTCGAGTTGGAGGCGAAGGGGGTCGACGTGATCGATCTCGGCGCCGGGGACGCCGACCTGGCGCCTCCACCGGCGGTCGTCCAGGCGATCCGGGACGCGGTCGGGGATCCGACGATGTCGCGCTATCCGTTCCAGGTCGGCCTGCCCGCGTTTCGCCAGGAGATCGCCGGCTTCATGGAGAAGCGCTTCGGCGTGACCGTCGACCCCTGGACCGAGGTGCTCCCGCTCATCGGCTCCAAGGAGGGTATCGCGCACCTCCCGCTCGCCTTCGTCGATGCGGGCGACGTGGGGATCGTCCCGGACCCGGGCTACCAGGCGTACCTCGGCGGCACGCTGTTGGCGGGAGGGGAGGCGTGGACGGTTCCGCTGGTGCCGGAGCACGACTTCCTGGTACCGCTCGACACGTTGCCGGCGAGGGTCGTCGAGCGCGCCCGGATCCTCTATCTGAATTACCCGAACAACCCGACGGCCGCGTCGGCCCCGGAGGCGTACTTCCGGCAGGCGATCGACTTCTGCCGCGAGCACGACATCGTTCTCGTCCACGACCACGCCTACTCCGAGATCGCCTTCGACGGCTATCGGCCGCCGAGCGTCCTGGAGTACGATGGAGCCCGGGACGTGGCCATCGAGTTCCACTCCCTCTCCAAGACCTACAACATGACGGGGTGGAGGTTGGGATGGGCCGTGGGAAACCACGCGCTCGTGGCGGCGCTGACGCAGGTCAAGACCTTCATGGACACCGGGGTGTTCCTGGCCGTCCAGGCCGCCGGGGTCGCGGCGCTGCAGAGTTGGGACGGCTGGGTACCGGGCAACGTCGCCGTCTTCGAGGCTCGCCGCGACCGCGCGTTCGAGGCGCTGTGCACGGCGGGGTTCGAGGTGTCGAAGCCGCGCGCGACCATGTACCTGTGGATCCCGGTGCCGACGGGCGAGCCCTCCCGGGACTTCGCCCGACGCTGCCTCGACCAGGAGGGCGTGATGGTGTTGCCTGGCGCAGGCCTGGGGGAGGGTGGTGAGGGTTTCTTCCGTATCGCGCTCACGGTCCCGGAGGCCCGCCTGGAGGAAGCGGCGGCGAGGCTGGCCCGGGTGCTGTGACGGCCCCCCCGGCGCGGAGTAGCCCCGGAACCGCGCCCCGGGGGCGGGTTACGAAGTGAGCATGAAACGTCCGGCCGGCAGCGCGGTTCCGCGTTCGGACCGGGGCGCCGGCTACCGCCGCCCTGGTGTGTCCCATCGCAGCGCCCTGCGGATGGGACTCGCCGTTTCGTTGGCGGTGCACGCGTTGGCGGTGGTGGCGTTCTCCCGCCTCCTCCAGGTCCGACCCGGCGGATCGCTCCCCTCGGTCGCGCCCAGTGCGGGCGGGCAGCCGGTTCCGGGGATGCGGGTGATCCGCCTGCGCGAGGTCGAGACCACCGGCGATCGCCCCTCGGCGCCGGCGGAAGTGCGGCCGACCTCGAGGCCAGCCGTCAACCCGGGGGTCCCGGACGTATCCGACGCGAACCGTCCCGGGATCGTCGCCCCGGGCCCCACCGCGGCCGAGCGCCTTCGGCCCCACCTCTCCGATCCGAGGCTGTGGGCTCCGCTGGATCCGGATCTCAACGAGTTGACGATGGAGCAGCGCCTCGAGCTGGAGCTGGCCGGCCGCATCACCGAGTGGCAGGACTCGATGTCGGCGATCGCCGAGGCGCAGCGGGCGCTCACCGACTGGACCACGACCGACGCCCAGGGCCGCAAGTGGGGCGTGTCGGAGGGCAAGCTCCACCTGGGCGGGCTCACGCTTCCCCTCCCGTTCAGCTTCGGGACCCCGGTGGGACAGCGGGACGCGGTGGCGCGCCGGGCATGGGAGTGGAAGGAGATCCAGCGCGGTGCCCAGACGGGCGCCATGCGGGACTCGTGGAAGGAGCGAGCGCAGGCCATCCGCGAGCGACGGGACAAGGAGCGGGCCGCGCAGCAGAAGCCGGATACGTCCAGGGTACGGCGGTGAGAGGGGACGCACGGTGGACGTGTGCCAGAACGGGGTCCATCGGTACCAAACCCTTGCCGGGTCTGCCATCTTAGGGGTTCGATCGTAAACGGGCCGTGAGTCGGCGGCCCGTCCCGACAAACCCCGGAGCCGTCGTGTCGCAGGAGCTGGCCACCCGTTTCGACCCACGGGCCATCGAGCCCGACCGCTACCGCGCGTGGCAGGACGGCGGGCACTTCCATGTGCCGGCCTCCGCCGTGCTCGACGACGGGCGCGAACCGTACGTCATCGTCATTCCGCCGCCGAACGTGACCGCGGTCCTGCACATGGGGCACGGGCTCAACAACACGATCCAGGACGTCCTGATCCGCTGGCGGCGCATGCAGGGCCGGGCCTCCCTCTGGGTGCCCGGGACCGACCACGCGGGGATCGCGACGCAGAACGTGGTCGAGCGCAAGCTGGCCTCGGAGGGGAGCACGCGCGACGACCTCGGGCGGGACGCCTTCGTGGCGGAGGTGTGGGACTTCGTGCACGAGACCGGCGGGACGATCCTGGAGCAGCTCAAGGCGATCGGCGCGAGCTGCGACTGGGAGCGCACCCGATTCACGCTCGACGACGATCTCAGCCGCGCCGTGCGGGAGGTCTTCGTCCGCCTCTACGAGAAGGGGCTGGTCTACCGGGGCGAGTACATCATCAACTGGTGCCCCCGCTGTCACACGGCCCTGTCGAACGAGGAAGCGGAACCGGAGGAGACGCAGGGGCGGCTCTGGCACCTTCGGTACCCGCTGGCGGAGTCGGCCTGGGGCGCAGCCGAGGATGCGGCCCGGGGCGGCGCCGAGGCCATCGGGCGGTTCGAGGACGGAGGATGGTACCTGACCGTCTCCACGACCCGGCCCGAGACGATGCTGGGCGATACGGGGGTTGCGGTGCACCCGGACGACGAGCGCTACCGGGGCCTGGTGGGCGCGGACGTCGAGCTGCCGCTCACCGGACGCGTGATTCCCATCGTGGCCGACGACCTCGTCGACCCGGAGTTCGGATCCGGCATGGTGAAGGTGACCCCCGCGCACGATCCGAACGACTTCGAGATCGCGGGGCGGACGGGGATCGCTCTCCTCGACGTGATGACGCCCGACGCCCGCATGGGCGACAACGCTCCGGAAGCGTTCCGTGGCCTCGACCGCTTCGAAGCCCGCAAGGCGGTGCTGAAGGCGCTGGACGAGAAGGGGCTGCTGGCGGGCGAGAGCGCCCATGCGCACGCGGTGCCGCACTGCTACCGGTGCGGCACGGTGGTGGAGCCGCGCCTCTCGCTTCAGTGGTTCGTCAGGATGAAGCCGCTGGCGGAGCCTGCGCTGCAGGCGTCGCGCGACGGCACGATCACCTTCACCCCCGAGAGGTGGAAGAAGGTCTACGAGCACTGGATGGAGAACATCCGCGACTGGTGCATCTCCCGGCAGCTCTGGTGGGGCCACCGCATCCCCGTGTGGTACTGCGGCTGCGGCGAGGTGATCGCGGCCCGGGAAGACCCCACATCCTGCCCGAAGTGCGGCGGCGAGCGACTCGAGCGGGACCCCGACGTGCTCGACACCTGGTTCAGCTCGTGGCTGTGGCCGTTCTCCGTCTTCGGCTGGCCGCGGGAGACCGACGACCTGCGTGCGTTCTATCCGGGCCACACGATGGTGACGGCCCCCGAGATCCTGTTCTTCTGGGTCGCGCGCATGATCATGTCCGGGTACGAGTTCATGGGGGAGGCCCCCTTCACCGAAGTGTTCCTGCACGGGACGGTCCGCGACGCCAAGGGGCGCAAGATGTCGAAGTCCCTGGGCAACGGCATCGACCCCCTGCAGGTCGTGGAGGCCTACGGGGCCGACGCGATGCGCTACACGCTGGTGAGCGCCTGCGCCATCGGGACCGACATCTCCCTGGACCACGAGGACGTCGAGGGCTCGTTCGCGGTCGGGCGCAACTTCTCGAACAAGATCTGGAACGCGGGCCGCTTCGCGCTGATGAGCCTGGGCGACGATCCGGTGCGGCCGCTGGCGGAGGTCCGTGACGACCTGGAGCTCGAGGACCGCTGGATCCTATCACGGCTCGACCACGCGGTCGCCTCCACAACCCGCGACCTGGAGCGCTTCCGGCTCCACGAGGTGGCGGAGGACCTCTACCACTTCTTCTGGGGCGAGCTGTGCGACTGGTATCTGGAGCTGGTCAAGGCACGCCTGGGCGGCGACGCCGACGCGGTGAGCCGTGAGGCGGCGCGCACCACCCTGGTGACCGTCCTCGACGGGACCTTCCGGCTGCTCCACCCCATCGTGCCCTTCGTCACGGCGGAGCTGTGGTCGCGGCTTCCCTGGCCGGCAGGGGAGGGGCGTCCCGACGACCTGATCATCGCGCCCTGGCCGACGCCGGACCCCGGCCGCCGGGACGCGGACGCCGAGAGCCGCATGGCTTCGCTCCAGGCGCTGATCGTCGAGGTGCGCCGCCTGCGAAAGGAGTACGGCGTCGCGGAGGGGCAGCGTATCCACGTCCACCTCCGGACGGCCGACGAAGGGTTCGCGGCCACGGTGGCCACGCAGGGCGCCGCGCTCGAGCGTCTGGCACGCATCGGTAGCGTGTCGTCCGACGGGACCACTTCCGGCGTGGGAGCGCACGCGGTAATGAAGAACGGCGCGGAGCTCTTCCTCCCGCTGGAGGGTGTGATCGACATCGCCCGCGAGGCGGATCGGCTGCGCGGAGAGATCGCGAGGATCCGGGAACAGCTCCGCGCCACGGAGCGGAAGCTGGAGAACGAGGCGTTCGTGTCGAAAGCCCCCACCGACGTCGTGGCGCGCGAGCGGGACAAGGCCGACTCCCTCCGGGAGCAGGCGCGCAAGCTGCAGGACAAGCTGCGCAGCCTGGATCCTTCCGAAGGGGCCTCCTGAGGGCTCGATGCCATCCCCCACGAAGCCGCGCGCGTTGCTCACGCTCCTGGCGGTCGCCGGGGTCGGTCTCATCGGCGCTTGTGCGCGCCAGGGTGCGCCGCCCGGAGGGCCCCAGGACCGGCGTCCCCCGGTGGTCGTCGCGACCGAGCCCGACACCTTCACCGTCCTCACGAAGCCGTTCGACGGTCCCGTCGTCTTCCGCTTCGACGAGCGGATCAGCGAGCGGCCCTCCACCGGCACCCTGGACGACGCGGTGCTCGTCTCGCCGCTGACCGGCAACGTCCGGGTGTCCCACGGCCGCCGCTCGCTCGAAGTCACCGTCGGCGGCGGGTTCGAGCCCGGCCGTGTCTACAGGGTCACCCTGCTGCCGGTGATCAAGGACCTGTTCAACAACACCATGCCGGATCCCGTCGATCTCGTCTTCTCCACGGGCGCCGAGATCGTCCCCTCGGCGATCGCGGGGCTGGCGTGGGATCGCATCACCGGCCGCGGCATGGACGACGTGGTCGTGACGGCGACGACGGAGGACTCCACGGTCTACCTGGCCCGCACCGACACCGGGGGGATCTACGCGTTCCGCTATCTGGTACCAGGCGCGTATCGGCTGACGGCCTTCGAGGACCGGAACCGGAACGATGAGGTCGACCCCATGGAGCCGCAGGGCGTGCGCACCGACTCGCTGAGTGGGCCGGACACGCTCTTCACCGACATTCCCGTGCTGCAGCCGGACACCACCCCCGCCCACCTAACCTCGGCGACGATGCTCGACTCCGTCAGGGTGGTGCTGTTGTTCGACGACTACCTCGACCCCGCGGCGGCATCCGCGGACATCGAGGTCGACATCTCCCGGGAAGGGCGAAGGAGTGAGAGGATCGTACGCGTCTTCGACGAGGCCGAGTACGCGGTCTACGTCGAGGACACAAGGGCCGACATCGCCCGTCGAGACTCCGTGAGGGCGGCGCGGGAGGCGCGCGTGCGTGACACCATGACCGTGCCCGTTGCGCCGGTCCGCCCGGACACCGCGGGGGTCGACACGACCGGAGCGGCTCCGGACAGCACCCGTGGGCGGCCGACCGTGGCGGCGCGTCCCGCGCGGCCTGCCGGACCTCCGGATCTACCTCCCGTGGCCGGGGGCGCGGGGGGGCGCCCCGCGGCGGGCGGCGCCCCGCCCACGGGGCCCGAAGGGGAGACCCTCCCCGGGCGACGACTGGTGGTCCAGCTGCGCGAGCCACCGATGGCCGACACCACGTACGCGGTGACCGTGCAGGGTGCCGTGAACATCAACGGACTCCCGGACGGAGGTGGGGAGGCGGACCTCGTCCGGAAGACGCCGGCCGACACGGCCGCGGCTCACGACAGCACGTCCGTCCCGGACACGGTGCCGGCTGCCGACACCGTGCCGCCCGACACGGCGCTGGTCTTCCTCCGGGGGCGAAACCGATGACGGACCCCAGGCGACTTCTTCCGTCCGTGGATGCGCTGCTCGCGTCCGACGACTTCCGGCCGCTCCTGGCGCGCTACCCGCGGGAGCGGATCCTGGCCCACCTGCGCGAGCGTCTGAACGGGCTGCGCACGGAGTTGGCCTCCGGGTTGGGCCCCGGGGACATGACGTCGGCCACCTGGTGGGCGGAGGAGGTCGCGGCGAGCCTGGCCGAGGATGCGGTTCCGTCCCTGCGGCGCGTGATCAACGCGACGGGCGTGGTGCTGCACACGAACCTCGGCCGCGCACCGCTCGCGGTAGTGGCCCGCGACGCGATGGCGGAGGCCGCCCGGGGCTACACGAACCTCGAGTACGACCTGGAGGAGGGGAAGCGGGGCTCGCGCTACGTGCACTGCGCGGACCTCCTCGCGGAGCTGGCCGATGCCGAGGCCGCGCTGGTGGTCAACAACGCGGCCGCCGCCCTCGTGCTCGCCCTGAACACCCTCGCGCGTGCACGCGGCGTGATCGTATCGCGCGGTGAGCTCGTCGAGATCGGTGGCGGGTTCCGCATTCCGGAGATCCTCGAGCGATCGGGGGCCCGGCTGATCGAGGTAGGGAGCACGAACCGCACCCGGGCCGGGGACTACGAGGAGGCGCTGCGCTACGGAGAGGTGGGCGCGCTGCTGAAGGTGCACCGCTCCAACTTCCGCATGACGGGCTTCACGGAGGAGGCGTCCATCCGTGAGCTCGCCGCGGTGGGGGCGTCGGCGGGGGTGCCGGTCGTGTTCGACCTCGGCTCCGGTCTGTTCGCCGACCCGGTGGACCTGCGGCTGCCGAGGGAGCCGCGCGCCCGCGAGGCGCTCGCCGAGGGTGCGGACCTGGTGGTGGTGAGCGGAGACAAGCTCATGGGTGGGCCTCAGGCGGGCATCGCCCTCGGTCGCGCGCGGATCGTGGCCGCGATGCGGGAAAACCCGCTGTGCCGCGCGCTGCGGGTGGACAAGGTCACCCTGGCGGGCATCGAAGCCACCGCGCGACTCTACCGCGATCCCGCCCGGGCGCTCCGGGAGATCCCGGTGCTCCGCATGATCGCCGAGCCGGAGGAATCGATCCGCAGGCGTGCGGAGCTTCTGGCCGAAGCGCTCCTGGCCCGTGGGATCGTCGCGGCCGGCACCGAGCCGACCGCCGGCGCGGTGGGTGGCGGCACGTGTCCGGACGTCCCGCTGCCCTCCTGGGCCGTGGTCCTCGGCAACGTGGGTGCGCAGGCGTTGGCCCGCGCTCTCAGGGAGGGCGATCCGCCCGTGGTGGGGCGGATCGAGGACGACCGTCTCCTCCTCGACGTGCGCACGGTCCAGGAGGATGAGATCGACGCGCTGGTGCGACGCGTCGTCGAGGCACTGCGCGAGGTGGGTGCGTGAGGGCAGCCCTGCGGCCGGCGGTCTTCGTCGACCGGGACGGCACGCTGATGGTCGAGCGCGAGTACCTGGCCGATCCGGCCGGCGTCGAGATGGTCGACGGGGCGACGGAGGCGCTCGACGCCTTGCGTGAGGCCGGCTACGCCCTGGTCGTGGTCACGAACCAGTCGGGGATCGCGCGCGGCCTGTACACCGAGGACGACTACCGCCGCGTCGCGGCGCGTCTGGACCAGGTGCTCGACGAGTGGGGAGTGTCGGTCGACGGCACGTACTACTGTCCGCACCATCCGGATTTCACGGGGCCGTGCACCTGCCGCAAGCCGGGTACGGGCATGTACGAGCAGGCCGCCCGCGACCTCGACCTGGACCTCGCCGCGTCGTGGTACGTGGGCGACAAGGTCGCCGACGTGCTGCCGGCGCTGACGCTGGGCGGGCGCGGGATCCTCGTGCGCACGGGCTACGGTGCGGGGCAGGAGGGGGACGCCCCGGACGGGGTGACCGTCGTGGACGATCTCGGCGCCGCGGCACGCCTCGTGCTTGCCCGTGACCGACGCGCCGCGGACGGCCCCGCACGCCGTTGACCCCCTTTCGGGGCTCGGATAGCTTTTTCGTTTCACGACGGACGCGGGATCGAAACCCTGGACCAGGGTTCGGGTATTTCGTAAACGTGGTGAACAGGTTGATCCATCACGCACCGGTGCATGCGGGAGGGCAGGAGAACCGATGCTGACGCTGACGCAGACGGCGGCCGAGAAGGTCCAGGACTTCATCCAGGAGCACGGGGTGGAGGGTGGCGCGGGTTTGCGCGTTGCGGTCCTGCCCGGCGGGTGCTCCGGCTTCCAGTACGGGCTGAACATCGAGGACGCGCCCGAGACCGACGACGAGGTCCTCGACGTCGGCGGCGTGAAGGTGTTCGTCGATCCCTTCAGTGCCCAGTACCTCGAAGGCGTCGAGATCGACTACGTCACGAGCTTCATGGGTCAGGGATTCACGTTCCGGAACCCCAACGCATCCGGTGGATGCGGGTGCGGGAGCTCGTTCACGGTTTGATCTCCCCGGCCGGCGTCCTGCGGGGCGCCCTCCCCTCGATCCTCGAGTACTCGGCGCTCCCTCCCGAGGAGTTGCGTGCGCGCATCCGCGCCCGCAAGGCCGAGTTGAACGCCGTCATCCTGGGTCACAACTATCAGCGCGTGGAGATCCAGGAGGTCAGCGACTACCTGGGTGACTCCCTGGGGCTCTCCCAGGAGGCGGCCGC